>NZ_JAGPWC010000038.1 GCF_018119405.1 Massilia sp. ST3 | reverse complement strand
CACCACCACGGTGGGCACCACCGCCGCCTGCTACGCCAACGCGACCGCGGCGGGGGGGGGGGCGGGGGGGGGGGCGCGCCCCCCCCCCCCCGGGGCCCCCGGGGGGGGGGGGGGGGGCGGGGGCCCCCCCCCCCCCCCCCCCCCCCCCCCCCACAGCGCAGAGAAAACAAGCAGGAGCTGGGATCAACCCCGGCCCATACGCCACCATCAAACCAGCCTCACCGACTCCCTGACAATCAAGCTCAGCGGCGGCACTTCCGCCGGCGCCTGCTCATGTCCCAGTAAGGACAGCATCCTGCGTCCGATCCCGACACCCACCTCATACAGCGGCTGGCGCACCGTGGTCAGCGGCGGCGTGGTGTACATCGAGCTGTGCAAGTCGTCGAAGCCGACGATCGAGATGTCTTCCGGCACCCGGATGTTGCGGCGGTACAGGGCCAGGCGCGCGCCGTAGGCGCTCAGGTCGTTGCTGGCGAAGATGGCGGTGAAGCGGCGGTTGGCGCTCAGCAGCTGGTTCACGGCCAGCAGGCCGCCGGATTCCTGGAAGTCGCCCGGCACCACCAGTTCCGGATCGGCATCGATCCTGTGCCTGGCCAGGGTGTCGTAATAGCCGGCCAGGCGCGCGCGGGCGTCGGCGTGGTCGGCCGGGCCGGTGATGAAGGCGATGCGCCGGTGGCCCTGCTGGACCAGGTAGCCCACCGCTTCGCAGGCGCCGGCATAGTTATCGAGGCAAAACCCCTGCATGCGCTCGCCCGCCAGCTGGCGGCCGAATGCCACGATCGGCACGCGCCGCGAAAAGTCCAGGATCTGTTCGTCGCTCAGCTTGCCGGTCAGGATGGCCACGCCGTCGACCCGGCGCCCGATCAGGAGCTCGACGCGCTCGGCTTCCTCGTCCGCGTGCCAGTGGCCGCTCATGATCAGGAGCGCATAGCCGGCCGACTTGACCGCATCCTCGATCCCCACCATGGCGCCGTTGAAGTAGCCGCTTTCCAGCGCCTGGGTCAGCACGCCGATCGTACGCGTGCTGCCCATCTTGAGGCTTTGCGCGAGGCGGTTCGGTTTGTAATTGAGCTCCTGGATGACGCGCTCGATCATGCGCCGCTTGTCGTCGGAGACCTTGGCGGTGCCGTTCAGGAAACGCGATACCGTGGCGGGAGAGACACCGGCCGCACTGGCGACCTGATACAAGGTGGTGGTGGTGCTCTCGTCGTTTTTCATGAATTCCGGTGGCCGGCCAAGCAGATTTTGTCCTGAGTATATCACGCGCTTTTTCCCGTTCCTCCGCCCATGCAAGCACCATGAAACTCTTTCATAAGTATGATTATGGTAGCGCTATCGCAACAGGATGTATATTTTTTAAAAAATTCCGTTTGACATATCTTCCCAGGTAAAAATACTATGAAATCGGTTTCACATTTTATGAAATCGGTTTCTGAATATTGCTGTAGATCTCGCTGTAGAACGACCCCTACTTAAAAATCAATAATTCAAAGATTGGAGACCGTATGACGAACTCCGTACCTCGAGGTGTGCGGGCGCTCGCGCCCATTCCGTTTGCCGTCCTCACCCTGATCGCGGCCATGGGCGGCGCCCAGGCTCAGAACACCGGGGCCGCCGCTTCGACCCCGACCACGGCCGCCGCCGGCGCCGCCAACGACGGCAAGATCGCCGAAGTCGTGGTTACCGCGACCAAGCGCTCGACCTCGCTCCAGCGTACCCCGGTGGCGGTGACCGCGCTGAACGCCGCCACCCTGGCCGACAACCACGTCCAGACCATGCTGGACGTGGTCAACCTGGTGCCGGGCTTCCAGGCCACGGCCCAGGGCGACCACGGCGTCACCACCATGACCCTGCGCGGCATCGGCAACGACAGCGCCAAGACCCAGTACGCCGACCCCGAAGTGGCGAGCTTCGTCGACAACGTCTACTCGCCGCGCGCCGAAGGCGCCACCGCCCTGATGTTCGACGTCGAGGGCATCGAGGTGCTGCGCGGGCCGCAGGGCACGCTGTGGGGCCGCAACTCCACTGTCGGCGCGGTCAACATCACCACCGTCAAGCCGGAACTGAACAGCCGCTCCGGCTACGTCGAAGGCGGCATCGGCGACTACAACCGCTTCGGCGCACGCGGCGCGGTCAACATTCCGCTGGCCGACAACGCCGCCCTGCGCTTCGCGGTGGTGCACGAGCGCCATGACGGCTATGTCGACTACCAGAAATTCCCGGGCGTGCCGGTCGAGCAGCAGCGCGCGGCCTTCCTCGCCGCAGGCGGCAACGCGGCCGCCTTCCGCCCGATCAACGGGAACAACTACGTCACCGACGGCGACAAATACAGCGCCCAGGACCAGACCGCGGCCCGCCTGTCGCTGCTGTGGCAGCTCGCGCCCAACCTGCGCTGGGACATCGCCTACGAGAAGTTCATCGACCGCGGCACCCCGAGCGCCAACCTGATGCAGACCCCGCGCGCCGGCCAGGACCACTGGTCGATACTGAGCGACAGCGCCCCCTGGATCCGGCGCGACAGCCACAACCTGCGCAGCCGCCTGAGCTGGGACATCAATCCGGACATGTCGCTGCACTACGTGGCCGGCGCCTCCAAGTACAAGGGCAGCATGCGCTTTGACCAGGACGGCGGCGCGGTGCTGCCGACCTCGATCATCTCGGGCGGCGTGTGGCAAGAGCACACCACGGTCGATTCGGACTACCGCAGCCAGAGCCACGAACTGCTGCTGCAGTCGACCGGCACCCGCACCGTCGACTGGCAGGCCGGCGCCTACTACGCCAACGAGAAGAACAGCATCCGCTTCGACATCCCGATCATGAACGGCACCGAGGACGGCACCGTCGTCTGGCAGGGCTCCTTCATCCAGCCGAAGGAAACCGTGGATTCCTACGCGGTGTTCGGCCAGGCCACCTGGAACCTGAGCGACAAGCTGCACCTGACCGGTGGCGTGCGCTGGACCCACGACAAGCGCGCCAACATCGGCGGCCGCGCCTATACCTGGGCCTACGACGCGACGTCGCCCCAGCTGCCCCTGAATCCCTCGATGGATCCGCGCCTGCCGGGCCAGGGTTTCAAGGAAGACGTGCCGGGCAACGACGGGGAGTTCAGCGACAGCAAGGCCACCGGCCTGGTGCGCGTGAACTACGACATCGACCGCGCCAACATGGTCTACGCCAGCGTCTCGACCGGGTACAAGTCGGGCGGCGTGCAGGACCGCGGCGTGCCCTACTTCCCCGAGACGCTGACCAACTACGAGGTCGGCTCCAAGAGCACCTTCCTGAACGGCGCGCTGCGCGTCAACAACGCCCTGTTCTACATGGACTTCAAGGACTTCCAGTTCAATTCGCCGGTCAGCTTCCCGGACGGCAGCCGCGGCCTGGCGATCGAGAATGCCGAAGGCGCCGAGGTCTATGGCCTGGAATCGGAAATCGCCGCGCGCCTGTCGCCGGACGACCGCCTGTCGGTGAGCTTCGCGCTGCTCAAGTCCAAGCTGGGCCGCCTGATCGCCGGCTCGAACGACTATGCGCTGCCGCCCTGCACGGTCGACACCCGCATCGCCACCTGCCTGGACGTGACCGGCCACACCATGCCGCACTCGCCGCGCTTCTCGACCACGGTCCAGTACCAGCACACCTTCCGCTTCGATAACGGCTCGACCCTGGTGCCGCGCATCACCGCGCGCTACGAGACCGACGCCGAGCTGAGCGTGTTCAACCTGGGCGCGGAAGACCGCCAGGAATCCTATGCGACCGCGGACCTCGGCCTGCGCTACCAGAAGGATAAGTGGTGGGTCGACGGCTTTGTCAGGAACGTGAACGACAAGAAGATCAAGACCAGCGCCTTCAACGGTTTCGGACCGTGGCTGGCGCAGTACAAGCCGCCGCGCACCATCGGCATCAACACCGGTTTCGACTTCTGAGACCGGACCACGGCAGGCGCCTCCCGGCGCCTGCCGTTTTCCATCCGCCTGACCGGCATTGCAACCTGAGACAGACATGACCAAGAGCCCCGACTTCGACTTCCACAACGACTTTCCCGCCGACTTCACCTGGGGCGTCGCCACCAGCTCCTTCCAGATCGAAGGCGGCTGGGACGCCGACGGCAAGGGGCCCTCGATCTGGGACACGTTCTGCCTGACTCGCGCCAACATCAAGGACGCCAGCGACGGCACCGTTGCCTGCGACCACTACCACCGCTACCGCGAGGACGTCGGCATCATGGGCTCGCTGGGGGTGGACGCCTACCGCTTCTCGATCGCCTGGGCCCGGGTCCAGCCGGACGGCAAGGGCGCCTGGAACGAAGCCGGCTTCGCCTTCTACGCACGCCTGCTCGACGAGCTGGAGGCCAGGAACATCCGCGCCCACGTGACCCTCTACCACTGGGACCTTCCCCAGGGCCTGCAGGACGACGGCGGCTGGCTGAACCGCGACACCGCCTACCGCTTCGCCGACTATGCGCGCGAAGTCGCGCGCCGCTTCGGCAACCGGGTCGAGGCCATCGCCACCCACAACGAACCCTGGTGCACGGCCAATCTCGGCTACGGCAACGCCCAGTTCGCGCCCGGCGTGGCCGACCTCAGGCAGTCGATCCAGGTCTCGCACCACCTGCTGCTGTCGCACGGCCTGGCCATGACGGCGATGCGCGAAACGGGCGTGTCGGCAAAACTCGGCATCGTGCTGAACCAGTGGACCGCCGATCCGGCCACCAATTCGCCCGAAGACCGCGCCATGGCGGACTTCGAATACGCGCGCTCGACCCAGTGGTTCATGGACCCGATCTTCAAGGGCCGCTACCCCGAACTGGCCCTGCGCGGCCATGGCGCCAACGCGCCGGTGGTCGAGGACGGCGACTTCGCCATCATCCGGCAGAAGATCGACTTCCTGGGCTGCAACTACTACTTCCGCGCCTGGTGCAGCGCCGCCACCCCGCCGGTTCCGGCGCCGGCCCCGCACGGCACCACCGACATGGGCTGGGAAATCTATCCGGAAGGCCTGCCCGAGCTGCTGCTCAAGCTCAAGGCCGAGTATCCGGACCTGCCCCCTATCTACATCACCGAGAACGGCATGGCCAATCCCGATGCGGTGAGCGGCGGCCAGGTGCACGACCGCGAACGCATCGCCTTCGTGCGCAGCCACCTGGATGCGCTCAAGGAAGCCATGGACAAGGGCGTCGAGGTGCGCGGATACTTCCTGTGGAGCCTGCTCGACAACTTCGAATGGAACTCGGGCTACAGCAAGCGTTTCGGCATCGTCCATGTCGACTACGCCACCCAGCAGCGCACGCTCAAGGACAGCGCGCTGTGGTACCGCGAATTCATCGCGGCGCGCGCCGCGGCTTGACCCTGGCGCGTACAAGAACAAGGACATGGAGGAGACAATGCAAAGCTACAACGACGGTGCGTATGTCGGCGGTCCGCGCCTGCTGGCCGACATCGGCGGCACCAATGCCCGCTTCGCCCTGGAGCCCCGCCCGGGCGAGATCGGCGAGATCACGGCGCTGGCCTGCGCCGACTTTCCGCGCTTCGAGGACGCGCTGCGCGCCTTCCTGGGCGGGCGGCGCGTGCGCCACGCCGTGATCGCGATCGCCAACCCGGTCGACGGCGACGCCATCAAGATGACCAACCACCACTGGGCTTTCTCGATCGAAGGCGCGCGCCGCGAGCTGGGACTGGACACCCTGCTGGTGGTGAACGACTTCACCGCGCTGGCGATGTCGCTGCCCGTGCTCGCTGCGGCCGACCTGATGCAGGTCGGCAGCGGTGCGGCGCGGCCCGGCAGCGCCATCGGCCTGGTGGGCGCCGGCACCGGCCTGGGCGTCTCCGGCCTGGTGCCGGCGGAAGGACGCTGGACCCCGCTGCATAGCGAGGGCGGCCATGTCGCCTTCTCGCCGATGGACGAGCGCGAGCTCGAGGTGCTGCGCTACTGCTGGCGGCGTTTCGACCACGTGTCGGCCGAACGCTTCGTTTCCGGCCCGGGCCTGGCCCTGATCCGCGAGGCGCTGGCGGTCAGCCGCGGCGTGGCGGCCGACCTGGCGCTGGCGCCGTCCGATATCGTGGCGCGCGCGCTCGAAGGCGACGACGCCCTGTGCCGCGAAACCGTCGACTGCTTCTGCGCCATGCTCGGCACGGTGGCGGCCAACCTCGCCGTCACCCTCGGCGCGCAGGGCGGCATCTACATCGGCGGCGGCGTGGTGCCGCGCCTGGGCGACTACTTCGCCGCCTCGCCCTTCCGCGCGCGCTTCGAAACCAAGGGCCGTTTTTCAGGCTTCACCGCCCGCATCCCGACCTTCCTGATCACCGCGCCCTACCCCGCCCTGCTGGGCGCCTCGAGCATCCTGGCCGATCATCTCGCGCATGCCGCGCCCGCCCAGCCAGCGCGCGGCATGGCGCGCCCTGGCAGCCATCAGACCCTGCGAGCCGATCATGCATCCTGCTAAACCTTCCGCTTCCCCATTGCTGTGGGTGCCGACGGGCTACTTCACGATGGCGCTCGGCTACGTGATGCTCACCAGCGTCACCGCCATCATGTTCAAGAACCTGGGCATGGACAACGGCCGCGCGGCCCAGTATTCGAGCCTGCTGATCCTGGCCTACACCATCAAGCCGCTGTTCGCGCCCTTCGTCGAGATGTACCGCACCAAGAAGTTCTTCGTGCTGTGCGCCCAAGTGCTGATCGGCGCCGGTTTCGCCGGGGTGGCCCTGCTGATGGAGCTGCCCGGCTACATGAGCTTCCTGATGGCGATCTTCTTCGTCTTGTCCTTCATCGGCGCCACCCAGGACATCGCCAGCGATGGCGTCTACGTCACCTCGCTCGACGCGCGTTCGCAGTCGCTGTACTGCGGCATCCAGAGCCTGTCGTGGAACATCGGCCCGATCGTCGCCGCCGGCGGCATGGTGTTCCTGAGCGGCTACCTGCACACCAGCGTGTTCGGCTACGATCCCAAGGTCTTCGGCCCGGACTGGATCGACGCCTGGCGCATCATCTTCCTCCTGGTGGCGGCCATCACGCTGCTGATGGCGGCCTGGCACTGGCGCATCATGCCGGAAGGCGCGCGCGCCGCCGATACCCCGTCGAGCGTCAAGGACGCGGGCCGCATCCTGCTCGACGCCTTCGTCACCCTGTTCCAGAAGCGCGACGTGTGGCGCATGATCGCCTTCGCCTTCCTGTTCCGCCTGAGCGTGGGCTTCCTGGAAAAGATCGGCCCCTTCTTCATGGTCGATCCGGCCGCGAAAGGGGGCCTGGGCCTGTCCAACGAGATGCTGGGCCTGATCTACGGCACCTATGGCCTGGCGGCGGTGCTGCTCGGCTCCCTGCTGGGCGGCCTGTACGTGGCCAGGCGCGGCCTGAAGCGCACCCTGTTCGTGCTGTGCTGCGCGATCAACATCCCGAACGCGGCCTTCCTGGTGATGAGCATCTACCTGCCATCCAGCCTGATGCTGATCACGCTCGGCGTGGTGGTCGAGAAGTTCTTCTTCGGCTTCGGCGCGGTCGGCTTCATGATCTACCTGATGCAGCAGCTGGCGCCGGGCAAGTACACCACCACCCACTACGCCTTCGGCACCGGCCTGATGGGCCTGTGCAACCTGGTCACCGGCGTGGTCAGCGGCCACCTGCAGGAGATGATGGGCTATGTCAGCTACTTCGTGTTCGTGATGGTCGCCACCATCCCGTCCTTCCTGGCCACCTGGTTCGCGCCCTTCCACCACGACGACGGCAGCGCGCCCGCGCTGGATGCGAACGGAAAGGCGGTGCCGGCATGAAGCTCCTGGCGCTGCCCCTTCTCCTGATCGCCGGCGCCGCCGGCGCCCAATCGAACACCATCAAGCTCAACCAGCTCGGCTTCCTGCCCCAGTCGCAGAAGCTGGCCGTGGTGCCGCAAGGCGCCGGCGAGCGCTTCGAGGTGATCGGCGCCGACGGCAAGCCGGCCTTCGCCGGCAAGCTGGGCGCCGCAACAAGCTGGGCTCCTTCGGGCGAGACCGTGCGCGTGGCCGATTTTTCCTGGCTGAGCAAACCGGGCGCCTACCGCCTCAAGGTCGAGGGCCTGCCCCTGTCCGATCCCTTCACGGTGGCCCAGGACGGCTACCGCGCCCTCAACAGCGCGGCCCTGAAGGCCTTCTACCTGAACCGCGCGGGCATCGCGCTCGACCCGAAGCATGCGGGCCGGTGGGCGCGCCCGGCCGGCCACCCGGACGACAAGGTGCTGGTGCACGCCTCGGCCGCCTCCACGGCGCGTCCGGCCGGCACGGTGCTGTCCAGTCCCAAGGGCTGGTACGACGCCGGCGACTACAACAAGTACGTGGTCAATTCGGGCATCTCCACCTATACCCTGCTGGCCGCGCTCGAGCACTTCCCGCAATGGTTCGCGCGCCAGGACATCGGCATCCCGGAGTCCGGCAACGGCGTGCCGGACATCCTCGACGAGGCGATGTGGAACCTGGAGTGGATGCTCAGCATGCAGGACCCCTTAGATGGCGGCGTGTACCACAAGCTGACCAACCTGCGCTTCGACGGCATGGTCATGCCGCATGCGGTGGGCAAGGAGCCGCGCTACGTGGTGGCCAAGGGCACCGCGGCGGCGCTCGACTTCGCCGCCACCATGGCCGCCGCCAGCCGCGTGCTGGCGAAGCATGACCAGCAATGGCCCGGCATGTCGGCCAAGATGCTGGCGGCCGCCGAACGCGCCTGGCAGTGGGCCGCCGCCCATCCCGCGGCCGTGTTCAAGAATCCGGCCGGCGTGGTCACCGGCGAATATGGCGACGCCCACCTGGAGGACGAATTCGCCTGGGCCGCGGCCGAGCTCTATATCGCCACCGGCAAGGAGGCCTACCACAAGGCGCTGCGTCCCGAGACCGTGGCGGCCACCGCACCCTCGTGGAGCGACGTACGCGGCCTGGCCTGGATGTCGCTGGCCCAGCATCGCGATCGCCTCAAGGCGCCGGATGCCGCCCTGGCCGCGAGCCGCCTCGACGGCCTGGCCCGGCAGCTGGTGCAAGAATGGCGTTCGTCCGGCTACCGCGTGCCGATCAAGGGATCCGAGATGGTCTGGGGCAGCAATGCGGTGATCCTGAACCAGGCCATGATGCTGCTGCAGGCCTACCGCCTGAACGGCGCCCAGGACTACCTGCTGGCCGCGCAGTCGGCGCTCGACTACGTCCTGGGGCGCAACGCCACCGGCTATTCCTTCGTCACCGGCTTCGGTACCCGCTCCACCCTGCATCCGCACCACCGGCCCTCGATGGCCGACGGCGTCGACCTGCCGGTACCGGGCTGGCTCGCCGGCGGACCCAATCCGGGCCAGCAGGACAAGAAGGATTGCCCGGTGTCCTACCCGAGCGCCCTGCCCGCGCTGTCGTATATCGACCATGGCTGCAGCTACGCCGCCAACGAGGTCGCCATCAACTGGAACGCGCCGCTCGTCTACGTGAGCGCGGCGCTGTCCGAACTCACGCCCAAGCCGAGGACCACCGCCATGACCGACACCCCCGTTCCCCTCGAGGTGCTGCAGCGCCAGGAACAGCTGCTGCAGTTCGAGCGCTTCGACAACGATACCGCGCTCGAGATCGGCCTCAAGCTGATCGAGCTGGCGCGCGCCAGTAAAAAAGCGGTGTCGGTGGAGATCGCCCGCAACGGCACCGTGCTGTTCGCGCATGGCATGAACGGCACCTCGCGCGACAACAGCGACTGGATCCGCCGCAAGAGCAACCTGGTCAACCGCACCGGCCATAGTTCCTTCTACATCCACAACCAGGTGCGCCTGGCGGGCGGCGACCACGACGCCATCCCCGCCCTCGATCCGCGCGAGTACGCGGCGCATGGCGGCTCCTTCCCGATCGTGCTCAAGGGCAGCGGCCAGGTCGGCACCATCACGGTCTCCGGCCTGCCGGGCGCGGAAGACCATGCGATGGTGGTGGCGGCGCTGAAGGATTATCTCAAGGTGGCGGAGCTGTAATGGACAGACCGATCAGATGGGGTATCCTGGGCACCGGCCGCATCGCCCATGACTTCGCCGCAGGCCTGCGCGATGCGCCCGGCGCGGTGCTGGCGGCGGTGGGTTCGCGCAGCAAGGAAAGCGCGCAGGCCTTCGCCGACGAATTCGGCGTGCAATCCGGAGCGAAAGCCGGCATCGCCGCCTACGGCTCCTACGGCGAGCTGGCGCTGGCGCCGGACATCGACATCATCTACATCGGCACCCCGCATCCGATGCATGCGGAGAACGCCGTGCTGGCCCTGCGCGGCGGCAAGGCGGTGCTGTGCGAGAAGCCCTTCGCCATGAACCGGCGCGAGGCCGGCGAAATGGTGGCGCTGGCGCGCGCGAAAAACCTGTTCCTGATGGAGGCGATGTGGACGCGCTTCATGCCGGCGCTGGCCGAAGTGAAGCGCATCATCGCCTCCGGCGAGATCGGCACGGTGACCCAGGTGCATGCCGACTTCGGCTTCTCGGCCACGCAAGATCCCGAGCACCGCGTCAACAAGCTGGAACTGGGCGGCGGCGCGCTGCTGGACCTGGGCATCTATCCGCTGTCGATCGCCTGCGCCCTGCTCGGCAAGGTGAGCGCGGTCCAGGCCCAGGCGATCATGGGCGAGACCGGCGTCGACCTGAGCACCGCCTTCACCATGAAGCACGCGGGCGGCACGCTGTCGGTGTGCAGCTGCTCGCTGCGCGCCCGCTCCGCTTCCGAACTGGTGGTGTCGGGCACCGAAGGCCGTGTACGCATGCACCGCATGTTCCACCTGGCGACCGGGGTGACGGTCGACCTGGCCGACGGCAGCACGCGCACGGTGCCCACGCCCTACCTGGGCAACGGCTATACCCACGAGGCGATCGAAGCCGGGCGCTGCCTGCGCGAAGGCTTGATCGAGCATCCCCTGATGACGCATGAGGAGACGCTCGGCCTGATGGCCTTGCTCGACACGATCCGCCAGCAGATCGGGCTGCGCTACCCCAGCGATTGACGCCAGCCGGAATGCATACTTTCCTGTCGGAATTTTTTACATCCTGGCAAACAATGTGACGTTAAAGCATGGACAAGTGATTGATTCCTCAGAATTAATTCTCTTAGGCATGAAACGTGCTTCATGGTAACCCAATAAGATGGTGGCCCCGTCCACCGCCAACGCATTCGACAAGACAAGGGAACTCCATGAAACGCCTCTTTGCCGCCGCCGCTGTCGCAGCGCTGTTCGCCAGCACCACCGCCCAGGCCGATGTGATCGGCGTCTACGGTTCCTACCCGAGTGCGGGTACGGTCCAGGCCCTGAGCCAGCACGGCCATACCGTGCTCGACCTGGAAAGCCTGTCGGCCGGCGCGCTGGCCAAGGTCAGCACCGTGATCCTGGGCCGCGACCGCACCGGCAATGCCGACCTGGAGATGTTCATTAACGCCGGCGGTAAACTGATCACCGAATGGAGCTCGGCAAGCTACGGCATGCACCTGCTCGGCGGCGTCGCCGCGGACGCCTGGAATCCGGCCGTCAGCAACGTCGTATTCACCAATGCCGGCCTTGACGCCGGCCTGGGCCAGGCGCTGGGCGCCCAGTACAGCGACGACAACGCCACCCAGTACTTCCAGTACTTCAGCAACCTGGGCAAGGGCACCGTCTATGCGACCCGCAACGGCACCGACGCGGCGATCGTCGGCGGCGCCGTCGGCGCGGGCTTCGTCTGGGTCAACGGCTACGACTGGGCCGACTACCCGGGCGCTCCGACCATCCAGCTGCTGGCCAACGAAATCGCCTTCGACGGCGTGCCGGCCGACGTGCCGGAACCGGGTTCGCTGGCCCTGCTGGGCATGGGCCTGCTCGGCCTGGCCAGCCTGCGCCGCCGCGCCTGATCAGAAGGCGTGCCGCAACCCGAGCGCCGCGCCCCTGAGCGTGACGCCGGGCGCCTGGCCAAGACCGTTGATGGCGAAGTCATAGGCTGCCGCGGCCTCGTTGTCGAGGCGCGTGACATAGGCGTAGACGCCGCTGCGCTTCGATAGCGCCACATCCATTCCCAGGGTCAGGTGCAGGGCGCCGGTCTCCTCCCCGCCGCGCACGAAGCCGATCCGGCTGCCCGGCGCGCCCTTGCCGTCCCCCGCCCAGCCCAGTCCCGCGCGCAGTCCCAGCGCGCCCAGCTGGTGGCTGAGCGACACATAGGCCGCATTGCGCGCCAGCTTGCCGGACGCGAGTCCGTACTTCAGCCTTTCCGCCACCAGCGCCACGCGCGTTGCGCCGAAGGCATGGGCCAGCGCGGCCTTGGTGCCGCTGTCGTGGCTTCCCGGCCCCTGGTAGTCCCGATGGCGCTCGTGCGCCAGCACCGCCTGCCACGCCCCGCGTTCCATCAGCAGCGCGGCCGAGTGCAAGGCCGGCCTGGCGCCGCCCGCCGGGCGTTCCTCGTTCACGCCATGCGTCAGGCGCAGGCTCAGGCCATGCCAGGGGCGGCTCCAGTAATGCAGCGAATTGGCCTGGCGCCGGTCGAAGGAAGCCAGGCTGCCGCCGTTGTCCGCCGAGGGCGCGGCGCCGTTGGCCAGGATGCTCATGGTGCCGGCCGTGGTCGGATAGAAGGGATCGAGGCTTGAAGTGGCGCCGGTATAGGCCGTGGTCCAGTGGCCGAGGAAGAGCGTGCCGAAGCCGCCGTCCAGGCCGATGCGGGTGTCGCGCCGCGCGATCTCGCCGGCGCCGGTGTCGGGCGCCAGCGTGCCTTCGACCTGGAACAGCGCCTTCAGGCCGCCGCCCAGGTCCTCGCTGCCGCGCAGGCCCAGCACGGAGCGGTTGTTGACGATGCGGACCTGGCTGCCGTCATCCCCCTTTCGCATCGTTTCGGCGGCCACGTTCAGCCGTCCATACACCTGTACATCGGTCTGCGCGCACGCTGATGCAGCGCACAGCGCCACGCATGCTGCCGCGCTGTGGCGAAGCGTCTTGCTCATTGAATCCTCCTTGGGAGGCAGATTGTTGCCCGCGCGGCGACGCGCCGGCCATCTCCCATCCGAAGGCGCCGCCGTCCACCCGGTCGTGTCTTGCTCAGGCGCCGCGCCGGTCGAACAGGCCGGGATAACGCAGCACCAGCCCATCCTCGTCGGTCTCGATCTCGGCGCGGAATCCATGTTCCGGACTCTCGAACAGGTAGCGCCCCGCATCGAGCCGGGTGTACAGCTGGGGCCAGGCCTTGAGCGCCAGTCCCGGGAAGTCGACGAAGGCGACCCGGATCGCCTGGCGTTCGCGCAGAGCATCGCCCAGGCGCCGGATCGGCAAGGTATTGGTGAAGGGGCTGCAGGCGAGATCGACATCGATGCAGCCGTCCAGCGCGGGCAGCGGCGCGCCGGCGCCGTCGGTCCAGCGCCCTTCGCCGTCGGCCGCCAGCGCCAGCGACGGGCCGCCGCCGACACGCAAGGCCAGCTCGCGCACGCGCCAGTCCGGATCGCAGCGCAGGCGGTAGATGCAGCCGAAAGGCTCGTCGCCGAACAGCGCGCCGGATACTGGACCGATCACCACGCCTTCGGCCACGATGCCGTCGGCGGACAGGTCGAGCGCCAGGTGCTCGATGCCGCCCCCTTCCACGGTGTGCCAGCGAACGATGCGCCGCATGTGTCCTCCTCCCGATGCGATCCAGGCCTTACGATAAGCCAGCCGCGCGCGGCGGCAAACACGTGTCGTAAACACCACATTGAACTTTCCATGCTGCAGCGCGATATTGTTAGCGCTATCAAACTACTGTCTTCACCGCTGAGCGAAACCTGGCTTCGCTAGGAATGACAGCTCTCTCAAAAGCGTGTGCATCGGCCGCGCACGATGTTGCGATGCAACACAAATCGCATGTTTACAAAATTCCGGGCTTGTTGAAAACTTACTGAAAATAATGATAGCGCTAACGTAAGTCCTTCGGAGACCAGACCAAACATGGCAAGCGATTCACTTCCACCCCGCCAGGGCAGCACCACCCGCTGGGTCATCATGGGTGTCAGCGGCTGCGGCAAGAGCACCATCGGCACCGCACTCGCCAATACCTTCGGCGTCCCCTTCCTCGAAGGCGACGCCTTCCACCCAGAAGCCAACGTCGCCAAGATGTCGGCCGGCGTGCCGCTCGACGACGCCGACCGCGCCGGCTGGTTGCAGGCGCTGGCGGCCGAGATCCGGCGCGCGCGCCAGCAAGGCAAGGGCCTGGTCCTGTCCTGCTCGGCCCTCAAGCGGCGCTACCGCGACCAGTTGCGCGAGGCCGATCCGGCCCTGCAGTTCGTGCACCTGGCGGGCCCGCGCGAACTGATCGCCGCGCGCATGCAGCAGCGCGTGGACCATTACATGCCGCCGTCCCTGCTGGACAGCCAGCTGGGCATCCTCGAACCGCTCCAGGACGACGAGGCCGGCATGGTCCTGGACATCACGCTGGCGCCGTCGGCGCTGGTCGAACGCATCACCGGCACTGCTTGAGCGGGGGCCTGCCCCCGCGACACGTCGCACACCTGGCGCAGCCGCCCGCATCGAGGCGGCGCGCCGATTCGATCACAAAGGAGACAATATGCGTACCCCAGTTCAAAGGACCTTGATCAGCCTGGCCGTGTCCAGCGCCTGCTACCTGCTGGCTTCCAGCGCCCACGCCCAGGCCCAGCCGGACGCCGTGCCGGCCGCTCCGGCCACCGAAACCGCAACGGCGCCGGAAGCGCCGCCCGCCGCTCCCGCCGTGCCGACCGTGGCCGCCGACACCAACGTGGTGCGGATCTCCGGCTCGCGCATCGTCGCGCGCGGCTTCACCCAGCCGACGCCGACCACCAGCCTGTCCAGCGCCGACCTGGAAAAGGCGGCCAAGCCCAACCTGTTCAACACCCTGACCGAACTGCCGGCCCTGCAAGGCAGCACCGGCCGCACCACCAGCACCAACAGCACCAGCTCGGGCATCCAGGGCCTGTCCTCGCTCAGCCTGCGCGGCCTGGGCACGATCCGGACCCTGACCCTGCTCGACGGCCAGCGCGTGGTCGGCGCCAACGTCACCGGCGTGACCGATGTCAGCCAGTTCCCGCAGCTCCTGGTCAAGCGCGTGGACGTGGTCACCGGCGGCGCCTCGGCGTCCTACGGCTCGGACGCGGTGGGCGGGGTGGTCAACTTCGTCACCGACAAGCGCTTCACCGGCTTCAAGGCCAACGTCCAGGGCGGCCAGACCAAGTACGACGACGACAAGGGCGCCACCGTGCAGGCGGCCTGGGGCCGCGGCTTCCTGAACGACCGCTTCCACGTGGCCGTCAGCGGCGAGTTCACCAAGGAGAACGGCATCGAGTCGCCCGGCTTCGGCCCGGACGCCGCCAACGGCCGCACCTGGTTCGACAACGTGGCCTATTCGGTACGGCCGCTGAACCAGACCGGCGACGGCCTGCCGCAGTACCGCGTGATCCGCGAGGCGCAGCAGTACCAGTATTCGAAATACGGCCTGATCACCAACGGCCCGCTGCAGGGCACCGCCTTCGGCGACGGCGGCGTGCCCTTCCCCTTCCAGTACGGCTCCAACGGCCGTCCGACCGGCACCGGCGCCGTCACCAACTGCGTCAACCCCTTCTGCATCGGCGGCGACCTGAGCGGCAGCGTAGGCGCGGGCACCAACCTGGCGATGAACTTCAAGCGCCAGGTGGCCTACACCCGCATGTCCTACGACCTGACGCCGGACCACCAGCTCTATTTCACCGCCAACTACGGACAGGTGGCCTCGCACTTCTCGCCCAACCCGGGCGCGGCCAAGAACGCCAACCTGACGATCCAGTGCGCCAACCCCTTCCTGCCGGCCTCGATCGTCGCGGCCTGCGCCCAGAACAACATCACCAGCTTCCAGTACGGCACCGCGAACGCCATCTTCCCGGCCAACATCAACGTGCACCCGACCCGCACCCAGCGCCGCTTCGTGCTCGGCGCGGAAGGCAAGTTCGGCGCCTTCGGCAAGGACTGGCGCTACGACGCGTACGTGACCCACGGCGAGAACAAGACCAACATCGACGTCAAGGACATCACGCTCAACGCCCGCTACAACGCCGCCATCGACGCGGTGCGCCTGCCGGACGGCAGCATCGCCTGCCGCAATCCGGTGGCGCGCGCTTCCGGCTGCGTCCCGCTCAACATCATCGGCAACAATCCGATCGATCCGGCGGCCTGGCGCTACATCGCGCCTGAACAGGGTCCGCGCCAGCGCACCACCCAGAGCCAGGACGTGGCCAGCTTCAACATCAACGGCGAAGTGCACGAGGGCTGGGCCGGCCCGATCTCGCTGGCCACCGGCGCCGAGTACCGGCGCGAGAAGTACCGCGTGCGCGGCGACGCCTACGGCAACGGCGTGTGGGCCGAGTCGCCCAACAACGCCTACTACCCGGCCGACCCGCTGCTGAACACCGCGGTCGGCAACAACTGGTATGCGGGCAACTACCACAACGGCCAGGGCGAATACAGCGTGCGCGAAGCCTACCTGGAACTGAACGTCCCGCTGTTCAAGAACGAGGCCTGGGGCGAGGCCAACCTCAACCTGGCCGACCGCGAGACCAAGTACAGCACCGCCGGCAGCGTCGGCACCTGGAAGCTGGGCGCCAGCTGGCAGACCCCGGTCGACGGCCTGCGCCTGCGCGGCGTAACCTCGAAGGACGTGCGCGCTCCCAACCTGAGCGAACTGTATGCGGCGCCGGTGGTGGTCAACAACGTGGTCCAGTACCAGGGCAACACCATCAGCATCCAGGACCGCACGGTCGGCAACACCAATCTGCGCCCTGAAGTAGCGCGCAACAACTCCTTCGGCATCGTGCTGAACCAGCCGAAGTGGGCGCCCGGCTTCTCGCTCTCGCTCGACTACTTCGACATCGAGGTCAAGGGCGTGATCTCGGCCCTGACCACCCAGCAGGAAGTCGACCTGTGCGTGGCCGGGAACCAGGAGATCTGCTCCGCCATGGTGCTGAACAGCCCGGGCAACAACTACGTCACGGTCCAGAACTTCAACCTCGCTTCGCTGAAGACCAAGGGCTTCGACGTCGAGACGGCCTACCGCACCGGCCTGGACAAGCTGAACCTGCCGGGCCGCTTCACCTTCCGCGCCCTGGGCACGCGCAACCTGCACTACATCACCGATTCCGGCGTGGTCGGCACCATCCCGGTCGACTCGGCCGGCTCGAACATGGGCAACACGCCAAAGTGGAAGGTGCTGGCGCAGCAGACCTGGGAACACGACAAGCTGAGCCTGACCCTGACCGAGCGCTGGATCAGCGACGGCACCTACCGCAACGACTTCATCGAGTGCCAGACCAACTGCCCGGTGTCGACCCTGATCCACCCGACCATCTACGACAACAAGATGAAGGGCGCGACCTACGTCGACCTGGGCGGCAGCTACAACCTCTCGAAGCAGCTGCAGTTCTACTTCAAGATCGACAACATCGCCGACCGCGATCCGGTCGGCGCGCCCCAGACCAACGCCGGCTTCGGCATCAACCCCGCCCTGTACGACGTGGTGGGCCGCACCTATCGCGTAGGCCTGCGCTACAACCACTAAGCGGGAGCCGGCCGTGTGGAATATCGTTTCCGTACTGCTGGCGGTGGGCCTGCTGACCGTCATGATCGCCTGGGGCAAGGTGCAGCCCCTGCTGGCCTTCGTGGTGGCGGCGCTCATCGCCGCCCTCCTGCTGGGGGTGCCGCCCAAGGACATCCCGGGCGCCATCGAGAAGGGCATCGGCGACCTGCTGGGCTCCCTGGTGGTGATCATCTGCCTGGGCGCCGTGTTCGGCAAGCTGATCGCCGACAGCGGCGCCGCACGCCGCATCGCGACCTGCCTGATCGCGGGGCTGGGGCCGTCGCGCCTGCCGGTGGCCCTGACCTTCACCGGCTTCGTGGTCGGCATCCCGCTCTACTACAACGTCGGCTTCGTGCTGCTGGTGCCGCTGATCTTCTCGCTGGTCACCCAGTCGGGGCGGGCGGCGGTGGCGCTCGCGATTCCGCTGCTGGCCGGCCTGTCGATCGCGCACGGCTTCCTGCCGCCGCATCCGTCGCCGGTGGCGCTGGTGTCGGCGATCCAGGCCGACATGGGCGCCACCCTGCTGTACGGGATCGTGGTCGGTATCCCGACCCTGGTCATCGCCGGGCCGGTATTCGCCATGTCGCTGCGCCACATCCGCGCCCAGCCGGCGGGGGTGTTCCGCGCCGCCGAGGTGGCGGATGCCGACCTGCCGGGCGTCTTCAACAGCTTCGCCACCGCCCTGCTGCCGGTGGTGCTGCTGGCGGCCACCACCCTGCTCACGATGGCGCGCCCGGAACTGAACGGCGCGCTGGCGGTCCTGTCGAATCCCCTGGCCGTGATGCTGCTGTCCTACGCGGTCGCGATCGTCACCCTGGGCCTGGGACGCGGCAAGCGCTTTTCCGAGGTAATGCAGGGGCCGGCCGAGGCAATGCGCGAGATCGCCCCGATCCTGCTCATCATCGCCGGCGCCGGCGCCCTCAAGCAGGTGCTGGTGGTGTCGGGCGTGAGCGCGGAACTGGGCGCCCGGCTGGCCGGGCTGCCGGTGCCGCCGCTGGTGCTGGGCTGGTCGGTCGCAACCTTGATCCGCATCTGCCTCGGCTCGGCCACGGTGGCCGGGGTCACGGCCGGCGGCATCGTGGCGCCGCTGGTGCAGAGTTCGGGCGTCGATCCGAACCTGATGGTGCTGGCCATCGGCGCAGGGAGCCTGATGTGCAGCCACGTGAACGATTCCGGCTTCTGGATGTTCAAGGAATATTTTGGTTTATCGCTGCGGGATACCTTCCGCTCCTGGACCTTGATGGAGACCCTGGTCGGGGTGGTGGGCCTGCTGTTCGTACTGCTCTTGTCGCTGTTCGTCTGATAAGGAAATAACAATGAAAATGACGTTCCCGGCCCGCCCCGCGCTGGCCCTTGCCGTACTTCTGGCTTTTTCCGGCGCCGCAACGGCCGCCTCGGTATCCGCCTACCAGACCATGCCCGAGGACCCGAAATCGGTCGTCGTGCGTGCCAAGGGCGACGGCAAGGCCGACGATACCGCCGCCATCCAGGAGGCCATCGACCAGGCCGCCAACAAGGGCGAAGGCGGCGTGGTCTTTCTGCCCTCGGGCCGCTACCGCATCACCCGCTCGATCCTGATCCCGCTCGCCGTGCGCGTGTACGGCGTCGGCCCGACCCGTCCCGTGTTCGTGCTGGCGCCCAACACCCCCGGCTTCCAGAAGGGCGTGGCCAACATGGTGATCTTCACCGGCGGCGACCAGTACACGGTGGGCAAGGTGCCGATGCCTGTGCCCAGCGCGGTCCCCTTCAGCGAGAACGTGCGCAACGCGAATTCGTCGACCTTCTATTCGGCGCTGTCGAACGTCGACTTCGAGATCAAGGACGGCAACCCGGCAGCAAGCGCGGTGCGCATGCACACGGCCCAGCACTCGAACCTGAGCCACATCGACTTCCACATCGGCTCCGGACTGGCCGGCGTCTACCAGGTGGGCAACGTGGCCTTCAACCTGCGCTTCTACGGCGGCCGCTACGGCATCCTGGCCGAGAAGACCTCGCCGGCCTGGCAGTTCACCCTGATGGACTCGACGTTCGAGGGCCAGCGCGACGCCGCGATCCGCGAGCACGAGGCCGGCCTCACCATGATCAACACCGAGATCAAGAACACGCCGGTGGGCGTGGAGATCGACCGCGGCTACGGCGACTGGCTGTGGGGCAAGGACGTGCGCTTCGAGAACGTCAGCAAGGCGGCCGTCATCGTCAGCAACGAGGACAACGTCTACACCCAGGTCGGCTTCGAAAAGGCCATCGCGCGCAACGTGCCGACCTTCGCGCGCTTCCGCGACAGCGGCAAGACCCTGCCGGGCAAGGGGCGCGACTACCACGTCAGCGAATTCAACTACGGCATGGTGGTAAAGCAGATGGGCGAGCCGGGGCAGTTCACCACCAACTACAAGACCGCGGCCATTCCAGCGAAACCGGCGGCCACGCGCGCCTTGCGCCCGCTGCCGTCCACCAAGGAATGGGCCAACGTGCGCAAGTTCGGCGCGCTCGGCGACGGCCGCACCGACGATACCGCCGCGATCCAGAAAGCGATCGACAGCAGCCGCGTGGTCTACCTGCCGCTGGGCTTCTACGTGGTCAACGACACCATCCGCCTGAAGCCGGATACGGTCATCATCGCCCTGCATCCGGGCCTGACCCAGCTCATGATCCCGAACGGCTCGCCGAAGTTCCAGGGCGTCGACACGCCGGTGCCGCTGGTGGAGAGCGCGCGCGGCGGCGACGCCATCGTGTCCGGCATCGGCCTGGCCACCGGCGAGGTGAACCCGCGCGCGGTGGCCCTGATGTGGCGCGCCGGCGAGCATTCGCTGGTGGACGACGTGCGCATCCAGGGCGGCCACGGCACCCGCCTGTACGACGGCAGCCGCAACGACCCGTACAAGAAGGACGCCAAGTTCGACACCACCGCCCACTGGGACCGCCAGTATCCGAGCGTGTGGGTCACGGACGGCGGCGGCGGCACCTTCAACGCCATTTGGTCGCCCAGCGGCTATGCCCAGGCCGGCTTCTACGTGAGCAATACCAAGACCCCGGGCAAGGTCTACGAGCTGTCGGCCGAGCACCACGTGCGCGCCGAGATCGTGCTCGACGGCGTGGAGAACTGGGAATTCCTGGCGCCCCAGACCGAGGAAGAAATCCGCGACGGCGCCGACGCCGTTTCGCTCGAGATCCGCAATTCCAGGAACCTGCTGTTCGCGAACTACCACGGCTACCGCGTGACCCGCTCCTACAAGCCGATGCCGGCCGCCGTATTGATCAGCAACTCGAGCGACATCCGCTTCCGCAACGTGCACGTCAACGGCGAGAGCGGCTTCGCCACCTGCGACGAGAACGGCTGCGCCACCTACCTGCGCGCCAACAAGTACGCTTACGAGAACGCGATCCGCGACGTCACCAACAAGCTCGATATCCGCGAACGCGAATTCGCCGTGTTCGACTACAGCGGCAAGCAGACCAGGGCCCCTGCCGCGCTGGGCAAGGTCGAGAAGCTGGAAGACGGCTTCTATTCCATCGCCGGCGCCGCCGTCGACGCCAAGGGCAAGCTCTATTTCGTGGACCGCTACTGGAAGCGCATCTACAGCTGGAGCAAGGACCAGGGCCTGCTGGTGGTGCGCGACGCCCCGCACGATCCGGTCAACCTGGCGATCGACAACAGCGGCAACCTGATGGTGATGTCCTCCTATGGCCCGCAGGCCACGGTCTACGCCTTCAAGCCCGATGCAGCGCCGAGCACCGGGCTCATCATGATCAAGCCGACGCCGGTGGCCCAGCGCGCGGGCGCCAAGGTGGCGATCCCGGTCAACTTCTGGCAGAACGGCGAATTCAAGGACCAGCTCAACTTCGACACCTACGAATTCACCACCCTGGCCGAGATGTTCGCACGCGACGTGGCCCTGCCCAAGGCGAACGAATACGTGTCGCCGGACGGCAGCCTGGTGCTGCCGGCCTACCGCGTGCTGCGCCAGGGACCGGCCGACCACCTGGGCTGGCGCTGGGCCGATTCGCTCCAGGCCTACGGCTTCGTCACCGCACCGGTGGGCCAGCGCGTGGTGTTCACCAACGGCTCGGAAAACCGCACCTTCAGCGGCGTGGTCAACCAGGGTGGCGGCCTCTCCGACCTGAAGCGGCTGGCCGACCGTGGCGGAGAGAGCGCGGTGCTGGGTCCGGATGGCGACGTCTATGTCGCCAACGGCCAGGTCTTCGTATATGGCCAGGACGGCAAGCAGAAGGGCCGCATCGACGTGCCGGACCGCCCGCTGCAGCTGATCTTCGGCGGTCCCGACAAGCGCACCTTGTTCATCCTGACCCACCACGCGCTGTACTCGGCGAAGATCTGATGCGCGCCCTGCTCCTGTGCTCTGCGCTGCTGCTGGTGCCGGCGCTGCCGGCCATGGCCCAGCCCGCGCCGCCCGTGGTGCGCCTGTGGCCGGACGGTGCGCCCGGTTCCGCGCAGCGCCGCGGCGAAGCGGAAGCCGTCAAGGACGGAATCTATTTCAGCAACGTGCACGACCCTTCCCTGACCGTCCTGCAGGCCGACCCGCGCCACGCCAACGGCGCCGCCGCGATCGTGGTGCCGGGCGGCGGCCACCGCATGCTGGTGTTCCAGAACGAAGGCATGCTGGCGGCGAAAAACCTCAACCGCATCGGCGTCACCGCCTTCGTGCTGAAATACCGGCTGGCGCGCGACCAGGGCTCGGGCTACTCGATCGAGAACGATGCCGCCGCCGACCTGCGCCGCGCGGTGCGCTGGGTACGCGCGCATGCGCAGGAATACGGCGTCGATCCCGCCCGCATCGGCGTGATGGGCTTTTCCGCGGGCGGCGAACTGGTGTCGCTGGTAGCGGACAATCCGGAGCCGGCGCGCACCGGCAAACGCGATGCGCTCGACAGCGTGAGTGCGCGGCCGGACTTCCAGGTGCTGGTTTATCCTGGTCCGCTGGGCGTGCCGGCGCAGGATGCGGCGAATGCGCCGCCGGCCTTCCTGGTGGCCGGCTCGCGCGACAGCTGCTGCATGCCGCCGACCCTGGCGCTATACCAACAACTGGTGGCGGCCGGCGTCTCGGCCGAGCTGCACCTGTATGCCGATACCGGTCACGCCTTCAACGTCGGCCAGCGCGGCGAACGCCTCTCGCTGCAGCACTGGCCGGACCGCCTGAACGACTGGCTGGCCGACGGCGGCTGGCTGGTGCCGCGCGGCGGCCGCAAGCCGGAAGGCGTGCCCGCGCCATAACCCTATCAAGGAGACACGATGAAACGAAGCCTGATGGCGCTGGCCGCATCGATGGCCATGGCGCCGGACAGCTGGGCGGACAGCCAGTTCAAGCTGCTGGTGCTGGCCATGCCGAGCAAATACCACTACGAATACATCCCGATCGCGCGCGACAGCCTGGAACGGCTGGCCAAGCTGCACGCCTTCGAGTTCGACTGGACCAACAAGACCCAGTCCTTCGACGGCGACCTGTCCCGCTACGCGGCGGTGGTCTTCATGAACACCCCCGGCGAGGAGCTAAACCCGGCCCAGCGCCAGAAATTCGAGGCCTACATGCGCGCCGGCGGCAACGCCGTCGTCGTGCACCGTGCGGCCATCACGCCGCCGGACAACTGGCCCTGGTACGAAAAACTGGTGGGCCGCCGCGTGGGCGTGCACCCGATGCTGCAGACCGGTGTGGTCACCGTGGCCGACAAGGGCTTCCCCGCCACCTATGGGCTGCCGGAGCGCTGGATCTGGAGCGACGAGTTCTACACCACCACCAATCCCTACAATATCCGGATCAACACGGTGCTGGGCGTGGACGAAGCGAGCTATGACCCGCGCAAGATCTGGCCTGGGCAGGTGTCGGAACCGATGGGCAAGGACCACCCGATCGCCTGGCACCACCAGGTGGAGAAGGGACGCGTGTTCGTCACCACGCTCGGCCACAACGGCGAGATGTACCGCGACCCGCAGTACCTGGGGCACCTGATGGGCGGTATTTACTGGGCCGTCACGGGCAAGGGTGCGGCCCCCGCGCCGGCACTGCGCTGATTGCAACACAATCGGCACCGGCCATGTCAACAATACCTATCAACTTTCCTAGTATTCGGCTCCGCCGCCAGGCCCGGCGATAGCGCTGCCGCTTCTCCGCATGCTATCTTTCATCGCAGTATTTTTGCGGGCGCCGCTGTCCGGAGCGCCCTTCCCAGGAAGATGGAGTTGAATAGAACGCGATGGAATTGATTGACAAATCGGCACCTGCCACGACCTCCCCCCTTGGCGCCCTGTTCAGCGTGCTGTACGAACCGAGCGCCACGTTTTCCCGGCTGGCGTCCCGCCCCATGGCCTGGCTCCCGGCCATCACGCTGTGCCTCACCAGTTCCACGGTCATGCTGTGGTATTTCCTCGGCTTCGTCGACTACCCCTGGCTGCAGGAGCGCATGCTGGAAGCCATCGCCGATCCCGAGGCGCGCGCGCAGGGACAATCCATGGCGATCGGCCAGCAGGCCATGGGGATGATGAGTCTCGTCGGCGCCGTCTTCGGCACCTTGATGACCTTCCTCATCGGCGGCCTGTACTACCTCATCGTGGGCAAGTTCACGGGCCGCGAGATGAGCTTCGGCAAAGGCTTCGCGCTGTCCGCCTGGGCCTCGGTGCCGATGATCCTGCTGCTGCCGCTGGGCGCCATGCAGATGCTGCTCGCTTCCAACGGCCAAATGCCCTATGAAGCGCTGAATCCGACCACGCTCAACCAGATGATCTTCCACTACGAGGCAAGCCACCCGATGGCCGGCGTGCTGGAATCGCTCTCGATTCCGATCGTCTGGTCGACGGTCCTGTCGGTGATCGGCTACCAGGCATGGACCGGCGCCTCGCGCGCCAGCGCGCTGCGCGTGGTCCTGGTACCGACCGTCCTCCTTTATGGCGCCTGGCTGGCGTACGCACTGAGCAAGACAGCATGAAACACAAAAAACTAGTGGCAGGAGTGGCGATCGCCGCGATGCTCTGCATCCCCGTGGCCGCCAAGCTGACCCGCGGCAGCGGGCCGGCAAAAGACGTCGAAACCGACAAGATCGGCTACCGCGAGATCAAGTCCTCGATCCTGGCGTCGGGCCACCTGCTGTACGACGAGCAGGTGATGCTGTCGCCGGAAGTCATCGGCAAGGTCAGCAGCATCTACGTCAAGGAAGGCCAGCAGGTCACCAAAGGCGATCTGCTGCTGCACCTGGACGACCAGACCTACCGCGCCGAAGTCGCGCAGCAGGAAGCCGTGGTGCGCCAGCAGCGCATCGCGATCGAACAGCAGCAGCTGAGCGTGCAGAACCAGGAAAGCCAGTACCGGCGCAAGGTCGAGCTGCACAAGATGAAGATGCTGGCCGACTCGGCGATCGACGACGCCCGCTTCGCGCTCGACGCGGCGAAGATCGACCTGCGCAACAGCCGCTCGCGCCTGGAGCAGGTGGAGGCGACCCTCAAGCTGGCCAACGAGCGCCTGTCGAAGACCACCGTGCGCGCGCCGATCTCGGGCACCATCACCGCGCTCGACATCAAGGTCGGCGAAACCGCGGTGGCCAGCCAGGTCAGCATCGCCGGCTCGACCCTGATGACCATCGCGAATACCGCGACCATGCTCACCGAGGTCAACGTCGACGAAGCCGACATCGCCAAGGTGGCGGTCGGCCAGGAAGTGGCGATCACCACCGCCGCCTATCCCGATACCGCCCTCACCGGCAAGGTGCTGTCGATTCCGCTCTCGCCCAAGCAGAACCCGGCCGCGGCCGCCCAGGGAGGCTCGAAGTCGCGCAACTACGACGTCAAGGTCGAGCTCCTGGACACCAAGAAGCTGGCCCTGCGTCCCGGCATGAGCGTGCGCGCGGAAGTGTTCATCTCCAGCAACGGCAAGTCGCTCGCGCTGCCGCTGCAGGCGGTCCTGACCAACAACGAGGAAACGACCGAAGGCCCCAAGAAGAACGGCAAGAAGAAGACCGACATCAAGACCGAAAGCTGGGTCTACGTCGCCAAGGACGGCAAGGCGGAAAAGCGCATCGTCACCACCGGCGCCTCGGACGACAGCATGCAGGAGATCCGCAGCGGCCTGGCCAACGGCGAGACCGTCATCACCGGACCGTACAAGATCCTGCGCCAGCTGAAGCAGGGCGACATCGTGGCGCCGGTCGCCAAGCCGGCGCAAGCCGCGCAATCCGACGTCGCGGCCAAGCCCGCGGCCAAGCCGGCTGCGACATGACGCCGGCAGCTCCACTCATCCGGCTCGAAGGCATCACCAAGCATTACAAGATGGGCGGTGAAACGATCGCCGCGCTGGCCGGTATCGACCTGCAGGTCGCGCGCAACGATTATGTCGCCTTCATCGGCTCCTCCGGTTCGGGCAAGTCGACGATGATGAACATCCTCGGCTGTCTCGATACCCCGACGACCGGCCGCTACTTCCTCAACGGACGCGACGTCGCCGGCATGAGCGACGCCGAGCTGGCGCGCGCCCGCAACGAGGAGATCGGCTTCATCTTCCAGAGCTTCAACCTGCTGACCCGCGCCACCGCGGTCCAGAACGTGATGCAGCCCCTGATCTACCGCGGCGTGCGCCCCGCCGAGCGGCTGCGCCGCGCGACCGAGGCGATGGCCAGGGTCGGCCTGGAACACCGGCTCGACCACCTGCCCAACCAGCTCTCGGGCGGCCAGCGCCAGCGCGTGGCGATCGCCCGCGCCCTGTGCAGCGAACCGTCGATCCTGCTGGCCGACGAGCCGACCGGCAACCTCGATTCGACCACCGCGGCCGACATCATGTCCCTGTTCGACACCCTGCATACCGAAGGCCAGACCGTGATCATCGTGACCCACGAGCCGGACATCGCCGCCCACTGCAAGCGCACGGTGCGGCTGGCCGACGGCCGCGTGCAGAGCGACGTCGTGAACGCGGAGCGCACCAGCTTCCGCCCACGGGGAGCAGCCCATGCTTAGTTTCGTCGAAAGCGTCCGCTCCGCACTGCAGAGCATCTTCGCGCACCGCTTCCGCAGCTTCCTGACCTCGCTCGGCATCATCATCGGCGTCGCCTCGGTGATCGCGGTGGTGTCGATCGTGCAGGGCCTGTCGGCCTCGATCAGCAACGAGTTCAAGGGCCTGGGCTCGAACAGCCTGACGGTCGAGGCCTACACGACCTTCGAGGAAGCCCTGCAGGGCAAGGAGAACGTGCTCGGTCTGAACGACTACGAGCGCATCGTCACCCACATCGACGACATCAGCAACGTCTCGCCCATGTTCGCCCCCTTCGGCAACTTCGGCACCACGGTGCGCGCCGGCGCGACCTCTACCTTCACCCAGGTGATGGCCGTGACCGAGGCCTACATGGAATCGGCCCAGGTCTTCCCCGCCCAGGGACGCTTCCTGCGCACCAGCGACGACAAGTCGCGCCGCCGGGTGGCCGTGGTCGGCAGCAAGACCCTGGAGAACCTGCGCCTGACGGGCGACCCGCTGGGCCAGTTCATCGACATCGGCGGCGAATGGTTCAAGATCATCGGCATCACCGAGGAAAAGGGTGAGTCGCTGGGCTTCAGCAAGGACAACTACATCCTGATTCCGTTCTCGGTGGGCCAGGTGATCGCGGGCACCACCACCAAGCTGAACATCTCGATCAGCTTCACCGTCGACGACATCGAGCAGATCGACGCGGTGCAGGGTCGGGTGACCTCGCTGCTGCGCCAGGCCCACCATCTCAAGCCGGGCCAGCGCAACGACTTCAAGGTGCAGACCGCCCAGCAGCTGTCGGAATCCTTCGAGAGCATCATCTCGACCCTGACCCTGGTGCTGGGCGGCGTCGTCAGCATTTCGCTGCTGGTGGGCGGCATCGGCATCATGAACATCATGCTGGTGTCGGTGACCGAGCGCACCCGCGAGATCGGCATCTGCAAGGCGCTGGGGGCGCAGCGCCACCATATCCTGATGCAGTTCCTGATCGAGGCCACCACCCTGTCGCTGCTGGGCGGCCTGGTGGGCCTGGTGCTGGGCTACCTGCTCGGCTTCGGGGCGGCCAAGCTGATCCCGAACTTCCCCGACGCCTTCGTGCCCTGGTGGGCGATCGCGATGGCCTTCGGCTTCTCCAGCCTGGTGGGCATCCTGTTCGGCATCATGCCGGCCGCCAAGGCGGCCAACCTGCATCCGATCGACGCCCTGCGCTACGAGTAAGCAGCTGCGCAGCGCATCCGCAATGGTGCGCTGCGCAAAATTCGATCGCGGTAGGCTATCCGCTTCCCTGACCGGCCAACCGAGGAGGCCATCATGCTGTCACATGTGGATGCGATCGCGACCGTCGCCACGCGCGATATCGCCAAGGCAAAAGAGTTCTACAGCAACATATTGGGACTGGAGGAAGAAGACGGCGGGGACGATTGCCCCGACGTGCTCAGCTACCGGAGCGGCAAGTCGCGCATCTTCGTGTACAGGTCCGACTATGCCGGCACCAATCAGGCCACGGCCATCAACTGGGACGTCGGCGTCGAAATCAAGACGGTGGTGGACACGCTGAAAGCCAAGGGCGCCGTCTTCGAACGCTACCAGATGGAAGGCATGCGCCTGGAGGACGACATCCATGTCGGCGAACAGATGAAGGTGGCGTGGCTGAAGGATCCGGACGGGAATATCCTGAGCATCATCGGCAAGTAGCCCAGGAAAGAGGCGGCCCCGGCCTCCTGCCCCGGCTTCCGGCACAAGCCAGCCCAGCCTGGCAGGCGCCCAAAAAAAGTCAGTTTCCCTGAATCCGTCATCGCGCCAGCGACGTATCGACGTGCGCGTGGTCGACACGCTGGCAGTCCCAAGCGATAGAACGCTGCAGCTATGGGCGATTTCCAGGCAGGGGACGCCGCGATCGCTGGGCATCTTGCCGGATAACCGCAGCGCGCGGCTGGCCCTGTGCTCTACAAGGGCAGCTGGGTGCGCACCACCTTGTGACGGGCAGGTTCGGCCGATGTCTACCGCCAGGCCAGGCACAACATGGCCGGGCAAGGCCGCGCAGAACCGGGGGACGCTCTCAGCGGCGCGATGCCGACAGCCAGGCGGCATATGCGCAATCCGGAAAACGCTCGGCGAAACGTGCCCGCAGGTGCGCCATCGGCTCCAGGACGCCGCCGGCCGGCGTGGCGCCGAGCACCTCGATGGCCGCGACATGGCGCAGCACGTTGCGCTCCCCCAATTCGCCGACGACGATGATCTCCGCCAGTTCCTGCAATGCCGCCGCGTCCAGGCCGTCCCCTTGCGCCGGCGGAACCGCCAGGCTCAGGCGAACCGGTCCTTCCTGCCCGGACATCGTCCAGGCCCATTCGCGCCCCTCGATCTCCAGCGCCTTTCCACCGAAGCTGGCCTTGAAATAGATGTCCCAGTCGCGTGGCGGGACGCCGAGATCGACGATCCAGCCTTCGCCGCGCAGCGGAAATCCGGCAGTGAAGTCCTCGTCGTCGAGCAGCGCCGGCGCATGCATCACCGACAGGCTGAGCAGATCGATGTCCGCATCGGAAAGAGCCGGGCCGAGCTCCCAGCCTAGTCCAGGCAAGCCGGCGAGTATCTTGCCCATCAAGTCGGTAAAACCTTCCGCCGGGACTTGCTTCCGGTAGTTCATCAGGTGCGCCAGGTTGCGGAGCAATTCCTGCATCGTGCTTGCCTCGTTCGTAAAAATAAAAAACCCATTTCCCGCGCAGGAAATGGGTTGTCCGGATGCCGGTAAAGCTGGCTTTAGAACGGAATGTCGTCGTCCATGTCCGAGAAGTTCGGCGCCGGTTTCGGCTGCGGACGGGCTGCCGGGGCCGGCGGCGCCTGGCGCGGGGCCGGACGCTGCGGGGCCGACGAGTAGTCGTCGTCCATGCCGCCGCCCATGCCGCCACCCATGCTGTCGCCGCCCATGCCCTGGCGGCCGCCCAGCATCTGCATGTTCTCGGCGATGATGTCGGTGGCGTAGCGTTCGATGCCGTCCTTGTCGGTGTACTTGCGGGTCTGCAGGCGGCCTTCGACGTAGACCGACGAACCTTTTTTCAGGTACTGGCCGACGATTTCAGCCAGGCGGCCGAAGAAGGAGATGCGGTGCCATTCGGTCAGCTCTTTCTGCTCGCCGGTATTGCGGTCCTTCGACTTGTACGAGGTGGCCACCGCGATGTTGGCGATGGCGTCGCCGCTCGGCATGTAGCGGATTTCCGGATCGCGGCCGAGGTTGCCGACGATGATGACCTTGTTAACTGATGCCATGTTGTTACTCCTTCTGGGTGTTGTGAGCCCTGACTCTGCACTTGACCAAACGTCAGGGAACGGGGTGAATCAACTCAATATTATGGGGCCTGTCGGGCTGCTTCAAAAGAACAATTTTTGAGCTCGCTCAACGATTTTCCTGCTCTTCCACACGTGCGCTTTCGACAAGCATCGTCGCCCCAGCGCCACGCTCAAGGCGCCGCCACGACGCCAGCGGTTCATCCGCGGTTCAGCAGATTTTTCTGCGATTCCTGAACCCTTTGTCATTGAAGGGCGCCGCTTACGGCCCACATACAGCACACTGAAGGCAAACCGGGCTGATCGCCTGCACGTTTTACTTGCACGGAAAGCAGCGCAAGCCTCCACCTCCATCATAAGAAATTGCTGGATGGATGTACAGCATTTCGAAAAACAAGCTACACTTATGGGTTCTCTCCGATTGGCCCGCTCACTGCGTTTTTCCTCGTGCGCCGGCCCGCAAAAACTTATTGAAAGCCTGCAAACTTAATGGAAGAAATTCGTATCCGCGGCGCGCGCACGCACAATCTGAAGAACATCAACCTGGACCTGCCGCGCAACAAGCTGATCGTCATCACCGGCCTGTCGGGGTCCGGTAAATCCTCCCTCGCCTTCGACACCCTCTACGCCGAGGGCCAGCGCCGCTACGTCGAGTCGCTGTCGGCCTATGCGCGCCAGTTCCTGCAGCTGATGGAAAAGCCGGACGTCGACCTGATCGAAGGCCTGTCGCCCGCGATCTCGATCGAACAGAAGGCCACCTCGCACAACCCGCGTTCGACCGTGGGCACGGTGACCGAGATCCACGACTACCTGCGCCTGCTGTACGCGCGCGTCGGCACGCCGTATTGCCCGGACCACCCGCAGGAGCCGCTGGCGGCCCAGACCGTGTCGCAGATGGTCGACGCCGTCCTCGCCATGCCGGAAGGCACCAAGCTGATGATCCTGGCCCCCGTCGTGGCCAACCGCAAGGGCGAGCACGGCGATTTGTTCCAGGCCATGCAGGCCCAGGGCTTCGTGCGCTTCCGCGTCCAGAGCGGCGTGAATGCGGGCAAGATCTACGAGGTCGATGAGCTGCCCAAGCTCAAGAAGACCGAGAAGCACAGCATCGACGTCGTGATCGACCGCGTCAAGGTGAACCCGGAGATCAAGCAGCGCCTGGCCGAGAGCTTCGAGACCGCCCTGCGCCTGGCCGACGGCCGCGCCGTGGCCTACGAGATGGACACCGAGAAGGAAACGGTGTTCTCAAACAAGTTCGCCTGTAATGTCTGCGGCTATTCGCTGCAGGAACTCGAGCCGCGCCTGTTCTCGTTCAACAACCCGATGGGCGCCTGCTCGGAATGCGATGGCCTCGGCCATATCGAGTTCTTCGATCCCAAGCGTATCGTCGCCTTCCCGCACCTGTCGCTGGCCTCCGGCGCCGTGAAGGGCTGGGACCGCCGCAACCAGTTCTATTTCCAGATGCTGCAGAACATCGCGGCCTACTACGACTTCGACCTGGACACCCCCTTCGAGGACTTGCCGGCCAAGGCCAAGGACGCCGTGCTGCACGGCTCGGGCAAGACCACGATTCCGTTCTCCTACATCAACGAGCGCGGCCGCACCGTGATCCGCGAGCACAGCTTCGAAGGCGTGGTCAACAACCTGCAGCGCCGCTACCGCGAGACCGATTCGATGGCGGTCAAGGAAGAGCTGGCCAAGTTCATCAACGAGAAGAAATGCCCGGCCTGCGAAGGCGCGCGCCTGCGCACTGAAGCGCGCTTCGTGAAGATCGGCCAGGGCGCCCAGCAGCGCGCCATCTATGAGGTATCGGACCGCCCGCTGCGCGAGACGCTGGCCTACTTCGAGTCGCTCGAACTGACCGGCGCCAAGCGCGACATCGCCGAGCGCGTCATCAAGGAAATCACGGCGCGCCTGAAGTTCCTGAACAACGTCGGCCTGGATTACCTGTCGCTCGACCGCAGCGCCGACACGCTCTCGGGCGGCGAGGCGCAGCGTATCCGCCTGGCTTCGCAGATCGGCTCGGGCCTGACCGGCGTGATGTACGTGCTGGACGAACCTTCTATCGGCTTGCACCAGCGCGACAACGACCGCCTGATTGCGACCCTGAAGCACCTGCGCGACATCGGCAACAGCGTGCTGGTGGTCGAGCACGACGAGGACGCGATCCGCACCGCGGACTACATCGTCGACATGGGTCCGGGCGCGGGCGTGCACGGCGGCGCGGTGATCGCTGCCGGCTCGCTCAAGGAAATCATGAAGAGCAAGCACTCGCTGACCGCCCAGTACCTGGACGGCCGGCGCAAGATCGAGGTGCCGAAAAAGCGCACCCAGGCCGACCCGAACCGTCAGCTGGTGATCACTGGCGCAACCGGCAACAACCTGAAAAACGTGAACCTGACCCTGCCGGTGGGCCTGATGACCTGCGTGACCGGCGTGTCCGGATCGGGCAAGTCTACCCTGATCAACGACACCCTGTTCCCGGCCCTGTCGCGCCACCTCTACGGTTCGCAGACCGAGCCGGCGGACCATGCGTCGATCCACGGCCTGGAGCACTTCGACAAGGTGATCTCGGTCGACCAGGCGCCGATCGGCCGTACCCCGCGTTCGAACCCGGCGACCTATACCGGCTTGTTCACCCCGATCCGCGACCTGTTCGCGACCGTGCCGACCGCGAAGGAGCGCGGCTATTCGGCGGGCCGCTTCTCGTTCAACGTGAAGGGCGGCCGCTGCGAGGCTTGCCAGGGCGACGGCGTGATCAAGGTCGAGATGCACTTCCTGCCGGACGTGTACGTGCCTTGCGACGTCTGCCACGGCAAGCGCTACAACCGCGAGACGCTGGAGGTGCAGTACAAGGGCAAGAACATCACCGAGGTGCTGGACATGACGGTCGAAGATGCGCACGCCTTCTTCAAGCCGGTGCCGGTCATCGCGCGTAAACTCCAGACCCTGCTGGACGTGGGCCTGGGCTACATCAAGCTGGGCCAGAGCGCGACCACCCTGTCGGGCGGCGAGGCGCAGCGCGTCAAGCTGTCGCTCGAGTTGTCCAAGCGCGATACGGGACGCACCCTGTACATCCTCGATGAACCGACCACCGGCCTGCACTTCGCCGACATCGACCTGCTGCTGAAGGTGATCCACCGCCTGCGCGACCAGGGCAATACCCTGGCGATCATCGAGCACAATCTGGACGTGGTCAAGACCGCGGACTGGATCGTCGACCTGGGACCGGAAGGCGGTGCAGGGGGCGGGCAGATCGTGGCGGCCGGTACGCCGGAGGATGTAGCGGCGAACAAGGCCAGCGTGACCGGCAAGTACCTCAAGCCGCTGCTGAAGGCTTGACCCTCCCTACTCTGCCGTATAGAGCGGCTGGTGCAGCCGCACCGGCCGCACGTCCATCCGGATGCGGTAGATCGACCAGCCGTCCTCGCGGTTGGTCACGTACTGCCTGCTGTCGGGCGCGCGGCTGAAGCTGAATTCAAAGCCGCGTTCCGGCGTGCGGCTTTGCGGCCCTTCGAAGGCCAGCCCGGTGGCGCGCCGCAGGTCGCTATCGACCAGCTTCGCCAGGATGCTGACGACGGCATTGTTACCCAGGATGTCGGTATAGAACAGGTGGTCGCGATGCTCGGGCCGCGTGGCGTCGACCGGCTCCTTGCCCGGCCCCGGCACATAGGTCCGGCTGGCCAGGTTGAAGCTGTCCCCGCTGTCGAGATAACTGATGCGGCCATTGGACAGGTTGAAGGCCGGCCTTGTCTTGTCCGTGCTGGCCTCGTGCAGCTCGAGCACGATCGCCCCGGTATAGCCGATGATATTCACCTCGCGCGTGGGCCCGACCACCGCGGCCGTGTTCTCGTCGATGCCCAAGCCCAGCTTGTAGCCCTTGCTCAACATCGCCGGCAGCATGCGCGCGAAGCGTCCGCGCGCCAGCAAGTGCTGGTCGATGAAAACATCGTCGCCAACGAAGCCCAGGCCGGGAGCGATGTCCTTACCGTCCGCCACGCCGTCCTTCAGCAGCGGCGCCACCTCCAGCGGCGGATCATGGAACATGGTGCTGCTCATGATCGCGGCCCCGGCACTGGTGCCGGCGATTACGCCGCCGCGCCGGTACAGGGCCCACAGCGCGTCAAGTACTTGCGTGTTGGCGCCGTCGGCGCGCCGCAGCGACCCCGTGATGCGGGCCTGGTCGCCGCCGGTGAAGAAGGCGCCGCCCGCCTCGCGCACCTGGTGCGCCAGGACTGGATCGTCGGCAAGCTTGCGCGCATCCGTGCCGGCCAGGCGTGGCGCTATCGGCACCACGAAGGGACGGGCGCCGTAGCGGCTCAGGAGGTCGGCCGCCATCCGCCCTTCGCGCTCGGGATTTTCGGCGGCCGAGGGAAACACCGCGATGCGCGCTCCCTTGCCGCCCGCCAGCTCGACGATCTTTTCCCATACCGCGGCATTATCGGGGCGCAGCCCCCCCCCGATGATGACCAGCGATCCCTTCGGTGACTCCGCCGCCGCGGCGCCCGCCGCCAGCACGAGTGCCAATACGCAGCACAGGATTTTCAGCATGGAGACTCCGTCACTTGAACGAGTAGTTCACGCTCACGAAGCCGCTGCGGCCGCGCGGATCGGTGTAGCTCGGATCATACCCGGCCAGGAAGTAATAGGCCTGGTTCGAGAACGGCGGATCCTTGTCGAGCAGGTTCAGCACGCCGGCGCGCAGCTTGAGCTGCTTGCTGATCGTCCAGCTGCCGGTCAGGTCCCACAGCGAATACGATTTCACCTGGTTCGGCGCCAGCAGCGCGTCGGTGAACGGATCGTAGGTCGTGTTCTGGTCGGTGTAGCTGGACGAATACTGGTTCGCCAATGTCAGCGCGACCGGACCGTGATCCCACTCGAAGTTCACGCGGTGGCGCCATTTCTGGATTACCTGGTCGTTCAGGAACACGCCCAGGTTGCTGCGGTAGGGCTCCGCCGGTCCGAACTGGCGGTCGTAGGTGAGGATCCGGGTGCCGGACAGGTTGACGCCAAACCGTCCCCAGGCGCCCCGTTCGCTGCGCCACTCGGCCGCCACGTCGATGCCGCGGGTCTTCAAGCGGCCCTGGTTCTCCTTCATCAGGAGGATATTCGAGATGAAGCCGTCTTCGTCGCGCTCGATGTACTTGCCGTTGTAGGCGGCCGGGTTCTCGATGATGACCTGCTCGCCCAGGGTGCTGATCACGTCGCGCTTCTCGATGTTCCAGTAGTCGAGCGAGAAGTTGGTGCGCTTGTTCAGCTCCACCACGGCGCCCAGGGTGAACTGGCGCGACTTCTCGGGCTTCAGGTCCGGGTTCGAGCGGCGCTCCACATTCCACTGGTCGGTGCACAGGTCGATGCTGCCTTCCTGCTGCACGCACTGCGGGTCGGTCAGAATGCCGGCCGATGTGCCGAAGATGGTCGGGCGCTTCAGGTCCGACAGCGACGGGGCGCGAAAGCCCGTGCCGGCCGAGGCGCGCAGCAGCAAGGCGTTGCTGGGCTGCCAGCGCAGGCCGATCTTCGGGTTGGTGGTGCTGCCGACTTCGCTGTAGTGGTCGTAGCGCAGCGCGAACTGCATCTCGAGTTCCTTGGTGAAGGGCGCGCTCACCTCGGTGAATACCGAGCCGACCCGGCGCCGGTTGTCCGCCGTCTCGACCTCGAGCTGCTCGCCGGCCGGCACCGTGCTGTCGCGGTCGCCCGCGATGTTGTTCGACTTGAGCAACTCCGAGGGCGTAAAGAGCTGATGCTCGCGCCGGTATTCGCCGCCGATCGCGATCGCCAGGTCGCCGCCGCCCAGCGCCATCAGGGCGCGTGACATCTTGCCGTCGACCGAGGTGGAGATGCCCTTGGCCTTGCGCGCCTCGTCGTTGACCTTGATGCTGTCGATCAGGTCCTGTCCCGCCTGGGACGAGGGAGCGAAGGGATTGACGGTGCCGTTGCGCACGGCGGCGTCGAAGCGGTCGAACAGGACGTAGCCGTCGTAGTACTTGTCGACCGCGCGGTTCTCGGCGCGCGACACGGCCAGGTCGTAGTCCCAGCCCTTCAGGTTGCCGGTGGCGCCCAGCACCAGGCGCTGGCCTTCGCTGGTCACGTCGTTGCTGCGGTTGCCCGCTTCCTGCATGCGATAGCGGATGCCGCTGAAGGTGTCCGGCAGGCCGGGGCCCGACAGTGCGCGGCGGTAGGCCTCGGGCAGGATGCTGACCGGCAGGTTGCGGATGCGGACCGGGTTCGGCGACAGCACGTACTTGGTCTTGGCTTCGGTCTGCACCAGCTCGGCGAACAGCTGGTTGTCCTGGTCGAACTGGAAGGTGGCGCGGCCGATGAAGCCGATCTTGCGCGATTCCGGATAGATCTCGGTGTCTTCCATGTAGTCGTAGCTGCAGCCGGCCACGCCGCCCGGTCCCTGCGCGGCGTAGACGGTGGCGGGCGGGTTGCAGCCCGGCGCGCTCGGGTTGACGCGGCTGGCCCGGCTGCCGGCCGGCAGCAGGCCGGCGGCGATCAGGGCATTCCTCTGCGCGGCCGAGATGTCGACGTTGGCGGGGAAGGTATTGCTCGACATCTGGGCCGGCAGCGTGGTCGCCAGCGCGCGCTCGGCGATGAAGCCGCGCTGGCGCGAGCGCAGGCGGTCGAGCTCCTGCACGTCGAGCACGCCGAACACGTTGAAGCGGTCGGTGGCCAGGTCGCCGACGCCCGCGCTGATGCTGGCGGTGCGCTTGCCGGCCCCCCCATGCTCGGTGCCGGCGGCCGATGCCGCCAGGTCCAGGCCGGTGTAATCCTTGCGCGTGATGAAGTTGATCACGCCGCCGATCGCGTCGGTGCCGTAGATCGCCGAAGCGCCGTCCTTGAGCACCTCGACGCGCTGGATGGCGGCGGCCGGGATGTTGTTCAGGTCGACGCCGGCATTGTCGCCTGGTGCGGCGAAGTTGGCCAGGCGGCGGCCGTTCAGGAGCACCAGGGTCGAGGACACGCCGATGCCGCGCATGTTGGCGGCGTTCAGGCCGCGCTGGCCCGAGGTGCCGTCCGAGATGCTGGGACCGTCGGTGAGGGGCGCCGTGTTGGCGCTGATGTTGCGCATCAGTTCAGCGGCGGTAGTGGCGCCCATCTTGTCGATGTCCTCGCGCGTGATCATCTCGACCGGCAGCGCGGCCTCGCTGTCGATGCGCTTGATCGACGAGCCGGTGATCTCGACGCGGTGGACCTTCGGCTGCTCGGTCTGCGCCAGCGCCGCCGGCGCCGCCATGCCCAGCGCGGCCACGATGCTCGAGGCCAGGATGGTCGGCCGCAAGGTATTCGGAATGTGCTTACTCATGCATTGCTCCCTCTTGGTAATGTCTCAGGACTTCTTGGCGGTCTGGCGCCGGGCGGCGCCCTCTTTCTTGTGCGTGCTGCCGGTACGAATCTGATGGTCACCGTAGAGGTAGGCGGCGATTGCCTCGGTGTGGCGCGCGGCCTTGGCCACGTTGGCCTTGTTGGAGGTCATGAGCGACACGGCGAGCGCCTCGATGACGGCCAGCGCGGCGCTCGCACTGCTGGGCAGGACCGGGTGCGCGCTGTGCGCGTACAGCACGTGGTGCCCGAGTTCGGCCAGCGGCGAGGCGGGGGAATCGGTGATCGAGACGACGGTGGCGCCGCTGTCGCGCGCGAAGCGCGTGAGCGACACGGCCGCCAGCGTATAGCGCGGCAGCGATATCACCACCAGCACGTCCTTGTCGGTGATGGTGGCCAGCTGGCTGGCCGCGACCTCGGTGCCGCCGGCGGCCGCGACTTCGACCACGTGGCGGCAGAAGGGCTGCAGGTGCATCGCCAGCGTGCCCGCCAGGAAGGTCGACAGCCCGAAGCCCAGCACGTAGACGGTGCGCGCCTTGGTCAGGCCGGCGCCGATGCGGTCGAGCTGGGCGCCGTCGAGCGAGCGGCTGGTGGCCGTGATCGCCGCCTCGGCATAGCCCAGGCTCTCGAGCGCCGCGGAGGCGGGGCGGCGCGCGATCGAACTGCGCAGCTTCTCGACCGGCTGCAGCATCGACTGCAGGGTTTCGGCCACGGCGCCGCGCATCGCCGCGTAGTTCTTGAAGCCGAGGTCGCGCGCGAAGCGGCTGATGGTGGCGGTCGATACCTCGCAGGCCTCGGCCAGTTCCTCGATGCCGAGTGCGGTCACGCGCATCTGGTTGCGCAGCAGGTAGTCGGCCAGCGCGCGGTTCGAGGCCGAGCCTTCAGCCAGCACGCGCAGCAGCGACTGGCCCAGCGAAGACCCGGCGAAGCCGATGTCAGGGGTGGCGTTGCGCAGGTCGGGAGTGCTCATCGTGGCGTGGGTTCCGTGGTCCAGGTGGATCATGCAAATTACAAAACATTTGCCAAATGTAATCCATGTGTATTGACCAACTCAACAGGTTTTTGAAAATATTTTTTCAGTGATTTACGTTGTGTAAAAAAACCTACATAATTCCCCGGACCACGCAAACGGCCCAGGAGACCATGTCCATGCATCTCGAGACCCACCCGATCGCGGCCGAGCCCGGCCTTGCGGCCTACCAGCTCAATGTCTTGCGCTTCGGTCCGCCGGACGGCGCCGGAGGAGGCAGGAAGGCCTATATCCAGGCCGCATTGCATGCCGACGAAGTGCCGGCCATGCTGGTGGCGCACTTCCTGCGGCGCGCGCTGGAAAAGCTCGACGCCGAAGGGCGCGTGCGCGGCGAGATCGTGCTGGTGCCGGCCGCGAATCCCATCGGGCTGTCGCAGCTGGTGCACGGCGCGCCCTTCGGGCGCTTCGACCTCGGCACCGGCGTCAATTTCAACCGCGCCTTCCGCCACGTGGCCGGCGAACTGAAGGACAGGCTGGCGGGCCGCCTCGGTCCTGACGCCGCGGCCAACGTGGCCGCCATCCGTGCCGAGGCGCGCGCCGCCGTGGCGCGCTGGGAGCCGGAAGACCATACCGGGGTGCTGAAGAAGACCCTGCTGTCGATGGCGATCGACGCCGACATCGTGCTCGACCTGCACTGCGATAACGAAGCCCTGCTGCACCTGTACACCGGCACCGCGCTGGCCGAGCGCGCCGCGCCGCTGGCCGCGCTGCTCGGCGCGCGCGCCCTGCTCCTGTCCAGCGCCTCGGGCGGCGCCCCCTTCGACGAAGCCTGCAGCCGCCTGTGGTGGGACCTTGCCGATCATTTCAGCGAGGCCGCGATTCCTCCCGCCTGCGCCGCCATCACGGTCGAACTGCGCGGCGAGATGGACGTGCGTTACGACTATGCCGAGCAGGACGCGCAGGCACTGCTGCAATTCCTGGCGCGTGAAGGCCTGCTTGACATCCCGCCCACGCCGCCTCCCGCGGCGCCGTGCGCGCCGACCGCGCTGGAAGCGGTCGAGCCCCTGCATGCGCCGCACTCGGGCGTACTGGTGTTCCTGAAGGCGCTGGGCGAGCGGGTCGAAGCCGGGGAGGCGGTGGCCGACATCGTCAACCCGGTGAGCGGCGCCACCACCACCCTGCGCGCCAGCCAGGGCGGGCTGCTGTTCGCCAGCACCGCCCACCGCCACCTGCTGCGCGGCATGCAGGTCTGCAAAATCGCGGGCGCTACGCCCTTCCGTTCCGGTTCCCTTTTGAGCGACTGACCATGCGCCTGCGAATGCCCAACACCTTCGTGCTGCTGTTCTCGATCCTGGCGCTGATCGCGCTCGCGACCTGGTTCGTCCCCGGCGGCAAATACGAGACCCACCTGGTCAACGGTCGCCAGCTGGTCGACCCGGATTCCTTCCATTACGTGGCCAGCAGCCCCCAGGGCGCGGTGGCCCTGCTCAAGGCGCCGATCCGGGGCTTCGTCGAATCGGCCCAGATCATCGGCTTCGTGCTCTTCGTCGGCGGCGCCTTCGCGGTCCTGCAGCGCACCGAGGCGATCGACACCCTGATCCGCTCGATCGCTAGGGCGCACCGGCATTCGCCGCTCGTGCGGGCGCTGGTGATTCCCGTCTTCGTGGTCCTGTTCTCGCTGGGCGGGGCCACCTTCGGCATGAACGAGGAGGTGATACCCTTCATCCTGATCTTCGTGCCGCTGGCGCTGGCGCTGGGCTACGATACCGTGGTCGGCGTGTCGATCCCCTTCCTCGGCTCCCAGGTCGGCTTCGGCGCCGCCTTCCTGAATCCCTTCAACGTCGGCATCGCCCAGGGGATCGCGGGCGTGCCGGTGTTTTCCGGGATCGGCTACCGGCTGGTGGTGTGGGCTGCGGCGACCTTCGTAACGGTCGCCTTCCTGATGTGGTATGCGGCCCGCGTCAAGCGCAATCCGGCGCTCAGCCCCACCTATATTCTCGACCAGGCCAAGCGCCGCGAGATGACGGCGGCGCACGAGGGCGAGTGCGAGCCCGCCGATGCGCGCATGAGCGGACGCCATGCGAGCGTGCTGGTCCTGTTTGCCCTCACCCTGGCCGCGATGGTGGTCGGGGTCGTCAAGTTCGAGTGGTTCATCGACGAGATCGCCGCACTGTTCTTGGCCATGGCGATCGTGGTCGGGCTGGTAGCGCGCCTGGGCGCCGACGACTGGGTGGCCGCCTTCCTGCAGGGCGTCAAGGATCTGGCGCCCACCGCGCTGGTGATCGCGATCGCGCGCGCCACGATGGTGATCGCACGCGAGGCCCACATCATCGACACCATGCTGCACGCTCTGATGCCGCTGGTGCAGTCCAGCCATCCGGTTTTCGCGGCTCAGAAGATGTACCTGATCCAGTCGGTGATCAACTTCTTCATCCATTCGGGCAGCGGCCAGGCCGCATTGACCATGCCGATCATGGCGCCGCTCGCCGACCTGGTGGGCGTGTCGCGCCAGACCGCGATCCTCGCTTTCCAGCTCGGCGAGCTGTCGACCTCGATGATCCCGACCTCGGGCATCACGGTCGGCGTGCTGGCCCTGGCCCGCATTCCATGGCTGACCTGGGCAAAGTGGATGATCCCGCTGCAGCTGATCTACCTGGTGCTGTCGCTGCTGCTGCTGGTGCCGCCCTGCCTGATGGACTGGCAGTAAGGAGATGAACAGGGACGGCTCGGGCGGCACGCCGGGCATGGCCACAAAAAAAACCGGGGCAGCGCCATCGGCACTGCCCCGGTTTCTCTTTGTCGCCGCGTTATCGGGATAGTTTCCCCGCGGTCTCTCCCCCACGTTGCCGGTATCAGCCGGCCAGATGTTTCTCCAGCTTGGCCTTGGTGTCCACCAGCTCCTGCGGCAGGTGGTAAGCCAGCTTCTCGAACAGCTCGCTGTGCAGCTTGAGCTCTTCCTTCCACGCGTCCTTGTCGATCGAGGTGATCTGGGTGAACTGCTGCTCGGTGAAGTCCAGGCCGTCCCAGTTCAGGTCGCCGTAGTTGGGCGAGGTGCCGAACAGGTGCGACTGGCCGCCGCTGGCGCCGCCTTCGGCGCGGTCCAGCACCCACTTCAGCACGCGCATGTTGTCGCCATAGCCCGGCCACACGAACTTGCCGGCGTCGTCGGTACGGAACCAGTTGACGCAGTAGATCTTCGGTGCGGCGCCCTTGGCTTCGATTTTCTTGCCCAGGTCCAGCCAGTGCTGGAAGTAGTCGCTCATGTTGTAGCCGATGAAGGGCAGCATCGCGAACGGATCGCGGCGCACGATGCCCATCTGGCCGGCGGCGGCGGCGGTGGTTTCCGAGCCCATGGTCGCGGCCATGTACACGCCTTCCACCCAGTTATTGGCCTCGGTCACCAGCGGCACCGTGGTCGAGCGGCGGCCGCCGAAGATGAAGGCCGAGATCGGCACGCCGGCCGGATCGTCCCAGGCCGGGTCGATCACCGGGTTCTGGGTCGCGGCGACGGTGAAGCGCGCGTTCGGGTGGGCGGCCTTGGTGCCGGACGCCGGGGTCCAGTCCTTGCCCTGCCAGTCGATCAGGTGTGCCGGGGCTTCCTTGGTCATGCCTTCCCACCACACGTCGCCGTCGTCGGTCAGCGCCACGTTGGTGAAGATGACGTTCTCGCGCAGCGAGGCCATGCAGTTCGGGTTGGTCTTGTCGTTGGTGCCCGGGGCCACGCCGAAGTAGCCGGCTTCCGGGTTGATCGCGTACAGCTGGCCGTCCTGGCCCGGCTTGATCCAGGCGATGTCGTCGCCGATGGTGGTGACTTTCCAGCCGTCGAAGGTCTTCGGCGGGATCAGCATCGCGAAGTTGGTCTTGCCGCAGGCCGAAGGGAAGGCGGCGGCGACGTATTTCTTCTCGCCCTTGGGCGATTCGACGCCCAGGATCAGCATGTGCTCGGCCAGCCAGCCGGTGCCGCCGGCCTGCGCTTCCTGGTAGCCCATGTTCGAGGCGATGCGCAGCGCGAAGCACTTCTTGCCCAGCAGGGCGTTGCCGCCGTAGCCCGAACCGAAGGACCAGATCTCGCGGGTTTCCGGATAGTGGACGATGTACTTGGTCGGGTTGCACGGCCATGGCACGTCCTTCTGGCCGGAAGCCAGCGGCATGCCGACGGTGTGCACGCAGGGCACGAACTCGCCGTCCTGGCCCAGCACGTCGTACACGGCCTTGCCCATGCGCGTCATGATGCGCATGTTGACGGCGACGTAGGGCGAGTCGGACAGTTCGACGCCAATGTGGGCGATCGGCGAGCCCAGCGGACCCATCGAGAACGGCACCACGTACAGCGTGCGGCCGGCCATGCAGCCGTCGAACAGGCCATTCAGGGTGCGGCGCATCTCGGCCGGGTCGGTCCAGTTGTTGGTCGGGCCGGCCTGCTCCTTGGTAGCCGAGCAGATATAGGTACGGTCTTCGACGCGCGCCACGTCCGACGGGTCGGACCAGGCCAGGTAGGAATTCGGACGCTTGGCCGGGTTGAGCTTCTTCATCGTGCCGGCTTCGACCATCTGTGCGCACAGGCGGTCGTACTCTTCTTCCGAGCCGTCGCACCAGTAGATGGCGTCAGGCTTCGTCAGGGCGGCGATTTCCGCGACCCAATTGATGAGCTTTTGGTGTTTGATGTAAGCTGGAACGTTCAGTGCGGCGACGCCGCCCATCACGGGCTGGTTCATAGGTACCTCCAATGCCAATTAAGAATGCTTTCTGTCCCGGCACGGCAGGATCGTCGTCTGGCCGGCTGCGGAAGCGTCCATGCGAAAGCAATGACGAACGGCGGCGGTACGGCGGTCGTGTCGACAGCCTCTGGCAAGGCTGGGAACGGTGCTGCAGGGGACATGCGAGCAGCATGTCAAACCCTCAAGTTCCGATCGATTGTACACCCGCCCACCCCGGATTCGGGCTCTTCCACTACAAAAAAGTAGGAATATTGCCCCAGTAATGTAGTAGGCTATTTGAGCACTCGGCATATCGTGTTATTTCTTTACGAGCGACTCATTTCAATCTGACAACACTCATGAAAATTGCGATTCTTGACGATTACCAGGACACCGTACGCGGCCTCGACTGCTTCCGCCTGCTCGACGGGCACGAGGCCAAGGTCTTCACCAACTCGGCCAAGGGCCTGGGCCAGCTGGCCATTCGCCTGGCGCCTTTCGACGCCCTGGTGCTGATCCGGGAGCGCACCGCCCTGCCGCGCGCCCTGCTCGCCAAGCTGCCGAATCTGAAACTGATTTCGCAGACCGGCAAGGTCAGCGGGCACATCGACGTGGCCGCGGCCAGCGAGTACGGCGTCGCCATCGCCGAGGGCATCGGCTCGCCGGTGGCGCCGGCCGAGCTGACCTGGGCGCTGGTGATGGCGGCCAGCCGCAAGATCGTGCCGTATGCGAACAACCTGAAGGACGGCCTGTGGCAGACGGCCTCGGTCAATCCCCAGCTCAACGGCCTGGGGCGCTCGCTGCGCGGGCGGGTGCTGGGGCTGTGGGGCTACGGCAAGATCGGCAAGCTGGTGGCAGGCTATGGGCGCGCCTTCGGCATGCGCGTGCTGGTGTGGGGCAGCGAGAACAGCCGCCAGGCCGCGGTGGCCGACGGCTTCGAGGCGGCGGCCTCGCGCGAAGCCTTGTTCGAGGCTGCGGACGTGCTGAGCCTGCACCTGCGGCTGGCGGAAGGCACGCGCGGGATCGTCACGGCCGAGGATTTCGCACGCATGAAGCCGGACGCCTTGTTCGTGAATACGAGCCGGGCCGAACTGGTGGCGGAGGGGGCGCTGGAAGCGGCGCTGCGCAAGGGGCGGCCGGGGCAGGCGGCGCTGGATGTGTTTACCAGCGAGCCGCTGGCGGCGGATGCGGAACTGCTGCGGATCCCGACGGTGCTGGCGACGCCGCACCTGGGGTATGTGGAGAAGGACAGCTACGAGATCTATTTCCAGATCGCGTTCGAGAATGTGCTGAAGTTTGCGCAGGGGGAGCCGGACAATATTTTGAATCCGGAGGCGTTGGGCAAAAGGTGACGTAACTGGTTTACGGGCAAACTTGGGTCCCCGCCTGCACGGGGATGACGTTCTGAAGCTGGCACTTAGAACACTGGTAACATTTTTCGCAGACGCTGCCTTAGCACGTCGTCCCCGCGAAGGCGGGGATCCAAGTTCGCCGCGCAGTGTCAGCGCGTAACCGCACCGTCACTATCGAAACTCGGCTCCCCCGTCAAACTGACTTTGCGCGCCGGCATGACATGCGTCCCCGTCCACAGCCCGGCCCAGCCCGGCGGCCAGCCGATGTCCGGCCCCGCATAGGCCTTGAGCCCCGCCTTCACCGGCACCACCGGCACCGGCGGCGCCTCGACCAGGCCGCCCGCGGGCCGCTCCATGTTCAGGCTGTACATGTAGCCCGGCAGCAGCAAGTCGCAAGCCTGCGCGAACCAGGCCGTGTGGTCCTCGTCGCGTCCCAGCGCCTGCGCCAGCCCTTCCGGGTCGAATTTGGCCAGCGCATGGATCAGCTCTTCCGTGCTGGCCCCCGGCTGGTCGCCCCAGCCCATCACCGGATTGCCGTTGTAATCGGCCCCCGATCCATACCAGCCCTCGCGCCAGGAGCGCTGCATCCAGTTGCGCGGCCCGGTGAACAGGTGCCAGCGCCAGTGCAGGCCCGACGGTTTGGGCCAGGAATACAGATACAGCTTCTGGTAGCCGGCCTGGTGCAGCTCGCGCACCACGGCCATCAGGCGCGCATGCGGCATGCGGTCCGGGGGCGTGCGCCGGAACATGATGGGCTCGCCATCGGCGTGCTGCACCTCGTCGCTCGACAGGTTCAGGTCCAGGGTGCGCGACTCGCTCCCGAAACGCGCCGAAATCCAGCCCGTCAGGAGGTTGACGTGGACGATGACGCCATAGCCTCGATGGCGGTGGAAGATAACGGTTCCTGGTGCGACGGCTTTCATTGGGGAACGAGATAGGAGGAAAAGAGGGATCAGTGTACTCATCCGATCCAGTCGATTCTAGCGCAGTCACACACGGATACAAGCCCGTTTGCGGCTATCATGAGCGGGCTTTTTTCTTCGCCTTGATAAACGTACATTAAACAAACATGACTCTCCGACTCATCGCCACCGGCGGCACTTTCGACAAGCACTACAACGAACTCAACGGCGTGCTCGGCTTCTCCGACAGCCATTTGCCCGAGGTGATCAAGCGCAGCCGCATGACGGTGCCGGTCGCCCTCGACGTGCTGCCCCTGCTGGATTCGCTCGACATGCAGGACGCCGACCGCCAGCGCGTGCTGGCCGCCTGCCAGGCGGCGCCGGAAAAGGCGATCGTCATCATCCACGGCACCGACACCATGCGCGAGACCGCGGCGGTGCTGGGCGCGGCCAATCTCGGCCAGACCATCATCCTGACCGGCGCCATGATCCCCTACGAGATCGCCAATTCGGACGCGCTGTTCAACCTGGGATTTGCCTGCGGCGTGGCGCAGGTCTTGCCGGCGGGGGTGTATGTGGCCATGAACGGCCAGGTGTTCCCGTGGGATAACGTTCAGAAGAACCGCGCCGCGGGTGTGTTCCAGAACCTGTGATGCATGCGTGACCGGCATGGTGAAAGCCGGTTGAGCGCGTCGGGGGGGGGGGCCCCCCCCCCCCCCCCCGCCGGGGCGGGGGCGGGCCGCCCCCCCCCCCCCCGGGGCCGGGCGCCCTGGCCCCGGCCGA
>NZ_JAGPWC010000037.1 GCF_018119405.1 Massilia sp. ST3 | reverse complement strand
CGGGCGCGGGCGGCGTGCAACACGCCGTCCAGTCCCGGGGCCGGGCCCGCGGCGATAGCGGCGGGAAGCAGGTGGACGGTGGCGCCGGCCTCGCGCAGGCGCGCCAGTTCGGTGTCGGAGGCGATGCCGGGATTCAGCAGCAGCACGGCGCCGGGCTGTTCGATGCGCGCGACGATGTCGTCGAAACCTGCGCGCGTCAGGATGAGGAAGGGCATGTCGTCGCTGGCCATGGTCACGGTCGGGAGGCGGTGGAGCCGCCAGTATGGCGCGCCCGCCGCCGGGCTACCGTGCGCCAGGCCCCATTCGCACGGCCCTTGCCGGCATGGCGGCCGTACGTGTGGCTATCCGGTGCTCAGGCGGTACAGCAAGGGGCCGAGCTTGTCGCCGATGCCGTAGCCGGCCAGGAACAAATGACAGACTGCGGTGAGCACGAGCGAAACCTTAATGAGTGTCCACAGGACGTTCTGGTTCAACATGGCAAGAAAGGCAATGTTTCGATGACGTCCACCTTAACATGCAGATGCCTGCCTAAAATACGCGAATCCTCACCGTGCGCCCTACCGCTATGCCGCCCTGCTCTCCTTCCACGGCCCCAGGCGCGCCAGCAGTGCGGCGCTTGCCTGGCTGTCGAGCTTGCGGCAAAAGTGGGCGCGCGAAGCGCGGATGCGCTCGAAATCAGCTTCGTCGAGGATCTTGGGATTGCGCGCGCCCTGCTCCGGCCACTGGATGTAGCGGAAGTTTTCCGGCAGCACCCGTCCGGCGAAGGAGGAATGCATGACCAGGGTCTGGAAGAACAGCTCGTCCGGGCACTGGACCGTGCGGCAGAAGCGGGCCAGTGCCGGATGGCTGTCCGCCAGGCGCAGCACTTCCACCAGGCAGGGCCGCGACAGCGCCCACCAGGACGAGCCGCCATGCGGCGCCAGGCCGTCAGGCAGGCGCCGCGTGCGCCTGAAGAGGCGCAGGGTCCGGTTGGCCAGGCCGCAGGCCAGGCGCTCGAGACGGCTGCCGCCTTCGCGATGAAAGTACTGGTAGCGGTGCGCCACCTTCCAGCCGTCCGGGCCGATCGGCGCGGTCTCGATCAGCTCGCGCTCGCGCACCCGCTCCAGCTCGCGCTTGAGCAGGCTGTTGGGCAGCAGCGGGAAGTCCTGGGCCGAGAGGAAGACCAGCTTGTCGAAGTCCGGCGCCTCGGCCAGGATCTGGCGCAGCGACACCAGGGTCGCCTCGACCTGCGAAAACGAGCCCCAGCGCACCTCGACCCGCTGCCTCACCAGGCGCGCGGCCGGGTGCAGCCGGGCCGGGTCGAGATCGCACTTGCGGTCGAGGTGGACATAGACCAGGAAATCGGGGTCGGCCAGCTGGGCGACCAGCGCGTTGAGCTGGTCCATGTCCTTGTGCGCCTGGATCAGGAATGCCTGTTTCATGGATTCGGGAAAACCTCGCTCGCGTCGGGTGGACGGGCCAAATAAAAATCCCCCGGCAGCCGCGAAGCCGCAGGGGGACTTGTTGCCGGTGCGCGCCGAGTCTAGCACGGCGCGCAGGCTGGCCGCGCTCAGTTGATCGTCACGGACTGGCCGCCGACGGTCACCGTACGGGTCGAGCCCGAGGTGGCGATCTTGACTTCCGGACGCTTGCAGCCGACGTCGAGCAGCACCAGGAACTCGGCGGTCGACTTGCCGTCGTTCTTCAGGTAGAAGGCGCCATGGTCCTCGACCACGTTGGTCTTGGCGCCCGGGCCGATCCACTTGGCGAAGGTCGCCGCGGTGTTCAGCGAGCGCACGCAGACCATCTGGTTGCCGGCCGCCACCTTGACGTTCAGGCTGTTTTCCACCGTCATGATGACCGGGGTGTGCATGTTCCACTCGTAGGTACGGGCCACGGTGCTCGCCAGGCGGTCGCGCACCAGGATCGCATTGCCGGCGTCACGCAGGTGCCAGACCTGGCGCTTGGCCATGGTCAGCTGGCCACCGTAGGACGGGGTCGCGTCGCCTTCGGTGTAGTCGTAGGACGGCTGGGCGGTGAAGGCGGTGATCTTGCCGTTGCGCTGCAGCTGCTCGCGGTAGCCATTCACCAGCTGGCCCTTGCCGCCGTCGAAGGTGATCGCGTTCTGCGAACGGGTCTGGTGGTACCAGTCGGTCCAGTACGGCGAACCGTACCAGTCGTACCAGCCGGCCTTGACCAGCAGCGGCTGGCCGGCAACCGACAGCAGCAGGCCGTTCTGGTCGCCGTGGCTGTGGTTGAACGAGCCGTACGGGCTGGACTTGAAGAACAGCGAGCTGCGCGAGGTCGACGCCAGGTCGCTGTGCATCGCCACCCAGCCGGTGCTCGGATAGTAGGCCGAGTTCGACGGGGCCTGGTAGACCTTGGTGCTGCTCACCGGCAGCGGATACTGGGCCTGCAGCAGCGACAGCGAATCTTCCATGCCGCCCAGGTTACGGACGTACCAGGCGGCGCGCGGCGACCACATGCGCGAGGCGAAGGCGCGGAACACGCGGCCGTCCGGCTTGGTTTCCGAGGCGTCGCCGAAGGCGTGGGTGCGTGCGCCCGGCGGGATGAATTCCATCGCGAAGTCGAGGAAGCCCAGGGTCCACGGCTTGGAGAAGAAGTTCACGCCGGTGGCATGGGTGAGCGGATCCCACAGGGCCAGCAGGTAGCCGGCCGCGTATTCGGCGTAGGCGGTGCCGTTTGCGTAGCCGCCTTCCGCGCCGCTCCACGGCGACGGGCTGTTGGCGTAGGCGCGGAACGAGAAGTCGAACCACTTCTGCGCTTCAGGGATGTCGCCCAGCGACAGGGTCGAGATCAGCACCATGAAGACCAGGCTGGTATTGCCGTGCGAGTCGAACGGGTACTGGTCCAGGCGGCCGTTGTCGCCGGCCAGGTTGTTGAACATCTCGGTCGCGCGCGCCTTGACCGACGCCAGCCAGCGGGTCTTGCGGGTCGCGTCCAGGTTGCCGGCCAGGATATCGACCGCCTTGATCAGGCCCCAGGCGATCTGGCGCGTGGCCTGGTCCTGGTTGGCGTAGCTGGTCGGGCCGTTCGGGTCGAGCGAAGCCAGCTCGTCGCCGCGCTTCAGCGCTTCGTTCAGGTAGACGGCTTCGCCCTTCAGGCGGTACATGATGGCCGCGGCTTCGAGCTGGCGGCTGGCTTCGTTGATGCGCTGGCGCACGTCGGTCTGCTGGGCGGCCATGGCGGCGGTCAGCGGCGCGCTGATCGTGATCGACCAGCGTGCATCGGACAGGGCCGGGACGGCGCTGATCTGGGCCTTGACTTCATTGCCGAGGCGGCTGGTATAGCCTTCCAGCTCGGTCTTCTTGGCGGTGTTCCAGGTCGAGGCCGGGGTGAACGAGCTTGGGAGCGAACGCGGGCGGGCCTTGGACAGGATGCGGTTGCGCAGGGTGGCGTTGTCCGGCACTTCGAACAGGTTCGACTTGCTGGTGATCGAGAAGGTGCGCGGCGACGACCACTCGCTCGAACCGGCCGGGCGCACGCGCCAGGTGTAGTTGCCAAGCGCCAGTGCCTTGGACGGCAGGTACCAGTTGCGGTCGACGGTGACCTTGGTCGGCGAGCCGCCGACCGGGGTGATTTCGAGTTCGTAGGTGGCCGGGCCGGTGCCGTGGCGCGCCCAGGTGAAACCCGGCGGATTCTGCGCCTGCACCTGGTTCATTGCCGGGCTCGGCTTAACGATCAGGGGATCGGTGGACTCGACCCAGTCGGCGCGTGCGCTCATGCACACAAACAGCGATGCCATTGCCGCCGCGCGGACGAGACCATTCCGGTGAAATTTCATGCTGAAGCTCCGAATAAAACTTGAGATTTCCTGAGGGGCGCCGCAGACCGGGCGCGTGTGTGACTTACCGTGCCGGACGCTTCATGCGCCCCGTCAACGAAAAGAATGGTACCGCAATCTTTTGTTGGACACGGGAAATTTCCCGATGAAATCACAGTTTTTTTGCTTGCCTCGCAGAAATACCACGCAAAAATTTCAAGTTTTGCCGAATAATATTTTCAGTCTTCTAACGATGCTGAACTGCCTGATAATCCTCGTAGCATGGCTGAAAAGACGAAACGGCAATGCTGTCGATTTTGCTATTGACGCGCTTCGGCCTCCAGCGCGCGCATGCGTTTCATGTATCTCAGACAATAGATGCCAAAAGCCAGCGGCGCCTTGTTCATGTAACGCTTGCGCACCGCAAACTCTTCGCGCCTGGCCTTGATCTTGTTCGCCGAGGACACGCTGCCTGCGTGGTCGCGGAATACGGTCAGCGGCCGGTCGACCATGGCCGGGCGGGCCACCGCACCCAGGCGCAGCCAGAGGTCGATGTCCATTGCGTATTTCAGTTTCTCGTCGAACATGCCGACCCGTTCGAAGGCGGCGCGGCGAACGAACACCGCCGGATGCGGGATCGAGGCCCGCCCGGCCACGAAGGAGCGGTAGGAGAACGGCGGCATGGCGTAAGGCGGTACCAGCTGGCCGTCCTTCAGCACCTGGATGTTCCCGTACAGCCAGTCGACCGGATGGCCGGCCGCGCGCGCCTCGTCGAAGCGGCGCGCGACGGTCGCCAGCACGTCGGGACCGGTGTAGTAGTCGTCCGAGTGCAGGTGGGCGACGTACTCGCCCTGGGCCGCTTCGATGCCCTGGTTCATGGCGCGGCTGATGCCGCCGCCGACGTCGCGCAGCACCCGCTTGTTGCCGGGATAGGCGGCGATCATGTCCAGGGTGCCGTCGGTCGAGCCGCCGTCCACGAAGATGTGCTCGATGTCCTGGCAGGTCTGGGACTGGACCGAGGCCAGGGTGTCAGCCAGCGTGGCGGCGCTGTTCCAGGTGCACGTAACGATCGAGAAGGTTGGTTTGTTCGGCATACAGCTCCAGTAGTCGCGGTAGCAGCCGCCCGGCGTCGGCCCCGAACAAGGGGGCCGGCTCCGCGCGGCGCGGTGGTTCGGCGAGCTCGGCGCACAGGCGCCCGACCAGCTCGTCCATGGAATCGGCCAGCTGCAGCTGGCCCTCGTACAGCTGGTATTGCGCCAGTTCCGGCGTGCCGCCGCGCGCCAGGGCCACGCACTGGCGGCCCAGGGCCAGCGCTTCCAGCACCGTGGTGCTGCAGGCTTCCTCGCACAGCGAAGGCACCACGCACAGGTGGGCGCGCGCGCTCAGGGCCAGGGTGGCGGGATAGTCCTGCCAGCCGAGGAAGCGCACCCGCTCTCCCCCATGGCGCGCCTCGAGCTCGGCCCGCTGCGGGCCGTCGCCGACGATGTGCAGGCGCGCATGCGGCGGCAGCCGGCCCTCGGCCGCGGCCAGGAATTCGGCGAAGCCCTTGCCCTTGTCGACCCGCCCCACCAGTACCACGTCGCCTGGCCGTGGCGCCGGCGCGGCCTCGGCCACCGCCTTCAGGCGCGGGTAATCGACGAAGTTGTGGATCACGCGGCAGCGCGACAGGTCGGCGCCAGGCACCGCGCGCAGGAACTGGCGGCGCAGGAAGTCCGACACGAACACCGTCTTGTGACGGGCGAAGGCGCGCGCGGTCTGCTCGCGGTAGCCGTTGACGGCGATCGCCGTGACGGTCTTGCGCATCGGGCCGGCCTGGCGCGCGATGCAGGCCGAGCAGTCGCCCGGCACCAGGTTGTCGCACACTTCTCCGTCGCGGAAGCGCAAATGGGTCAGGCACTCGCTGCCCTGGTCGTGGCGGGTCTGGACGTAGTTGATGTCCGGCTCGACGTGCAGGCCGACCATGGGCAGGTGGCCGTGGTAATGCACCACGTCGAAGCCGTGCGCATGCTCGTTGATGGCGCGCCCGATCTTGCGCGCGAAGTAAGGCCGCTTGAGCGGGTTGAACACGCCCAGCTGCAATTCCTTCCAGCCCGGCCGTGCCTGGTCGAAGCCGGGACGGAAGCGTCCCTTGAAGCCGATCTGCCCGGCGCAGTCGTCGCGCCCGCGGTCGTCGCGTCCGAGGATCTCGACCTCGTGGCCGTCCGCCAGCATGCGGTTGGCGAGCGTCACCACGTGCTTGCCCAGTCCGCCGATTTGTTCGCCCGGCAAATCCTCCGACACCATCAAAATCCGCATTGCCACTCCCTCATTCAATACCTTTCAACTTCCCGCGGGCTGCCAGCGCGCCTTGACGATGGCCTTCGCGCGCGACCAGGCCAGCATGCGGTCGTCGCGCTCGACCACAAACAGGAATCCGTGGGCCGCCAGCAGCATCACCGTGACACCCAGGATGAACACGAAATCGAGCGGACCGTTGTCGAACAATTGTTCGGCGGCGGTGGCGGCGATCGCCACCAGGGCCACGCCAGCCAGGCCCGGCGCATAGCCCTGGGCCAGCAGGCGTCCCAGGCCGGTCGGCACCGTGCGGCCGTGCACGTAGAGCACGAAGGCGGTGGTGAACAGCAGCGAGCCGGCCAGGTGGCCCCAGGCCGCGCCATCGATGCCCCAGCCCGCCACCCCGGCCCAGACGATGGCCAGGCCGGCGCCGGCGCGCGCCAGTGCGAACATGCCCGACACGCGCGGATGGCCCATGCCGTCGTTGACCAGGGACGGCAGGCTGGTGAGCGAATCGATGAATTGCGAGAGCGCCATCACGGCCAGCACCACGGCGCCATGACGGGCGAAGTCTTCGTTCATCCAGTAGCCCAGGATCTGGTGGGCGAACACCGCCACCAGCACCAGGATCGCCGCGTTCAGGTAGACCACGTAGCGCGTGGCTTTCACATACACCTGGTCCAGGCGCGCCAGCTCGCCGCGCGCGGCCAGGGCGCTGGCGGCCGGGAAGAACACGCCTGACAGGCGGAAGGTCAGGCTCAGCACGCGGTTGGCGAGCGTGGCCGCCACCGTGAAATAGGCCAGGCCCGTGACCCCGACCAGGGCGCCGATGATCAGCTTGTCGGCATAGGCGTAGGACAGCGAGGCGAAGCGGGCCAGGAAGGAATAGGCCGAAAAGCCCAGCAGTTCGCTTCGGATGCGCGCGCCCGGCCAGCGCCAGGCCAGGCCGGGCAGCAGGCCGCGGATGGCGCGCCACAGGATCGCGCAATGCAGGCTGCTGGCCACGACGCGCAGCAGGATCACCTCGAACAGGCCGTAGCCCAGCATCAGGATGCCGACCGTGGCCAGCGGCACCAGGGTGCCGAAGGCCATCTCGACCCGGCTTGAGATGTCGTAGCGCATCAGCGATTGCGGCACGCTGTTCAAATAGTTCTGCAGCTGGCCCAGCAGGAAGCCGAGGGCGGCCAGTTCCAGGGTCGCCACCGCCTCCTGGACAAGGCGCGGCGGCACCGAGAACACGCCGGTGACGAACCAGCGCGCGCCCAGGTACAGGCCGCAGGCGCCCAGCAGGCCAATGCAGGCGTAGGTGGCCAGGCCGAAGCTGAAGGTCTCGGCGATCTTGCCATCGTCGCGGCGCGCATTGTGCTCGGCGATGTACTTGACCGAGCCGGCCGTGACGTTGATGTCGATCACCGCGAAATAGCCGACGATGGCGGTGACCAGGGAATAGACGCCGTAGTTGGCCTCGCCCAGGCCGCGCACCACCAGCGGCACGGTGCCCAGCATCACCAGCGCGGGGATCGCGGCCCCGAGCAGGTTGGCCCAGGCGTTGCTGGCAAGACGCAGGTTCATCAGGCGGGCACCAGGTGAGGTCGCGGCACGAAGGACTTGGGGGCGGCCCGCACCGGAGCGGGCGCGAGCTTGGCCACCGCCATCGCCAGGTAGGGCAACGCCAGGCAGAAGGCCAGCATCTGGGTGGTGCGCACTTGCGGGAAGGGCGTGCCGATCAGGAAGTCGGGAATCATGAAGGCGATCCCGGCCACGCCCGCCGTGCCGACCCCGAGCAGTTCCGGCGGCAGCTTGCGCAGGGCGCGCCGCGCGAACAGCACGAAGGCCGCGATGGTGCCGACCAGCAGGACGGTGCCCAGCAGCCCGCTCTTGAGGGCGATGTGCAGCACGCCGCTGTGCAGGAACAAGCCGCCGTCCGGATTGTTTTGCCAGGGGATGACCTGGTAGCCGTTGTAGCGGCCCCAGGAGCCGATGCCGGTCAGCGGCCTGGAGAGGAAATCGGCCAGGGCCAGCTTGAGCTCGAGCACCCGGTAGCTTTCCGGGCCGAAGCGGTTCGACTGCATGTCGTAGATCAGGCCGGACAAGCCCTCCCCCGCCCCCTTGGTCTGGGTCAGGCGGCGCACGGCCACGTAGGCCAGGGCAGCGCCCATCAGCGGCAAGGCGGCCATGGTCACGTGCAGGCGGCGCTTGACCGGGAAGCGGAACATCACCACCACGAAGGCCAGCATGAAGCCGATCCAGGCCGAACGGCGGTAGGACAGCACCACGCACAGGGCCGTGCACACCAGGGTCATCCACTCGATGTTGCGCCAGAACTTGGGCCGGTCGGTCTTGTGCACCTGGAACAGGTGGACCGCGGCGATGGCGAAGGCGACCGTGCACAGCAGGCTATCGTTGATGTCGAAGAAAGTCAGCCGGATCTTGATCGCGTTCATGTTGGCGTAGACATTGTTCGGGTCGCCGCCAAAGGCCGCCCAGCGTCCCAGCCCGAATAGGGCGCGCCCCAGGCCCGCCAGCATGATGAAGTGGGACAGCTCGATCACCTGCTCGCGGGTACGGAAGGACAGCAGGATCAGCGAGACCAGGGGCGCCATCCAGACGATGTTGGAAAAGCCGGAAGGCGCCAGGGCCTCGGACAGCTTGACGCCGGACACCACCGCCACGCCCACGTGGCCGGCCAGCAGCACGAACCAGCCCAGGAACCAGGGCCGCAGGTTGCAGGCCGGGGTCGGATAGCGCTGGAAGGTGGCGGACACGCGCGCGCAGCACCAGGCGCCCAGCACATACCAGAGGATGACGCCGAAATACAGCATGCCCGAGCCGCGGCTGTAGATGCTGCGCGAGGCGAACACGGCGAGGTTGCCGTAGCTGGTCGAATTGACCCAGAAGAAGACGCACAGGTAGGGGTAGACCAGGAAGCGCGGCCACACCATCCCCACCCCGAAGCCGACCACGATCGCGATCGAGAGGCCGATCACGAACAGCCAGGGCAGCGAATAATAGATATAGGGCAGGATCTCGTTCAAGGTGGCGGTCCTTCCTTACTCGTCAGCCGCGCGCCGGGGCCGGAGCCGCCGCCTGGGCCTGGCCTGCGCCCGCGCCCAGCAGGCGCGCGCGGTCGCGCGGCGCCAGCACCGCCAGCATGTCGCCCACGAAGCGGTCCTGGACGGTATAGGCGGCGGCGTCGTTGGCGCCGATGGTCGAGACCCGCACCAGCATGCCGTCCGGGATCTTGCCCGACAGGCCATAGGCCAGGCGGCGCAGCTTCTGCTGGATGCCGGCCCGGGTGGTCTGGTCGCCGATCGTGATCCAGTAGGTGATCGGCTCATTGCGCTCGTGCAGGCGCGCCACCAGGCGCTTGACCGGCACCTCGCCGAAGCGGGTCGGCAGCACGGCGTCGCCTTCCTTGAGCATCTCGAAGCCCTGGGCCACGTAGCAGACCTCGGGCAGGTGCAGCTGCAGCGATTCGCTCTGGTCGCCGCCGTAGGCGATCGAGAGCATCACGCGCTGGCCCTGCGGGTTGATGTAGGTGCGCGACAGGGTCTGGTCGTAGATCTTCTCGAGCACGCTCTGCTGCTCCGGATCGGGGGTCAGCGGGACCACGGTCGGGTCCAGCACCCAGTCGCCGAAGCGGGCCGGGATCATCTGCTCCAGGCTGAACTGCTCGTGGGCCTGGGGCGCGCGCGCCTTGGGCGTCAGGGCCCCGGTCAGGGCCGAGGTGCCGGCCATGGCCGCGCCCAGGATCAGGCTGATGGCGAAACGGCGGTTCATGTGGCCTCCTTCATGACGGTGGGCGCGCCCGGGCCCTTGCCGCGGCCGCTCCCATGGCTGTCTTCCCTGCGCTTGATCCACCACTGCAGGCCGGAGTCGACCGCCAGGATCAGCACCAGCGCCGTGACGAACAGCACCATGCCCGCGAAGCCGTGCAGGAAGCCCTGGCCGGCGGCGTCGCCGAAGTAATAGGTGATCAGGGTCAGCGTGATCACGCGGATCACGTTGGCCGCGAAGGAAATCGGCACGATCAGGATCGCCAGGCCGATGTTGCGCACGGCCGAGGGGTGGCGCATCAGGTTCAGGTAGAACAGGCCCAGGGCTTCCAGGGTGAGCAGGGTCTGCAGGCCTGCGCAGGCGTCGGCCACCAGCAGCTGGTACTGGCCGATCTGCAGCACCACGCCCGAACGCGAGATCGGGTAGCCCAGGCCGAACAGGATGTGCTCGGTGGCCCAGGACACGGCCATCTTCATGGGCATGGTCACGGCGGCCACGAATTCGCTCGGCAGCGGCACCATGAACAGCATGAAGAAGAAGGGGAACCACAGGATGCGCAAGGCGCGCCCTCCCCGCTTGAGCAGCAGGACCGCGGCCAGCACCGCCAGGATCGAGCCGACCTCGAACATCAGGATGTTCTGCGAGCGCCCCAGCAGGTGGATTGCCAGGCCGAAGGCCAGCAGCGGCCAGCCGAGCCAGCTCGACACGGGCGGCGTGGTGGCCGCCAGCACCTCGGGCCACTTGCGCCAGACCAGCCACATGGCCAGGAAGAAGATGATGGGGCCATGTCCCTGTTCCTCGCCGATCCAGGCGCCGGTGAACAGGCTGTAGAAAGTGGGTCCGAACAGGATCGCCAGGCCGGCGATCACGGGCCACCATTCGGGGAGCGCGCCACGAAGATCGGCTTGCAGGTTGCCCTTCCGAGCTCCCGCGTCCAGCGGGGCGTTCGCATGCACCTGGGTCGCCATCTCAGAACTCCACCACCACCGAGCCGATCACTTCGGCGCCGGCCTCGGTCATCTGTTCCGCCATGCGGCTGATGTTGGCGATGCGGGTACGGTGCTTGCAGGCCACCAGCAGCACGCCGCCGGCGCGTCCGGCCACCGCCAGCGCATCGGCGCCCGCCGCGAAGGGCGGCAGGTCGTACAGCACCACGTCGTAGCGCGATTCGAGCTGGGTGTTCAGGTTGCGGAAGCCTTCGCGCGCCAGCAGTTCCTGCGGATTCGGCGGCAGGGTCCCGGCCGGCATCACCGACAAGTCGACGAAGGCCGGCACGCGCGAGATCACGTCCAGGTCGGCGCGCCCGGCCAGCAGGTCGGACAGGCCCTGGCGCGGCTTGATCCCGAACATCTCCTGCTGGCGCGGGTTGCGCAGGTTGGCGTCCACCAGCAGGGTCTGTTCACCCAGCTGCGAGAACACCACCGCCAGGTTGGCCGCGAACAGGCTGGAGCCGTCGTCCGGGTTGACCCCGGCGATGGCCAGCGCGCGGCGGCCGCGGGCGAACCAGCGCAGCATCAGCTGGCTGCGGATGGCGCGCAGCGCCTCCACCTGCGGCGAGAAGGGTTCGTAGGCGGCCACCAGCTTGGGCGACAGGTTGGCCTGGCCCTTCTGCAGGTAGGGATAGGAGAACTGGCGCGCCAGCACTTGCTGGATGTCGTCCTCGCTCACCAGGCCGAGGCGCACCGCGGCCTCGCCGAAGCGGATCCCGAGATCCTTCTGCATGCGCAGCACGCGTTCGGCGCTTTCGGGGGTGAGCTTGCCCGAGTCGAGCAGCAGCGCGCCCATGCTCGAGTCGGCGGCGTGGCCCGTGGGCAGCGCGGATAGCACAGATGGGTTCATGGTCGTGTCCACTCCTTAGTTCAGGCGCAGCAGGCGGCGCGGCGTCATCAGCGACCGGATGCCGGTGCTGCGCGGGCGCGCCGGGCGCCATTCGATGGTGCCGAGCACCGGGATGCCCAGCATGTCCTTGACGTCGCCGGTCGAGCGCACCGGGCGGTTCAGCAGTTCCAGCAGCAGGGCCAGGCCGACACCCAGGATGGTGCCCAGCAGGATCGAGGCCAGGGTGTTGAGCAGGATGCGCGGGCCGGACGGCTCGGTTGGCGCCACCGCCGGGTTCAGGATCGAGATGTCCGACTGTTCGGACTGGGCCTCGATGCGGGTCTGCGAGAAGCGCTGGCTGGCCGAGTCGAAGGCGCGCTGGGCGCTGTCGAGGTCCTTGAGCAGCACGCCCAGCTCGTCGCGGGCGCGGTTCAGTTCGAGCACGCGCGCTTTCTGCGAGGCGAGCTCGGAACGCAGTTCGGCCTCGCGCTGGCGCAGCACCTGGGCGTTGGCGCCCACGCTGCGCGAGACGGTGCCGAGGGCGCCGTTGAGTTCGGCGCGCAGCTTGCCGACCTCGGCCGCCGCGGCCTGGTATTGGGGGTGGTTGCGGCCGTAGCGCGAACCGGCCTCGGCCAGCTTGGCCTCGGCGCCCGACATCTGCACGCGCAGGTTCTGGATCAGGGCGTTGTTGGCGACGTCGGCCGAGTTCACGCCGCCGCCGGCCATGCGCTCGCGCGAGTTGGCTTCCATGGCGGCGGTCTGGGCCACGACCAGCTGGGCCGACAAGTCGTTCAGGCGCGACAGCTCGACGTCGACGCGGTTGTTGTCGAGGCTGACGATGCCCTTCTCCTGCTGGTATTTCGAGAGGCGCGCCTGGGCCGCCTCGAGGTTGTCGCGCAGCTGCTTGGTCTGTTCGTTGAAGTAGGACGAGGCCTTCTTCGCCGGCTCGGTCTTGAGCTGCACGCTGATCTTCTGGTATTCCTCCGCGAAGGCGTTGGCGACCGCGGCCGCGAAGGCCGGGTCGGCGCCCTTGAAGCTGATCTCGACCACGCTCGACTCGCGCGAGGGCATGATCTCGAGCTTCTTGAGCAGCAGGTCGGCCAGCCAGTCGCGCACGCTGCCCTTGCCTTCGCTGGATTCCTGCCACTGCTTCTGCACCGCCGGGCTGGAAGCCAGGCGCAGGGTGTCGACCACGCGCAGCGCCACGTTCTTGCTGCTGATGATGTCGATCTGCGTGGCCATGTAGCCCGGCAGCAGCTGGCCCGGCATGGTCAGGCCGGTCAGCGGGTCCACCCCCTTGTAGTTCAGCAGAACGGACGCGGTCGCCTTATAGGTCTTTTGCTGCACCAGGCTCCAGCCCAGCGCGAGCAGCACCGTGACCAACAGGGTCGACAGAATAATCTTCTTCCTGGCAAGAAGAATCAGGAGGAATTGTTGTACGTTCATGGCTTAAACCTTTACGACAGAGATGGACAAACCGACGAGCCGGAACCTTAGAACCAGCTCTCGCGCACGGTGATCACGTCGTCCACCTGGACCGGATCGCTGGCCTTGACATTGATGGTCACCGGGTTGCCGCTGGCGTCGCGGCGGGTGATCTTCATGCCGTTGTTGCTGCCGCGCGGGCTCAGGCCGCCGCCGGCCGAGACGGCCTGCTGGACGGTCATGCCGCGCTCGAGGCGGAACGGACCCGGACGCTGGACTTCCCCGGTGACGTAGGCGCGCGGGGCGCGCTCGACGTAGATGATGTCGCCGCCGGCCACCTCGTAGTCCTTGTCGAGTTCGCCCTTGCGCACCATCTCGACCACGTCGATGGTCTCGCGGGTGGTCTTGCCGTCGCGGGTACGCACCAGGCTGATCTGGTCGCCACCCTCGCCGTGCATGCCGCCGGCCATGGCCAGCAGGTCGAGCACCTTGCGCCGGCCTTCGACCGGATAGCGGCCCGGGCGGTTGACATAGCCCAGCACCGAGACCTGCTGGCTGGCCAGGGTGGTCACCAGCATGTTGACCTGGGCCTTCTTGAGGTAGCCGCCCTTCTCGAGCAGGTTGCCGATCTTCTTCTCCGCTTCGGCGACCGACAGGCCGCCCACCGCCACCTGGCCCAGCAGCGGGAAGGTGATGTTGCCGGTTTCGCTGACGCGGGTCTCGACCGACAGGTCGGGGCTGCCGTAGACCGACATCTTGACCACGTCGCCTGCGCCCAGCTTGACTTCCTGGGCGCCCGCCATGCCAAAGCTCAGCACGAGTGCGGCGGCCATCATCCACTTCACGAGTCGTTTCATGATTGCTCCTTGTTGTTCAGTTTGTGTCGTCCGGATCGTTGATTTACTTGAGACCGGCCACGCCGCGGCTCACCGCGGCTTCGTCGGTCGTGTTGGCTGCACCCGCTGCCGCAGCGTCGGCTGCCGGCGCCGGTGCGGCGTCGTGGGCCAGCGCGGCCGGTTCCGGCGCGGCCGCCGGACCACCTACGCCAGGCGCGGTGGTGGGCAGGCCCGGCTCCTTGCCGGTCGGGGCCATGTCCTTGTTCAGGTACTCGATCTTGGCGGTCGAACGCAGGCGCTGGATCTCGGCCTGGGCCAGTTCCTTGTTCTTCTGGTTCGTCAGGTACTTGGTGATCTGGGGCGCGGCGATGGCCAGGGTGACGGGCGCGTCGCGCACGTCGGCGATCGAGATCATCAGGGCGCGCTCGCCTTCCTTGACGACGAAGATCTGGCCTTTCGGCATCGACAGCAGCTTGGAAGCGACTTGCGGATTCAGGTCGGCGGTGCTGCGGGTGACCTGGGCGCGGCCGTACTGGACCTTGCGCGCATCCAGCAGTACGGCCACTTCCTCCAGCGACTTGGCGCTGTCGACGGCGCTGCGCAGCTCGGGCGTGAGGGCGGCGGCCGGGACCACCAGCTGGTTCATGGCGAACTGCTTGCGGTTGGCGAAGAACTGCGGGTTCTTGTTGAAGTAGGCCTCGACCTCGGCCGGGGTCGGACGGGCCGGCTCGCCGAGGCGCTTCTGCATGTAGGCCTGGGCGATGATCAGGGAACGTGCGCGCTCGATCGCCTGCATCACCTTGGGATCGCGGTCCAGCTTTTCCTTGGCGGCTTCGCTCTCGAGCAGCTGGCGGTCGATCAGGGCCTGCAGCAGCTGCTTGCTGGCGACCTGCTGCTGGGCGGCGGGCACGCCGGCGCGCTGCATTTCCTCGTTCAGCTGCAGCACCGTGATTTCCTCGCCGTTGACGCTGGCCAGGGCCTGGCCCGGTTTCGCCGCCTTTTCCTTGTCGCCGCAACCGGCCAGCGCGGCGGTGGCCAGGATCAGCGCCGCACACAGCGCGCGCTTGGGAGTGGATGGGATGGTGGTGTGCATGGCTGCCAAGTGGAAGGTTTTCAAGATGACTCCTCGCGTAATGGGCGGCCTCGCCGCCCTGTTTTTATTCGTATCCGTGGTTCAAGAACCCCGTTTTGCCCCTCGTTGGTCCCTCATTGAGCCTGAGCGCGCTGGACTCATCCATTCTGGGGAGCGCACGATTGGCCCTCTGTACGTCAATTAACACTCTGCCGAACAGTCAGGCCGCGGCCATCGCCGGCTCCGGCGCGTTTTCCTCCTGCTGGGCCAGGTAGGCGTCGTAGGCGCGGCGCAGGCCCTCCGCCAGCGGCGTGCTGGCGCGCCAGCCCAGCGCCTCGAGCTTGGACACGTCGAGCAGCTTGCGCGGCGTACCGTCCGGCTTGCCGGCGTCGAACACGATGCGGCCGTGGTAGCCGACGGTCTCGCCCACCAGGCGCGCCAGCTCGGCGATGGTGACGTCCTGGCCGGTGCCGACATTGATGTGCGAGTGCATCGGGTCGGTATTCGCCGCGTACACCTCGTGCGGCAGGTTCATCACGTAGACGCTGGCGGCGGCCATGTCGTCGACGTAGAGGAATTCGCGCATCGGCTTGCCGCTGCCCCAGATCACGACTTCCTGCGCCCCGCCCGTCTTGGCTTCGTGGAAGCGGCGCAGCAGGGCCGGAATCACGTGGCTGTTTTCCGGGTGGTAGTTGTCGCCCGGGCCATACAGGTTGGTCGGCATCACGCTGCGGTAGTCGGTGCCGTACTGGCGGTTGTAGCTCTCGCACAGCTTGATGCCGGCGATCTTGGCCATCGCATAGGGTTCGTTGGTCGGCTCGAGGATGCCGTTCATCAGGTATTCCTCGCGGATCGGCTGGGCCGCCAGGCGCGGATAGATGCACGAGGAGCCGAGGAAGAGCAGCTTCCGCACGCCGGCGCGCCATGCCTCGTGCACGACATTGGCCTGCACCATCATGTTGTCGTAGATGAACTCGGCCGGATAGGTGTTGTTGGCGTGGATGCCGCCCACCTTGGCCGCCGCCAGGTAGACCTGGTCGATGCCTTCGGTACGGAAGAACTCGCGCACCTGGGCCTGGTCGGTGAGTTCCAGTTCGGCGTGGGTGCGGGTGACGATGTTGGTATGGCCCTGGGCGCGCAGGACGCGCACGATGGCCGAGCCGACCAGGCCGCGATGGCCGGCGACGTAGATACGGGGCTGCGAAGAATTCGACACGTTTACTCCAGTGAAAGTGCAACGTTGTAGCCATGCGATGCGAGCAGCTTGTGGCGGCGCGCCGTTTCCAGGTCGTGCGCCACCATCTCCTGCACCATCGCTTCGAAACTGGTCGTCGGCTCCCAGCCCAGGCGCTCGCGCGCCCGGCTGGGGTCGCCCAGCAGGGTGTCCACCTCGGTGGGACGGAAATATTGCGGATCGATCGCCACGATCGGCTGGCCGGGCGCCACGCCCGGCGCCTTGTCGCCATGCACGCGCGCTACCAGGCCGCGCTCGTGCAGGCCCTCGCCTTGCCAGGCGATCTCGATGCCGAGCTCGCCGGCGGCCGCCTCGACGAAATGGCGCACCGAATACTGGCGGCCGGTGGCGATCACGAAGTCCTCGGGCTTGTCCTGCTGCAGCATCAGCCACTGCATGTGGACGTAGTCGCGCGCATGGCCCCAGTCGCGCAGCGCGTCCAGGTTGCCCAGGTAGAGCTCGCGCTCCAGGCCCTGGGCGATATTGGCCAGCGCGCGCGTGATCTTGCGGGTGACGAAAGTCTCGCCGCGGCGCGGGGATTCGTGGTTGAACAGGATGCCGTTGCAGGCATACATCCCATAGGCTTCGCGGTAATTGACAGTGATCCAGTAGGCGTAGAGCTTGGCCACCGCATAGGGGCTGCGCGGATAGAAAGGCGTGCTCTCGCGCTGCGGGGTTTCCTGCACCAGGCCGTAGAGTTCGGAGGTGGAGGCCTGGTAGAAGCGGGTCTTCTTTTCCAGGCCCAGGAAACGGATCGCCTCCAGCAGGCGCAGGGTGCCGATGGCGTCGACGTCGGCCGTGTACTCGGGCGACTCGAAGGACACCGCCACATGGCTCATGGCGCCCAGGTTGTACACCTCGTCCGGCTGGACCTGGGCGATGATGCGCGTCAGGTTCGAGGTGTCGGTCAGGTCGCCGTAGTGCAGGAGCAGGCGCGGGTTGTCCGCATGCGGGTCCTGGTAGATGTGGTCGATGCGATCGGTATTGAACAGCGAGGCGCGCCGCTTGATGCCGTGGACCTCGTAACCTTTCGCAAGCAGCAGTTCCGCAAGATAGGAGCCATCCTGCCCCGTCACACCGGTGATCAGTGCCTTCTTCATGTTCTTGTGTCCTCGTTCTTGTTGTACCGAGAGGCAGGCGGCCCGCCGGAAACTTGCAAACTCATCAACGATTTTACGCAGCACGCATGGTCATGCAAGCAAGCGGCCAATCGTGCGCACCTCATTTAAGTAGGATTTAAGTAAAACGTTGCCCCTCCGTACTTTCGCGTGTGTTCACATGAAAATGCGCGTGCTTTAGCGCAAATTAATTACTTTTAGCAATTGACCAATGAACCGATGCGCTCCGCATCAAGACCCGCTCAATGCGCGTTTTCCCGGGTAAACACCACCTTCACCGTCTTCAGGATGATCCACAGGTCCAGCCACAGCGACCAGTTGCGCAGGTAGTCCAGGTCGTACTGGATGCGCGCTTCCATCTTGTCGAGAGTGGCGGTCTCGCCGCGCAAGCCGTTCACCTGGGCCCAGCCAGTGATGCCGGGCCGCACCTTGTGGCGCAGCATGTAGCCCTTGATCAGCTTGCGGTACTGCTCGTTGTGGGCCACTGCGTGCGGCCGCGGGCCGACGATGCTCATGCGGCCCTGCAGGGCGTTGATGAACTGGGGCAGCTCGTCGAGCGAGGTGCGGCGCAGGAAGCCGCCGACCCGGGTCACGCGCTGGTCGTCCTTCTTGGCCTGCACCACCACCGGACCGTCGTCGGTCACGGTCATGGAGCGGAACTTGTAGACATAGATCTCTTCGCCATACAAGCCGTAGCGGCGCTGCTTGAAGATCACGGGGCCGGGAGAACTGAGCTTGACGGCAAGCGCGATCACCAGCATCAGGGGCGCCAGCAGGACCAGGGCAACCAGGGACACCACGATGTCGCTGCCGCGCTTGAGCACGCTGTTAAAGCCCATGAAGGGCGTCTCGCTGATGGCGATCACCGGCATGCCGCCGACGGTATCGAAGCGCGCCTGCATCAGGTCGAACACATACACGTCGGGCAGGAAGTAGACCGAGGCCGTGGTGTCCTTCAGTTCGTCGATCAGCTTGCGGATGCGCGGCTGGGCCGAGATCGGCTGGCTGATGAAGATCATCTTGATGTTGTGCTGGCGCACGTAGGCGGCCACGTCGGCCATCTTGCCCAGCATCGGATGCACCAGGGTGCTGGGGTGGCGTTCGTCGGCGCGGTCGTCGAAGAAGCCGCGCACCTGCATGAACAGGTTCGGGTGGCGGTCGCACACGCCGGCGAACTTGATGCCGACGTCGTTGGCGCCCACCACCACGATCGAGCGCACCTCGTCGGCGCGGTCGCGGCTGCCGGTGGCGCGGCGCACCGCGATGTGGCTGACCAGGATCGTGACCGGCGTGGCGATGAACCAGGCCAGCAGCACGCGCTCGTCATAGTAGTACTTGAGGCCGCTCGCCGAGCCGAGGAAGTACAGCACCGCGATCGTCACGCACCAGCCGAACACGGTGTCGCGCGCATAGGCCAGCATGCGTCCGCTGCGCCAGGTGCGGTAGGGGTCGATGTGCTGGTAGACCGAGGACGAGATGAAGAACGCGAGGATCATCAGCACCAGCGAATATCCCGAGAACGGCTCGCCGTAGACCAGCGTGGCGAGATACAGGGTTCCCATGACGATCAGGGGATCGAGCACGCGCTGGAAGAACGAGATAATCGGAATGTCGTTGACCGTCATGTTTCACGTCTTTTCTCTTGGTATCCACAAGTACCTGTTAGAACAGCACGTTGGCGCTGACCTGCACCACGTTGGCGTCGAAGCGGCTGGTGCCGAGCACGGCCGAGCCGCTGCGCGCCTGGTGCGAGTAGCCGGCCTGGACCTGGATCTTGCGCTTGACCTGCCAGGTGGCGCGCAGGTTGGCCGAGCGGATCGCATCGCTCAGGTCGTTCGAACCGAGGAATTCGCGGCGCGCGGCGTAGTCGCGCTTTTCGTAGATGGCGCTGGCGTCGACCTTGATCTTGCCGGTGGCCGCCCAGGTCGCGCCCAGCATCGCGCCCTTGTTCAGGGTGTAGCTGACGATGGTGCTCTCGATCGGGGCGAACTCGCGCCACACCGAGGCGCTGTAGGTGACCTTGCCACGCGGCTGGTACAAGGCCGTGACGCGGCCGTTGACGCCGCTGGTCTTGCCTTCGCCGAAGGACGGCTGCTCGCGCCGGACATAGCCGACCAGGGCCTGCAGGGTGGTCGAGCCGGTGGCGAGCCAGTTCACGCGCGCCTTCAGCTCGTCCTGGGTGAAGTCGTCGGTCAGCAGCGGGTTGATGCGGTTGGGACGGCGGAAGGGGTAGTCGCCTTCCACGCGGCGCGCCACCAGGCCGACCGAGCTGCCGCTCTTGGGCTGGTAGATCAGTTCGACCTCGGCCGCCTTTTCGGTGCGGTTGTTGAAGCGCTGGGCCTGCAGTTCGTAGGTGAACTTGTCGCGGGCCACGCCGGCGCGCAGCTTCCAGCTCGGGTGCATTTTGTAGCCGGCATCGAAGAACTGGCGGCGCTGCTGGCGCAGGTTGCGCTCGTTGCTGAAGAAATCGGTATAGGGCGCCAGCACCTGGGCGTAGCTGGCCTCCGCCTTGCCCTCGAGCTTGTTGCCGATCTCCCAGTTCCATGTGGCGCTGAGGTCGCGTCCGTCGTAGTCGAGCTGGTCGAAGTGGTCGAACTTGACCTTCGACACCTTGGCCACGGCGGCGATGCGCTGGCGGCTGATGCGCTTGTTGTAGACCACGCCCGCCTCGGCGGTGCGGTAGGAATCGCCGCGCTTGCCCTGGAACGGGCGCGCGTTGTCGGGGATGCGCAGCAGGTTGTCGTCGTAGGCCCAGCCGATGCCGCCGTAGAGGCGCATGCCTTCTTCCGGCGGGGCCGCCAGCGCGCTCGCCGCGGGCAGGGTGAACAGGGCGCCGATCATGACGGCCAGGGGACGGTAGCGGATACTCAGCATATTGTTTGTCTTCTCGAAAGTGACGCCAGTCGGATTACCAGAACGCCCAGCTGCCGGTGGCCACCACCCAGATCCCCAGCAATCCATTGGTGACGGCGTGGGCCAGCACGGGCGACCACAGGTTGCGGTGCCGCATGTAGAGCAGGCTGTAGGCGACGCCGGCGACGATGCCGGCCAGCCAGAGGTTGTGTTCGAAGCCGAACAGCACGACGGGAACTAGAAACGCCTTGAGGCCGACGCGGGCGGGATCGACGCGCTCGAAATCGGCGGCTTCGACCCAGCGCATCAGGAAGGCGCGCCAGAACAGTTCTTCCATGACCGGCACCACCAGGGCGGCGCCGGCGATGCGGATCGTCACCAAGAGCCAGTCGATCTCGCCCGCCGTGCGCGGGTCGTAGCCGGGGCTGGAGCCGACCACCATCCAGGGCTTGTCGAGATTAATCCAGAGCACCAGCACGAGCACGCCGACGGCGACCGCAAGCAGCGCTTGCGCCAAGGGAACGAAGGGGCGGCGCAGCTCCGTGTACTGCTTCCAGAACACGGCCAGCAGGATGGCGACGGCCCCGATCTGGACCGGATACAGCCAGCGCAGCTCGGCGCGGGCGAAGCCGGCGCGCTCGAGCATGTCGCCGAGGACGATGAAGAAGATATAGGTGCCGAAAGGCAGGATCCGCGCCCAGGCGGCGCGGCTGAGGAATGGAACGTCCACTGCGGGAGCATCGACCGAGAGCGCCGCGGGCGGCTGTGAAACGACATGGGGTTCGTTGTTCTCGGTCATGTATTCAATGGCAGGCGCCTGGCCTGCTTGCCTGGTTCGTTATTGCTGCTCTCCCCTGGCGCGAGCTTCGATGCGCTCCCAGCGCTCCAAGGCGTCGAGCAGCAGTTCGTCGATCTCGGCGTAGCGCGCGTTGATGCGTTTCGCGTCGCCGGGATTCTGCTTGTAGAAGTCCGGCGAATTCAGCTGTGCCGTAATCGCCGACTGCTCATCTTCAAGAGTCGCGATCAGCTGAGGAAGCTCCTCCAGTTCGCGCTGTTCCTTGTAGCTCAACTTTACCTTCTTGCCGGAAGAGCTCTGTGCGGTAGATGACATACCATCATTTTTTGTCGAGCCGGGCTTCGGCGCCTCCGGCGCCTTGACCGGCTGGGCTACCGGGCCGGCCGCCTTCACGCGCTCCCAATCGGTATAGCCGCCGACGTATTCGCGCCACAGGCCTTCGCCTTCGGCCACGATCACCTGGGTCACGACATTGTCCAGAAAGGTACGGTCGTGGCTGACGAGAAACACGGTGCCGTTATAGTCTTCGAGCAATTCCTCGAGCAGCTCGAGGGTATCGATGTCGAGATCGTTGGTCGGTTCGTCCAGCACCAGGCAGTTGGCCGGCTTGGCGAACAGGCGCGCCAGCAGCAGGCGGTTGCGTTCGCCGCCCGAGAGCGACTTGACGGGCGAGCGCGCGCGTTCCGGCGCGAACAGGAAGTCGCCCAGGTAGGTCATCACGTGCTTGCGCTGGCCGTTCACCTCGACCCAGTCGCTGCCCGGCGAAATCGTGTCGGCCAGGCTCGCCTCCTCGTTGAGCTGGGCGCGCATCTGGTCGAAGTAGGCCACGTTCAGGCGCGTGCCCAGCTTGACGCTGCCGCTGTCGGCGGTTTCCTCGCCCAGGATGATCTTCAGCAGCGTGGTCTTGCCGGCCCCGTTGGGGCCGATCAGGCCGACCTTGTCTCCGCGCAGGATGGTGGCGCTGAACCCCTGGATGACCTGCTTGTCGCCATAGCGCTTGGACACGTTCTCGAGTTCCGCCACGATCTTGCCGGAGCGCTCGCCGGTGCCTACGTCGAGCCTGATCTGGCCCTGTTGCTCGCGGCGCGCGGCGCGCTGCAAGCGCAGCGCTTCCAGGCGCCGCACGCGGCCTTCGTCGCGGGTTCGGCGCGCCTGCACGCCCTTGCGGATCCACACTTCTTCCTGGGCCAGGAACTTGTCGAACTTGGCGTTCTCGACTTCCTCGTTGGCCAGCAGCTCGCGCTTGCGTTCCTGGTAGGTCGAGAAATTGCCAGGGAAGGACAACAGGCGGCCGCGGTCGAGTTCGACGATGCGGGTGGCGACGTTGTCGAGGAAGCTGCGATCGTGGGTGATGAACAGCACCGAGCCGCGGAACTCGCGCAGCAGACTTTCCAGCCACTTGATGGAGGTAAAGTCGAGGTGGTTGGTCGGTTCATCGAGCAGCAGCACGTCCGGGCTGGAAACCAGCGCCACCGCCAGGGCCACGCGCTTTTGCATCCCGCCCGACAGGCTGCCCATGCGGGCGTCGCGCGCGAGGTTCAGGCGGTCGAGGGTGGTGTCGACTTTGTTGGCCAAGTTCCAGCCGTCGACGGCGTCGAGTTTCGACTGCAGCTCGTGCATGCGGTCCATCAGCGCCTCGTCGTCGCCCTGGCCGAACTTGCCGGTGATGTCCTCGTACTCGGTCAGCATGGCCTGCTGCTCGCCCATGCCGGCGGCGACGGCCTCGAACACGGTGAGCTCGGGATCGAACACCGGTTCCTGCTCGACATAGGCGATATTCAGGCCCTGCTGCATGACGAGCAGGCCGTCGTCGAGCTTGAAGCGGCCCGAGATAATCTTGAGCAACGAGGACTTGCCGGTGCCGTTGCGGCCGATCAGGCCGACACGCTCGCCCGCCTCCAGCGAAAAGTCGGCATGGTCGAGCAGCGCCACGTGGCCGAAGGCCAGTTGGGCGGAAGAAAGGGAGATGACAGCCATAGTGGGGTTCCGTCCGCCGCGCCGCGCCCTGTGCGAAAGGGGGCTCGCGGTGGAAAAGCATGAATTGATTGAATGAGGCCCACATTGTACCGACTTGGGGCCATGGTCTTCCAACAATCCCGCCATCCTCGGCTATAATTGCGCTCGGTTCACGGTACCGGCCCGTTCGCGGGGCCCGCCCGCCGGACTGCAGGCCCTGCCCTGCCACTGCGCCCGCCTCGGCTTCATGGCGGTGCTAGCGTCCTCTCCGTAGCACAATGGATAGTGCACATGCCTCCTAAGCGTGGGATACTGGTTCGATTCCAGTCGGAGGGACCACCTAAACCCCCGATATGCTTCAGCACAACCGCCTGGGATATCAGAACGACGGCCTATTGCCCGCTAAAGTTTCCGATCGACGCAATCAGGCTTGCGCCACAAGTCGTCTTGTGCCCATCGTAGGCAACGGCAACGCCATTGATAATGTGACTCGGATCGCCTTCGGCAATCGTGCATTTGTCGTGTCCCTTGATGGGGCAACTGCATGCGTCACCGACGCAGGCGACCGCTATTCCGTCGACCGTGAAATACGTGGCGCTCGCACTTTCGACCTTGCCGCCATGAGACGTTGCGTCGCCTAATCGAATCACATTCGGCATCGCTCAGCCTTTCTTATTGGGCGCGGCCCCTTCGCCACGGCCACCTTCGTGCCTGGTATCGGTAGCGTCGTTTGAAAGATCATCAGGGAGAGAGATTTGCGCGATTGAGCTTGACTGCGCCACCCCGTCTACACGAGAAGGCGCATCGTCGTAGCTCACCAGCTTCCAGACCGTCGCCGTTCGGTAGGAAGGCCGTTCCCCCTTGAGTTTTTGCCAGATCGACGGCTCACCAGTCGCGACCGCATGCGGCATATGGTCGCCGGCCCGGATGTGTTGACGGCGGCTGTCACCCGCTGGCCCCGGCGCATCGTGCTCCCACCAACCAGTCTGCGGGCAGATGCGCCCGGTTGCGGCGAGCTCGCCCAGCGGCAGGCGCGGGCCGGTGCCGGCGGATTGCATGGGCTTGGCGCTGGTCGGGCGCACGCGGATGGTGCTGGTGATTTTGTCCCAGACTGCGATGGCTTCTTCGTCGGTCAGGCTGGCCTTCGCGGAGCCGGCTGCGTTGCCGCCGACGCCGGTTTGGAACTGGATGTCGGCGTACGGTCGGAATTGGTCATGGGGAACGCCCGTGAATTTAGCCTGGAAATCGTGATAAGAATGGACGTGTTCTTCGTCGGGATTACGCACGAGGACCTCGTAGCCGGTTGTCCAATCATGTATCTGGCGCGGGCTTTCGCGGAGGAATTCAATTTTGGCGAGCGCTGCCTTCTCCTCAAGCGTGGCTGGGTCTTCCTTGATCCGCTTCCACTGGGTCTGGAGTGAGTCGCCCTCGGGGTCGTGTGGATTCGATGGTGCTACATAAATTGAGAAATGGGCGTCGGGGAACTCTTTCAAACGAAACCCAATACGGATGTGCTCCATCAGATCATCCTGTGTCGGACTCTGCTTATCTGGCAAAAAAAAGTGTGCGATACAGTTTCCAGGCTCGGTGGGGATTTCGTTTTCGGAACGCTGGCGTAGGCGGCGTACAATACTTTTTATGTCTGCTACCGTTTCATCCCTATCGTCTCGCAAAGGCCGTGCATCGACAATAGCGCCGTCGCTGTTCAGCTTGAAGTAACCATTAATCTTTAGCCCGTTGATGGATTGGAAACTCTCATAACCGGTCACGATCTTACCTTCAGGCTCGATCATCTCTTCTACTGATAACAGCAATGGGACATCATCATGGTTGATAGCCTTTTTGCTGTTGAGTTCGTTGATGAACTTCTGCGCCAAGGCCTTTACCTCATCCACACCGTCACGGTAAATGGTCACGCCTAGCGGAACATCGGTACCGCCCCATGCGACGGTGGCCGATGCCGGCACATCGACGATAAAGCGGCCAAAGCAGACCGGCTTGGTTTTCTCGAACATCGGTTGCAGACGGGGCGTGAGTGTGGTCATGTTTGGGGTCTTCCATTGGCTGGGATGACGGCCACAGGCTGTAATCAGCACCAGCGTGGTTATAAGAGCGACAAAGTACATGCGCTTGAAAGCGGTTACATGCATGAATAATCCTTTCAGCATTTCCAGCTTGCTTGCTGGGCGATGCGCACGATGCTGTACAAGGCTGAAGCGATGGCCAGGGGGTCCTTATAACTGGACTGATGTTCATAACCAGTTTGACGGAAAATTCCCCTAAACATGCCGCTTTGAAGTTGATGGTCGGCTGAGGCCATAGGCACCGTCTGATCGCCAGGTGCGCTTGCTGGCAGAATCGTCGCGTGAATTGATTTATTGCTATTGGGGTTTGAAATCGGTGTAGCAAAAGCCTTGCTGAGATTTGGACTGGAAACGGGAGGGCTTTTTGCAAATGTCTTGCCACGACAGTTCACATCCCAACGGACCAGTTCGAGCTTGCCTTGTTTGGTATCGCTGATAATGGGCCAGTCCTGCCATCCGCTAGGATCGGCACAGTTCTTGTCGATTTCCCAGACAACTTCACCAAAGCTCTGACGCCGAGGATCGGCACCGTAGTGCGCATAACTGCTGGGGTGATAAGTGCCGGAGATCTGTCGATGAAAACCTTGGACCATGTCGAGATATTCACATGTCCGTTTGAATGTACCCCCGCCCTTCTTCTCAGGATAGTTGGAAGGATTGATCCAGTTTTCCCGGAACAGTGCGAACCATTTCCCGCTCACCTTGTAGATTTCATTGTAGGGGTCTCCCTGTTTCGGCCACGACTCCAGGTCGCGCCCATTGTGCCGCACACGCAGCCAACCATTACCGTAGGATTCGGTTGGCAGCAATTCCAACCCGCCGGGCGCATTCGCCAGCACTGCGGTCACCTCATCGCCAAAATTGCCAAGCACCTTCGCAACAACGCCAGCTTCGATAAGGCTGAGACTGGCGTGCATCAACCCGGGGTCCTCGAATCCCGCCCGCATGCGCTTGTAGGCGGCCGGGGCCCCGATAGCCGGCATGACGCCATGGACAATGCCCAGCACCTTGTCCTGAAGGTTACCAATCTTGGGATGAACCAGCGCCCGGCCGACCAGTCCGCCCATGGAATGGGTCACGACAATCACCTGGTTGCATTCATAGCCGGATCCGTTCAGATCATTGATAACCTGATTAATTCGCTCGGCGACAATTTGCGCGCTGTCACCGTTCGATTGCAGCCAGTTATAGCCGAACGCGTACACAGGAAACCAGCAGCCGGTGACCGCCTTCTTGAGATCCTGCTCGGTGACGGCTTGCTGGGGTAGCTTCGGGTCCGCGCTCCATACCTGTGGATCAACGCCAACGACGTCGCGCCACTCCGGCCGCAGTTTGCCGTTGGCAAACGTGTTGTTCAGGCGAGATTCCAGGTGCTGCAGCAAAACGCCATAACTCTTGAAGAATACTTCGCCCCAGCCGCGCGCCCGCGCCTTTTCGACCGCGGTACGCCCGTTGGGCATGGTCGCCGGGTCGCTCGTCAGCAGGGGAGAATGGAAGTTCTCCCCCAAGGTGACATTGCCATGCCGTCCATCGCCCGTGACGTCAGACGGCCCGGAAGGATCGTAGATATCGACCGTGGTGTGCAGCGGATCCAGCCGCAGTTGCCGTTCACGTGGCGGGCTGTTCGCGTTCTTGCTGATGTTCGACGCCCCAAGCGCGTCGGGCCGCCATGCGATATTGTCCTCCTGCTTCAACTCTTTCTGCCGCTCCGCACTCATCCGCAAGTTCGACCCCATGATGCCCGGCAGAAAAATAACGGGCAATACCCGCTTCGGCAGCATCCGCGCACACTGCGGCTTCTTGTCCTGTTTCGGTGTTGCAAACCCTTCGGCTTTGCGGGCCGCGCCGGCATGATGTTGCGCGGGCAAAGGATGTTCGGCAGTCGTCATCACATGCTCCCTATGATGTCTCAGTCGTCCAGCGCCTCGATGCTGTAGCGTCCAAACGAAATGGCGCTGCTGAAACGCTCGGTCAGCCCGTTCGCATCTGTTCGTCCCTCGAAGCTGCGGCCGTCTTCGGTGGTGATGCGATAGCGCTGGTTCTTCATTGGCTCATCGGTCCCAATCCAGCGCAACACGGTCTGCTGGTCGTGCTGCGCTTCGCTCTTCGGCAAGGTCACGGCGGCCGGGCTGCCTCCTCCCGGCCCAACATGGGCGAATTTCGAGGATTTGATGGTGTGGTCGCCGCTGCTCTGCTGAGTGATGGCGCCGCCGCCGATATCCACCTGCGCCCCCTGCGCCACGATGCGGACCTTGGGCGCCTGCAGCACGATCTCGTCGGTGGCAGTCAGGACGATGCGTTTGGAGGAAGTGAGCTCGATATCGTCGCCGTGCGTCTGCAATTCGAGCTTGCCGCTGGCGGCAATCAGCTTGATACCGAGTCGGTGTGCAAACAGGCTGATGCTTTCCGACACGCGCGCCAGCAGTTTCCTGCCAACCGACAGCTGGGTATTGCCGATGCTGAGCACATCGATATGCGTCTGGGCGCCAATCGCAACGTTGTCCTGGCTGGCCATGGCGACGCCGGCCGGCGCGGACAACGCCACCACGGGCTGGCCGCCGGCGCCGTCCTTGTCAGTATTGCTGCCGCCTTCCCACTGCTTCAGGTAGCCGACCAGTTGTTCGAGTTCCCTGTCGTCGGTACTGTCCGCGTGATGCGTCGACGCCAGTTCAGCCAGTTGCTTCTGCAGCCCCTGCAAGGCCTCGGCCAGGTCAAGAAGCTCGCTTCGATCCAGTTGTTTTCCGCTTGCATTCTGGCGCGCAGCGGCGCTGATCAAGACGCCTTGCGCGCCCCGGAGCGCGACGGCATGGTCGCTGCGCAGCTCAGCGCCTTCGCCGCGCGCTTCGCCCTTGCCGTCCTTGCGCGGGTGAGTCAGCCACCCCAGGTTCAACTCGCTGTGACCGTGCTGGGACGCCAGCTGTGCATTGATCTGGCCAGACGTGTCATCCAGCCGCAACTGGTTGTAGCGGTTGCCACCAACCTCCTTGCTCTTGATGCCGGCCACATATCTGTTTCCGGGCAGCGCTCCGGCATGAGTGAACGCAGGCGGCGGCGCCATGCGCCCATAAACTTGGCCGACGATGATCGGCTTATCCGGATCGCCACCGAGGAAGTCAACCAGCACCTCGTCACCGACGCGCGGCAGCGTGATCGTTCCCCACTGATTGCTGGCCCAGGTGCTGGCGACCCGTATCCAGGCGGAGTCCCGGTCGCTGCCGCTGGCACCGGCGCCTTGCGCGTGCTCATGGTCTTCGGCCCTGGTGCCGGGAAAGCGTACCTTGACCCGCCCGTGTTCGTCGCAATGCACTTCTTCACCAGGCGGGCCGACGACGATTGCACTTTGCAGCTGCGGACGCGGCAGATCGGTACGCGGATCGAATGCCGGCACGATCGGAATGCTGCGGCGAACGCAGGCAAAGCGGTTCGTGTAGCGCATGCCGCGTTCAGCGCTGGCCTGGCGCAGACCGCTGTAGACATGGGCTTCATGCCACCGGTTGAGCGCAAACAGGCGCTGGATCCGATCGTCGAACGTCTTCGGCAGGTTGTTCTCCGCATCGACCTCCAGGCGCGTGATGACAAATTCCCGTTCCTGCGGCGAGTGGGTGTCGATATCCGGGTGGCCACTTAAGGCGAACCATTCCCCGATACAGAGCGCGCGCACACTTCCTTCGCCATGAAAGCACTTGGATTCGTACTCATGGCGCTTCATGCGCAGTTCGCCAAGCTTACGGTAATCTTCGCCGTCCTCCCCGGCATGCGGCACGTCGATCAGGTAGTCATCGAGACCGAGTGCAAAACGGTTACCGGTCGCGCCCTGGTCGATACATGACGGCGAATTGGCTGTCATCGGCCGGCCCTTCAGGTAGTCCCAGCTGAGACGGTTGAGATTGCCTGGGACGAGCTTGCGTACCGGACTCCACGCGAAGATGGTATCGCTTTGCTCGGTACCGTCATCCCTGTGGTAGCGCACCACGCCTGCGGCATTTTGCGGCAGCGTGAGTCCGTCATTGAAAAGCACCAAGGTGTGTGCCGGCATATCCTTGCCCTGCGATGCGCTGGCAAGCCCTGCGCGCATGAACCACGCGATGCCGCGTCGTTTCCACAAGCGGCGCAAGAAGTCGGCGTCGGACTCATTGTGCTGCATGTTGAATTCACGAGCCGGGAAGCTGCCTTTCACATGCGACCAGTCCATGTCGAATGCCCTGGCCAGCACCGGATTGTTCCGGCGCCACTCGTCCACAATGACCTGAGTAATGTCCAGTTCGTTCATGTTGCGGAAGATCCGCGTACTGGTACGCTGCTCCATCAGTGCCAGTGCATCGCGGAGCACCAGTTCATAGGTCGCCAGGCCACCATCGCTCTGGCCGGCAGCCGCTTGCGCGACGATGCCGCGCACCGCGCGCATGTTGCCGCAATCCGTTACGAACTGCAGCTCAACGGGTAAGGCGATGAGCTCCTTCAAAGGGAGGTCTGCGCGCCCCGATACGCACAGAAGCCGGTATTCCAGTCCGCCGCACAAGGCTTCGCTGCCTGTGACTCGCTTGACCAGCACGGCGTCGTCGAGCACATCCTTCTCTCGGAATAGTCGTAGACGAATGGGGCGATTCGCCTCCGTCAAGCCGGCCGCCCCCGTGAGCAGATCCTTAAGGTTCATTAGAACTTCCTCAGCAGAGCGTTCACCTGTGATATCTGTTTCTGGCACATTCCAAAAATTAATGATATGTACCTGAAACGGCGACATCCTTGATGCTGAACAATCTCATGCTTGAGCTTCACTTAAGGCCTGGTGCCGCTCGTAGTCAAACGAACAATCAACAACAGATCGGAACATCTCAGCCACGTGCTGAAACTGTTGGTACTGTTGTTGGTACCTGAGCGGCGATGCCCAGCCCTGACCCGGCGCTCATGCGCAATTCCGGAGCTTCGTCGATCCCTGTCGGAGGAACCACTCCTGTGGCTTCCTGTCCCTACTCGCCCATCGACACCCTAGGAACGCACGCACTCCGACTCGGCTTCGCTGTCGAGCACGGGCCGAGGCCGTGCTCCCCACCGCTTGTTCAGGTAGACGCGCGCCGGGTTTTCGACTAAATGGAAGGCAGCCCAGCCCACCAGCAAGGAGCCAGCGAGTCCCAGCACCGGCGGCAGCCCGCTATGCCGCGACAGCAAATAGAACGGCTGCTGCCACAGGTAGAGCGAGAACGAATAGACGCCCAGCTGGCGCAGCCAGGACGATTCGAACAGGGCGATGAACCAGCGCGGCGCCGCCGCCATGAAATTCACCGCCAGGGCGAACGCGCCCCATCCCACGATGATGCGTAGGCCGGTTGGCACGCTCCACCAGTGGGCGGCGACGCCGACCAGCAGCGCGGCCGGTGCGATCCACGCGGTGTTCCAGCGGACGGGTTTGCCGGCCAGCGCCAGGAACACGAAGCCGGAGGCGAAGATGCCGAAGGACGCCACCTCGGTGCGCAGGGAGAAGCGCGAATTGTGCGTGGCCGGCACGAAGGAGTAGATCGCGATGGCGGCGAGGATGACCGTCAGGATGATGGCCAGGGCGGACAGGCCCCGATGCCCGCGCGCGCGGCACCAGTAGGCGGCCAGCGAAAGGATCACGTAGGAATGTTCTTCGACGCTCAGGGACCAGATGTGGCCAAACGGCATGGCGCCCAGCTCGACGCCGATATAGTTGTTCGTGAAGCTCATCGCGGCAAGCAGTTCGACTTCCGAAAAGCCTTGCCCGGACAAGCTCCAGATCGCGGTCATCACAGCCAGGTAGACCGCGACCGAGGGAAACACGCGCGCGATGCGGCGCCGGTAGAAGGTGCCGAAATCGGTCCGCTGCACGAACAGGACGCGCGCCATCAGCAAACCGGAGAGGACGAAGAACAACGCGACCCCGACGACGCCTAGATTGATGGCCGGTACCGGGAAAAAGTGCCCGATCAACAGGCAAACGATGGCGAGTCCTCGCCAACCGTCGAGGTAGGGAATATTTTTTGTCATGCGGCGCCCGAACAGAATGCCGTTATTCTAGTGACAAACAATTCCGGTAGAAAGCGAATAAATACCGATCGCCTCGCTGGTTAACGTTTTGCAACGGTACTGACCGGCATTTCCGGCCCCGGTCCGTTCAATGCCAGGCCGCCTGCTCGACGTCCTCGACCCTGCGCAGGCGCGGCTTGCCAAACAGGTAGCCCTGCATCAGGCCGACACCCGCCGCCGCCAGCCAGTCGCGTTCCTCGCGCGTCTCCACGCCCTCCGCCAGCACCTGCACACCCAATTCGGCGCACATGGTCAGCACGCCGTGCACGATCGCCTGGCGCGCCGGGTTGCGGTCGATGCCGCGCACCAGGCCCATGCCAAGCTTGAGGAAGTTCGGCTGGAATTCCGACAGCAGCTCCAGGCCCGCGAAGCCGGCGCCGAAGTCGTCGATGGCGGTGCCGAAGCCGTAGCGGCGGTATTCGCGGAAGATATGCACCAGGTGCGGGCGGTCCGGCACGCGCTGGCCTTCCGGGACTTCGAAGATCAGGTTCTCGAGCGGGTAGCCGACTTCGCGCGCGGCGTTGAAGGTGTGCTGGATGCAGGTGGCCGGGTGGTAGACGGCATTCGGCAGGAAGTTGATCGACAGGCGCTCGTGGATGCCGAGCTCGGCCGCGGTGCGGATGGCCTGGATGCGGCAGGCCTGGTCGAATTCGTAGCGGTTTTCTTCGTTGACCCGGGACAGGACGGACCAGGCGCTCTCCCCTTTCGGCCCGCGGACCAGGGCTTCGTAGGCATAGACGCTGCGGCTCGCGACGTCGACGATGGGCTGGTAGGCGAAACTGAGCTGGAAGCCAGGACCCTGGGTGCGCCGGCAGCGGCCGCAGGTGCGGAATTCCGGTGGCACGTCGGGCTGGATCAGCATGGTGCGCCTCCTGTCGAGTCTGGCTGTTAATTATCCGCTGCCTGTATAGGTGGGTCGCACGATTGCGGAACTGTTGATTGTGGGCGCTAACAGCGAGGCGGTTTCGCATTGCTCGTCGCAATGTTCGCCGGATCGTGCGCGCGAATGCTGGCTTTGCCTATCACCGCGTGGACGGCAGAGCCGTCCACCCTACGGGAGCCTCGGTTGAACGCGTCGGCGGCGGAGCCGCCAACCCTACGGCGATGGAGGCGAAGGTTCAGCGGCTGTCGCCGATACGCAGGCGGCGCTTCATGGTCGACAGCAGGGCGATCAGGCTGTCCTTGTCCTCGGCGGGGATGTCGGCCAGCAGCTCGTCGATCCAGCGCTCGTGCACCGCCGCCATTTCGTCGAAGGCGCGGCGGCCGGCGGGGGTGAGCTTGACGGCGAAGGCGCGGCGGTCCTTGGTGTCGGGCACGCGCACCACCAGCTGTTCGCGCTCGAGCTGGTCGGTGATGCCGGTGATATTGCCGCCGGTGACCATCATGCGCTTGGACAGCTCGCCCATGCGCAAGCCGTCCGGATGGCGTTCCAGCTGGGCCATCAGGTCGAAGCGCGGCAAGGTGATGTCGAAACTGGCGCGCAGGCGGCTGCGGATCTCGTTCTCGATGCGCAAGGTGCACGAGAGCATGCGCAGCCACAGCCGCAGCGACTGGTGATGCTCCTGGGTCAGCCGGCTCTCCAGGTCGAGGCTCTCCGGCTCATCCGCTCCATCCCGGCCTTCCCGCCCGTCAAAATCCTGCATGCTGCTCCTCAAGCCGACTCGGCGCGTAGTTTGAACCGTTGCAGCTTACCGGTTTCGGTGCGCGGCAACTGTTCGCGAAACCGCACAGCGCGCGGATATTTGTAGGGCGCGATCTGCTGCTTGACGAACTCCTGCAGCGCCTGCACCAGCTCGTTCGAGGCCGCATGGCCGGGCCGCAGCACCACATGGGCCTCGACCACCTGGCCGCGTTCAGGGTCCGCGCGCCCGACCACGCCGCATTCAGCCACCGCCGGATGGCGCAGCAGCGCTTCCTCGACCTCGGCCCCGGCGATGTTGTAGCCGGCCGAGATGATCATGTCGTCCAGGCGCGAGCGGTAGTGGAAATAGCCGTCGGCATCCATCTCGTAGGCGTCGCCGGTCAGGTTCCAGCCGTCGCGCACGTAATCGCGCTGGCGCGGGTCGTCCAGGTAGCGGCAGCCGGTCGGTCCCTTCACGGCCAGCCGTCCGATCACGCCCGGCCCCACCTGCCTGCCCGCCTCGTCGAGGATGCAGGCGACATAGCCAGGCACCGGCTTGCCGGTGGCGCCGGCGCGGATGGCCTCGCCGGCGGCCGAGATGAAGATGTGCAGCATCTCGGTGGCGCCGATGCCGTCGATCATGGCCAGGCCGGTCGCGGCCTGCCAGGCCTCGCGCGTGGCCACCGGCAGCGCCTCGCCGGCCGACACCGTGCGGCTCAGGCTGGACAGGTCGAACTGCGCCGCCAGCGCCGCCATCTGGCGGTAGAAGGTGGGCGCGGTGAAGCACACGGTGGCGCGGTGCTGCTCGATCGCGGCCAGCAGGGTTTCGGGGGTCAGCTTCTCGATCAGGACGGCGCGCGCGCCCACGCGCAGCGGGAACAGCAGCAGGCCGCCCAGGCCGAAGGTAAAGGCCAGCGGCGGCGTGCCGATGAACACGTCGTTCATCGTCGCGCCCAGGGTATGGCGCGGGAAGCAGTCGCAGATCGCCAGCACGTCGCGGTGGAAGTGCATGGTGCCCTTGGGGACGCCGGTGGTGCCCGAGGTAAAGCTGATCAGGCAGACGTCGTCGGCCGCGCTGTCGCAGGCCTCGAAGGGCGCGTCGTGCCGCGCCATGCGCGCTTCCAGTCCATCGGGCTGTTCGCTGTCGAAGCAGACCAGCGGCGCGCCACCCAGTTCCATCGCCTCGACCTCGCCGCACAGCGAGGCCGCGCACAGCACGGCGTTCACGCGCGCCTTGGCGGCGATGGCGCCGAGCTCCCTGGCGCGCAGCAGCGGCATGGTGGGAACGGCGATGCAGCCGGCCTTGATCACGGCCAGGATGCAGGCCGCCATCATCGGGCAATTGGCGCCGCGCAGCAGCACGCGGCTGCCGGTGGGCAGACCCAGGTCCTGGCGCAGCACGTGGGCGATGCGGTCGACCCGCGCCAGCAGCGCCGCGTAGCTCAGGGTCTCGCGCGCGCCGGTCAGCGCGGTGCGCTCGCCCCAGCCGCGCTGCACGCTCTTGTCCAGCAGCTCGGCCACGCAATTGAGGCGCTCCGGGTAGCGCAGTTCGGGAAGGTCGAACAGGAAATCGGGCCAGAGTTCGCGCGGCGGCAGGTTGGCGCGGGCGAAGCCGTCGGCATAGCCGGAACGGCTCAGTTCCGGGGAAGAGACTGCTGCAGTTGCTGCTATTCCTGCGGATGCGGCATCGTTCATGTCAGCCCTCTGTGATTGACCAGGCACTCCGCAAGTACTTTAAATCTAAAGTAACCCATCAGCAAGCGGATTTGTCTAGACGAGGCGCGGCTTATGCGTTGCGCGTCCGCTCGGCCTGGCGCAACACGGCCGCCCCGGCCTTTCCCAGCGCCTGGCCCAGGCGGCCGGCGTCGAGCGTTCCCTCGTCCATGCGTTCGAGTTCGGCCAACGCATCCGCCGCCGCGTGCAGGCCGAGGGTGGCGCAGCCTTCGCGCAGGCGCTTGAGGCGCCCGAACACGGTGTCGGCGTCGCCGGCGGCCAGCAGGGCCGCCAGTTCGGGCCCGGCGGCGTCCAGCTGGCGCCGCAGGCCGTCCAGGTAGAGCTGCAGGCGCGCGCCGTCGATGCCGAGGCGGCGCGCCACCTCCCCCGGCGGCTCCATGCCCGCCGCGGCCGGCCCGCCCGCCAGGCGCTCGAACTGGGCGCGCACGTCCTCGGCGCGGAAGGGCTTGACGATGTAGCCGTCGGCGCCCAGGCTGTCCGCTTCGGCCATGGTGGCCGCGTCTGCGGAGGCCGAGACCAGCACGAAGCGCCGCCCGGCGTGGCCGGGATCGGCGCGCAGGCGCGCCAGCAGTTCCAGGCCGGACAGGCGCGGCATGCGCAGGTCGCAGAAGACGATGGCGGGGGCCAGGCCTTCTTCCAGCTGGCGCCAGGCGTCCTCGCCGTCCTCGGCCTCGCAGATCTCGTGGCTGCCGCAGCTGTCCACCAGGTGCATCAGCATCATGCGCGAGACGACGTCGTCGTCGACCACCAGCACCTTCATTCCCTCTCCCTCGGCTCAAGAGCGAGCATTATAGCCACGCCGTCAGGAATGCCGGGTTCCGGTTCCTGGTCCGGTCGCGGCTGCGGCCGCGGCCAGCAGGACGGCCAGGTGCGCCAGGCCGGCGCGCAGGCGGGCGCCGTCCCTGGCGTCCGCCGCGGCCTCCAGTTCCGCGCACAGCTGCTCGATGGCGCCCTCGCCCAGGTGGCTGGCGCTGCCGCGCAGGCCGTGCAGCACGCGCCCGGCGGTATCGAAGTCGCCGCCCTGCACCGCGGCGTCGAGTTCGGCGCGCCGGCGCGGCAGGTCGGCCGCGAAGGCCGCGCGCAGGCGAAGCGCGAGATCGTTGGCGCGCCGGCCCGGGTTGGTGGCGGCCGGGGCCGGGGCGGCGTCGGGCGCGGTCACGCCGAACATCGCATCCAGCTCGGCCAGCGCCGCGACCGGCGCATTCACCGGAGCAGCGGCATCGCGCACCACGGCGCCCGCGGGCATCGGCGACAGCGTCACGCCGCGCTGCTGCTGGCGCTCGATCGCGCGCCCGATCTGGTAGTGCAGCGCCTCTTCGTCGATCGGCTTGGTCAGGAAGGCGTCCATGCCGCAGGCCAGGTAGCGCGCGCGGTCCTCGCCGGTGGCGTTGGCGGTGAGCGCCACGATCATCACGTGCTGGTCGATGACCGGCGCTTCCATGGTGCCGCCGGCGCGGATCAGGCGGGTCGCCGTGGCGCCGTCCATCTCGGGCATGCGGCCGTCCATCAGGACCAGGTCGTAGCGCGTGCGCGAGCAGGCCTGGACCGCCTCGGCGCCGTTGGCGACCACGTCGACCTGGTGGCCCATCTCCTCGATCATCAGGCGCGCGATGATCTGGTTGGTCGGGAAGTCCTCGGCGCACAGGATGCGCAGGCGGTGGCTGTGCGGCGCGCGCGCCAGCAGCTCGGCCTGGGGCGGCTCGACGCCATCGCGCAGCGGCAGCAGCACGCTGAACACGCTGCCCTTGCCCTCGGTGCTGTTGACGCCGATGGTGCCGCCCATCAGCTCCACCAGCTGGCGGCAGATCGCCAGTCCCAGGCCGGTGCCGCCGTAGCGGCGGGTGGTGGTGGTGTCGGCCTGCTCGAATTTCTGGAACAGGCGCGGCAGCGCCGCGGCCGGGATGCCGATGCCGGTATCGCGCACCGTGAAGCGGATCATGTGGCCGCGCTCGCCCTCCGCCGCCACGTCGTCCTTGGGCTGGTCATCGGGACGGCGCTCGACCTCGACCCGCACCCCGCCCGAGCGGGTGAACTTGAAGGCGTTCCCGACCAGGTTGACCAGCACCTGGCGCAGGCGCGTCGGGTCGCCCACCACGAAGCGCGGCAGGTCCTCGCCCAGGGTCACCGAGAAGTCCAGGCTGTGCGCCGCCGCCTGTTCCTGGAACAGGCTGGCCACGTTGGTGATGGCCGTGTGCAGGTCGAAGTCGATGCTCTCGATACTCAGCTTGCCGGCCTCGATCTTGGAGAAGTCGAGCAGGTCGTTGATGATCGCCAGCAGGGCCTGGGCATTGGCCTGGCCGCGCAGGATCTGGTCGCGCGTGGCCTCCTTGATGGCGCCGTCGCGCAGCGCGAAGCCGAGCATGCCGATCACGCCGGCCAGCGGGGTGCGCATCTCGTGGCTCATGTTGGCCAGGAACTCGGATTTCTGGCGCGTCGCGTCCTCGGCGCGCTGCTTGGCCTGGCGCAGGAATTCCTCGTTCTCCTGCAGCGCGCGGTAGGCGTTCTGCAGTTCGTTGGTCTGGGCGCGCACGCGCCGCTCCTGCTCGCGCAGCTCCTGGGTCTGGCGTTCCAGCACGCGGTTCTGGTGCTCGACCTGCTCGGTGCGCGCCCCCACCTGGCGCTCCAGGCGCTCCTTCTGGTGGCGCAGGCCGGCCAGGCGCATGCGCAGGGCGACGTAGACCACAGTGCAGAACAGCGCCGCCGCGCCGATGCGGAACCAGGGCGTGCCCCAGGGCGGCGGCTCGATCGTGATCGCCAGCGCCGCCACATCCTCGCTCCAGACCCCGTCCTTGTTGGCGGCGCGTACCCGGAACACATAGGTGCCCGGCTCCAGGTTGGTGTAGGTGGCGAAGCGCTTGTCGGCGCCGGTCTGGACCCAGCCCTGGTCGAAGCCGTCGAGCCGGTAGGCGAAGCGGTTACGCTCCGGCGCTGCGAAGTGCAGGGCCGCGAATTCCAGGGTCAGCACCGCCGCGTCGACCGGCAAAGTGATCTGGTCGGCATGCTCCACCGGTCCGCTCAGGACGCCCGGCATGGCCTGCTCGATCGGACGGTTGAACACCTGCAGGCCGGTGATCACGGCGCGCGGCGCGGTGTGGTTGTCGCGGATGGCGCGCGGATCGAAGGCGGTGATGCCGTTGAAGCCGCCGTAGTACAGGGTGCCGTCCGAAGCGCGCAGGGCCGAGGCGTCGAAGAAGGCGCCGTCGGTGATGCCGTCGGCCGAGGTGTAGCTGCGCCAGCGCCCGGACTTCGGGTCGAAGCAGGACAGGCCGCTCGAGGTCGAGACCCAGATGCGCCCGTCGGCGTCTTCCAGCATGGCGGCGACGGCGTCGTCCACCAGGCCGTCGCGGGTGGTGTAGCGCACGAAACGCACCGAGCCGTCGGCCGCCGTGATCATGCGGTTCAAACCGCCCGCGGTGCCGACCCAGACGTCGCCGCGGCTGTCTTCCATCAGGTAGTGGATCTCGTCGTTGCTGAGCGTGTTCTTCTCGTAGGGGTCGTGGCGGAAGTGGCGGAAGCGTCCACTCTTGCGGTCGAGCAGGTCGAGGCCGTCGAAGGTGCCGACCCAGAAGCGGCCACGCGAATCCTCCAGCAGCGGACGGGTGATGTCGTCGGCCAGGCTGGCCATGCGGGCCGCGTCGTGGCGGTAGCTGACCACTTCCTGGGTCACGGGGTCGAAGCGGTGCAGGCCGCCGAGCGAGGTGATCCACACATAGCCGTCGCGCGCGGCCAGCATGCCGCGCACGTTGTTCGCTTCGGCGTCGCCCGGCAGCTGCTTGCGGCGGAAGCGCCCGCTGCGCGGATCGAAGCCGGTCATGCCGCTGCGGCTGCCGATCCACAGTACGCCGTCGCGGTCGCGCGCCAGCGCGGTCGCCGGCGTGTCGATCAGGCTGTTCGGGTTGGCCGGATCGTGGCGGTACACGACGGCCTTGCCGGTGGCCGGGTCGAGCAGGCTCAGGCCGGTCGTGCTGCCGGCCCACAGGCGGTTGCCCTCTTCCAGCAGCACGCGCACCTTGCTGTCGGCCAGCGAGTCGGGCGCGCCGGGACGGGCGACGATGCGGGCGAAGCCGCCGCTGTCCAGGTCCGCGCGCGACACTCCGCTGTACCAGGTGCCGACCCAGAAGGTGCCGACGCTGTCGCGGTACAGGGCGGAGACGTAGTTGTCGGCCAGGCTGCGGCGGTCGGTGACGGTGTTGCGGTAGGCGTCGAAGCGGTCGCCGCCCACGCGCCAGCGGTACAGGCCGTCGTCGTGCGAGCCGGCCCACAGGGTGCCGTCCTGGTCCTGGTAGAGGGCGGTGATCCAGTACGGACCCATGCCGTCCTGCGTGCGGTAGCGGCGCACACGGCCGCGCTCCGCGCCTTCCAGGGCGTGGCGTTCGAGGCCGCCGAAGCGCCCTACCCACAGGCGCTGCCCATCGTCCACCAGGAGCGCGTGCACCGGGGTATCGCGCCTGGCCAGCCCGGCGGGATGGTGGTCGAAACGGCGGCGCGCCGGACCGAAGCTGTCCAGGCCCGCCGCGGTGCCGATCCACAGGCGCCCGCCGGCGTCCAGCGCCAGCGCATTGATGCCGTCGTCGCTCAGGGTGCCAGGTTCGCCGGGTTCGCGGTGCCAGCTGGTGAAGCGCTTGCTCACCATGTCGAAGTGCTGGAGGCCGTCGCCGGTGCCGATCCACAGGCCGTCGCGGCCGTCGCTGATCATGGTCTTGATGTGGCGGTTGCCGTTGCCGCGCCGCGAGGTCTCGTTCGGCAGGAACAGGGTGAAGCTGCGCGTGGCCGGGTCGAAGCGGTTCAGGCCGCCGTCGGTGCCCAGCCACAGCTGGCCGTGGCGGTCGACGTGCAGCGCGCGCACCCAGTTGTTGGCCAGGCTCTTCGGGTTGCCCAGCTCGTTGCGGTAGGTGATGAAGCGGTAGCCGTCGAAGCGCGAGACGCCGGACTGGGTGCCGAACCACATGAAGCCGTCGCGGTCCTGGGCGATTGACAGCACCGACTCCTGGGGCAGCCCGTGCTGCACCGACAGGTGGTCGAAGCGCAGGGTGGGCTCGGGCGCCGCCGTCGCCAGGGGCGCCATGGCCATCACCAGGGCCAGGAGGAGCAGGCGCAGGAAGGCCGTCATGATGCGAAGAAGGACAGGACGTCCTGGCGGCGCGCCAGCGTGTCGCGCTCGCCCAGGCGGATCAGTTCGCGCGTGTAGCTGGCCTCGAACAGCAGGTAGGAGGCGAGCGCGGAACCGCGCGACTCGAGCGCGCCGATCCCGCCCAGCAGGGTGCGCACCGGCGGCGGCAGGCTGAGCACGTGGCGCGCGGCGATATCGTCCAGGCGCTCGCTGGGCGCGATCACCAGGAGCTTGACCGGCCTGAGCGCCATCCCGGCGCGGACGTCCTGCGGAATGCGGCCGAGGGTGTGGTTGACGCGCTGCAGGCGCTCGACGTCCACCGCCAGGCTGTCGAGGAAGATCGAGGACAGCGCATGGCCGGCCACCTGGGCCAGGCTGGGATAGCCGCCGCTGTTGACGTCGTCGCGCGCCGGCTCGGTCATGCGGCCGGCGCCGATCACCAGCACGCGGGTGGCGCCCAGGTGGATGGCGGGCGCGATCGGCGCCAGCTGGCGCATCGAGCCGTCGCCGCAATACTCGCGGCGGCCGGCCAGGTACAGGGGCACGGCCGGGAAGATGAAGGGGATCGCGCTTGAGGCCAGCAGGTGCTCGACCCCGATCTGGGTCGCCAGCGCCATGCGCTGGTGGCGCACCCAGGGCTCGATCGGCGCGGCGCTCTGGTAGAAGGTCAGGTGGTGGCCGCTGCTGTAGGACGAGGCGGTGATCGCCAGCGCGTGCAGCACCCCGTCGGCGAGGGCCGCGTCCAGGCGCGGCAGGTCTAGCGCATGGTGCAGCAGGCCGGCCAGGGGCGTGTTGTCGAGCAGGGACTGGGGCGGTGAGGCATGCCACTTGCGCAGCAGCCAGCCGAAGGACAGCAGCGAGAGCCAGCGCGCGCCCGAGCGCAGCACGGCCAGCGAGTCGGCCCGGTAGACCTGGTGCGCGGCCACGTCTTCCCACACCGCCAGCAGGCCGCGCACCCCGCTCGCGAAATCGTCGGCGCGGCACGCCAGGGCGGTCGCGTTGAGCGCGCCGGCCGAGGTGCCGCAAATGATGTCGAACGGGGTTTGGGGTGCGCTGCGGCCGGCATCCACCAGGATCTGCTGCACCGCATGCAGCACGCCCGCCTGGTAGGCAGCCCGGGCGCCGCCTCCAGTCAGGATCAGCCCGGTTTTTTCTTTACTATCCACTGTGCAAGCTTAGCAAACCTGGACTAGCTTTAGGGAAATAAGTCCTGTTTACTTAACCATTAATCACCTTTTGCCACGCCCTCGCGTCGCGGATCCGCACCACCGAACCACAGCGGCACCCCATGGATGTCCATGCGCTGGATGCCGTGCAGGCCCGAGGTCTGCTCGCCCTGGCGCACCCGGTGGCCGCGCGCCTGCAGCGCCTCGACCGTGGACAGCGGGAAGCGCCCTGCTTCCAGCTCGGTCGGCCCGTTGCGGCTGCCAAAGTTCGGCAGCGAGATCGCCTGCTGCACGTTGAGGCCCCAGTCGAGGGTGCCGACCAGTACCTTGGCCACGTAGTTGATGATGGCCGGGCCGCCGGGCGAGCCGACCGCCAGCACCAGCTTGCCGGTCTTCTTGTCGAACACCACGGTCGGCGACATCGCGCTGCGGGGACGCTTGCCGGCCTCGACGCGGTTGGCCACCGGGCCGTTGGCATCAACCGAATCGAAGGAGAAATCGGTGAGCTGGTTGTTGAGGATGAAGCCGCCGACCATCTGGCGCGAGCCGAAGGCGTCCTCGATGGTGGTGGTCATGGCCAGGCCCATGCCGTAGCCGTCGACCACCGACACGTGCGAGGTGGACGGGGTCTCGATGGCGTTGTCCTTGCCCCAGCGCCAGGCTGCTTCCAGACCCGGCGGGGTGCCGGCCGGCGCCTCGCCCATCGAGCGCTGGCCCACCAGCGCGGCGCGCCTGGCCAGGTAGGACTTGTCGATCAGGCTCGCCACGCCGCGGCCCGGCAGCGGCACGAAATCGGTGTCGGCGGCGTAGCGGTTGCGGTCGGCGTAGGCCAGGCGGCCCACTTCCGAGAACACGTGCACGGCCTGCGGGCCCGGCACGCCGTCGCTTGGTGCGAGCGATTTCATGTCCATGGTCTCGAACATGCCCAGCATCTGGGCCACGGCGATGCCGCCGGAGGACGGGGGCGGCATGCCGCACACGGTATATACGCGGTAATCGCTGCAGACCGGGGTACGGACCTTCGGCCGGTAGTTGGCGATGTCGGCGGCCGTCAGCAGGCCCGGGTTGGTCGGGTGGGCGGCCACCTTGGCGGCGATCTCGCGCGCGATGCGGCCGGTGTAGAACACGTCCGCCCCGCCCTCGGCGATCTCGCGCAGGGTCCTGGCCAGCTGCGGGTTCTTCAGCACGTGGCCGACCGGCCAGGGCTTGCCGTCCGCATCGTAGAAATAGGCCGCCGCCGCCGGGTCCTTGCGCAGGTGGGCGTCGTGGCCGAGCAGCGCGTTCAGGCGCTGGCTGACCGCGAAGCCCTGCTCCGCCATGCGGATGGCCGGCTCGAACAGCGTCTTCCAGGGCAGCTTGCCATGCTGGCGGTGCGCCAGCTCCAGCATGCGCAGCACGCCCGGCGCGCCCACCGAGCGTCCGCCGACGATGCCCTCGACGCGCGAGAGCGGCTTGCCGTCGGGGCGCTGGAACAGGCGCTCGTCGGCCTTGGCGGGGGCGGTTTCGCGGCCGTCGAAGGCCTGGGTCTGCTTGCCGTCGTAGTGCACCAGGAAGGCGCCGCCGCCGATGCCCGAGGATTGCGGCTCGACCAGGGTCAGGACCAGCTGGGTGGCGATGGCGGCGTCGATGGCGCTGCCGCCCTTCCTGAGGATCTGGTAGCCGGCATCGACCGCCAGCGGATTGGCCGCCGCCACCATGTATTTCCTGGCGGGCCAGCCGGCCTTGTCGCGGTAGCCGGTTGCCGCTTCGGGCGCGGCCTGGCGGGTGTCCTGGGCGTGGACGGGGAACTGGAAGGCACTGGCGAGCGCCAGGCCGAGGGCAAGAAGCTTGAATCGGTTCAAATCGGCTCTCCAAAAGCAAGGCGGGCGCGCAGCATGGAACACACCATGAGACGCGCCCGCATTTCCCCGCATCCTACAGCATCTGCGGGTTGCTTTCAGTACAAGAGCTTATTTCGGCTGCATGCGGATCGCGCCGTCCAGGCGGATCGTTTCGCCGTTGAGCATCACGTTTTCGATGATGGCCTTGGCCAGGTGCGCGTATTCCTTCGGCATGCCGAGGCGCGGCGGGAACGGGACCATCTTGCCCAGCGAGTCGCGCACTTCCTGCGGCATGCCCATCAGCATCGGGGTCTCGAAGATGCCCGGGGCGATGGTCATCACGCGGATGCCGCTGCGCGCCAGGTCGCGCGCCATCGGCAGGGTCATGCCGGCAACGGCGGCCTTGGACGAGCCGTAGGCGGCCTGGCCGATCTGGCCGTCGAAGGCCGCGACCGAGGCGGTGTTGATGATGATGCCGCGCTCGCCGTATTCGCCCGCCTCGGTCTTGCCCATCGCATCGGCGGCCAGGCGCGCCATGTTGAAGGTACCCACCAGGTTGATGTTCACCGCGCGCTGGAAGGCGTCCAGCGGGTGCGGGCCATCCTTGCCCACGGTCTTGACCGCCGGGGCGACGCCCGCGCAGTTGACCAGGCCGCGCAGCGTGCCCATCGCGGTCGCCGCGGCGACCACGGCCAGGCCGTCGGCTTCCGAAGTGACGTCGCACTTGACGAACTGGCCACCGAGTTCGGCCGCCAGGGCGGCGCCCGCTTCGGCCTGCACGTCGGCGATGACGACCTTGCCGCCGGCTTCCGTGATCATGCGCGCAGTGGCCGCTCCCAAGCCCGACGCGCCACCGGTGACGATGAACACATTGTTCTGAATTTGCATGGTTTTCCCTTGTAGAAGTTCATATGACGCTGCATGGACGCCAGGTCGGTACTTGATTGACCTTTACGTAAACGTCAAGCAGCGGCATTGTAGCGAACTTTTGCCGGAAAAAACCATGTTTCATCAAAAGCATTGCATCGTGGTTCCGTTGCGCGTGCACAGCCGGCCGCCGCTGTTGACGGCGGCATTACCGACGCCGGTCGCGTAGGACGTGCCGCTGCTGTCGGTGCAGACATTGCCCTGGCAGGTGCCGATCTGCACGCCGCTGGGCGCGGTGGGCGTGGGCGCGGCGCTGGGCGGCGCGGTCACGCGGCCGTAGGGCTGGGCCGAGGGCGCGGCGATACGCTGGGTCGGCTCGATGCGCTGCTGGGCGCCGGCCCGGCGCGGCGCGGGCTTGGCCTTGGGATCCTTCTTCGGCGGCTGAGCCTTCTGGCCCGGCTCAGGCTGGGGCGGCTGGGGAGCGGGACGGGCCGAGGGGTCGGGCTCGTCCTGGCGCTGCTGGGCCTGCTGGGCGGGGGCGGCGCGCTCTTCCTGGGCCTGCGGGCTGGCGTCGGCGGCGGGCGCCGGGGCCGCCGGGCTGGCCTGCGCGGCTTGCGGGTGCAGTACCGGGCCGTAGACCGGCCCGGCTTCGCGCGCTTTTTCCTGGGGCTTGGGCGGCGCGGCCGTGGCCTGGGCCTGGACGGCGCCTGCCGCCGAGAGTGCGACGAGCAGCGCCAGGATGTGGCTAAATGGGTTCATGGTTCACCTCGTGGGCTTGATGACCGTGAACCCATTATCGGCCTGCGCCGGCGGGCATGGCGCACACGAAACACATTCTCACATGATTGCGCGGCGACATGCCGCGGGGAGCGGCGATGGGCGAGCAGGCGATTGGTGCGGCGGCAGACGACCATGTGCGCGGGGCGCGCGACGCGGAGCTGGTGGTGATCGAATACGGCGACTTCCAGTGTCCCTATTGCGGGCGCGCGCGGCCGACCCTGGCGGCGCTGCAGGAACGCCACGGTGCACGCCTGGCGCTGGTGTACCGGCACCTGCCGCTGGAGCACCTGCATCCGCTGGCCGGGCTGGCCGCGGAAGCGGCGGAGGCAGCGGCGGCGCAGGGGCAGTTCTGGGGCATGCATGACGCGCTGTTCGAGCACCAGAAGCAGCTGAACGCCGCCAACCTGCCGCTGCTGGCGCAGACGCTGGGGCTGGATGTGGGTCGGTTCCGGCAGGAGCTCGAGAGCCGTCGTTACCGGGACAAGGTGCGTGCGCATGCGGACGATGCGGCGCGGGTGGGGGCGACGGGGACGCCGACCTTCTTCTTCAACGGCCGCAGGTATCACGGGGATTCGGACCGCGCGTCGTTGACGGCGGCGATCGAGGCAGCGTTAGGCGGGCGTTGAGCGCCACGTCCGGTTCCGCCAATCCGCACCCCATGTACGTCGTTCCGGCGAAAGCCGGAACAATGCCACCGGCATTGTTCCGGCCAAGTTCGTCGATCAGCACCACATCATCCGCTACGACCTGCACCCGCCAACAATCGACGCGTGGGCGGCAAAGCCGCCAACCCTACAAACAAAAAGCGGCCCCGCAGGGCCGCTTCCGTTGTCATGCGAACGCGCTTATTCCGCCAGCGCCGCAAACGCCGCTTCGCGCACCTGCTCGACCGGGCCGACGCCCGAGATCTTGCGGTACTTCGGCGCGCCCGGCAGGCCCGATTGCGCCCACTTGTTGTAGTAGCCCAGCAGCACTTCGGTCTGGTTGTGGTAGACCTCGAGGCGCTTCTTGACGGTTTCTTCCTTGTCGTCGTCGCGCTGGACCAGCGGCTCGCCGCTGACGTCGTCGATGCCCTCGGTCTTCGGCGGGTTGAACTTGACGTGGTAGACGCGGCCCGAGCCCGGGTGCGAGCGGCGGCCCGACATGCGCTCGACGATCATCTCGTCCGGCACGTCGATTTCCAGCACGTAGTCGATGTTCACGCCGCTGTCCTTCATGGCGTCGGCCTGCGCGATGGTGCGCGGGAAGCCGTCGAACAGGTAGCCGTTGGCGCAATCCGCTTCCTTCAGGCGCTCCTTGACCAGGCCGATGATGATGTCGTCCGAGACCAGCTGGCCCGCGTCCATCACCTTCTTGGCAGCCAGGCCCAGTTCGGTGCCCGCCTTGATCGCGGCGCGCAGCATGTCGCCGGTCGAGATTTGCGGGATGTTGAACTTCTCCTTGATGAAGTTGGCCTGGGTGCCTTTGCCGGCGCCGGGTGCTCCTAACAGAATGAGACGCATGTGTTTCCTAGAGTTCGAAGGATGGATTGGAATTTTGTGGGTGGCGAGCGATGGCGCTTGGTGCCGCCTTTGATGCCGCCTTTGATGCATATCTGACTAGCTTGACACGAAAGTTACCACAAAAGTCAGCCTTAACGCCACCTTGGGGAGCTTCCGCCGGCAACAAAAGTTGACGCAGCGCAGACGCCGCGAGGGCGTTCTGCGGGCTGGATCAAGACGCGAAATGCTGGCGTACGCGCGCCAGGTCTTCAGGCGTGTCGACACCCGCGTGCGGGGCGCTGGCGGTCACGTGCACCGCGATCGGATAGCCGTGCCACAGCACGCGCAACTGCTCCAGCGCCTCGATGTGCTCGAGCGGCGAACTCTCCAGTTTGGGATAGGCCTGAAGGAAGGCGTTGCTGTAGGCATAAAGGCCGATGTGGCGCAGCGGCGTGTAGCCGGCCGGCAGCCCGTCGCGCGACTGGGCGAAGGCGTCGCGGTGCCAGGGAATCGTGGCGCGCGAGAAGTACAGCGCCCTGCCCTGCTTGTCGAGCACCACCTTCACCACGTTCGGGTTGAAGGCGTCGTCGGCCCGGTCGATCGGGTGGGCGCAGGTGGCCATCGGCACGCCCGGCTGGATGCGCGCGGCGCAGTCGGCCAGCAGGCTGGGGTCGATCAGCGGCTCGTCGCCCTGCAGGTTGACCACCACTTCATCGTCGGGCAGGCCGAGCACCTGCGCCACTTCGGCGATGCGGTCGGTGCCGGACGGATGGTCGGCGCGGGTCAGGACCGCATGCACGCCGTGGGCCGCGCAGGCGGCGGCGATGTCCTCGTGGTCGGTGGCGACGATGATGCGGGTGGCGCCGGATTCGCGCGCGCGCTCGGCCACGCGCACCACCATCGGCTTGCCGCCGAGGTCGGCCAGCGGCTTGTTCGGCAGGCGGGTCGAGGCCAGGCGCGCCGGGATGATGACGGTGAAGCCCATGGCGCGCCGCTCAGGTGGGTTCAATCCGGCGGGCCTGGTCGGCCCACATGATGGGAATGCCGTCGCGGATCGGGTAAGCCAGGCGGTCGGGGCGGCAGGTCAGTTCCTGCGCCTTCTTATCGTATTCGAGCGGGCCCTTGCACAGCGGGCAGACCAGGATATCAAGCAGTCGAGCGTCCACGACATTTCTCCACGATTTGTTCGGCCAGCGCAGCATCGAGCTGCGCCGTCACCGGCACGACCCACAGCCGCGGGTCGTCCTTCAGGTTATCAAGTTGCCGACATTTTACTGCATCCTTCTCCGTGATCAGGATGACATCGGCGTCGAGGCCGTCGAAGGGGCGGTCGAGGAAGTCGTGGTGGTCGGGCAGTGGCAGCTCGGCGAAGTCCAGCCCATGGCCGCGCAGCATGGCGAAGAAGCGGCCCGGATTGCCGATGCC
>NZ_JAGPWC010000036.1 GCF_018119405.1 Massilia sp. ST3 | reverse complement strand
AGCCCAGCGTACCGCACAGCGCGAACCGGCCAGGCCAACCCAGGCCGCCGCGCCCAAGGACGAGGCGCCCGCCGCCAAGACCGCGCAAGCCGAGGCTACGGAAGTCAGCGAGGAAGGCAAGGACGCGGCCGCGGCCAGCGCCGCCGCCGAAGCGGCCACCACGCCCGTCACCGACATGCTAGCCTTCATGGCCAGCCTGGCCCAGCCTGCGGCAGCCACGCCGGCGGCCCAGCCGGTGGCGGCCGAGGGTGCGGACGCCGCACTGCAGGCGGCCTTCCAGCAGATCAAGGCCCAGGACGGCCTCGCGGCCGCCGTGCCGGCCGAAGGCGAAGCCCTGACGCAGGAAGCCGCATCGGGCGGCATCACCCTGCCGACCGGCCTCGAACGCGCGCCGGCCGAGCTGCGCACGACCCAGGACGCGGCTTCGCAACCCGCCGCTGCCCAGGCCAAGCCGGAGGCCGCCCAGTTCCAGGCCCAACTGCGCGAAGCGACCCAGCAAAGCGCGGCCGCCGCCGAAGCGCCGGCGCCGAGCGTCACCCAGCTGCAGGCCCAGGCGGCCAAGCTGGAAGCGGTGCAGCCTGGCGCCGTGCCGGCCGACCGTATCCCGGCCCGCGTGGGCAGCCAGGGCTGGGACAACCAGGTCAGCCAGCGCATCGTCTACATGGTCGGCAAGGAACAGGCCGCCACCCTGACCCTCAACCCGCCGGATCTCGGCCCGGTGCAGGTGGTGCTGAACGTGAGCAACGACCAGGCCAGCGTGCAGTTCTCCTCGAACCAGCTGGAGGTGCGCCAGGCCCTGGAAAACGCGATCCCGCGCCTGCGCGAGATGATGAGCGAAAGCGGCATCGCGCTGGGTAATGCGACGGTCGACGCCGGCACGCCCGACCAGCGCCAGGCCTCGCAGGATGGCGAACGCCGCGGCAGCGGCGGCGCGGGCGGCCTGAACGGCAGTGGCGGCGATACTGTCGAGAGCGCACCGCGCGCGGCCCGCACCGTGGCGCTGGGCGAGCGGGGGATGGTCGATACCTTCGCCTGATCGATTCATTGAGTTGGCAGCAAGATCGTCGTCGCTCCGGCGAAGGCCGGAGCCTAAGTTGAGCGTTTCGACAGCATACGCAGAACTTGGGCTCCGGCCTTCGCCGGAGCGACGTGCATTGGCGAACTGAATATCGAACACCTACAATGTGCAGCTTTTTTCTAATTCGTCATCACGCGCGCACAACAATCCTGGAGAATGCCGCCTCTTCCGCCCTCTTTTCGAGGCTTGCCCAGGCGCATCTATCCGCGACAATGCCATAATGTCGTTCACCATCCATAGGTAGCAGGTAATCTTGAAAGCGAATCCCAAAGCGAAGGCCGATCCGAAAGCGGATGCGGCAGATGCGGCCCCGGCGGGCTCGAAGAAGAAGCTGATGATCATGATCGCCGCGGCGGTCCTGGTGCTCGGCGCGGGCGCGGGTGGCGGCTGGTATTTCAGCCAGTCCGGCGCGCATGCCGAGGAAGCGCCGGCCAAGGAACACAAGAAGAAGAAAAAGAAGGACGACGACGTCAAGGCCGAGTACGTGCCGGTCGAGGCCTTCACCGTCAACCTGCAGCCGGAAAACGGCGAACAGTATTTGCAGGTACAGTTCACCTTGCAGATCGCGGGTCCGGAACAGGTCCAGCTGGTCAAGGACAACATGGCCGTGGTGCGCAACCGCGTGCTGCTGCTCCTGTCCGGCAAGAAGGCCTCCGAGATCAGCACCGTCGAGGGCAAGCAGCAGCTGGCGGCCGAGATCCAGGCCGCCGTCAAGGAGCCCTTCGAGAAGGACGGCGACGAACAGGAAGTGACCGACGTATTGTTTACCTCATTCATTATTCAGTAAGTCATCGATAAAGAAGCACCATGGCCGATAATTTCCTCTCACAGGAAGAAGTCGATGCCCTCTTAAAAGGGGTCAACGGCGATCAGGACGACATTGCGACGCCTGAAGACACCTCGGGGGTACGCACCTATAACCTGGCAACGCAGGAGCGGATCGTCCGCGGCCGCATGCCGACGCTCGAGATCATCAACGAGCGTTTCGCCAGGTATCTGCGGGTCGGCCTGTTCAACTTCCTGCGCCGCAGCGCCGAGGTCTCGGTGGGCTCGGTGCGGGTCTCGAAGTACAGCGAATTCATCCGCAACCTGGTGGTTCCTACCAACCTGAACCTGATCCACATGAAGCCCCTGCGCGGCACCGCGCTGATGGTCTTCGATCCGGGCCTGGTATTCCTGCTGGTGGACAACCTGTTCGGCGGCGACGGCCGCTTCCACACCCGCGTGGAAGGCCGCGACTTTACCCAGACCGAGCAGCGCATCATCATGCGCATCCTCGACATCGTGTTCGAGGCCTATGCCAAGTCCTGGGAGCCGGTGTACCCGGTCGAGTTCGAGTACATCCGTTCCGAGATGAACACCCAGTTCGCCAACATCGCGACCCCGAACGAGGTCGTGGTGTCCTGCACCTTCACGATCGAGCTGGGCTCGGTGTCGGGCCAGATCCACTTCTGCATGCCCTACTCGATGATCGAGCCGATCCGCGACGCGCTGACCTCGAGCCTGCAGGGCGAGGCCCTGGAAGTCGACAAGCGCTGGGTGCGCCTGATGACCCAGCAGATCCAAGTGGCCGAGGTCGAGCTGGTGGCCGTGCTGGGCCACGGCAAGGCGAACTTCGACGAGATCCTGAACATGAAGGTGGGCGACGTCATCCCGCTCAGCGTGCCGGAAACCCTGCAGGCCACGGTGGACGGCGTGCCCGTGATGGATTGCAGCTACGGCGTGCACAACGGCCAGTACGCGCTGAAGGTCGAGAAGCTGCTCGCCAATAGCGACACGTTCAGCAAATAACCCATAGAATTGGCCAGGCGCAGCCGGCCGCAAGCAAACCAGGAGAACCACATGTCTGACACCCAGGACGACCAGAGCGGCCTCGACGACGATTGGGGCGCGGCGATTGCCGAGCAGGCCGCGGCCGAGGCGGCGGCGCTCGAGCGCCAGCAGCAGGCCGCCGCCGCCGCGCCGCCGGCTGCCGCCGTGTTCAAGGATTTCTCGAACAAGGGCGCGCGCAACGAGACCCCGAACGACATCGACTTCATCCTCGACATCCCGGTCCAGCTGACGGTGGAACTGGGCCGCACCAAGATCGCCATCAAGAACCTGCTGCAGCTGGCGCAGGGCTCGGTGGTCGAGCTGGACGGCCTGGCCGGCGAGCCGATGGACGTGCTGGTCAACGGCTGCCTGATCGCGCAGGGCGAGGTCGTGGTCGTGAACGACAAGTTCGGTATCCGACTCACTGATATCATCACGCCATCGGAACGGATACGAAAACTGAATAAATGACAAAGCGCAACGTCGCGGTAACCGACATCGTAGGGTTGGCAGCTTCGCTGCCGACGCGTTCAACCACAGCCGGCACGTCCGGCACACTTGTGTTGACCGCGTCGGCGGCAAAGCCGCCAACCCTACGTGTTTTTGCGGCGGCGTTGCTGTTTGCCCCCCTGGCCGCCTGCGCAGCTCCACTGCCGGCTGAGCAAGCCGCGCCCGCCGTCCAGCAAACCGCGCCTGCGCCCGTGCCGGCGCCGGCTTCGGTTCCCGAGGCGGCTGCTCCCGCCCCTGCCGCCCAGGAACCGGCCACCACCCCGCGCCGCGCCGGCGAAACCACCACTGGCCGTGTCCCGGCTCCCGCGCGCCCGGCCCCATCGGTTTCCCCGGCCAACACCCCCCCCGTCCCGGCGCCGCTGCCGGCCGACGGCGCCCAGGCGCCCGCCGGTGTGACGCCTCAAGCTCCCATCGTCGCGCCCGCGCCGGCGCCGGCCGAGCGGACCCCGCGCGCCGCCCTGCCGGGTTCGCCCAGCAGCCCCGCCGCCGGCAGCCTGATGCAGACCATCCTGGCCCTGGTCCTGGTGCTGGCCGTGCTGGCCGGCCTGGCCTGGTTCCTGAAGCGCTTCGCGCCCAAGATGATGGGCGGCGCCAACAGCAACCTGCGCATGGTCGGCTCGCTCAACCTCGGCGGACGCGAGCGCATCATGGTGGTCGAGGTGGGCGACCAGTGGATCGTGGTCGGCGCCTCGCCCGGCCGCATCAACGCGTTGGCCACCATGCCGCGCCAGGCCGGCGTGGAAGGCGACGCCGCCGTGGCCGCCACGGGCGCCGCGCCGTCCGGCAGCTTCTCGGACTGGCTCAAGAATACGATCGACAAACGCAATGCGAAATAAGAAGACATGGCTGGCCGTGGCGACGGGGCTGGTGGCCCTGCTGCCGCTGCTGGCGGCCGCCCAGCCCGGCATCCCGGCCTTCAACACCAGCCCGGGCCCCGGCGGCGGTACCCAGTATTCGCTGCCGGTGCAGACCCTGCTGCTGCTGACCGCCCTCACCTTCCTGCCGGCCGCGCTGCTGATGATGACCAGCTTCACGCGCATCATCATCGTGCTGTCCCTGCTGCGCCAGGCGCTCGGCACCCAGACCGCGCCGCCGAACCAGGTGATGGTCGGCCTGGCCCTGTTCCTGACGCTGTTCGTGATGGGACCGACGTTCGACCGGATCTACACCGAGGCCTATGTGCCGCTGCAGGAAAACCGGATCCAGATGACCGAGGCCATGAACCGCGGGGTCATCCCCCTGAAGGAATTCATGGTGAAGCAGACCCGCCAGTCCGACCTGGCGCTGTTCGTCAAGATCTCGCGCACCCCGGCCCTGCAGGGACCGGAGGACATTCCGCTGCGCGTGCTGATCCCGGCCTTCGTCACCAGCGAACTCAAGACGGCTTTCCAGATTGGGTTTGCGATCTTCATTCCCTTCCTGATCATCGACATGGTGGTGGCCTCGGTGCTGATGTCGATGGGTATGATGATGATGTCGCCGGCCGTGATCGCGTTGCCGTTCAAGCTCATGCTGTTCGTGCTGGTCGACGGCTGGCAATTACTGCTGGGCTCGCTGTCCCAGAGTTTCTACTGAGGGCCGACAGATGACTCCCGAAAGCGTGATGACCATGGGCCGCACGGCCATGGAGGTGACCCTGATGGTGTCGGCGCCGCTGCTGCTGGTGGCCCTGATCATCGGCCTGATCGTCAGCATCTTCCAGGCCGCGACCCAGATCAACGAGGCGACCCTGTCCTTCATCCCCAAGCTGATCGGCATCTTCGTCGCCCTGGTGGTCGCCGGGCCGTGGATGCTGTCGGTGATGCTGGACTATATGCGGCAGGTGTTTACGGGCATTCCCGGACTGATTGGATAGTGCGGTGATGCCGGCGCCATTTGGACGCGTGGGCGGGGGACCCGCCCACCCTACGGGATGCTGAGCCTGACCTCAGGCGAGATCAACGCCTGGATCGCGGGGCTGCTGTGGCCCCTGACGCGCATCCTGGGGCTGGTCGCGGCCGCGCCGCTGTTCGGCAATGCGGGCGTGCCGGTGTCGATCAAGGTCTCGCTGGGCGTGCTGCTGGCGGCCGTGATCGCGCCCATCGTGCCGGCCGTCCCGGCCATGGACCCGACCTCCTGGGCGGGCCTCCTGATCGTGGTGAAGGAACTCCTGATCGGGGTGGCGATGGGCTTCGCCATGCGCATCGTGTTCGCCGCCATCGAGTACGCGGGCGAGGTGTCCAGCATGACCATGGGCCTGGGCTTCGCCGTCTCCTTCGACCCCAACACCCACGGCCGCTCGGCGGCGGTGGCCCAGTTCATGTCGCTGGTCGCGACCATGGCCTTCCTGGCCGTGAACGCCCATCTGGCGCTGCTGGAGGCGCTGGCGGAAAGCTTTATCACCCTGCCCATCACGAGCACGCCGTTCTCCGGCAATGCGCCGCTGGAACTGGTGCGCTGGGGCGCCCGCATCTTCTCGGCGGGCCTGCAGCTGTCGCTGCCGATCGTGGCCGCCCTCCTGATCACCAACGTGGCGCTGGGCATCCTGACCCGCGCCGCGCCGCAGCTGAACATCTTCGGTATCGGCTTCCCCGTCACCCTGGGCGTGGGCTTCCTGACCCTGAGCCTGGTGATGCCCTACCTGGGCACGCCCATCCTCAACCTGTTCAACCAGGGCATCGAGGCCGGGCGCGCGATCCCGCGTGCCGGAGCGGTGCGGCCCGGCGCAGGACCAGCGGCGCCGGCGCCGGCCGGTCCGGTGCAGCCTGCGCCCGGCTAAAGCGGCAAGACTCCTGACAGGATCTGTCAGTGCTCCGTCTTAGCATTGCCTTCTCATCAATCTTGCGGAGACGGCAATGCAGCTCTACCACAATCCCCTTTCGTCCAATGCCCGCCGCGTCGCGATGACGGCCGCGCACCTCGGCATCCGTCTCGACAGCATCGAAGTCAACCTGATGCGGGACGACGACCGGCGCCGCCTGCAGGAACTCAATCCCAACGTCAAGGTGCCGGTGCTGGTGGACGGCGAGCTCGTGCTGTGGGCATCCTGCGCCATCATGCAATACCTGGCCGACGGCAAGCCGGACCAGGCGCTCTACCCGCGCGGCCTGGTGCCGCGCACCTGCGTCAACCGCTGGATGTTCTGGGCCTGCCAGCATTTCTCGCCTGCGATCGGGGTGCTCGTGTGGGAACAAGTATGGAAGAAGATCGTCGAAGCGGGCGAACCGGATCCGCGCGAGCTGGCGCGCGGGACGGCCGACCTGCAACGCGCCGCCGCCGTGCTCGACAAGCACCTGTCCGAACGCGAGTGGCTCGTCGGCGGCTGCGTCACCCTGGCCGAGTATGCCGTGGCGGCGCCGCTGATGTACATGGAACAGGCCAGGCTGCCGCTCGACGACTATCCGCAGCTGCTGGCGTGGTTTGCGCGGGTGCGGGAGTTGCCGGCGTGGCGCCACACGACGCCGGTCTGGTGAACAGGTTCGCCGAGAGCCAGATCAAACCAGCTCAGCAATTAACCTTCAGGAATTTTTCGCTGTCAGCAAATAGTGATAATGTGGTCGCTTTCACCACACGGGGGGCGATCATGTTCAAGAAACTGGCGGCGGAAGCACTGGGCATCAGCGATATCGGCATCATCGTCGGGCCGGCGGACTACAGCAAGGTCGATGCGGACGATTACCTGTTCAACGAGGACGGCGAACAGATCTTCTTCCTCATCAAGAGCAAGAAGGACGAGTACTGCTTCACCAACCTGGCGCTGATCCACGTCGACGGCGACTCCGCGGTCTCGTCGAAGCGCTCGATCAAGCGCTACGACTATGGCTCGCACCTGGTCTCGAACGTCAGCATCGAGACCGCCGGCACGCTCGACATGGACGTCGAGCTCAAGTTCAACGTCGACAACACGGTGTTCTCGATCGACGTCAAGAAGGCCTTCATCGAACAGCTCAAGGACATCTACAAGGCCTTGATCTCGATCGGCAAGCAGCAGCGGCGCGATGCCGTATGCCGCGACAACGCGCTGCGCGCGCTGGACGCCACAGCCTCCGTGCACAAGCTGAATATCGCCTCGGCCGAAGGCGCCCTCGCCGGCCATTACGGCGAACTGCTGGCGGCCTTGAACACTGCCATGCTGGAGACGCATACCAAGCGCGATTTCAGCGACGTGTTTGCCAAGTACATCCACAACTGATCCGCGCGCAAGCGCAAGGATTCGCCATGGCTGCGCATGCGGACGGACACGCCGGCCTGCGCAGCCCTGATAACAGCCATGCATGAGAGAAGCTAATGCGCAAGATCTCGGACGACGACCTGGAAGCGCTATGCGCGGGTTTCCAGCGCCAGTGGGTTGCACTGCTCAGTGACACGCTCGCGAAGCATGGGGTGCCTGACGCGACCGCCAAGGCGGTTTGCGGCGACTTCAGCTTCGACTTGTCGATGCTGTTCGACCAGGGCGAAATCGAACATGAAGGACACACTTATCGGCCGTTCGTGGCGTTCACGGACGACGAGGAGGATGCGACGCTGATCGTGGAGCCCGATGGTCCGCAGTTCCACGAATACGCCTTCGGCACCACCGAGGAGATCTACAGGAAACGCTGAGCAGGCGCCCCCGCCTGCCCGGGAACCGCGATCAGAGGTAGTTGAACAGCGACAGCCCCGACATCGTCTTGAACGACATCTGCGCCGCCTGCAGGGTGGTCTGCTGCTGCTGGAAGTCCGAGATCGCCTTGACCACGTCCAGGTCCTGCAGGTCCGACAGGGTGCTGGCGTAATGGATGTTGAGGTCGTCGCCGGCACTGTCCAGGTAGTCGAGTTCCTTCAGGTGGGCGCCCACCGAGGCCTGCACCGTCAGCACGTTGTCGTGCGCCGACTTGAGGTTGTCCATCGCCGTGTTCAGCTTGTTGGTCAGGGCCGCCTTGCCGCTCGAGCCCTCGGCCGGCGAGCGCAGGGCCGCGATCAGGTCGGTCACGGTGGTGAACACCGACTGCTTCTCGCTCGGCTGCACGGTGAAGGTGTCGCCGTTGGCCGGCTCGCCCTTGATGTCGAAGGACAGGCCGTCGAAGGAGATCGTCTTGCCCGCCTCGTAGGGCTGGTTGCTCAGGACCGCGGTCGGCGGCGCGGTGCTGTTGTCGTTGACGGTATAGGTCGTGACGGCCGGCGTGCCGGTGACGGTGAAGCTGAGGGCGTAGTCGTGGCCGGTCAGGGCTGCGCGGTCGCTGACCGAGCCGGACGAGATGATGCCCGCACCCGTGTTGGCCGATGCCGCCTGGGTCTGGAAGCTGCCGTTGCCGGTCGGGATGGCTTCGAACACGGCGCTTCCGGAAGCCGACAGCGGGATCTTGCGCGAGGCCGCCACCTGCAGCTGGCGCTGGCCCTGGTCGCCCTGGTACTGGGCGCCGCCCGGAGTGCGGGTGAAGGGCTGGGTGTTCGCCATGTAGCCCGAGAACAGGTAGCCGCCCGCGCCGTCGGTGGTGTTGGCCACGCCCAGCAGGTCGTCCAGGCGTCCTTCCAGTTCGGTCGCGAGCGCCTCGCGGTCCTTCAGCACCATGGTGCCGTTGCCGGCGTTGACCGCCAGCTGCTGGATGTCCTGCAGCAGGTCGCCCGCATCCTGCAGGGTGGTCTCGACGTGCGACAGCGAGGAACGCGCATTGGTGCGGTTGGTGGCGAACTGGGTGTTCATCTCCTGCGCCTGGCTCACTTCGAGCGCGCGCGCCGAGGCCACCGGATCGTCGGCCGGGGTCAGGATGCGGCGCTCGGTCGCCAGCTGCAGCTGGGTGCGCGCGATCGCGCTCTGCAAGGTGCCGAGCTGGTTGGTGGCGGTGTTGAAGATGTTCAGGGTGCTGATGCGCATACGTTACTCCATTCCTTAGCGGCCGATCGACAGCAGGGTGTCGAAGATGGTGCCGGCGATCTGCATCACCTTGCCGGCCGCCTGGTAGGCCTGCTGGTACTTGATCAGGTTGGTCGCTTCCTCGTCCAGGTTCACGCCCGAGACGTCGCTGGCGGCGCCTTGTGCCTGAGCCAGCAGCGCGTCGCCCGCCTTGGCGTTGACCTGCACTTCGCGCGTCTTGTTGCCGACCGTGCTGACCAGCTGGGCGTAGGACGACTGCAGGGTCGCGCTGCCGTTGTTGAAGATGTTCTTGGTCTGCAGGTCGCCCAGCAGGCCGATGTTGCGGGTGTCGCCGCTGCCGCCGCTGTTGGCGGCGATCTGGAAAGTGTCGCCATTGCCCGGCGCCCCGGTCATGGTCACGCTGACGCCGCCGAAGCTGTAGGTGGCGCCGTTGGTGAAGGGCACGTTGGCGGCGGGCGCCGGGTAGTTCGTCACGGCGCCGTTGGTGTCGGTCACGCGCACCGCCAGGCCGGCCGGGAAGCCGGTCATCTGGCCGGTGGCGCCGTCGTAACTCAGGGTCACCGGCATGGCCGGGGCCGATCCCAGGAAGCTGCTGTCGACCTTGCCTTCGCTGATCTTGCCGGTGCCGGTGTTGGTGAGCGGCGCACTGGTGGCGATCGGCGCCGCCGCGGCGATCTGCGACACGTCGTTGGCCAGCACCTTGAAATTGGCGGCGCCGTTGATGGTCGGGCGCACCAGGAAGTTGTCGCCGGCCTGGGCCAGGCCCGAGACCGTGAACTCGACGCCGTCGATCACCTGGGTGGTGCCGGCCGCGTTATAGGGCGTGATGGCGGTCGAGGTATTGTCCGACAAGCGGATCACGTTGTAGTTGGTGCCGTCGAACTCGACCTTGTAGTCGCTGTCCTTGAGCAGGCTCGGATCCGTCACCTGGGCCGCGACCTGGGTGGTCGAGACCGTCGCATTGTTGATGTTCTTGCCCACGAAGGCCGGCGACTCGGCAAAGAAGTCGGCGCCCGGCTGGCCGTTCGCGTCCAGGCCCAGCTTGTGCTGCTTGTTGAATTCGATCGCCATGCCGAGCGCCACCTTGCCGAGCGCGCTCTGGGCCGGGTCGAGGGTGGTGACGCGGAAGTCCAGCGCGCCGCCCAGTTCGCCGCCACTGAGGGCGCCGTCCGGCAGCACCGAGACCTTGTTGCCGACCACATAACCGACTTCGAGGCGGGTCAGGTCGGTCGGCGACTTGGTGGCCGCCAGCTGGAAGGCCTGCTGCCCCACCACCAGCGGCTGGCCGCTGCCGATCGACACCGTCAGGCTGTTGTTGTCGCCCGGGGTGACGGTGGCCTTGACCTGCTTGTTCAGTTCCAGCACCAGCTGGTCGCGCTTGTCGAGCAGGTCGTTGGGGGCGCGCTGCTCGGTGGTGGCGAAGTTGCCGATCTGCTCATTGAGCTGGGCGATCTGCTGGGCGTAGGAATTGATGACGTTGACGCTGGCTTCGATCGTGGTATTGACGCCTTCGCGGATCTCGCCCAGGCGCGCATCCAGCGACTGGAAGCGCGCCGCCAGGGTGCCGGCGCCCGACAGCATGGCCTGGCGCGACGGGATCGAGGCGCGGTTGGCGGCCATGTCCTGCACGCCCTTGAAGAAGCCCTGCAGGGCCGGCGACAGGCCGGCGGTCTGGTCGGCCAGCAGATTGTCGATCTGCGAGATCTGCGAATAATACGATTCCAGGCCGCTCACGCTGGCCTGGGCGGTGCGCACCTGGGTGTTCAGGAACTCGTCGCTGTAGCGCTTGATCTGGGCGATCTGGGTGCCGGTGCCCATGAAGCCGACGCTGCCCATGTCGAGCGCGGTCGTGGTCGATTGCACCACGCCCTGGCGGCTGTAGCCGGGCACGTTGGCGTTGGTGATGTTGTGGCCGGTCGTGGACAGGCCCGCCTGTGCCGCGAACAGGCCGCTCTTGCCAATGCTGAGAAGGTTACCGGCCATGTTGTCTTCTTTCTCTCACTCTCTACGTTGACGGCAGCTTTTTCGGAAACTTGATGGATCGTCGATCAACATCGGTCCGGTCAGGCCAGCGAATTCTTGATGATGCGGGTCAGCTTGGTGGCGTAGTGCGGGTCGGTCGCATAACCGGCGCGCTGCAGGCCATGGGCGAAGGCGGCCGCATCGCCGCCGCTGGCCAGCACTTTTTCATAGCGCGGATTCTTGGCCAGCATGTTGGCGTAGTCCTTGAACGACTCCGCCGGCGAGTCGTAGGCGCGGAACTTCTCGACCTTGGTGTGCGGACGGCCGTTGATATACTCGGTCGTGACCGAAGTGGCAACCTTGCCTTTCCAGCCAGGGCCGGCCTTGATGCCGAACAGGTTGTGGCTGTTGCTGCCGTCGGCATTGCGGATCATGCGCTTGCCCCAGCCGCTTTCCAGCGCCGCCTGGCCGAGCATGAACTTGGCCGGCACGCCGGTGGCGCGTTCGGCCTCGGCCGCGTGGACGTGCAGCTTTTCCTGGAACGAGCGCACGTGCGGCGCCTGGATGCGGCCGCTCGCCGTGGTCAGGGGCAGCGGCGGCGCGCCGGCCGAAGGCACGCCGGCCGGGGCGGCGCCGGTCTTGATCATGGTGGCCGCGTCCATCGGGGTCGGCATCGCGTTGCCGGAGGTCGTGGCATTGCCTTCGCCGCCGATCGCCAGCGCCTGCTGGCCCATGTTCTGGGCGCCCAGCTGGCGGGTCAGCACGTCGGCCAGGCCCATGCCGCGCTTGGCCAGGTTCTGGCTCATCTGCTGGTCCAGCATGCCGGTGAACATCTTGGTCTGCTGGTTGTCGAGCATGCCCTCTTGCGGGGTGGCGTCGCGCATGCTCTTCATCATCATGTTGATGAACATCGACTCGAACTGGGTGGCCGCTTCCTTCAGCGCGCCCGGCGAACCGGCCTTCGCGCCCTGCTTGAGTTCACTCAAGCCCTTGGTGTCGAGGGCGAACTTGGTGCTCAGGTCGGATTTGTTCGAGGCGATCATGACGGGTCTTCCTTAGATGATCTCGAGGTCGGCGCGCAGCGAGCCGGAGGCCTTCAGGGCCTGCAGGATGGCCAGCAGGTCTTGCGGCGTGGCGCCGATCGAATTCATGGCCTTGACGACTTCGGCCAGCGAAGCGCCGCCCTTCACCATCAGGACCTTGCCCGGATCCTTCTTGATCTCGACCGAAGGATTCTGGGTCACGACGGTGGCGCCGCGCGAACCCGGGGCCGGCTGGCTGACATTGGTGTCGGCGCCAATGGTCACCGACAGGTTGCCGTGCGAGATCGCGCAGTTGTCCAGCATCACGGCCTGGTTCATCACCACCGAGCCGGTGCGGGCGTTCAAGATCACCTTCGCCGAAGCCGACGAAGGTTTGATGTCGATCTGTTCCAGCATGCCCAGGAAGGCCACGCGCTGGTCGCTCGAGGACGGGGTGCGCACACGGATCACGCGGCCATCGAGGGCAGTCGCCACGCCGGCGCCGAACTGGTCGTTGACAGCTTCGACCACGCGCGCGGCGGTCGAGAAATCGGTTTCCTTCAGCTCCAGGCGGATCTGGTTGTTCTCGCCCAGGTTCGAGGCGACGGCGCGCTCGACGGTGGCGCCGCCCGAGATCTTGCCCACCGCCAGGTGGTTGACCTGGACTTGCGCGCCGCCGGCCTGTGCGCCGACGCCGCCGACCACCAGGTTGCCCTGGCCCATCGCGTACACCTGGCCATCGGCGCCGTGCAGCGGCGTCATGAGCAGGGTGCCGCCGCGCAGGCTTTTCGCATTACCGATCGAGGACACGGTGATGTCGATGGTCTGGCCCGGCTGGGCGAAGGCCGGCAGCGAGGCGGTGACCATGACGGCGGCCACGTTCTTCAGCTGCAGCTGGGTGCCGCGCGGCAGGTTCACGCCCTTCTGCTGCAGCATCGCCTGGATCGACTGCACGGTGAACGGGGTCTGGCTGGTCTGGTCGCCGGTGCCGTCCAGGCCGACCACGATGCCGTAGCCGGACAACTGGTTCTGGCGGACGCCGGCGATGCTGGCCAGGTCCTTCAGGCGTTCGGCCTGGGCCGGCGGCGCGATGCCGAGGGCGGTGACCAGGACGGTGGCGGACAGCAGGAGGAAGGAAGTGAACTTGCGCATGGCGTATAAAAAGACGTTTAGAACGGCAGCATCGACAGGAAGAAGCGCGACAGCATCGAGTTGACCTCGGCGCGGTCGATCCGGCTGTTGGTGCGGTACTCGACACGGGCGTCGGCCACCACCGTCGACGAGACGATGTTGCCCGGCTGGATGGTGTCGGGGCTGACCATGCCCGAGAAACGGATGAATTCGACGCCCTTGTTCATGGAAATCTGCTTTTCGCCGGCCACGATCAGGTTGCCGTTCGGGAGCACCTCGGTGACGGTCACGCCCAGGGTGCCGGTGAAGTCGTTCGAGGCGCTCTGCTTGTCGCCGTCCGAGAACTTGGCTTCCGACTCCAGCGCCACGCTGGCGCCGATCGCAGACTGCAGGACGCCCGGCGCCGCGAAGCTGGCGCTGCCGTTCTTGTTGCCCGAGCTGGCGCCTGCCTTGTTGGCCGAGGTGCGCTCGCTGATGTTGATGGTCAGGAGGTCGCCGATATGGCGCGCGCGGCGGTCCTCGAACATCGGACGGTAGCTGTTGGCGTTGTAGATCGCGCCCGAGGTCGGCGGCGCGGTCTCGACCAGCATCGGACGCGCGCTGGTCGGGCCTTGCACGATGGAGCTGGGGGCGGTGGCGCAGCCGGCCAGGGCCAGCAGCGCAGCAAAGGAACAAATAAGCGATTTCATAACTGGGACAGTTTCTGCAGCATCTGGTCGGAAGTGGTGATCGCCTTGCTGTTGATCTCGTAGGCGCGCTGGGTCTGGATCATGTTGACCATTTCCTCGACCACGTTGACGTTCGATGATTCGACATAGCCCTGCATCAGCACGCCGGCGCCGTTGGTGCCGGGCACGTTCAGGTTCGGGTTGCCCGACGCGCCGGTCTCGACGTAGAGGTTCTCGCCGCGCGATTCCAGGCCGGCCGGGTTCACGAAGGTGGCGAGCTGGAGCGAGCCGACCTGGGTCGGGGCCACGGCGCCGGGCAGCTTGACGGAGACGGTGCCGTCGCGGCCGACGGTGATCGATTCGGCGTTCGACGGAATGGTGATGGCCGGCTGCACCACGAAGCCGCTGGAGGTGACCAGCTGGCCGTTGGCATCGGTCTGGAAGGAGCCGTCGCGGGTATAGGCCTGGGTACCGTCCGGCAGCAGCACCGGGAAGAAGCCCGAGCCGTTGACCATGACGTCCTTGGAGTTGCCGGTCAGCTGGGGGTTACCCTGGGTGAAGATGCGCTCGGTGGCGACGGTGCGCACACCGGTACCGATCTGCAGGCCCGAAGGCAGGTTGGTCTGCTGCGAGGATTGCGCGCCGGGCTGGCGCACGTTCTGGTACAGCAGGTCCTCGAACACCGCACGCGAACGCTTGAAGCCGTTGGTGCTGACGTTGGCGAGGTTGTTGGTGATGACGTCGAGGTTGGTCTGCTGCGCTTCGAGGCCGGTCTTGGCGATAAACAGCGAACGGATCATGGAATTCTCCTAAGGGTGACGGACGAAGTCCGCCACGTACAGGAGAATTATGCTGCAGCAACTATCAATTCAAAGCGAGGATCTGGGTGGCTTTCGCGGCGTTATTCTCGGCGTTCTTCAGCAGGCTCATTTGGGTTTCGAAGGAACGTGCCAAAGAGATCATCTGCACCATGGAATCGACCGCGCTCACGTTCGAGCCTTCCAGGGCGCCGCCGGCGACGCGCACGGCCGGGTCCATCGGGGCGGCGGCGCCGTCCTTCAGGCGGAACAGGCCGTCGTCGCCCTTCACCAGGTCGCCGGTGGGCGGATTGACCAGCTTCAGGCGGCCGAGCACGGCCGGCGCGGCCGGCTGGTCGGTATTCGAGATGGTCGAGATGGTGCCGTCCGCGCCCACGGTGACGGTGGCGTCGGGCGGAATCGTGATCGGACCGCCCTCGCCCGCGATGGTATTGCCGGAAGCCGTCTGCAGCAGGCCGTTCGGGCTCATCTGCAGGGAACCGTTGCGGGTATAGGCTTCGGTGCCGTCCGCCATCTGGACCGCGATCCAGCCTTCGCCCTTGATCGCCACGTCGAGGTCGCGCCCGGTGACCTGCAGCGGGCCGGCCGTGAAGTCGTGGCCGGCGGTCGAGTCGAGCACGAAGGCGCGCGTCGGCAGGCCCGGGCCCTGGACCGGGGCGGCGCGGAAGATGTCGAGCTGCGCGCGGAAACCCGTCGTGTTGACGTTGGCCAGGTTGTTCGAGGTGGTGGCCTGCTGCTCGAGGATGTGCTTGGCGCCGGAGGCGGCGGTGTAGATCAGGCGGTCCATTTCCTTGTCCTTTTTGCTTTGCTTCTGTGCGACGGTTCGTTGAACGCGTCGGCGGGAGACCCGCCGACCCTACGATACCGATACGCCGTAGGGTTGGCGGCTCCGCCGCCGACGCGCTCAAGCTACGCCGGCATTAACGCAGGTTCACCAAGGTCTGCAGCACCGAATCCTGCGTCTTGATGGTCTGCGCATTCGCCTGGTACACGCGCTGCGCCGTGATCATGTTGACCAGCTCGGCCGTCAGGTCGACGTTCGAGGCTTCCACCGCCGACGACTGCAGCACACCCATGCCGCCCGTGTTCGGGGTGCCGACCAGGGGCACGCCCGAGTTCGACGATTCGGCCCAGGTGTTGTTGCCCAGCGGCTCGAGGCCGTTCGGGTTGGTGAAGTTGGCGAGCACCACCTGGCCCAGCGGCTTGGTCTGGCCGTTGCTGTACTGGCCCAGGATCACGCCGTCGGCGCCCGCGGTGAAGCGCTGCAGGGTGCCGGCCTTGTAGCCGTCCTGCACCAGCTTCTTCTCGCTGGTCGGGCTGCCGTACTGGGTGGTGCCGGCATAGTCGATTTCCATCGGCAGGGTCAGCTCGGCGCCGGTCGAGGGGATGATCGGCAGGGTGACGTTGAACTTACCGGCGGTGCCGGTGGTCGCCAGGTTCAGCGCCCCGTTGGTGTCGAAATTCAACTGGCCGACGCGCACGGCCGGCACGCGGATCGCCTTGGCCATGGCGGCGTCGATCTCGTCCGGCGTGGTGCCCGGGACGGCGGCGGCATTGGTGGCCGCGGTCGAGATCTCGGTCTGGTTCGCTGCGGTGGCGCCGGCGGTGCCGGCGGCGGTCACGACCATGCCTGACGCGGCGGCGGCGTAGGCGCTCAGCGCGGCGCTGATGGTGGCCGGGACCGGCGGCACGGCGCGGGTCGCGGCTTCCCAGTTGGCGCGCGCGGTGTTCACCGCGGTGAAGGCGGCGCCGGTGCCGGTGGCGGCGCCGGCCACGTTCAGGGCGGTCACCTCGGTGCCGTCGTTGGCGGCGTACACGTCCCAGCTGCCGGCGCCGTTCTTGACGTAGTAGGTCGACAGCACGTGCGGATTGCCCAGCGTGTCGTACACGCTCATCGGGGTCTGCTTGTTGTAGGTGGTCGGGTCGTTGGCGTCGAAAGGCGAATTCACCGGCGGCTGGGTGCGCGAATCCAGGTTCAGCTGGATGTCCACGTCCGAGGTCTGGACCGGATCCAGGTCGGCGGTGTCGATCTGCAGCGGCACCGGGGCGCCGGCCGACAGCTGGCCGGTCGCGTTCAGGCCGTAGCCGGTCAGCTTGGCGCCCTGGGCATTGATCAGGAAGCCGTTCTTGTCGAGCTGGAACTGGCCGTTGCGCGAATACTGCACCACGCCCGCCGCTTCGACGCGGAAGAAGCCGGCGCCGTTGATGGCGATGTCGAGCGGGTTGTTCGATGCTTCGACATTACCCTGGGTGAATTGCTGGGCGATGGAGGCAACCTTGACGCCGATACCGGCCGAGTTGCCGCCCGCGCCGTTCAGCGAGTTGGCGTAGACGTCGGCGAACTGGGTGGTCGAGCCCTTGAAACCGACCGTGCTCGCGTTGGCGATGTTGTTACCGATGACGTCCAGCGATTTTGCTGCGCCGTTCAAGCCGCTCAGGCCCTGTTGGAAAGACATGTCGTTCTCCTGCTAGTTAGTTTGGTAAGCGGCTTGCTTACAGCACTTGTTTGATGTCGGACATCGCTACCGCGCCCTTGCCGGGCAGGTTGAGCTTGACGCCGTCCTTGGAATTGGTGGTGACGCTGGCAACGCTGTCGAAGGCCAGACCCTTGGCATCGTCGAGTTCCTCGCCGGCGCGGGTGGCGACGACCTTGAAGCTGTACTTGCCGTCGGCCAGGGTCAGCGGCTTGCCGTCGGCGCCGAGCTTCTCGGGGTCGGGCACGCCATCCCATGCCACCGGGACGATGCCGGCTTCCTGCGGACCCAGGTCGATCACGGCGACTTCCTTGCCGGTCGAGTCGCTGACGACCAGCTGGACCTTGTCGGCCGGGCTGGCCAGTTCGGCGCCCAGGATCGCCTTGCCGCCGGAGAGCTGCACATCCTTGCCTTCGACCAGCACGCCATGGCCGATCAGGCCAGTCGCCTGCATCGCTTCCGAGGACTGGTAGCTCGACTTCAGGGTTTCCAGGGTCGCGTTCAGCTTGTTCACGCCGGTCACGGTCGACAGCTGGGCCAGCTGGCTGGTCACCTGGGCGTTGTCGAGGGGATTCAGCGGATCCTGGTTCTTCAGCTGGGTGACCAAGAGGGTCATGAATTTGTCGGTATCGGCCTGGACGCTGTCGACTTCCTTGGGCTTCGCGTTCATCGTCGACATCAGGTCGTTGACTGTGGTCGCGGTGCTGTTGGTATTAACGGTGGTCATGGTGGATGGTCAGGAAACGTTATTGGCCCAGGGTCAGGGTCTTGAGCAGCATGGTCTTGGCCGCGTTCATGGTCTCGACGTTGGTCTGGTAGGAACGCGAGGCCGACAGCATGTTGACCATCTCGTCGACCACGTTCACGTTCGGCATCGTCACATAGCCCTTGTCGTCGGCCAGCGGATGCTTGGGGTCGTACACCTGCTTCATGGGCGACTGGTCCTCGACCACTTCGCGCACCCGCACGCCGGTGGCGCCGGAGGCGGTGGGCACCGATTCGAACACCACCGCCTTGGCGCGGTAGGCTTCCCCGGTGGCGCTGGTGGCGCTGTCGGCGTTGGCCAGGTTGCTGGCGGTGGTATTCAGGCGCTGGGCCTGGGCGCTCATCGCCGAGCCCGATACGTTGAAGATATTGAAGAGCGACATGATGAATTACCTTCTTATTGGCCCTGGATGGCCGCGAGCAGGCCCTTGATCTGGTGGTTGATCATCGTGATGCCGGCCTCGTAGCGCAGCGCGTTGTCGGCGAACTGGTTGCGCTCGACGTCCATGTCGACCGTGTTGCCGTCGACGCTGCCCTGGACCACGCCGCGGTACTGGACCGGGGTGCCGTTGGCCAGGGTGTCGCCGGTGGCCTGGCCGCGCGCCAGGTGGCCCTGGGCGGTGGTCGCCAGGCCGCCCTGGCGGCCGGCCAGCGCGCCCTGCAGGGCGCTGGAAAAGTCGATGTCGCGCGCCTTGTAGTTCGGCGTGTCGGCGTTGGCGATGTTCGACGCCAGCAATTCCTGGCGCTGGGCGCGCAGGGACAGGGCCGATTCATGAAAACGCAGGTAGTCGTCGATTTTGCCGATCATGCCGCCTCCAGGCAGATTCTTGTTGGGACAGCACCGATCATACGGATCAGTCCAGCCGGGCAATCGAAGGAGAAAGATGGGCAAAACCCGGCTATTCAAAGTTTCGCTACGGAATCATCACCCCTAAGATGGCAGCATTCCCGGTTTCCCATCCAGGTGTTTTCCCATGAAACGACAGTTTGCCGCCATGCTGCTCCTCGCCCTGCCCTTCGCCTGCGCCCAGGCGCAGCAGCAGCCCACGGCCCAGCGCCAGAACCTGTCCGCCCTGCGCGGCGTGGTCGAGCAATACCTGCAGACCCAGAGCGCGGGCATGCCGGGCCAGGTGACGGTCAAGGTGGGGGCGGTCGACCAGCGCATGAGCCTGGCGCACTGCCCGGCGCCGGAAGCCTTCCAGCAGCCCGGCGCGCGTCCGTGGGGAAAAACAACGGTGGGCGTGCGCTGCACCGCCCCCACGGCCTGGACCGTCTATATCCAGGCCCAGGTCAGCGTGCTGGCCGACTACGTGGCGGCCGCCGTGCCCCTGGCCCAGGGCCAGCCGGTCGAGCAGGGTCAGCTGGTACTGATGAAAGGCGATATCGCCGCCATGCCGAACGGCATCCTGACCGACATGGCCCAGGCGATCGGCCGCACCCCCACTATTTCGTTGCCTGCCGGCACTGCCCTGCGCGGCGATACCCTGCGCAGCAAGCCGGTGGTCCAGCAGGGCCAGGCCGTACGCCTGGTATCGCGCGGCGCGAACTTCTCGGTGTCGGCGGAAGCCAAGGCGATCGCCAGTGCCGGCGAAGGCCAGGTGGTGCAAGTGCGCACCCAGTCGGGCACGGTGGTGAGCGGCACGGCGCGCATGGGCGGCCTGGTCGAAGTCGTTTTGTAACAAACCATCTAAAGCCCTTTTCTGCGCTAAAGTTTGCGGCATCGCTGCCGATAAACAGACAGATCCCGGAGTTTCCGCTCCGAACAGAGAAGGATGATGCTGTGAAAATCAACGATACTCTCAAGAACAACCCCGGCCTCCAGCCGGCGACCACGCAAACCAACAATGCGCGTGGCGCCGAGAAGGCCGCCAGCACTGCCCCGACCCCGGCGCAGACGGACAGCGTGCGCCTGTCCTCGCAGGGCCAGGCGATGGCGAATGCCGTCGGCGGCAACAACCAGGTATTCGACACCAAGAAAGTCGAGCGCATCAAGGCGGCCATCGCCGATGGCCAGTTCCAAGTCAACTCAGAGAAAGTCGCCGACGGTCTCCTCGAGACCGTGCGCGACTTGCTGCATTCACGCAAGCGATAATCCATGACCTCCAGCCCGCACCACACTCTCGCCTCCGAACACCAACACGTCGCCTCCCTCGTGGAGCTGATGAAACAGGAACAGCAGTTGCTGGTAGCGCTCGACGCCGATGGGCTGGCGGAACTTACTCCAAAGAAAAATGCGCTGCTGACCGGACTGGCGGCGCTCTCCAGGCAGCGCCATGCCGCCCTCAGCGCGGCCGGATGCGAAGGCTCGGAAGCGGGCATGGAGCCCTGGCTGGCGGTGGCCGGCAATCCCGAGGTGCGCGGCCAGTGGGAACAGCTGCTGCAGGCTTCGCGCGACGCCAAGGAACTCAACCGCGTCAACGGCATGCTGATCAACAAGCAGTTGGCGCACAACCAGGGCGTGCTGAACGCCTTGCGCACCCCGACGGGCGGCGCCGCGGCCGGCATGGTGTATGGCGCGACCGGGCAGACCCTGGGAGCGGGTCCTTCGAAGCGCTACGTGATCGGCTGAGCCGGATCCGCTTCCAACGACAATGGCCGCAGCAGCGGCCATTTTTGTTGACGCGTAGGGTGGGCGGGTTTCCCGCCCACGCGTTCAAACCACGTTTTCCGGCCCGTGCGCGAAATCGGAATCAGCGCGCCAGCGTATACGCCTCCGGCCCCATCTTGCGCAGCAGCGCGATATTCGCCTTCTGCTCCTTGGTGAACCCGCCCAGCATCTCGGCCGCCTGTTTCTTGTTCATCATCGGCTCCATGCCCACGAACATCCCGGCATGCACCAGCGCGAAGGTGCTCAGTGCAAAATCGCGCACGCCCAGGCCATGTTTGGCCAGCACCGCCCTGGCGCGCGGCTCGGCATTGATGGCCTTCACATAATCGTCGACCGACAACTGGTCTTTCCCATCGTCCTTCTCGTCCTCATCCTTTTCCAGCTTCTTGAGCTCGGGAGCGGCGGCCTTGATCTTGGCCAGCAGCGCCGGGGTCAGCAGGAAGTGTTCTTCAGGATCGGCGGCAAAGGCGGGCGCCGCGCAGAGGGAGAGCGCGACGAGCAGGGAGGCGGCAATACGGCTGGCTTTCATGGTCATTCCCGGTAGTGATTGTTGTGCCCGAATTATAGGAGCGGCCACGGCCTGCAAACCGTGGCCGGCGACGAATCCCCCCTGCGTGGTGTGAAGCCCACGCCGCCTCTTAACTTCCTTTTTTTTCGAAGAAATCCTTCAAAAAACTTCGCTTTTCCAGATGTTTCGCCTACCGTATCCTTTCACATCGGCAATACCGCCTTGCCATCAAAAACAAGACTGGATACGAACATGAAACGCATACTTCTCTTTATCGCCACTAACTTCGCCATCATGCTGGTGCTGAGCATCACCGCCAGCGTGCTGGGTGTGAACAAATACCTGAGCGCGAACGGCCTGAACTTCGGCATGCTGCTCGGCTTCGCCGCCCTGATGGGCTTTGGCGGCGCCTTTATCTCGCTGTGGATGTCCAAGCCGATCGCCAAGTGGTCGACCGGCGCGCGCGTGATCGAACACCCGTCCAACTCGACCGAGCAGTGGCTGGTGAACACCGTCGCGGCCCAGGCCCAGCGCGCCGGCATCGCCATGCCGGAAGTCGCCGTCTACCACGGCGAGCCGAACGCCTTCGCTACCGGCGCCACCAAGAATTCGTCGCTGGTCGCGGTGTCGACCGGCCTGCTGGAATCGATGACCCAGGAGGAAGTCGAAGCCGTGCTGGCCCACGAGGTGGCCCACATCGCCAACGGCGACATGGTCACCCTCACCCTGATCCAGGGCGTGGTCAACACCTTCGTGATCTTCCTGGCGCGCGTGGTCGCCTGGTTCGTCGACCAGGCCTTGCGCAAGGAGGGTGAGGAAAACACGGGCCCGGGGATTGCCTTTACCATTACGGCGATCGTCTGCGACATCCTGTTCGGCATCCTGGCCAGCGTCATCGTGGCCTGGTTCTCGCGCCAGCGCGAATACCGCGCCGACCTTGGGGCCGCCCGCATCCTGGGCACGCCGCGCCCGATGATCAACGCGCTGGCCCGCCTCGGCGGCATTGCGCAAGGCGGCCTGCCGAAGAACATGGCCGCCTCGGGCATCGCCGGAGGCGGTATGATGTCGCTGCTGAGCAGCCATCCGTCGTGCGAAGACCGTATCGCCGCCCTGCAACGCGCATAAAAGACAAGCAAGACACATTGACGAGGCCAGGAACCAGGTATGCGGTACGCTCCACTGTTGTTGCCAGTACTGTTTGCCGCGGCGCTGGCCTTCCTGCTGCAGCACTTCCTGGGCTCGCTCGCCTGGGCCGGGCTGCTGGCGGTGATCACCTGGCCGCTGCACCAGCTCTTGCTGCGCCGCGGCTGGCCTCCGCTGGCCAGCGCCACCACCCTGCTGGTGGCGCTGCTGGTGAGCTTCGTCGGCCCTTCGATCCTGCTGTTCAACGCCCTCACCAACGAGCTGGCGGGCCTGGAGCGCCTGCTCACCAATCTCAACCTCACTGGGGTGGCGGCGCCCGCCTGGCTGTACCGCCTGCCGCTCATCGCCGAGCCGGCGGTCAAGTGGTGGAACGAGCACCTGGCGGTGCCGGGTGGCCTGCGCACCCTGATCCAGAGCGGGCTGGGCGACTTCATGCCCCAGCTCACCGGCGCGGCGCGCATCTGGGGCTCGACCATCCTGGCCAATGCCCTCTACCTGTTCCTGACCCTGCTGACCCTGTTCGTGCTCTACCTGCACGGCCCGGCCGTGGTGCGCTACGTCGACGGCGCCGGCGAGCGCCTGCTGCCCGCCCATTACCCGCGCTTGCGCGCCATCCTGCCGCTGTCGGTGCGCGGCACGGCCCTGGGCCTGTGCTCGATCGCCGTGCTGGAAGGCGTGGTGCTGGGTATCGCCTATGCGATCGCCGGGGCGCCCGCGCCGGCGCTGCTGGGGGTGATCACCGGCTACCTGGCCCTGATTCCGGGCGGCGCACCGCTGTCCTTCACGATGGTCTCGCTCCTGCTGCTGGGACAGGGCCATGCGGGCGCGGCCCTCGGGCTGTTCAGCTGGGGGGCGGTGGAACTGTTCATGGTGGACAAGTTCATTCGCCCCAAGCTGATCGGCAAGCGCGTCAACCTGCCCTTCCTGGCGGTGCTGTTCGGCCTGCTGGGAGGCGTCTCGACCATGGGCGTGATCGGCCTGTTCGTGGGGCCGTTCATGATGGCGGTGCTGTTCGCCTGGCTGCGCGACAGCCGCGACGCGGCGCCGCAGCCCGCGCCGGCGGCCGAGAAGCTCGAACGGATCGGCTAGGCCCGCGCCTGGCCCAGCCGCGGCCGCGTCGACATGGCCACCACCGCCGAGCCCGCGGCCACGATCAGCGCATCCTCGATCAATCCACTGCGGGTCTGGCCGATGCGCGCCATGGCGCGCTTGCGTCCGGCCAGGGTCAGGTAGGCCAGCGGCACGGCGGTGGCGACGGCGACCGCCGCACCGGCCTTCTCGCGTCCTGGGGCAGCCAGCGCCGCGCCCGCGATGCCGGCGCTCATGACGCGCGCCAGCAGTCCCAGGAACACAGTGCGGTCGGGCGCGGATTTCATCTTGTCGCCCAGCAGCTCCCCTGCCCCCATCGCCAGGGCGCCGTACTTGAACAAGGGACGATCCAGGAGCACGAGCTCACCAGGGGTGCGACGGTGCGCCATGCGCGCCGCGGCGAGCGTGGCCATCGGGGTCATCGATCGTGCGCTGGCGACGGCGCCGATCAGCGCGGAGGAAAGCAGGCTGCGGAAATTCATCGTGACGGACTCCTGTGCAAGTGGAAATGGCCCGGGGCGGCGCGGCTTGCAGGGCCGCCCGCGTCGGGAACGCCACTCGACTGTAGTTCGGCTCGCCCCGCCGTGTCGCCACCCAGGTTTCCGCGACCGGCTCACACGCCGTGGCGAACCCGCTTCCAGCGCCGCCAGGCGAACCGGCCACCCAGGACGAGCAGCATCCAGAACAGGAACGACAGACCCAGCCGCGGCCACAGGATGTCATCCAGGCCGATCAGCAGGGACAAGGGGTCGCGCGCCACCGATCCGAGCGGCGAGACCCCTTGGCTGTCCGCGAGAAACGGCAGCGGAAAACCATAGGCCAGCACCGGGCAATAGACGGGTGTGTCCACGTTGGAGCATACCGCGCTGACACGCCCCGGAACCGCGAGCGAAAGGTAGGTGAAGGCGGCTGCGATCAGGCAGGACGCGACAACAGGCCCGATGCGAAAACCCCCTTTTCTCAACTCACGCTTTCCTGCCACCTTATGCATGGTCTGGTATCCACTCGAGCAGATCAGTGACGCCGATATCGAGCCCCGACTGTGACAGCAGGGTGCTTACCTGGCCGCGGTGGTGTGTCTGGTGGTTGAACAGGTGTAGCAGCAAGGTCCCGAAGCGCTTCTGAAAGTCGCCACGCGCATTCCTGTACCGGAGCGGCTGCTCCAGGTCATTGTCCGAGACCTCTGCCGCCAGTGCCAGGATGATCGCATCGAGTCGCCTGCGATACTCCCACAGCGATTGCAGATCGTCGCAGATCATGTGAGCGAGACCGGTCGGCGCTGGAATGCCGGCCATGGCTTTCAACGCCGGTAAATCCGAGGGATGCGCCATGAACCGGCGCAACCAGATGGTGTCGCCAACAGCAATATGATTCAGGGTTCCAAGTACCGAGCCGAAAAAAGCGCCCCGGTCGGCGACCAGCGCCTCCTTGGGCAAGGCGGCCGCCGCGGCATAGAGCTTTGCATTCATCGCGGCGTTATATGTGGCAAATAGACCAAGGTCTTCCCGGCTAGGCATGCTCGCTGATGTCCTTTCACGCGTTGTTGAAAATTGAAGCGTCATGTCCGCTTCCGGCGGACTCGGCCACCTGATGCAGCATAGCATCGTGAACTTCCGGAAAAGTCACTTATCGTCACGATCGGCCGTCATATCGTTTCCGCCTTCTTGACCGGTGCAATCGAAACGATCAGGAAGCCGAACGAAAACCTGACGATACCAACCGCGAGCGACTGCCCAGGATGCAAGGACGAGTGCGGAGACAGGCTGGCGATGCACACCTCCTTCTCGACCGATGCAAAGCGCAAGGTCGCGAACTGATCGCAACCCTTGCGCTGCGAATACGTGCCGACCTCGGTCGCAACGGCGTCCACATGATGTACCACGCCTCCGGACCATGCTGCTATCGCCAAAACCCACCCGAGCGGCGCAGCAACCAGCAGGCCGGCCACCATCGCTGCCATCAGGGGCATTACGACGATATCGCGTAGCCAGGATGTCGGATATTTCTTTTTAAGTTCCGCCACGAACAAGGGAGCGCGCCGCATTCGATACAGGATGAATGGGGTGAACAGCAACAGGGACCACAACGCTACCTTGGCAGTGGTCTGCGCGTAGTAGAACACGAAGCGGTCACGATACATCTGCAGCAGCAATGCGCCAACGATGGCACAGACGAAAAGAACGATTCGCCAGCGTAGACGACATTTATTTGCCAGGGTCTTGTTGATGAGATAGGTCATCACTTGCAAATCGTGTGCGCCTTCCCCGCAGGTGGAAAGCCGGATACCTTGAGTGTACGAGCGGAACTATTTTTTAAGCAAGCTTGGAAGCCCCCTGGCCTGCCCCTTCCGGCCGCGTCCGACTCTTCCTACGCGGCCTTGGACCGTGCTCCTATTGGGCTTCAGGCAAGAATGGCTAAGATCGAAGCTGTCCATCATTTACGCCAAGGAGACCATGATGAGTGATCGAAAACCACGCGCTTCGGGTGACCATCCGCCGCCGCAGGGCCTGCGCCAGAGCGCCGATCCCGCGTCCGGCTTCGTCGCCGATGACAGCGCCGGCTACTCCAGCGTCGGCCAGAGCGAGCAGCGCAGCACAGAAGCCAGCTCGGGACGCTACACCAACTTCAACCATGCCTCGCCGGAGAGCAATGTTGGCCCAGCGGGCGCAGCACAGTCGAGTCACGGCAATGCTGGCGGACGCGTGCCGGGCAGCACAGTGGACAAGGCCGAGGGCAGCCAGGGCCAGCAGAACCGCCAGCAAGACGAGGTCGCCATGTCCGGCGGCGGCAATCCCAGCGATGCGGCGGCCACCGATGGCGGCATGGGGAACCGCGCGGGAACCGACGACGATGCGGACAAGCTAGACGACGAGTCGCGCTGAATCTTGGCGCACGCGGGTGCGGAAACAACAGGCCGCACAAAACCGTTGAGTTTATTGAAATACCTGGGCTATCCTGTCTAGACAGTTGGCACACAGCCAACCGCGGTATCGGGAGAGACTGTCCTATCCCGACGGCGCCGAAGGAGCAACCACCCCGGAATCTCTCAGGCAAAAGGACCGATACCGCGAAGTACACTCTGAAGAGTTGCCGCGAGTTCGTCGTCGCGGCACACCGAAGGAGCAAACAGCCGCAATGGCGGCTGTGAATCTCTCAGGTCCAGCACAGAGGGGGTGCCGACGCGCCGATGGCGCGCGGTCTTCCCTTGTGACGCTTTCTGTGCCTGGATTGTCATGTCGACCGAACTCCTGTCCGGCGCCGCGTGCGGCGCCGTGGGCCCTTGCGCGCCTGCGCAACGCGCCCCTGTTTCCCTGTCTCCTTACCCAGCCCCTTCCCACGGCCGCCTCGCCGCGCCGTCCTAGCCGATCTCGCCGGCCGTGGCGCTGACGCCGCGGCCGCAGATTGTCCGGCACGCCTGTGGCGTGTCCTTTGCAGCAGCAACCGACGCCCGCTCGGACTGGCGGGGAGTCGCATTTTCATTTTTATGGAGAGTACTAATGCAAGCTCAACAACGGCAACACGGCAAGCCGCGCGCACTGCTCGCGGCGTGGGCGCTCGGCCTCGGACTCGGCCTGGCCGGTCCACAGGCACTGGCGCAGGCAGGCGATCCCGGCGCGGCGCGCCTGGCCGCCACCCAGCATTCAAGCGCCCTCGCCGCCGCCCAGCGCGATCTCAGCCAGTTCATCAACCACCAGCTGCAGCGCGGATCGGCGCCGGAAGGCTTCCCCTTCGACGTCCAGGACCCGCGTGCGCTGAAGGAGGCGCGCATCGGCTACGGTTTCCCGGTCTACACCATCGATCCGGACCAGCTGCTGAATGGCCGCGGCAAGATGAAGGACATGGCGCGCCACGCCAACCAGTGGCGCTTCGTGGTGCTGCTGGGCGACCGTCCGATCGGGCTGGCGACGGTGGAAGGGCAGCAGGGCCGCTTCGAGACCGTCGCCTACGGCGGCGCGGTGCTGTCGAAGGACCTCGACGCCCTGGCCGGCGTGCACGGCAACGCCGACCGCTCCAACCTGCGCCTGCTGCGCATCTACCAGGCCCGTTCCGACCTGCTCGAAGTCGAGACCGCGGGCGGCACGCGCTTCGCGCCCCTGTTTTCGGCCCGCGCTTCGCTGCCGCTGCAGCGCGCAGACGCTTTCGGCCGTCCCACCGCGGTCCTGGCGGACGAAGCCGCGCTGCTGCCCGCGCTGCGCGCCGCGGTCAAGCGCAACCTGGACGAGCACCGCTAAGACGGCGCCAACGACAACCAAGCATACGGAGACAAGCCATGAACAAGAAACACAAGACACTGAGCGGCCTGCTGGCCGCCGCGGCGCTGACCCTGGCCGCCCCGAGCGCCTTCGCCCAGTGGCGCACCCTCAACGTTCCCCTGACCACCCAGGAGCACAGCCAATGGTGCTGGTCGGCCAGCAGCAAGGCCATCCTGAATCTGTACAAGAAGACCCCGAGCCAGTGCCAGATCGTGAACTGGGCCTTCGGCATCAACTACGCCTGCGGCAATACCACCTTCAACTGGAACAGCTACGCCAACCAGCCGAACTCGATGTACGGCACCGGCGGCAGCGTGCAGAACATCCTGGCCGCATGGGGAGTCCCGAACACCGCCTACAGCGTGGCCTCGTCGTGGAACAGCGTGGTGGCCGACATCAATGCCAACCGCCCGTTCGTGATCCGCTACGGCTGGACCAATGGCGGCGGGCACATCATGGCCGGCCGCGGCTACGAGACCTATAACGGCGTGAACTACGTCTACATCATGGATCCGTGGCCGGGCGAGGGCCAGACCTGGCGCACCTACAGCTCGGCGGTGTCGGCCTCCGACCACCGCTGGACCCATACCCAGCGCATGAACGTCAGCCCGGCGCTGTAAGGACCGGCGGGGTGGGGGGCAAGCGTCAGCGGAAAATGGGGCCATCCATGCGACAATCCGGCGCATGAACCTGAACGACTACCGAGCCCTGTTTCGCGCTACCCCCTACCCCTACCTGGTGATGGCCCCCGACCTGACGATCGTCGCCGCCAGCGGGGCCTACCTGCGCTCGGTCCAGCGCACCGAGGAAGACATCGTCGGCCGCTACGTATTCGAGGCTTTCCCGGCCGATCCCGCCAATCCCGACGCCACCGATATCGCCGAGGTCAAGGCTTCGCTGCTGCGCGCCCTGGCCAAGGGCGAGCCGGACACCACTGCCTTCGTGCGCTATGCGGTCGAGGTGCCGACGCCCGACGGTTTCCGCTTCGAGGAACGCTACTGGAGCACCGTGCACACGCCGGTGCTGGACGACGACGGCAAGCCACAGCTGGTGATCCAGAACCCGGTGGACGTCACGGAACTGTACCGCTTCGACGCCGACGCGCAGGTCGCCACGCTCCAGCTCACGCCGCCCAGCGAGAGCAACGCCGGCAACTTCAACCGGGCGCAGATGCACGAGGCCTTGTCGCGCATCCTCAACAACGAACGCGAGCACCTGCGCAGCCTGTTCAACCAGGCGCCCGGCTTCGTGGCCGTGCTGATGGGCCCCAAGCACGTGTTCGAGATGGTGAACGAAGCCTATTACCAGCTCGTCGGCCACCGCGAGCTGGTCGGCAAGGCGGTGTGGGAAGCGCTGCCGGAAGTCGCCGGCCAGGGCTACGAGGAATTCCTGAGCCGGGTCTACACCACCGGCCAGGCCTGGTCCACGCGCGCGCGGCCGATCGCGGTACAGCGCGAACCGGGCGGCCCGATCGTCCAGCGCTACGTCGACCTGGTCTACGAGCCCTACAAGGACCAGTACGGCACCACCATCGGCATCTTTGCCCAGGGCTACGACGTGACCGACGCGGTCGAGGCCCAGGCGGCCCAGCGCGAGAGCGAGGAACGGCTGCGCGACGGCATGCACGCGGCCAAGATGGTGGTCTGGGACTGGGACTTCGCCAGCGGCGAACTGGCCTACTCCGACAACACCCTGCTGGTGCTGGGCTTCCTGCCGACGACCATGGACGCGGTCCGCGAGCACATCCACCCGGACGATCGCGACAAGATCGCCGCCTCGCACCGCCGGGCGCTGGAAGGCGCCGGCAGCTACCAGGAAGTGGTGCGCTTCATCCGCCCCGACAACGGGCGCCAGATCTGGCTCGACAGCCGCGGCAAGGTGCAGTTCGACGCCGAGAAGCGCCCGGCGCGCATGCGCGGGGTCACGGTGGATGTGACGGAGCGCTACCAGGCCGAACTCGAGCTGCGCGAAGCCAACCGCAAGAAGGACGAGTTCCTGGCCATGCTGGCGCACGAGCTGCGCAACCCGCTGGCGCCGATCAGCACCGCGGCCGAGATGCTGCGCCTGAGCGCCGACGATCCCGCGCGGGCGCGCAAGGCCAGTGAAGTCATCAGCCGCCAGGTGAAGCACATGGTGTCGCTGGTCGACGACCTGCTCGACGTCTCGCGCGTCACGCGCGGCCTGGTGGAACTGGAAAAGGACGACGTCGACGTCGGCGCGGTGGTGGCCAGCGCGGTCGAGCAATCGCGTCCGCTGATCGAGGCGCGCCGCCATGCGCTGACGGTCCGCGCGCAGCCGGGTGCGGCCATGGTCCACGGCGACCGCACCCGCCTGGTCCAGGTGGTCGCCAACCTGCTGAACAACGCGGCCAAGTATACGCCCCAGGGCGGCGCCATCGGCCTCGAGGTCAGGGCGGGCGGCGAGACGGTCGCCATCAGCGTGAGCGACAACGGCATCGGCATCGATGCCGGCCTGCTGCCGCACGTGTTCGAGCTGTTCACCCAGGCCGAGCGCACGCCCGACCGCGCCCAGGGCGGGCTGGGCATCGGCCTGGCGCTGGTCAGGACCATCGTCACCCTGCACGGCGGCACGGTCAAGGTCGAGAGCGCGGGACCCGGGGCGGGCAGCACCTTCACCATCGAGCTGCCGTCGATCGACGCGGATGCGGCGCGCGCACGGACGCCGCTAGCCGGCCAGGCCGCCGCCGCGGCCGCCGCGCCGGCGATGCGGGTCATGATCGTGGACGACAACGTCGACGCCGCCGAGTCGCTCGCGATCCTGCTCGAGGCCCAGGGCCACGCGGTGTCGGTGCAATCCCACCCTCGCGACGCGATCGAGGCCGCGCGGAGCACCCCGCCCCAAGTGTTCATCCTCGACATCGGCCTGCCGGACATGGACGGGTACGAACTGGCGCGCCGCCTGCGCGCCGACCCGGTTACCGCCGGCGCGCTGTTCATCGCCCTCACCGGCTACGGCCAGGCGCACGACCGCATCCTGTCACGCTCGGTGGGGTTCCATCATCACTTCGTGAAGCCGATGGATCCGGAGAAGCTGAAGCAGATCCTGGCGGCGGGGCGGACTCAAGTCGCCAGCTGACGGTTTTGCGGGTATCGGCAGGATGCCGTTCGGCTTTACGCCGCCTTCGCAGCCCGCAAGAGCGCCTCGATCCCCTGCGGCGACACCGGCCGCGAGAAGCAGTAGCCCTGCATCTGGTCGCAGCCGCGCGCCGACAGGATCGCCAGCTGCTCGGCGGTCTCCACGCCTTCCGCGATCACGTTCAGCTTCATCGAATGCGCCAGCGCGATCACGGCGTTGACGATGGCCGCGTCGTCCGCGTCCTGGGTCAGGTCCATCACGAAGGAGCGGTCGATCTTGAGGCTGTGGATGGGGAAGCGCTTCAGGCTCGCCAGGCTGGAGTAGCCGGTGCCGAAGTCGTCGATCGCCAGCTGCACGCCCATCTCGGCCAGGCGCGCCATGGTCTCGGTGGCGGCCACCGGGTTTTCCATCAGCACGCTCTCGGTAATCTCGAGCGTCAGGTAGCGCGGGTCGCAGCCGGTGCGGGCGATCAGCATGGCCACCTGGTGAGCCACGTCCTGGCCCAGGAACTGGCGCGCCGACAGGTTGACGCTGATGCGCACCGGCGGCAGGCCCTGGCGGCGCCAGGCCACCTGCTGCTCCATGGCGGTGGCCAGCACCCATTCGCCGATCGGCACGATCAGGCCGGTCTCCTCGGCCAGCGGGATGAAGTCGGCCGGCGACACCATGGGCTGGCCCTGCGGCTGCCAGCGCAGCAGCGCCTCGACGCCGCTGACGGCGCCGCTGCCGATGTCCACCACAGGCTGGTAGTGCAGCAGGAACTCCTGGCGCTGCAGGGCGCGCTGCAGGGCGCCCTCCATGCGCAGGTGCTCGAAGGCCTGGGCGCCCATGTCGGCCATGTAGAAGCTGTAGTGGTGGCCGCCCTGCCCCTTGGAACGGTACATGGCGGTATCGGCGTTCTTGAGCAGCGTGGCGCTGTCCTGGCCGTCGCGCGGATACATGGCGATGCCGATCGAGCCGGTCGGGAACACCTCCTGGCCGCACAGGACCAGGGGCTGGAACAGGTTTTCCAGCAGCTTCTCGGCCACGGTGGCGGCATCCTCCTCGCCGGCCAGGTCGGGCAGCACCACCACGAATTCGTCGCCGCCCTGGCGCGCCACGGTGTCGCTGTCGCGCAGGGTCGAGGACAGGCGGTGCGCGATCTCGACGATCATGCGGTCGCCGGCATCGTGCCCAAGGCTGTCGTTGACATGCTTGAAGCGGTCCAGGTCGATGAACATTACCGCCACCTGGCTGCCGTTGCGGTGCGCGTGCGCGATCGCCTGGGCCAGGCGGTCCTGCAGCAGCGCGCGGTTCGGCAGGCCGGTGAGCGCGTCATGGTTGGCCATGCGCAGCAGCGCTTCCTCGGCCAGCTTGCGGCGCGAGATGTCCTTCACTACCGAAATGAAGCGCTGGTCGCCGTGCGGGTCGCGCATCACCGAGACGCTGACGTTGACCCAGACCGTGGTGCCGTCGCGCCGCATCAGGCGCTTCTCGCGCTGGTAGTCGTTGATCTCGCCCGCCTTCAGGCGCCGGATCAGGGCCAGCTCGTCGGGCAGGTCTTCCTCGCAGGTGAGCTGCTGGAAGAAGCGCTGCAGCAGCTCGACCTCGGTATAGCCGAGGATCTGCGACATCTTGCGGTTCACGCGCAGCAGGCGGCCGTCGCTCGAGAGCAGGACAATGCCGACCGCGGCCTGGTTGAAGGTCAGGCGGAAGAATTCCTCGCTCTCCTGCAGGCGCAGGCGCGCCTTGCGGCGGAAGGTGACGTCCTGGCCGATCAGGAGCAGCAGCTGGCCGCCCGCCTGCTGGGTGCGGCGGATGTTGAACTCGACGTAGCGCAGGCCGTCGGCGCGCCCGTCCAGGGTCACCAGCACGTTGTCCTGCGGCGCGCCGGAACGCAGTGCCTCGGCCAGGCGCTCGCCCAGCTCCTCTCCGGGAATCAGCTGCTCGAGCGGATAGCCGGCGGCGGCCGCGTCTTCCGGCGCGTCCAGCAGGTCGGCCATCATCCGGTTCATCGAGCGCACCCGGCGGTCGGCGTCGACCACCAGCAGCCCGGCGGGCATGCCGTCGATGACCTGCTCCAGGTAGTTCTGGTTCTGCAGCATGCTGCGCTGGGCTGCGTGCGCGTAGGTGTCCAGCGCCAGGCCCATGTCGAAGTACACGACCTTGAGCACGGCGTCGATCGCCGCGGTGCAGCGCTGCGGCTCGTGCTGCAGCCGCGACCACAGCATGTCGACGATCTCGGACAGGTACTTGCGGTAGGCGCCGATGTACCACTTGGGTTCGAGACCGATGCGCTGGTGCGCCACGCCGACCCGCAGGCGTTCGCGGATATACGGTTCGCCATACTCGCCGGCGGTCAGGCTGCTGAAATAGTCCGACTGCGCGTGGCGCAGCGCCTGCATGGCGTCTTCGTCCCCGAGCATGCCGCGGGTGTGGGCGTGGCGCAGCAGGTGGTCGTAGAACTCGCCTGAAAAGCGCTCGCGCTCCTGCTCGAGCATGGCGTGCACGTCGCGCAGGGCGGCGATATCGGCCTCGCGGAACTCCAGGAAGGCCTTGCGCGCCGCGACTTCGTCGCCATCGAGCCCGATCTCGCGGGCGATCGCCTCGAGCATGTTCATCCCCTCCCTCATGCGCGCCTCCGCGCGCGGGCATGCCGCACCTGATTGTGCATCGTTGCGTGTCTGGTCTGGGATGTCATGGGAAAAGCGCCTGCTGCCGGGGTTGGCGGAACGGATGGTTGGCTAAATGGCTATCTCCGTTGCATCATAGCAAACCATCCGGGAGGAGATCGAGTAAATACCGCGGCACTGTTGTTTATTTGCCTTATTGGCAGCAGGGTTATTCCTCGCAAATTGGGCCGGCGTTGAAGTTTTGAAATGACGCAATATCTTGGGTGCATTGCGGCAGGACAGTAGGCGGACCACAACCCCCAGGAGGCATCATGACGGGCAAACGCAGCGCCCTGCTCTTTCCCCTTGTCCTGGCCTGCGCAACGGCACAGTCAGCGGCCCAGTCCCAGCAGCCGGTCCAGGCCGGCATCGCCGTCAAGCTCGAGGCGCCGCGTCCCTCGGTCGGTCGCGGCGACGACGTGCTGGTGCGGGTGACCCTGAGCAATACCTCCAGCGTCGACCAGCACGTGCTGCGCTGGCGCACCCCGCTCGACGGGGTCCGGGCGCCCCTGTTCGAGGTGCGCCGCGACGGCCAGCCGGCGCGCTATCTCGGTGTCCGCATCAAGCGCCCCGCGCCCCAGGCGGCCGACTTCGTGCGCCTCGAGCCGGGCGCCTCGGTGACCCAGACCGTGGAATTGTCCTCGCTGTACGAAATGCACATCACGGGCGCCTACACGGTGCGCTACAGCAGTCCGGCGGCGCCGCAGCCCCAGCCAGACCTGGCGCTGCAGGCGGCGGCGGGGGAGCTGGCCTCTGGCCCGGTCAGCATCTGGGTCGAGGGCCGGCTGCCGCGCGGCGCCAAGGCCACGCCCGCGGCCGCGCCCGAGGCGGCGGGTACGGGCAGCCTGGCGTTCAGCCAGTGCTCGAACGCCCAGCAGGATCAACTGGTGGCGGCGGTGGACGCCGGCCGCGCGATGACGCTCGACGCCCATGCCTACCTGGCCGCCAAGGAGGCCTACGGTCCGCGCTACGCCACCTGGTTCGGCGCCCCCGATCTGCAGCGCGGCCAGAAGGTGGGCGCCAACTTCGCGGCCATCAAGGACGCTTTCGAGACCCGGCCGCTCGCGATCGACTGTGGCTGCGACGAGCCCTATTTCGCCTACGTGTATCCAGCCCAGCCCTACAAGATCTACGTTTGCAAGGCCTTCTGGAGCGCCGCCAACACCGGCACCGATTCGCGCGGCGGCACCCTGGTGCACGAGATGAGCCACTTCGACGCCGTGGCGGGCACGGACGACCACGTCTATGGCCAGGCCGGCGCGGCCGAACTGGCCCGGACGGCGCCCGATCGGGCGGTCAACAATGCCGATTCGCACGAGTATTTCGGGGAAAACACGCCAGTCCAGTCAAAGCGTTAGCACTGTGGATTTTGAAATGCAAGCGTGTTTCGATTGAGTGTCGGATTCCGTTGACATTTCGCAAAAAATGTCACAACTGACATGAATCAACTTTACATGGGAACTTGAATCCGTAAAGATCGTCAACGGGCTGCGTCCTGTACAGACAACTCGTCGGGGCGCGGACCGATAACGATGGCAGCAGCAAGCCGCATAACTTTCACATACGGAGAACAGACATGAGCTTGAACGGATTCTGGAAGTCGGCAGTGGGTATGGCAGCACTCGCGATGGCCTGCGGCGCAAGCGCTGCGCCAAAGGGCATCTCGATCGCAGTTGAGTCGGAAAAACACGCATTGACCCAAAACGACGACGTGGTGGTCAAGGTGACGATGACCAACACCTCGGACACCCCGCAGTATGTGCTGAAATGGCTGACCCCGTTCCAGGGTCTGGATACGCCGCTGTTCGACGTGACCCGCGACGGCGAGCCGGTCCCTTACCTGGGCCCGGTCATCAAGCGTGGCGTGCCGAAGAAGTCGGACTACTTCGTGATCAAGCCGGGCGCCTCGCACACCGTCAAGGTCGAGCTGTCGGCCCTGTACGACATGAGCGTTACCGGTGACTACAAGATCAGCTACAAGGTCGCTTCGCCGGCGCTGTTCATGAACGCCGCCGCCAAGGCCGACCGCGAGATGGAATCCAACGCCGCCACCATGTGGATCGACGCCCGCCTGCCGCGCGGCGCCACCCCGCAAGCCATCCTGGACCTGGAGGCGATGAAGCGCGACAGCGGCGTGCAGCCGGCCAGCCTGGCCTATACCAACTGCACCGCCAGCCAGCAGACCACCGTCCAGCAAGCCATGTCGGCCGGTTCCTCGATGGCGAACAGCGGTGTGACCTACATGGGCAAGACCAGCATGGGTCCGCGCTACACCAAGTGGTTCGGCGCCGTGAACAGCACCCGCCAGGCAACCGTGAAGGCCCACTTTGCGGCGATCAAGGATGCCTTCGACAACAAGCCGGTGACCGTGGACTGCGGCTGCAAGCAGAGCTACTACGCCTACGTGTACCCGACCCAGCCGTACAAGATCTACGTCTGCAAGGCCTTCTGGTCGGCGCCGATGACCGGCACGGACTCGAAGGGCGGCACCCTTGTGCATGAAATGAGCCACTTCAACGCCGTCGCCGGCACCGACGACCACATCTATGGCCAGTCGGGCGCCGCCAACCTGGCGCTGACCGATCCGAACAAGGCTGTCGACAATGCCGACAACCATGAATACTTCGGTGAGAATACGCCGGCGCTGAACTAAGCGGCCGAGGTAGCAATCGTAGCGTGGACGGCTTCGCCGCCCACGCGTTCAACGCACTCCGGCATGCCGTACGGCGGATCGGAAACGGGTTGGACGCGTGGACGGGGGACCCGTCCACGCTACGTTTACGAGCCGTGCGCTGCACGTAGGGTTGGCGGCTACGCCGCCGACGCGGTGAGAGTTTGCCGCAAGATCATCCGGCACGAAAATCGAGCCTACAACCATCACCGCGTCGGCGGGAAACCCGCCGGCCCTACTTCACCGTATAAGTGAAACGCACCGGCTCCGACGGGCTCATGCTGACTTCATCCAGCTTGTTCACGTCCGGCAGCCAGGGCCCGGGATAGGTGATGTCGTAGGCGTGCGTGCCCTTGCGGAAGGCATAGGCGCGGGTGATGTCGATCGTGTTCAGGTGCATGGTGTGCGGCTTCACGGCCAGGTAGTCGGCCGCGGTGTAGGCGGCGCGCTTGACCATCGGCCCGGCATACTCCACCTCCTTGCCGCCCTTCACTTCGCGCAGCTCGAAGCGCTTGCCCATCAGCTCGTCGTCGGCCGCCACTTCGCGCGGGACCCAGATGGTCTGCTCGCCATGGTTCTCGATGGTGACGCGCACCAGCACCTTGCCGCCGGTGGTTTCCACGTCCAGGCGATGGCGCACGGTCACGTCCGCCTCCACGGCGCCGCTTGCACCGACCAGTCCCGCCAGCGCCAGCAGTAGTGCCGGCATACTCCGTTTGACATGCATTCGTGCTCCCATGGCCGTGTGAAATAATATTTCAGCAAGCAGGCTACCACGAAATATTCTTGCAATTCTTAAATGGTGATTAGGATCGCACGATCAGGGGGCGAGCTCCCCGCCGGTTTCCGGCAGCGCCGCCAGGATCATGACCGCCACCCGGCGGTTGCGCGCCTGGCCGGCCGCGTCCGTATTCAGGGCCACCGGCCGGGTAGCAGCATAGCCGATCGCCGACAACCGCGCCTCGCCCACCCCGCTGTCGATGAACAGGCGCACCACGCTGCTGGCGCGTGCGGCCGACAGTTCCCAGTTGGATGGATAGACGGTGCTGGCGATCGGCACGTTGTCCGTATGCCCTTCGACCTCGATGCGGTGGGTATCGTTCCGCAGCAGGCCGCCGACCGAGCGCAGGACTTCCTGGGCTTCGGCCTGCAGCACCGCCTCACCCTGGCCGAACAGCACGCTGGCATTGATCTCGACGCTGACGCCGCGCGCGTTCTGGGTCACCCGCACCTGGCCCGACTTCACCAGCGGCAGCAGGGTCGCCGACAGGTCGCGCGCCAGCTCGCCCATTTTCTCGCGCTCGCGACGCGCCATCTCGTTGCGCTTGCGGTTGATGATGTGCGACAGCGGCAGCACCGGCTCGACCTGGGTGTTGACCGTGGCGGCCGCACCGCGCCCGCCGAAGGCGTCGCCCAGCGCATCCGACAGCACCCGGTACTTGCCTTCGTTGACGATCGAGATCGCATACATCACGACGAAGAAGGCGAACAGCAGGGTGATGAAGTCGGCGTAGGAGATCAGCCAGCGTTCGTGGTGCTCCTGGGGTTCCTGCTCGTCGTAGCGTTTGCGCGCCATGGCTGGGCCGGGCCTAGTGGCGCACCAGCAGGCTGGCCACGCGTTCGTCGATCACGCGCGTGTGGTCGCCGGTGGCGATGTCGTGGAAGACTTCGAGCAGGATCTCGTACTGCGCCACCTTGTCGGCGACGATGGCCTTGAGCTTGTTGCCGACCGGGTGGAAGAACAGGTTGGCCAGCCCCACCCCGTAGACGGTGGAGACAAAAGCGACCGCGATGCCCGAGCCCAAGCGCGACGGGTCGGACAGGTTTTCCATCACGTGGATCAGGCCCAGCACCGCGCCCAGGATGCCGATGGTGGGCGCATAGCCGGCCGCCGATTCCCAGATGCGGGCCGCCTGGCGCTGGGTGAATTCGTAGCCGTTGATCTCGTGCTCGAGCAGGCTGCGCAGCTTGTCGGGCTGGATGCCGTCGACCACCAGGCGCAGGCCTTTCTGGATGTAGAGGTCGGGGGTAGCCATGTACTGCTCCAGCGAGAGCAGGCCGTCGCGCCGCGCGGACAGGCTCCACAGCGCGATCTCGCGCGATAGCTTGTCGCGCTCGCCGCGTGGCGGGAAGAACACCCAGCGCAGCATGCGCATGCCGCGCAAGAAGGTCCTGCGCTCGCTCTGCAGCAGCACGGCGCCGGCGGTGCCGACCACCACGATGGCGAAGGCGGCCGGCTGGAACAGCGACGCAAAGCGTCCGCCGTCGAGCGTATGCCCGACGAAGACGCCGGCCAGCGCCAGGAATAAGCCGATTACGCTGGACCAGTCCACAATTGCTCCCGCAGCGCCGCGCGCAGGCGCGCCACTGCCTGGGTGTGCAGCTGCGACACCCGCGATTCGCTCACGCCCATGACGGCGCCGATTTCCTTGAGGTTCAGTTCTTCTTCGTAGTACAGGCCCATCAGCATCTTCTCGCGCGGCGGCAGGTTGTCGATGGCGTCGATCACGGCCTGGCGGAAGTCGGTGTCGAGCAGGCTGCGCAGCGGATCCTCGTCGTCCACCGCATAGCGGTCGAGGAAGCTGCCGTCGTCGTCGTCGCCGCGGAAGTCCTCGTAGTAGACAAGCTGGTGGCCGCCGCCGTCGGACAGCAGGTCCTGGTAGTCGGCCAGCGACATCTTGAGCGACTTGGCCACCTCGGATTCGCTCGGCGGACGGCCCAGGCGCTGCTGCAGCTCGTTCATCGCCGTCTCGACCTTGCGCATGTTCTGGCGGGTGCTGCGCGGCATCCAGTCGCTGTTGCGCAGCTCGTCCAGCATGGCGCCGCGGATGCGCAGCACCGCGTAGGTCTCGAACTGGGCGCCGTGGTTGTCTTCGTAGCGGTTGATGGCGTCGAGCAGGCCCATCATGCCGGCCTGTACCAGGTCATCCACTTCCACCGAAGGCGGCAGCTTGGCCTTCATGTGGTGGGCAAGACGCTTCACCAACGGCATGTGCTCCGTCAGCAAATGGTTCTTGTCCGCTTTCCCTTTGACCGTGTACATGCTTGATGCGTCGTTCTCTTCTTGGTGTTGTTGGGTGCTGCCCGGGTGCTACCTGATGACCGTTCAGTTGCCCAGGTGCGCGCCGCCGCCCTGGCGGCCGAAGCCGGGCATCGCATGCAGCGCGAACTTGCCGGCCAGCTGGCGGAAGGCGACCGACGCGCCCGCGAGCGGGAAGGCGTCGACCACGGCCCGGCCCAGGCGCGCGGCCCGGTGCAGGTACTCGTCGGCCGGCACCGAACCCATGGAACTGAGCTTGACGGCCAGGTAGCGTGTTGCCGCTGCTGACATATTATCGTATACCACCTTGGCCTCCGCCTCGGTCGCGCCCGTGACCAGGATGCCGAAGGGGCGGCGGCCCAGCTGCTGCGACAGGCGCTTGATCAGCGCATAGGCGTTGGTGATCGAGGTGGCGCTGGTCGAGACCTGGACCACGATCTCGGAACTGGCCATCAGCGGCACCGGGAAGCCGCCGTCCGGACCCAGTTCGCCGTCGACCATCACGATGCCGGCCTGCTTGGCCAGCACGTCGAAGGTCTTGGCCAGGCGGCGGGTGTCGTCGCCGCCCTGCGGCGCGCCCATCGGCACCACCGAGAAGCCCTGGGGCGCCGGATGGATCACCTGGTTGAGCGCGCATTCCTGGCGCGCGACCTGCAGCAACGAAGCCTTGCGGTTCAGGCCCAGGCGGCGCGCGACGCCGTAGTCGTATTCGCAGGCGTCGACGATCAGGACCTCATTGCCGGTCTGGGCCAGCGAGGCGCCCAGGTTGACCAGCATGGCGCCCTTGTCGTCTTCAGGCGTGGCGGAGAGGAAGGTCACGATGCGCGGGCGCGGGCCCTGCAGCATGCGGCGCAGGCCTTCGGCCTGGTCGAAGTCGAAACTAGCCAAGGGACACCTCGCGCAGGCTGCGGTCGTTCAGGGAACCGGCGCCGGACATCATCATCGGCAGGTCGGCGTCGCCGAACTGCGCGGCGGCCGCACGGTTGTTGCGGAAGGCGCGGTCGATCAGCATGGCGCGGTCGGCCAGGTGCAGGTCTTCCGGCACGCGCTGGCCGTTCGAGATGTAGTGCAGGTTGAGCTTCTGGCGGATCACGACGTCGAGCACGTTGCCGATCGAAGCGGCTTCGTCGAGCTTGGTCATGATGCAGCCGGCCAGGCCGCTGCCCTGGTAGGCGCGCACGACTTCGTTCAGGGTCTCGTTGGTCGAGGTGGAATTCAGGCACAGCAGGCGCTTCACGTCGGCGCCGGATTCGCTCAGCATCGCCACCTGCTCGGTCACCATCTGGTCGCGCTGCGACATGCCGATGGTGTCGATCAGCACGGTGTGCTTGTTCTTGAGTTCCTTGAGGGCGATGCGCAGGTCGGCCTCGTCCTTCACCGAGTGCACCATCACGCCCAGGATCTTGCCGTAGATGCGCAGCTGCTCGTGGCCGCCGATACGGTAGGCGTCGGTGGTGATCAGGGCCAGCTTGTCCGGGCCGTGGCGCATCACGCAGCGCGCGGCCAGCTTGGCGGTGGTGGTGGTCTTGCCGACGCCGGTCGGGCCGACCAGGGCGAACACGCCGCCGCGCGACAGCAGGTCGTCTTCGTTGGCGATGGTGGTCAGGTTACGCGCCAGCACGGTCTTGATCCAGCGCAGGGCGTCGGCCGCATCCTTGGTGGCCGGCATCTTCTCGATCAGGTAGCGCGCCAGGGTGGCGGAGAAGCCGGCGGCCAGCATCTCGCGCAGCACGGCGGCCTTCTGCGGCTCGCGCTGGGCGGTGGCGTTCCACGACAGTTCGGCCAGCTGGGTTTCCATCAGGCCGCGCATGGCGCGGATCTCGTTCATCATGCCGCTCATCTCGGCGGCGGCCGATTCCTTGGCCTGGGCGATGGCGGCGCTCATCATCGAGCTCATCGCGGCCATGTCGAAGGCCGGTTCGGGAGCCGGGGCGCGGCGGTTGGCGTAGGTGGCGGCGGGCTGGGCGAAGTCGGAAGCGGGTTCTTCCATGCGGGCCGGTGCGAAGGCCGGGGCCGCCTGTTCCATGCGGCGCGCGGCGAATACCGGGGCCGGCTCTTCCATGCGGCGCGACGCGAAGGCGGGCGCATGAGCCGGGGCAGCCTGGGCCAGCGGTTCCGGATCGGCGAAGTGCTGGAAATGCGGCGCCGGCTGGGCCATTTCCGAGTCAAGAGAAGGCGAGGCCAGCGAGGCCACATCGTCGTTGTCGAGCGCCAGGATTTCGACCACGCCGTCGACCGGGCGGTTGGAGAGGATGACGGCGTCAGGACCGAGGGCCTCGCGCACCTTGCGCAGGGCATCCCGGGAAGTCGCCGCCGTAAATTTCTTCACTTTCATCTTATTCTCCGCACTTCAATGTCTGACTCGCCGCGGGCGCAATGGCCCTTCCATAGCAAGCATTATTGTCGATGCCCTCAGGAAACGATCGTGGGAAAAGGATGGGGAAACCGGGCTAATTCGGCCATCAGGCCTGCGCCATGACGACTATCGAGCGCGAAATCATGCATACCTGATGTCGTTATTTTTAACACCCCGACAACATTGGACTGCTAAGTATCTGATCCTAGGAAACATTTTCTCCAGGCACGCCGAGCCCGGAGCGCGGCCGCCGCGCCCGGGTTCGCCCCTTTCGCACAAATTGCCGGCAAGCCTATTGTTGTAATTGTAAGAGCGGACAATCCGGTGCATACTGAAGACGTAGCGCACAACGTCGCAGTGTCATGGAAAGGGCAGCCGATGAAATCACGGATACCGAAGCGTCAGTCGCGGGCGTCTGATGTTGTCGCGTTCATCGACCATTGCTGCGCCGCCGTCGACAACAGCATTCCCCTGCTGCGCACCCTCTTCCTGGCCGCCGGCCTCGCCGGCGCGCTGCTGCGCACCGGCGTCGTGGCGGACTTCCTCTTCCTTACCGGCCTGTTCCTGCAGTTCTCGATCTGGTTCCAGAACTGGTGGCTGCGCAAGCCCGGCTGAATTGACGGCGCTGGAAAACAGCAAGGCGCGCCCGGAACTGGTGTCCGGTGCGCGCCTTGTCTTTTCCGGTGACGCGGCCTGGTGACCGCGCCCGCCTGCGCCTTTACATCTGCGCGCCGACCAGGCTGGTCACCCGGATGGTCTTGGTTTCCGGGATCTCCGCATGCGACAGCACCTTCAGCTGCGGCACGGCGCGGCGCAGGAAGCGCGACAGCAGCACGCGCAGCGGCGCCGGCACCAGCAGGACCGGGGTCAGGCCCATCTGTTCCTGCTGCTGGGCGGCATTCGCCGCCTGCTGGGCGATGGTGTCGGCCAGGCCCGGCTCGATGCCGGTGCCGTCGCCGCCCGCGCTCATGGCGCCCATCAGCAGGCGCTCGAGGCGGTTGTCCAGGGTCATCACCGACAGCTCGTTGGTGCCCGGGAACAGCTGCTGCACGATCGCGCGGCCCAGCGCCACCCGCACCATCGCGGTCAGCTCGCCCGGATCCTGGGTCTGGCTCGCATACTCGGACAGCGCCTCGATGATGGTGCGCATGTCGCGGATGTGCACGCCTTCCACCAGCAGGTTCTGCAGCACTTTCTGCAGGGTCGACAGCGGCACCATCTTCGGCACCAGTTCCTCGACCAGCTTCGGGGTGTCCTTGCCCAGGTGGTCGAGCAGCGCCTGCACTTCCATGCGGCCCAGCAGTTCCGAGGCGTGGGTCGTGATCAGGTGGTTCAGGTGGGTCGCCACCACGGTGCCGGCGTCGACCACGGTATAACCCATGCTCTGGGCTTCGTCGCGCAGGGCGGCGTCGATCCAGATCGCCGGCAGGCCGAAGGCCGGATCGGTGGTGACCAGGCCCGGCAAGGTGCCGCTGGCCATGCCCGGGTTGATCGCCAGGAACTGGCCGTTCATCGCCTCGCCCGCGCCCACCTCGACGCCCTTGAGCGTGATGCGGTAGGCGGAGGGCTTGAGTTCCAGGTTGTCGCGGATGTGCACCGGCGGCGCCAGGAAGCCGACTTCCTGGGCGAACTTCTTGCGGATGCCCTTGATACGCTTGAGCAGCTCGCCGCCCTGGGTCTTGTCGACCAGCGGAATCAGGCGGTAGCCCACTTCCAGGCCCAGGGTGTCGACCGGCATCACGTCCTGCCAGGTCGCTTCCTCGTTCTCGGCCGGCGCCTGGGTGGCCGCCGCAGCCTGGTCGGCCGCCGCCGCGGCCGCTTCCTGGACCGGCTTTTCCTTGGCGCGCTTGGACAGCATGTAGCCGCCGGCCAGCAGCGCGCCGCCCAGCAGCAGGAACACCAGGGTCGGCATGCCCGGGATCAGGCCCAGGCCGAAGATGATGCCGCCGGTGATGTACAGGGTTTCCGGGCGGGACAGCAGCTGGCCGGTCAGCTGCGAGCTGATGTCCTGGTCGGTCGCCACGCGCGACACCACCATACCGGCCGCGATCGAGATGATCAGCGAGGGCAGCTGGGCCACCAGGCCGTCACCGATCGCCAGCAGGGTGTAGGTGGTGGCCGCGTCGCCGACCGCCATCTCGTGCTGCACCACACCGACGATCAGGCCGCCGATGACGTTGATCAGGGTGATCATGATGCCGGCGACCGCGTCGCCCTTCACGTACTTCGAGGCACCGTCCATCGCGCCGTAGAATTCGGCTTCCTGGCCCACTTCCGCACGGCGCTGGCGCGCCTCGGCTTCGCCGATCAGGCCGGCGTTCAGGTCGGCATCGATCGCCATCTGCTTGCCCGGCATCGCGTCCAGGGCAAAGCGCGCGCCCACTTCGGCGATACGGCCCGCGCCCTTGGTCACGACCGAGAAGTTAATGATGGTCAGGATGACGAACACGACGATACCGACCGTGTAGTTACCGCCGATCAGGAAGTGGCCGAAGGCCTCGACCACCTTGCCCGCGGCTGCGCCGCCAGTATGGCCTTCGGTCAGCACAATACGGGTAGAAGCGACATTGAGCGCCAGGCGCAACATCGTGGTCACCAGCAGGATCGCCGGGAAGGCGATGAAGTCCAGCGGCTTGACCGTGTAGAGCGCGGTCAGCAGCACGATCACCGACAGGGCGATGTTAAACGTGAAAAACACGTCCAGGACGAAGGCCGGCAGTGGCAGGATCATCATTGCCAGCAGCACGATGATCAGGAAAGGCGCGGCCAGTGCGTTGCCGCCCCGTGCGCCGAGGCCGCTCATCCAGGCGGGCAATTTCATGCTGTTCATTGCATCACTCCATCATTCGAATCGGGGCGCGCGGCGCGGCGGCCAGGCTGCTGGTAAGCGGGATCGTGCGGGTCCATCTCCGGCGGCACCGCCAGCTTGCTCGGACGATCCGGGTAGGCGCCGTCACCCTTCTTGAAGGCGCGCAGCTGGTAGACATAGGCCAGCACTTCGGCCACGGCCGAGTACAGCTTCTCCGGGATTTCCTCGTCGATATCGGTGTGCTTGTACAGCGCACGGGCCAGGGCCGGGGCTTCCAGCATCGCGATCTTGTGCTCGGCGCCCAGTTCGCGGATCTTGGCGGCGACCTCGTCGACACCCTTGGCGACCACGCGCGGCGCGCCCTTCTGGCCGTCGGCGTACTTCAGCGCCACCGCATAGTGGGTCGGGTTGGTGACGATCACGTCGGCGGTAGGGACATTCTGCATCATGCGGCCGCGCGCCATCTCGCGCTGCATCTGGCGAATCTTGCCCTTGATCTGAGGATTGCCGTCCGATTCCTTGTGCTCCTGGATCATTTCCTGGCGCGTCATCTTCATCTTGTTGTTGTAGTGCCAAAGCTGGTAGGGGCCGTCGATCAGGGCCACCACGCCGAGGGCGCCGACGATGAACAGGAAGGACTTGGCGATCATCTCGCCAGCATGGGCGCTGCCGGCGTTCAGCGGCTCGACCGCCAGGCCCAGCATCGCTTCCTTCTGGCCCATGATGACGACCCAGGCGACCGCGCCGACCAGCACGGTCTTGGCGATCGCCTTCAGCAGTTCGATCAGGGAATTGGTCGAGAACATGTTGCCGATGCCCTTGATGGGGTTCAGCTTCATGAAATTGGGCATGAATGCCTTGGACGAGAACAGCCAGCCGCCGATCAGGAGCGGCGACAGCAGCGCCACCAGCATGATGGCGCCGGCGATCGGCAGGCAGGCCAGCATCACGTTCAGCACATCGTCGAAAATGCGCTCGAGCAGGATGTCCGGGTTGTAGACCTGCTCGCGGTCGAGCGAGAGGCCGGAATGCAGGGTGGCGCCAAGGCGGCCCACCAGCGAGCCGCCGAACATCCACAGGCTGGCGCCGGCGGTCATCAGGACGGTAAACGTGGCGATTTCTCGCGACCGGGGAACGTCGCCTTCTTCACGCGCTTTCTCTAGCCTTCTGGGTGAGGCCTCTTCCGTCCGTTCCGCGTCGCTGTCGTCCGCCATCCAACCACTCCTGAGTTCGCCGCGCCTTTACCCCGCGCGAAACAGATTATCGGTGGTATTGCCGTACGTCCATATTCGAAACAGGCGGAGAAAGTCCCGCTTATTCGCGGTCCTGATCTCGCTGGCGGCGCGCAACAATGGGCATGTCGATGACAGAATGCCCACCGTGCGCGCCTGAAAATGCGCTTGCCTGCTGTGCAATGGGTGGGAGTGGCCGCGAAGCGGCCGAGGGACACGGCCGCCTACAAGCTGCGGCGGACGAAGGAAGTGGCAGGCTGTTCGAGGGCGATGTCCGGCAGGCCCTTGGCCGGCTTGGCGCCCTTGCCCGCCGTGGCAGGCTGGGTGCGCACCCGCCGGATCTGGCGGCGGCGCGCGCGCCAGGCCGATGCCACCAGCCCGTACACGGCCAGGTAGAGGGCGAAGCTGGCCGCCGCGCCCTGCATCAGGATCTCGGGCGAGCCAGCGAAGCGCACGGCCAGCAGCGCCGGCACCAGGGCCACGATCCAGGAAAACGGCGAGACGCAGGCATTGCGCAGCGGCGCCGGCAGGCGGCGCAGGTAGTGCGCGGTGATGGTGGTCTTGATCAGGCTGTGCAGGTGCCAGCTGTCCGGATGGCCCGGATGGCGCCGGCACCACAGGCGGCGCACGATCGTGAACAGGGTTTCGAACACGGGATAGGCGCAGGCCAGCAGCGCGGCCCAGGACGACACCGAGGGGTTGCGCTGGACCAGCATCACGGACATCCAGGCCAGCAGGAAACCGAGCAGGTAGGCGCCGCCGTCGCCGAGGAACAGCTTGCCGAACGGGAAATTAACCAGGAAGAAACCGGCCGTCACGGCGCAGACCAGGAAGCACAGCTGGGCCAGGTGCACGTCGCCGGCGCCGAGCGCGATCAGGCCCAGGGCGCCCATGCCGATCAGGACGGTGCCGCTGGCCAGGCCGTTGAAGCCATCGATGATGTTGACCGCGTTGGCGACCCCGCCCACGGCGAAGGCGGTGAAGGCCACCGAGAACGGCAGCCAGGCCAGCAGCGCGTCGAGCGGCGCCAGGCCGCTGGCTTGCAGGCTGATGTCGGTCAGGCCCCAGCAGACGGCGCCACTGGCCATGGTCGCCAGCAGGCGCGCGCGCACCGAGACGTTGCGGGTCAGGTCTTCGGCCAGGCCGAACACGAAGGCCGGGAGCGCCGCCACCAGCACCGGCAGCAGCAGTTCCTGCTGCGGCTGCGGCAAGGCCCAGAAGGCCAGCCACAAGCCGGTCATGATCGCGGCGCCGCCGATGCGCGGCGTGGGAGTGATGTGGAATTTCTGCACGCCGTGCGTGGCGTCGAGCGAAAAGCGTCCATGCCAGCGCGTCGTGAAGACGAGCAGCAGCGAACATATCAGCGAAACGGCGAAGCCCATCTCGAGGCTGGCAAGTGACAGATCAATAATACTCATAGAACCACTTTGTTAACTCGTCAATTCTATCGCATTTCTAAATCGCCAACGTCGAGCCGTGCGCCGCCTGTTCCTGCGCAATCTGCATGTGCCCGGGCCGCAAGCCCTTGATTGTTCGAGAACAATCGGACAATTCTAGGGAGCTTGCGCCCTTTCAATCAATCGCACAGAAACTTCTCCTAATATTCCTGACAATTTGTTACAACTTTCCGCCGCTCAAATGCGCTGTTAATAATTGTTTCGACAACAGGAGAGAACAGGAATGAAACAGCGTAGTCAAAATAATAAAAGGCGTTTTCTTTTTGTCATTTTCTGTTCGATCCTGAACGCGGAAGTTTTCGGCCAGGCGGAGGTGCTCGAAGCGCGAGCGCGCCTGGCCGAGGCCGAAACCCGGCAGGCGCTGGCCGAAGCCGAGCGTGCCGAGCTGCTGGCGCGGCTGCCGCCGGCGCAGGCCAAGCCCCTGAGCGGCGCCATCGACACCCGCCAGTTCGGCGCGGCAGGCCTGGCGCGCGCCTTCGACCTGGCGCTCGATCTGGCGGCCGAGGTCTGCGCCGCCCTGCCGCCGGACCGTTCCACCCTCCTCCATGACCCGGCCACGGCACAAGGCATGGTGGCGGCGCGCAGCGTCGAGGGCGCCCTGGTGCGCCTGGGCGAGGACCTGGCCGCGCGCAACCGCGAGCTGGCGCGCT
>NZ_JAGPWC010000035.1 GCF_018119405.1 Massilia sp. ST3 | reverse complement strand
ATGCCGCCGCCATCCGCGTGGCCGTCTCGGACGACGGCGGCGCCAGCTTCGGCCCGCCACGGCTGGTCGGCACGGCAAACGCCTTCGCCGACGCGCCCCGGCTGGCCATCGGCGCGGACGGCGCCCTGCACCTCGTGTATGCCCGCCAGCCGGACCGCCGGCGCGGGCCGGCGCTGGTCATGTACGCGCGCCTGCCGCCGGGTGGCGCGGCATTCGAGCCACCCCGCCCCATCTCGCCGCCCGGCGCCGGCTATCCGGGGCTGGCGATGGATGCACGAGGACGGCTGCTGGTGTCGTGGGAAGTATTTCCCCGGCCGGATGGACGCCCGCGCGGCCTGGCGCTCGCGGTGTCGGCGGACGGCGGCGCCAGCTTCGGCGCGCCGCAGCCCGTCCCCGGCAGCGCGCCGGCGCGCGGCGGCAACGGCAGCTACTAGGGCCTGCTCGGCAGGAAGCTTGCCGTCGCACCCGATGGCGGCATCGCCATCGTCAACAGCAACCTGGCTCCCGGCGAGGGCAGCCGGGTCTGGGTGATGCGCGGTGAGCTGCGTCGGTAAGCCTGGCCAAGCGCGTGAGGGGAATGCGCCATTCTGGTTAGAATGGTTTCCCACGGATGGGGTCTGGCCGCGTGCCGAATGCCGCCGCTCAACCACCGATCAACCGCAGGGATACGCGCGTCCCGCATGCCTCCACGAAGCACACGATGATCCCCCCCCTCTTGCTGCGGCTGCTGCCACTCCTGTTCTGCCTGCTCACCATGCACCCGGCCCGGGGACAAGCTGTCCCCGAACCTTCGCTGCCTTCCGCCGACCGCATCCGGCTGGCCGAAGCCTTCCGCCTGAAAGCCTGGATCGGCGAGCGGGTCTGGCCGGGCTGGAGCCGCACGATCTTCCCCGTGCTGCTGGTGACCCGGGATCAAGAATTCCTGGTCGGCCATCCGGCCCCCAGCGACGACTTCCGCCCGCTTGGCCGCGACGCCCTGCTCGGCCAGGAAGTCCTGGTGCGCAAGCGGGTTTTTCCGCCCAATCTGATGGCCACCTTCCCGGCCGTGAACGGCATCTCCACCGTCGTCGTCGGCCAGGCGCCCAACACGGACAGCCCGCAATCGACCGCCTGGGTCCTGACCCTGCTGCACGAGCATTTCCATCAATGGCAGTCCGGCGCGCCCGGCTACTTCGCCAGCGTCGACAGCCTTGGCCTGTCGGGCGGCGACAAGACCGGCATGTGGATGCTCAACTATCCCTTCCCGTATGCGAAACCGGCGGTGGCTGGCCAGTTCCGCACCCTCTCGCGGTCGCTGGCCCGGGCGCTGGACACCAGCCAGGGCGGCGCCGATACGGTGGCGGCGGCGCAATCCCGCTTGGCCTCGCTCGTCAGTCCGGACGAATTCCGCTACCTCGACTTCCAGCTGTGGCAGGAAGGCGTGGCCCGCTACACCGAGCTGCGCGTGGCCGAGCTGGCGGCCTCCGGCTACCAGCCCGACGCGCAGTTCGCCGCCCTGCCCGATTTCAGGCCCTATGGCCGTCAGGCCGCCACGATCCGCGCCGCCATGCTGCGCGAGCTGAAGGATGTGAAGCTGGCCGAGCAGCGCCGGGTAGCGGTGTATGCGATGGGGGCGGGACTGGCGCTGCTGCTGGACCGCGAGCAGCCCGAGTGGCGCATGCGCTACCTGGAGCAGCCTTTCACGCTCAGCAAGCCGGTCGAGGCTGCGGCGCCGAAGCAGGTCGATATACAGGACAAGCCTGCCACCCCAGGGGAACGGGTTTCTGATATTCCAGTTCACCATCAAAAATAACTCGCCTTATTTTTATAATCGATGTTGTGCAAATTGCGTATCGTGTTTATACTGCACGGATTAATTTAAGCGATCTGGTCCGATGACCAGTCAATCCTGGAGCGAAATAACATGGAACGACGACACGAAGACGCGATTACATCGCGCCTGGAAGAAATCCTCACGCGCGGTGCGGCCTTCATCAGCTGGAATGAGCTATATCTGTGGTACGGACAGAAGCGGCTGGCGGTGGGGTCGTATCGCGACCTGTCCAATCGCTGGGATGAGCTCGTCGAGTCCATGGAAGCGCAGTCGTCGACCGGCTGGAGCAAGGGTACGCAGGAACTGGGACACCTGGTGTTTGTGCAGAGCCCAATGAACGTCACTCCCGGCATTTTCCTTTTCGGCAGCAACATGGCCCAGCCAGTCTATTCGCCAGAATAAGCTTCGTCATAACGACACCCTTGACGCCGCGCCGCGGCCTTTCCTGGAAATTTGCCATGACTACTGCCCTCCATTATCGAGGCACGCTTCGCTATATCGGCTCGAATGTCGGCAGCAAGGTGACCGGCTTTGCCCTGCACAATGACCGGATCGACTTCGATTTGCTCACCCCGCAAACCTCCGACTCGTATGAGCACCGTGTCATGGGAAGCGCGACGCTAGTCGCGGACAATCGGTTCGTCTCCCCCGACATCCGCTTGACGGACCGTGACGGCGACCCGCTCCCGACCGAGGAAACCGATACCGCATGCCTGGTATTCTCCATCGTCGAGCACACGTCCCAGGAACTGCGTGTGGAAGGCAAGTGGATCTGCGGGAACGGAGACGAATACCTCTTCGACGACAGGCTGCATTGCATTGACCCCGCTACCCCGGAGCCTGATGGAGGCGTGGCGAAGCGGATTGCTCCCATGCTGAACAAGCTGGAAGACCGTCATTTCACGGATTGGCATGACGCCGAAGCAAAGCCGGCCACCCCCGGCCCCTACCGCTGCCTGTACCAGAATGGCCAGGGCAGATACGTCGAGGTTTACTCGACCTGGACCGGAACCTGCTGGACCACGGTGAAACCTCGGCTGGAAGATCTCGATAACGCGCGTGGCCAGGCGAATCACCAGGATATCCGGTGGCGCGGACTGACCGAAGAAGGATATCGCTACCTGACGGACTTGATCGCGGCGGACAATGACGCACGCCTGGCGCGTGAAAACCTGGCCTTGCTCGAACAGATCCGGACCGTGGAAAAGCAGGCGGCGTCGTTCAAGGAGCGTGCGGACAAGAAGTACATGGAATTCATCTCGCGATGCCGGAAAGACCGGCGGCTTGCCGAACGGGCGAGGGAAAGCCTGCACACGGGCGATCTTATATCCTTGCGTCCGTCCTTGCAGCAGGATGATTGCCCCGGCTACCAGGAAGCGCCGGGCGCCACCCTCGCCGCACGCAAGGAACAGCTTGAAGCAGCCCTGGCGGCCGCCAAACAGCGCTGCCAGTACTGGGACACCGTCTGGCACAACGAGCTCCGGCTGGACAAGATCGTCGATCCGTCGATCGATGCGGAGCTGGAGGACGGCGATGCCGTCACCACGCCCAAGGGCATGACGGTGGAATATGGCGAAAACATGAAGAGCAAACTGAGCAAGCACTCGCCACCCTGGGCCATCCAGGGAAGTTTTGGAAGCAAGGCGAAATAGCCGTCGGTGACTGGAGCGGGTGAAGGGAATCGAACCCTCGTCTTAAGCTTGGGAAGCTCCTGCTCTACCATTGAGCTACACCCGCGTTGCCAGCATTCTACGCGCGTTTGCCGGCATTTGACAAACCTTCAAGCAAATCCGGCCCACGCGCATCGGGCGGGCCGGGCGGGGTTTCAATCGGGCTGTTCGACCGTATAGCCCTTGGCCGCCAGCGCCGCAATCACGCCCTTCGGGTCGATGATGTCCTTGATCTGCAGCAGCGCGAAGGTCGAGGCGTTGGTCGCCAGGGCCTGCTCGGCCGCCCCCAGCCACTTCTGGCGCATCAGGGTGCGCATGTTCTTGAAGGCCGGGTCGGCGTCGAAGGCGGCGCTGCCGAACACCTTGCTGAAGCAGGCTTCCTCGCGTCCGGCGAAGTCCAGCTTGCGGATCTCGTCGATGTTGCCGCGCGCCCAGGCGTTGGCCATGGTGCTGGCCTCGGCGATCTCGGTTTCGAGCGTAGCCATCGTGTTCCTGAGGCAGGCGACGTCGTCGAGCGAGGTCTTCTTGAAGTTCTTGAGCATGGTCCCCGCGTTGTCCATCGGCAGGTCGACGATGGATGACGTGGTCTTGAGCTTGTTCTTCTTGACCAGCTCCTGCACGCGCTTGCGCACCGCGTCGTCGCTGGCCAGGCCCGCCTGCCTGCGCGCGGTGCGCATCAGGGCTTCGGCGGCGAAGACGGGACGCTCGCGTTCCGCGTCCTCGTTGTCCGGCATGTACTTTGTCCTGAATGCGGTCCAGCGTGCGTAGTCTTCCGGCGGCATCAGGTCGCGCAAGGTGGCGCCCCCGGGATTCTTGCGGATGCCGATCAGGTGCGGCAGCATGGTCACCGCCTTGAAGAAGCCGGGTTCGGCCTTGGCGCCCATCGGCGCCAGGTATTCCTGCGAGCCGGCGATCGCGGCTTCGACTTCGTGCGAGCGCCATTCCATGTTCTTCGGCAGCGGCGCGTAGGTGCCGAACACCCACAGCACGTGCCCGTCCTTCGACACCTTCCACATGCCCGGCCCGGGACGCTGGGCCACCACGTGGATCTGCTCCGGCGCCGCCTGCGCCTCGAGCGGAGCCGGCGCCGGTTCGGGTGCAGGTGCGGTTGTGGGCGGCACGGGATCGCCCGACTGGGCGAAGGACGGCGCCGACCACAAACACAGGCACAGCGCCGGAACAGCGAATTTGCTCATAAGGACATCCTGTTGTTATTGATGTGTGACGGAGCTTACCGCGTTTGCTCCGGTCACCACCAGGCAGTAACAGGATGTTGCAAATCCATTAGCCAAGCATAAGCGGCGCACGCTCCTTGTCGAGGCGCGGCTGAGACGCCTGGCCGTCCATGCGGAACTCCGCCACCAGGGCCACCAGGGTGGCCGACTGCTGCTGCAGGCTTTCGGCGGCGGCGGCGGCTTCCTCGACCAGGGCCGCGTTCTGCTGGGTCACGCCATCCATCTGGCCGATGGCCTGGTTGACCTGGCCGATGCCGGCGCTCTGCTCGGCGCTGGCGGCGGTGATCTCGGCCACGATGTCGCTCACGCGGCGCACGCTGCCGACCACGTCGTTCATGGTCTGGCCGGCTTCCGCCACCAGGGCGCTGCCGATGCCGACCTTGTCGACCGAGTCGCCGATCAGGGCCTTGATCTCCTTGGCCGCGGCGGCGCTGCGCTGGGCCAGGTTGCGCACCTCGCTCGCCACGACCGCGAAGCCGCGGCCCTGCTCGCCGGCGCGCGCCGCTTCCACCGCCGCGTTCAAGGCCAGGATGTTGGTCTGGAAGGCGATGCCGTCGATGACGCTAATGATGTCCACCACCTTCTTCGACGACTCGCTGATCGAGGACATGGTGTCGACCACGCGCGCCACCACCTCGCCGCCGCGGCTGGCGGTTTCCGACGCCGACAACGCCAGCTGGTTGGCTTGCTGGGCATTATCGGCGTTCTGGCGCACGGTGCTGGTCAGCTCTTCCATCGAGGCCGCGGTTTCTTCCAGCGCGCTGGCCTGCTGCTCGGTACGGCCGGACAGGTCGGTATTCCCCTGGCGGATTTCGCCGGCAGCCGTGGCCACGCTCTCCGAGCTTTCGCGCACGCGGCGCAGCACGCTCTCGATCTTGGCCACGAAGCCGTTGAAGCCGATGGCGATGGTCGCCAGTTCGTCGTTGCCGCGCACGTCCAGGCGGGCGCTCAGGTCGGCGTTGCCGCTGGACAGGCCGGTCATGGTGTGACCCAGCACGCGCAGGGGACGGGTCAGGCGGCGCAGCACGGTGACCATGACCAACGCCGCGGCGATCGCACAGGCCACCGAGACCAGCAGGTTGTAGCCGACCAGTTCACGCGCCGAGGCGGTGGCCACGCTGCGCGGGAAGCTCAGCGAGATCGCCCACGGCGCGATGTCCGGATGGAGGCGCAGCGGCTGCAGCAGGTGCAGCACGTCCTGGTCGTCGAGGTACTGGTAGGGCTGGCCCTGGCGTACCGCTTCCAGCGCCGCGGCCGGCAGGTCGTCGGCCTTCTTGCCGTTGCGGGCATGGTCCTTGTTGCTGGCGTACAGGCCGCCGTTCGAGATCAACGCCAGGGTGCCGCCGTCCATCGTCTTCATACCGGCCAGCATGGCGCCGAGCTTGGTGAGCATGAAGTCGCCGGTTACCGCGCCCTGGAATTTGCCGTTCACCATGATCGGCGCCACCAGCGAGGCGATCAGCTCGTCCTTGCCGTTGATCGGATACACATAGGGCTCCGAGAAGAACGCGCGGCCGTTGGCTTTCGGCACCTCATACCAGGCGTTCATGGCGGCGTCGCTGCCGAACACGATGGGCTCGATATTGACCTTGCCGTCCGCGCCGCGCGAGAAGTACGGCATGTAGCGGCCGCTGGCATCGTAGTGCGGCTTCTGTCCGGCGAATTCGGCATCCTTGCCGTCGAGCGCGTTCGGCTCGAAAGTGGCAGCGCTTCCGACCAGGTCTCCGGCGCGCGAAATGTGCTTGTGGATGATATGGTTGATCTGCTCGCGCGTCGGCGCCTGCTGGGCGCCGACCGTGGCTTCCAGCGCGCCCGCGATGGCCTCGATGCCGGCCATGTTCTGCGCCAGGCGGCCTTGCAGCAGGGCGGTGGCTTCGCGCGTCAGCGTGTGAGCGTGCGCTATCGCCTCGGTTTCGGCGCTCCGGCTGCTCTTGACGCCGATGAAGGAGGAGGTGATGCCCAGGCTCAGCACCACCAGCGTGGTCGCGGTGACGCAAATCTTGGCGCTCAGGGACAGGGAAAGTCGGCGCGCCGGGCGCGCCTGCGTGGTCTGGTTCATGTTGGTTCCGTGCTTCTCAATCGATCATCAACTGCGGAGGGGTCTTCGCGAGGCGCGTAGCGGCGGCGGGCTCACCCTGGATCTTGAATTCGCCCACCAGCGACACCAGCAGGGCCGATTGGCGCTGCAGGCTTTCGGCGGCGGCGGCGGCTTCCTCGACCAGGGCCGCGTTCTGCTGGGTCACGCCATCCATCTGGCCGATGGCCTGGTTGACCTGGCCGATGCCGGCGCTCTGCTCGGCGCTGGCGGCGGTGATCTCCGCCACGATGTCGCTCACGCGACGCACGCTGCCGACCACCTCGTCCATGGTCTGGCCGGCTTCGCTGACCAGCATGCTGCCCATGCTGACCTTGTCGACCGAGTCGCCGATCAGGGCCTTGATTTCCTTGGCCGCCGCGGCGCTGCGCTGGGCCAGGTTGCGCACCTCGGTCGCCACGACCGCGAAGCCGCGGCCCTGCTCGCCGGCGCGCGCCGCTTCCACCGCCGCATTCAGCGCCAGGATATTGGTCTGGAAGGCGATGCCGTCGATGACGCTGATGATGTCCACCACCTTCTTCGACGAGTCGCTGATCGAGGTCATGGTCTCGACCACGCGCGCGACCACCTCGCCGCCGCGCGCTGCGGTCTCGGAGGCGGACAGCGCCAGCTGGTTGGCCTGCTGGGCGTTGTCGGCGTTCTGGCGCACGGTGCTGGTCAGCTCTTCCATCGAAGCGGCGGTTTCCTCCAGCGCGCTGGCCTGGTGTTCGGTACGCGAGGACAGGTCGCTGTTGCCCTGGCTGATCTCGTTCGCGGCCATGGCCACGCTGTCGGAACTGGTGCGCACGCGCGCCAGCACCGATTCGATCTTGGCCACGAAGCCATTGAAGCCGCTGGCGATGGTCGCCAGCTCGTCGTTGCCGCGCACGTCGAGGCGGGCACTCAGGTCGGCGTTGCCGCTGGACAGGCCGGTCATGGTCTTGCTCAGCACACGCAGCGGGCGGGTCAGGCGGCGCAGCACGGTCACCATGATGAAGGCCGCGGCGATCGCGCAAACCACCGAGACCAGCAGCGCATAGCCGATCAGCTCGCGCGCCGATGCGGTGGCCACGCTTTGCGGGAAGCTCAGCGCGATCGACCACGGGGCGATGTCCGGATGGATGCGCAGCGGCTGCAGCAGGCGCACCATGCCCTTGGCGTCGACGAATTCGTAGGGTTTGCCCGCGCGTACCGCGTCGAGCGCGGCGGCCGGCAGGTCGTCGGCCTTCTTGCCGTTGCGGGCGTGGTCCTTGTGGCTGGCGTACAGGCCGCCGTTCGAGATCAGCGCCAGCGAGCCGCCTTCCACCAGCTTCATCTCGGCCAGGATGGCGCCGAGGCGATTGACGTTGAAGTCGGCGCTGGCGGTGCCCTTGAACTGGCCGTCGACCAGGATCGGCACCACCAGCGAGGCCATCATGACGTCCTTGCCGTTCACCGGGTACAAGTATGGCTCGGTGAAGAACATGCGCTTGCTGGCCTTGGGTACGTCGTACCAGTCGTTGGCGCCGGGCGTGGTCGGGAAGATGATCGGCTCGACGCTCACGCCGTCCGCGCCGTTACGCGTGAAGTAAGGCATGTAGCGGCCGCTGTCGTCGTACATCGGCTTCTGGCCGGAGAATTCCGCGTCCTTGCCGTCCAGCGCATTCGCTTCCATGGTCACGGCGGCGCCGAACAGGTCGTCGGAGCTCAGCAGGGCCGCCTTGGTCATCTCGGCAACCTGGTCGCGCGCCAGCGGCTGGGCGGCGGCCAGGGTCGAACGCATCGTGCCCGCCATGGTGGCGGGAATGGCCAGGTTGGCGCCAATGCGGCTCTGCATCGCGGCGGATGCCTCGCGCGCCGAGGTGCGCGCCAGGTCCATCGCCGCCTCTTCGGCGCTGTGGCTGCTCTTGACGCCGATGAAGGCGGAGGTAATGCCCAGGCTCAGCACCACCAGCGCGGTGGCGGTGGCGCAGATCTTGGCGGTCAGGGACAAGGACAGGCCGCTACGGCGCGGCTTCTTCGATTCGGTCATGGGGATGTCTCCGCAGGTCAGAAGGTCTTGGCCACGCTCACGGTGAAGGTGCCCTTGGCGGGGTTCGAGACCGCCAGCCTGCCGTCGCCGCGCGGCATGCCGGTGGTGTAGCGGTCGTAGGCGTCGGTCGCGCCCTTGGCGCGGGTCCAGGCCGTGGATACGGTCCAGCCGCCGTCGAAGCTGCGGGTCACACCGGCCTTCACGTCGCGCCAGTTCCAGTAGTCGTTGCCGACGCCGGCCACGCGGCCGTCGCCCGCATGCAGGTTCAGCACATAGCCGCCGCCCAGGTCGTGGTTCACGCCCACGTCCAGGTAGCCGGTGCCGCGCGCATTCACGATGCCGAAGAAGTCGCGCGTCATGGTGCGGTTGTACTTGGCGTAGAAGGACTTCCAGGTGACCCCGAGCGACAGTTCACCGTAGTTGAACTTGGTGTTGGTGGCGCTGATCGCGGCGCCCGGATACAGGTAGTAATAGGCCATCAGGCTGTAGCCGACCGGACCGGCCGTGCCGCTGTAGCCGCCGTACAGGTCCCATTCGACCCGTCCGCCCTCGACGAAGCGGTCGCTGATGGTCGAGGCCCAGGTGCCGGCGGACCAGCCGTCGGGACGCACATAGTCGACACCGACCTGCAGGGCCGGCCGGCCCCAGGTCTGGCGCACGCCGCGCGAGACGTACTGCGAGGCGACGGTCACGGTGGTGGTGATGGGAAGCGCGGCGGCGGCGACGGGCGCCATGGTGGCAGGCGCCGGAGGAGCGTCATCGGCGTGCACCGCCGGGATGGCCAGCATGGTCAGGGAGAGCACCGGCAAGAGCCGGAAAGAGGCGGATTTCATCGTCAATCTCAATCAAGTCGGTTCACAGCAGTGCGCGGCGTGGTGCGGCAGGATGTCCAGCCGGCGCATTCAAAGAATTAGTTCCTTGCGGAAATTCTATGAGCCGAAAGATAGTTTTCGAGAGAATTTGGCTAATGCGATAACGACTTTTTGCTGAGCTTGCGTCATCGGCGCAACAACCCGGCAAAAAGCGTAGATAGCTTGTAAATAGGCGCAGTTACAGTAGAACGACCGTGCTGCGCGATGCGTCACGCATTGAACGATGACTTATTGGGGTGGCTCGGAGAGGTCCGGACGTTCCAGCAGTTCCTGGGCCAGGCGCAGCCCTTTCACCATCACGGAAAAGGCTTCGTGCTTGGACGCTTCGTCCGGGACGCGCAGCACGTAGGAAGGGTGGTAGATGGTCACGACCCAGCTGTCGCCATGGCGCACCGGCCGGCCCAGCGTGTCCTTGAGGGTGACGTTCTTCTCCTGCATGACCGATTTGAGGGCGGTGGCGCCCATGGCCACGATGACCTTGGGCTTGCAGGCCGCGAGTTCTTTCTCGAGCCAGTAGTGGCAGGCTTCGATCTCGCGCTGGACCGGGGTCTTGTGCAGGCGCCGCTTGCCGCGCGGCTCCCACTTGAAGTGCTTGACGGCGTTGGTGAGGTAGACGCTCTTGCGGTCCAGCCCGGCCTGTTCGAAGACCTGGTCGAGGAGTTTGCCGGCCGGCCCCACGAAGGGCGCACCGGCCAGGTCTTCCTGGTCGCCCGGCTGCTCGCCGACGATCATGATCGGGGCGCGCTTCGGCCCCGCCCCGCCCACCGCCTGGGTAGCGTGCTCCCACAGCTCGCAGCGCCGGCACTCGTCCAGCTTCGAGGGTTGCTGGCGTTCGGGCTGGGCCGCCTCGGGCGCGATCGGGATGGTGGCGCCGCTGCGCCGTCCCACCGCCTGCACCTGGCCGATGCGGCGCGCGCCCAGGCCGGCCTGGCTCACCAGCGACGGCACCAGGGCGCCTTCGGGCAAATTCTTCCAGAAGCGCGAAGGAATGTGGCTCTGCATCACCGAGGTATTCAGGCGCGCCGGGTTGAAGATGCTGCGGTAGTAGGTGAGCCAGAGCGCCTCGCCGCTGTCGTCGAGGTCGGCCGCGCTGGACATCAGCGGGCCGCAGTTGTGCAGGGTGCTCCCGTCCCACAGCACGCTGGCCTCGGGGGTGGCGATCATCCAGCTCACCTTGCCCATGCGGCTGACGAAGTGCTCGGCGACCTGGGGCAGCACGTCGTGGCGCGGCTCGAACCAGGCCACGAAGCGCGGCGCGCCGGCCTCGATGGGGCGTTCGCGGAAACGGATGTAGGCGTGCATGTCGTGCTCCTCGCGGCGCACCGCCTTGACCATGGCGTGCAGGCGCGCGCCGTCCGGGTCGGCGGGCGACTGCACGTCGTGCTCGCCCTGCTGCCAGCGCCACAGCACCCGGTACAGGAAGGACCAGGGCAACAGCGAGCGGTCGGCCTCGCGGTAGCAGGCGGCGGATTGCAGCATCTCCAGCAGCGAGCGCGGCAAGTGCGGTGCCGGTTTTGGTTCCTGCAACTGGATAGCCGCATTATGCGGGGGGCTCTCCGGCGCTGGCGCACCCGAGAACAAATCGCCGCCGGGCGCGCCCCAGGTCACCGCCTCGGGCGGCACGCCGGCCCGCAGCAGCTCGCGCGCCGCCTCGCGCCACTGCACGAAGCTGCTGGCCTCCAGCGCCCGGCCTTGCAAGACAGTCTGCACCGCGCTGGAGGCCGGGGCGTTCATGCCGCCTGCAGCTCCGGCCAGAGATTCATCTGCTGCGCCGGCTGCTGGTCGGCCAAATGGCGGCGCAGGATGCTGGACTCCGCCGCCCCTTGCGCCGGCTTGTAGTCGGCGGTGACGACGAAGGGCGCCAGCTTCTTGAGGCTGCAGCGCAGGCGCGACAGGTCTTCCCAGCGGATGCGGCGCAGGCGGCGCAAGTCCACCAGGCGCTTGGCGTTGCGCAGGCCGATGCCGGGGATGCGCGCGATCATGCTGGCGTCGGCGCGATTCAGGTCCATCGGGAAGTGTTCGCGGTTGGACAGGGCCCAGGCCAGCTTGGGGTCGACGTCCAGGGCCAGGTTGCCGCTTTGGGGCATCAGCTCGCCCGCCGTGAAGCCGTAGCCGCGCAGCAGGAAGTCGGCCTGGTACAGGCGGTGCTCGCGCAGCAGCGGCGGCGGCGCGGCCGGCACGCTCTTGGGGCTCTGCGGAATGGGGCTGAAGGCCGAGTAGTACACGCGCTTGAGCTTGTAGCTGCCGTAGAGGGTCTCGGCGGTGTTCAGGATGGTGTGGTCGTCGCTGACGTCGGCGCCGACGATCATCTGCGTGCTCTGGCCGGCCGGGGCAAAGTTCGGCGCCTTCGGCTCCTCGGCCTTTTCGTCGAGCTTGCGGCGGATCGAGCCCATCGCCAGCTTGATGGTGTGGACGCTTTTTTCCGGCGCCAGGCGGGTCACGCTGTCGTGGGTGGGCAGCTCGATGTTGACGGACAGGCGGTCGGCCCAGCGCCCCGCTTCCTCGATCAGGGCCGGGTCGGCGTCGGGGATGGTCTTGAGGTGGATGTAGCCGCGGAACTGGTGCACCTGGCGCAGCTGGCGCGCCACCTCGACCAGCTGCTCCATCGTGTAGTCGGCCGAGCGGATGATGCCCGAGCTCAGGAACAGGCCGTCGATGTAGTTGCGCAGGTAGAAATCCTGGGTCAGCTTGACCACTTCCTCGACCGCGAAACGGGCGCGCGGCACGTTGGAGCTGCGCCGGTTGATGCAGTACTGGCAGTCGTAGATGCAGAAGTTGGTCAGCAGGATCTTGAGCAGCGAGACGCAGCGGCCGTCAGGCGTGTAGCTGTGGCAGATGCCCATGCCGGTGGTGGCGCCCAGGCCGTCCTTGCCCTCGGACCCGCGCTTGGGCGCGCCGCTGCTGGCGCAGGAGGCGTCGTACTTGGCAGCGTCGGCCAGGATTTCGAGCTTGTCGTTGAGTTCCATCGCGGCGGCTTGACTGTATGGGCATACAGTATAACGCGACGGGGGGTGAGGACGTCTGGTGAGGCAGGGTTTTAGTGGTTCAAATGCGGGACATCAAAGGTGTGCGCGGGAGCCGCGTGCTTGCGTAGAAGCTTGGGTCCCCGCCTGCGCGGGGATGACGGTTTTTAGGGCAGCGATAAGAGTTGACTCTACCGTTTGGCCCACACCCTTTTGCACGTCATCCCGGCGAAGGCCGGGATCCAAGTTTGCTGGCAAACCGCTAACGCATCAAACCAACCGCTGCGCCTGCGCCAACACCTGCGGCTCCATCCGCCCGGCGATCTTCTTGAGGTAACTCCCCGCCAGCGCCACCCCCGCGCTACCCGCCCGGTGCAGCCAGGCATACGCTTCCACCAGGTCGCGCTGCGCGCCCTGCCCCGCCGCATACATCACGCCCAGGTTGTACTGCGCCCGCGCATGCCCCTGGCGCGCCGCGCACAGGTACCAGAAATGCGCGGCTTCGTAGTCGCGCTCGACGCCCTTGCCGCAGTCGTAGTGCAGCCCCAGCTCGAACTGGGCCAGCGCATGCCCCTGGTCGGCCGCCTTGTGGAACCAGTCGGCCGCCTCGCGCGGGTCGCTTTCTTCCATGCGGTCGAGCAGCGCGCCCACCATGTACTGGGCCGGCGCGTAATCCTGGGCCGCGGCGCGGCGGTACCAGGCCAGGGCCTGGGCGCTGTCCTGGGGCACGCCCACGCCGCCCTCGTAGCGCAGGCCGAGGTCGAACTGGGCGCGCAGGTGGCCCTGCTCGGCCGCCTTGCGGTACCAGGCGGCCGCCTGCTCGAGGTCCTGGGCGATGCCGTTGCCGCTGTCGTAGAGCTGCCCCAGGTGGTACTGGGCCGACGGCAGGCCCTGGTCCGCAGCCTGGCGGTACCAGTGCAGGGCCCGCGCCGGGTCGCGCTCGACGCCCTGGCCGTGCTCGTAGCGCATGCCGAGGTTGTCCTGGGCGCCCGCGTGGCCCTGCTCGGCCGCGCGCAGGTACCAGCCCAGGGCCAGCTCCTCGTTGCGCGGCACGCCGTGGCCGCTGTCGTAGATCAGGGCGAGGTTGAACTGGGAACTGGCGTGGCCCTGCTCGCCGGCGCGGCCGTACCACAGGATGGCCTGCTCGCTGTCCTGGGGCAGGTCCTGGCCCTTGTCGTAACGCAGGCCGAGGTTGAACTGGGCCGGGGCATACCCCTGGGCGGCCGCCTTGCGCAGCCAGTCCAGCGCGGCGAAGGAATCGCGCGGCAGGCCCTGGCCGCTGTCGTGGCGCAGCGCCAGGTTGAACTGCGAGCGCGCGTAGCCTTGTTCGGCCGCGCGGCGGTACCAGTCGAGGGCCGTGTCCAGGTCTTGCGGCACGCCCTTGCCGGTCTCGTACATCATGCCCAGGTTGTGCTGGGCGCCAGGCTCGCCCTGTTCGGCGGCCTGGCCGAACCAGTGCAGCGCCTGCTGCACGTCGTTCGGCACGCCCTGCCCTTTCGCATACAGCCAGCCCAGGTTGTACTGCGCCGGCGCATAGCCCTGCTCGGCCGCGCGGCGGTACCAGTAGGCGGCCTGGCCGAAGTCCTGCTCCACGCCCTGGCCCTTCTGGTACATCACGCCGAGGTTGTACTGGGCCTGCTCCAGGCCCGAGGACGCGGCCATGCGGTACCAGGCCACCGCCAGCTCGTAGTTGCGCGCCACGCCCTGCCCGTTGACGTACATGAAGCCCAGCGTGTGCTGGGCCTGGGCCACTCCGCGCTCGGCCAGGCCTTTTACGCGCAGGAATTCGGCCGTGTGGCGTTCCTGCGCGTCGCTGGAATGACTGGGAGTATCGAGCATCGCCGCTTACGCCTGGACGGCGCGCAGATTCGGACCCGACTGCGCACGCAGCGCGCCGATGAAGTCCTGCAGCGGAATCGGACGGTAGTAGAGGTAGCCCTGCATGGTCAGGCAGCCATTGGAACGCAGGTAGCGCGCCTGCTCCTCGGTTTCCACGCCTTCGGCGATCAGGTTCAGGCCCAGGCCGCGCGCGATCGAGATGATCGCCAGGATGACCGGGTAGTGCCCGTTCTCCTCGTGGATCTCCTTGACGAAGCTTTGATCGATCTTGACGGTGTGGATCGGGAAGCGGTGCAGGTAGGAGAGCGACGAATAGCCGGTGCCGAAGTCGTCGATCGCGATCGACACGCCCAGCTGGCACAGCTTGTTCAACTGGTCGATCGCATACTGCGGATTGCGGATGCAGATGTTCTCGGTGATCTCCACTTCGATCTGGCCCGGCGCGATCCCGTAGCGCACCAGGGCGCCGCGCATCTTCTCGAAGAAGTCGCCGCGGTCCAGGTATTGCGGGGACAGGTTGAGCGACAGGCGCACGTTGCCGCCGCCGACCGCCTTCCACTGCAGCATGTCGCGGCACAGGGCGCCGATCATCCAGTCGGAGATCGGCAGCATCAGGCCGTTCTCTTCGGCAAAGGGCAGGAACTCGCCGGCCGACAGCAGGCCGCGGGTCGGGTGGTTCCAGCGCATCAACGCCTCGGCGCCGGTGATGCGGCCGGTGGTGGCGTCGATCTGCGGCTGGTAGTACATCTCCAGCTCGTCCTGGTCCAGCGCGCGGCGCAGCGCCTGCTCCAGCGCGATCTTCTGGTGCGACACGTCGAGCATCGAGGTGTGGTAGAAGCTGTGGCCGTTCTTGCCCAGGGCTTTCACCTGGTACATCGCGATGTCGGCGTGGCGCAGCAGCTCGTCGATCGATTCGCCGTCGCTCGGGTAGATCGCGATGCCGATCGAGGCCGAGATGTGCACTTCGTGGCCGTCCAGGTCGAAGGGTTCCTGCAGGGTCTCCAGGAACTTGTCGGCGATGACGCGGGCGTCGTCGCGGTCGCGCAGCTCGGGCAGCACGATGGTGAATTCGTCGCCGCCCTGGCGCGCCAGGGTGTCGCCCTTGCGCAGGCAGCCTTTCAGGCGGCGCGCGGCCTGCTGCAGCAGTTCGTCGCCTTTCACGTGGCCGAGGGTGTCGTTGACCAGCTTGAAGCGGTCCAGGTCGATGAACATCACCGCGAGCTCGGTCTGCTTGCGCTTGGCCTGGATCACGGCCAGGCCGAGGCGGTCCTTGAACAGGATGCGGTTCGGCAGGTCGGTCAGGATGTCGTGGTAGGCCTGGTAGGAGATCACCTCCTCCGCACGCTTGCGGTCGGTGATGTCGCGCGCCACGCCATAGGTGCCGAAGAACTCGAGCTTCTTCACTTCCTGGTCGGGCACGTGCATGCCGATCGCGTTGAGCGAGATCGTCATCAGGGTGTTGTTGAAGGTGCGGTCGTGGCCATTGCCGCCGCGGCACTTCAGGCGCAGTTCGACGTTGCGCGAAGCGCGTTCGTCGACGCGGCGCTCGTTGAACACGTAGCGCGCGCGCTCCAGGTCTTCCTCGTGCACCAGGATCGAGTAGTGCTGGCCGATCAGCTCTTCGCGGGTGTAGCCCAGCAGCTGGTAGGCGCGGTCGTTGACGAAGGTGAAGCGGCCCTCGTGGTTCAGGGTATAGATGATGTCCGGCGACGAGTCCACCAGGTAGCGGTACATCTTCTCGGACGCCTCGAGCTGGTGCGTGATGCGCTCATTGTCGGACGCCAGGCGGCGCTGCTGGAGCGCGTTGGCGACCGTGGTCAGGAGCTCTTCGCGGCTGTAGGGCTTGCGCAGGTAGTCGTAGGCGCCGCGCTTGAGGGCGCCGATCGCCGCGTCGATGCCGACTTCGCCGCTCATCACGATCACGTGGGCGTCGATGCCCTTCTCGTTGATGAAGTCCATGATGTCGTGGCCGCCGATGTCGGGCAGGCGCAGGTCGAGCAGGACCAGGTCGAAGCGCTGGCGCGACAGCTGGGCCAGCGCTTCGCTGCCGGAGGACGCCGTGACCAGGCGGTAGCCGCGTCCCTGGAGCAGCTCATGGAGCGAGGACAGCAGGCGCGGTTCGTCGTCGACCAGCAGCAGGCGTGGCAGGCTGTCGGTTCCCAGTGTATCCGAGATCGGAGCGGGTTCGCCGGAATACATGGTGGCGGGGTTCGCGTTCATGGTGGATTAATCGAGCCGAACTAAGCGGAACCGAGCGCGCGCGCCGGCGGCAGGGCGACCGCCGTGCCGGCGCCGGACCACGCCGGCAGGAGGATTTCAAAAGCGGTGCCGGTGCGGCCGCTGCGGCAGGCGATGTGGCCGCCCAGCTTCTTGACCAGGCTGTGCACGATCGACAGGCCCAGGCCATGGTGGGCGCCGTCCTTGGTGCTCTTCACGGGCGAGAACAGGTTGGCCAGCACCTCGCGCGACAGGCCGGGGCCGTCGTCGCTGACCACCAGCTCGATGTAGAGCTGGCGCTCGCGGTTGACGTGGCCACGGTTCAGGATCTCGACCCGGCCGCCGGCGCCGCTGAGGGCCTCGACCGCGTTCTTGACCAGGTTGACCAGGATTTGCTTCAGCACGTCGGCGTCGCCCTCGATGCGGCTCGCGTCCTCGTGCATGTGCGACACGATCTCGACCGAGGCCGGCACGAAGCCGCTGGAGCGGAACAGGCGCAGCACGTCGTCAACCACCTTGGCCACGTCGGTGGCGCGCGGGCCGGCGTCGAGCGGCTTGAGCTCGGCCAGGCTGCCGATCAGCTGGCCGACGCGGTCGATCTCTTCGTTCAGGATCGACAACTCGCCGCCCACCGGTTCCTGGCGCGCCAGTTTGCTGTCCAGCACACTCAGGTAGTTCTTGATGATCGACAGCGGGTTGTTCACCTCGTGCACCACGCGGCGCGAGGCCTCGCGGTATTCCTCGGCGACGTTGGCCAGCTGGCGGCGCGCATGGCCGCGTTCCGACAGCAGGTTTTCAAGGGCGGTGGCGGCCTGGGCGCCGAAGGCCTGCATGAAGCGTTCGCGGCGCTGGCAATGCGGCAGCTGCCAGGCGCCCACGCCGCCGATCAGGACCCCCAGGCAACGCGCGCCCGCCACCAGCGGCAGGCAGACCAGGCTGTCGGTGCCAAGCATGCGCAGCAGCTGTTCCTCGGCCATGCCTATCGGCTGGCGCTCGCGCTGGACAAAGGCCGGGCGGCGCTCGAGGGCGCTCTTGGCCACCGGGCCGCCCTTGGCGAGCGGCACGGCGAATTCGGCGATGCGCTGGCTGCCCGCCGTCGGCGCGCCCACCAGGGCGTGGCCGGTCGGATTCTCGAGCAGGACGACGGCGTTCTCGAAATCGAAGAGGATGCGCGCGGTGCGCGTCATCGCTTCCAGCAGGCCGCTCTCTCCCTGCTGGCGCGCCAGGGTCTGGCCGACTTCGGACACCAGCACCATGTTGCGCACTTCCTCGGACAGGCGCTGCTGCACCGGGTCGACCGGCGGCGGCGCATAGGCGGGCGGCGCGGGAATCTCGTCGGCGCCGGCCAGGTCGATGCCGAGATGGGCGGCGGCCTTGTCGACCTGGCGCGCGGCGCCATCCAGCAGCTGCAGGGCCTGGGCCGCATCCAGGTTGCACAGCGCGGCGGCTTCGATCACGGCGGCCTGGTCGTCGGCATGGCTGGCCAGCACATGGGCCAGGCGCACGGCGCGGATCAGGGGGTGGGCCGATTCCAGGCGGTCGCTCGGCTCGTGGTGATAGAGCACCGCGTCGGCCAGGAAGGAATCGAGCTGCCAGCGTTCGATCAGCCAGGCGCCCGCTTCGGCGTGGGTGATCTGCAGGGTGCGCTGCTCCACCGCGCACAGGTCTTCGTCGTCGCGCGCGGTGAAGTTGAAACCGTATTCCTTGGGCGCGGTGGCGAGCAGGGCCAGGCGACCGACGTTGTGCAGCAGGCCGGCCAGGTAGGCTTCCTCATGGTGCGGGTAGTCGATCGCGCGCGCGGCCTCGCGCGCCAGCACGGCGGCGGTCAGCGAGGTCTTCCAGAAGGCGCGCAGGTCGATGCTGCCCGAATGCGGGAAACTGTTAAAGGTCTGGAATACCGAGTCGCTGATGACCAGGGTCTTGATCATGTCCGTGCCGAGCGAGACCAGGGACTGCTCGAGGTTCACGGTGCGGCCGTTGCGGTGGTAGGCCGAGCTGTTGGCGACGGCCAGCAGCTTGCCGGTCATGCCGGCGTCCTTCGAGATCAAGGCGGCGAGCTCCGGCATCCCCAGGTCGTCCGCCTGGAGGTGCTCGATCAGCTTGACGAGGATCTGCGGCATTGCCGGCAGACGGGCAATCAGCAAACGATTGCGGATATCCTGGTCCGATTGGTGCATGTTGTCAAACACGGCCGCCACTTGTGAAGGTTGGGAAGTGGCTGCCCGACGTGCCTGAAAACGGGTTGCCACAAGATCTAGCCTTTTCATCCATCGAACAGGCGGGGTTGTGGCCTGTTGTTCCGCGGATGTAAAAAACTTATCTTAGCATATATACATTTCTGATCAGGAACAATAGTTTCAGGAAAAACTGTTGCCTATCGGTCGTTCTGATAGTAACAGAGCAACAAAAATTGTTCACAGTCTTGAAATATTATTACGGTTTGTATGCATACATGAAATATTGTTTCACTTGCAATGTAAAAGTGTTGCGTTAACGAAAAAAGCCGGGGTGACGCCCCGGCCTCGTGACACGCCCTTGACTTCTAGGGCAACTGGGCAAGCAGACGCCTGGCATGTTCCTCGTCAGGGAAACTCCCTTTACCGGCCAGCAGGGTTTCGAGCAGCTTGCGCGCGCCCGCCCCATCGCCCGATTTCGACATCGCCACGGCCAGGTGATAAGCAGTGGCGCGCGCCTGCGGCGCCAGCGCATGCGCCTTCTTGAGCATGGCCAGGCCGCGCGCCAGCTCGCCTTCCTCGACCAGGATCCACGCCAGGGTGTCCATGACCGCGGGCTGGTCGCCGGCCAGGGCGACGGCCTTCTCGGCGAACTGGCGGGCGCGTGGATCCTTCATGCGCTGGTAGGCCAGGGCCAGGTTATTCAGGGCCGCGACCTGGCGCGGATCCTTCGCCAGTATCTCTTCGAACTGGGCGGCCGCCTGGGCGTACTGCTTTTCGCGCAGCAGGCTTTCGGCCCGGTACAGCTGGACCCGCTGGTCGCCGGGGTGCTCGCGCAGCCACTGCGCCAGTTGCGCAGCCGCCTGTTCGGGCTTGCCCGCCTGGCGCAAGGCATGGCTGATCTTGATGGTCAGCTCCGCGTTCGGCGTGAACGCGTACGCACGCCGGTAGGCGTCGAGCGCGCGCGCGGCCTGCTGCCGGGCCATCAGGATATCGCCTTCGAGCTGATAGCCCGCCGAGGCGCGCGGATGCTTGCGCTGCATGCGCTCGGCCGTCATCAGGGCCAGCTCGTGCTGTCCCTTGCGTACCTGCAGCTCGGCCAGGGCCAGTTGCGCAGCGGGGAAGTCGGGCTGGATCGCCAGCACGTCCTTCAAGCTGCTCTCGGCCGCGATGTCCTGCTTGAGCAGCAACTCCAGCGCCGCCACCTGCATGCGCGCCTGCGCGGAACGCGGCAAGGCGGCCGCAAGCGACTTGTAGGTGCTGAGGGCGGCTTCCGCCTGCCCATTCGCCAGCTGGCCCTTGCCGAGCAGGTCGAGCAGGTCGGTGTTTTCCGGATGCGCCACCATGAGCTTGCCGGTCAGGTCGAGCGCCTTCTGGGTCTGCCCGGTGCGCAGGTATTGCGTGACCAGGCCGACCGACAGCCTCAGCTCGCTGGATGCGGCGGCGGCCTTTTCCAGCCAGCCGGTGGCCTCCTGCGGCTTGCCCGCGCGGTCGGCCAGGATGGCGAGGGCCGTCAAGGCTTCGACGTGGTTCTTGTTCTTTTCCAAGAAGGCATGCAAGTGCGCGCGCGCCGCCCCGGCGTCGCCGCCGCCCAGCGCCATCTCGGCCAGGTGGGCCGCCGCGGGATAGTAGTCCGGCTGCAGCGCCAGCGCGCGTTCGAACTGTTCGCGCGCCTTGGCTTGCGCCCCCATGGCCTGGTGGACGCTGCCTTTCAGGTCGGCCACGACGGCGTTGCGCGCGTGCGCGCGCTCCATTTTTTCCACCGAGGCCAGCGCCTGGTCGTAGCGCTTCAGGTTCATCTCCGCCCTGACCAGGGCGACGCCGGCATCGACGGCGCCGCGGTCCAGCTCCGTGGCGGCGCGCAGGTCGGCGATCGCATTGTCCAGCTCGCCCATGCCGAGCTTGCTCAGGCCCAGCGAGGTGCGCAGCTCCGCCGAGCCTGGCGCCAACGCACTGGCCTGCTGGAAGAGTTCGGCGGCCTTGCGGAAGTCGCGCGTCTGCAGATGGCTCTCGCCTGCCAGCGCCATCAATTGGACGTCCTTGCCGCCCGCCTCGAGCGCAGGCGCCAGCAGGTCCATCGCGCTGCCGGCCTGCCCGCTGCGCAGCAGGGAAGCCGCCAGCAGCTTGAGTGCATAGGCGTTGCCCGGATCGTGCTTCAGGTACTCGCGCAGGTGGCTCTCGGCCTGGTAGGGCGAGTTCAGGCGCAGGCTGATGGCCCCGGCCAGCAGCATGCTCGGCGCATGGTTGGGGGCGACGCGGAGCAGGTGCTGTACCGACTCCCTGGCTTGCTGATACTTCCCCTGCGAGAAATACAGCAGGGCCTGGGTATAGGAAAGCAGGATGCTCTTGGGCGCCAGTTTGCGCACGGCGTCCAGGTCTTTCTGCGCCTGCTCGTACTGGCCCAGCACGATCTCCAGGTCGGCCTTGAGGATATAGGCGTAACGCTGGCCTGGGTTGAGCGAGAGGACGCGCTGGTAGACGCGCATGGCTTCATCGCTGCGTCCCGTGCTGCGCAAGAGCTCAGCCTGGAACAGCAGGGCCGAGGTATTCGTGGGCTGGGCCTCGAGCGCGCGGGCGGACAGCGCCGCCCCTTCGTCCGCATGACCTGTGCGCAAGGCCAGGCGTCCGAGCCCGAGCATGGCGGACACGGTGCCGGGCGCGGCCTGCAAGACCGCCTCATACACTTGCCTAGCCTCGTCCAGCCTGCCGAGGCCGCACAGGGCATCGGCGCGCGCAACCAGCAGCTCCGGGTTGCGCCCGGCCGCCGCCGCTTGCGTCTCATCCAGGGCTTTCTGGTACTGCGCCTGCAGTACCAGGGACTGCGCCAGCACCGGCATCCCGGTGGCGGCCGGGTAGCCCAGCTTGAGCGCTGCGCGGATTTCCTTCTCCGCGCTTTCGGATTCGCCACTGTCGAGATAGACCTTGGCCAGCTGGAAGCGTGTCTGCGCATCCGCGGGCTCGGCCTGGATGGCGTTCTTGAGCAGGATGATGGCTGCGCTGTATTCGCCGCGCTGCTGGTATTGCGTTGCTTTGCTGCGCAGTTCGGGCACCGGCGGCTGCTTCGCGTGCAGCCACAGGGCGACGGACAGGGCGGCGGCGCCAAGGACGGCGGCGCCGCCCAGCAGGTGCTTGGTGGACCAGGTGCGACGCGGTGAGTGTTGTTCGACCATCGGATTCTCGACGAAATTATTGCTATGGATTATGATTCGTTGCTTAATTGTCAGTCAATCTGTCGAGAACTTTTACATCGGCAACTGTTGTTTCCTGCGCGAAGTTTGCAAGCCATTGATTTATAATAATAATTTCCTAATGGCATGATCCGTGCTTCGCAGGCCCTACTCGTCCATTATTACATGTCTCCCATGAAAAAATTGCTTGCCCATTCCATGACCGGCCTCGCGCTGCTCGCCGCACAGGCCGCGCACGCCGGCGACATCGGCGACTCGGCGGTCAATGGCTACTGGGGCGGCAACGACCACGGGAGCGGCGACGTCATCGGCGGCAGCCTGTACGACATCCAGGGCGCCCACATCTCCCGCGTCGGGGATGTGCTGACCATCGTCATTTCGACCAATTTCGCCGGCCACGCGGGCGCCTCGCCCAGCTCGGCCCCGGGCGGCATCGGCTATGGCGACGTGTTCCTCGCGCAAAAGTGGAACCCTTTCGGCACCGACGTCCACCACGCCAAGGACAATGCGGCGAACGGCACCCTATGGGAATACGGCTTCAGCCTGGACAACCGCTTCAGCAACACCGGCGGCACCTTCAAGCTGTATGAACTGAACGGCACCACCAATGCCCAGAACATCAAGAATACCGAATCCTACATGAGCTGCAGGAACGGGGTCGACTGCACCTACCGCGAAGGCCAGGCGACCGGGGTCAAGACCGCTTCGTCGACCGTGCGCAACACCGGCCTGGTCGGCACCTGGAAAGTGCTGGCCGACCAGTCGCTGACCTTCAGCATCAACGTCGCCAAGAGCGACCTGGCGCAGTATTCGACCATGGCCCTGCACTGGGGCGAGACCTGCCAGAACGACGTCATCGAAGGCATGACCTCGCTCAGCCGCGAGGTACCGCTGCCGGGATCGCTGCCGCTGCTCGCCCTGGGACTGGGCGCGATGGCCGTCATCCGCCGCAAGCAGCAAGCCCAGCAGTAATCCCCGCTTCCCTCGTCCTCCTTTAGCGCCCCGCCCCGCTCCTGCCCATCTTGAGCAGCCGGCGGCGGTAGCGGCGCGCCGTCACCCAGAACGCCAGCGACAGCAGCGCGAATCCGGCCTGTCCCAGGGCCAGCGCCAGCACCGAATGCGACAGCAGCGGCGCCACCACCCCCGCCACGATCGCGCCCAGCAGGGTCGACACGAAAGACTGGCACGAGGCCACGGTGCCGCGGATGTGCGGGAACAGGTCGAGCGCCAGCAAGGTGGCGCCGGGCGCGATGATCGAGCTGCCGAAGGTGAAGAAGAACATCGGCGCTACGGTCCAGGGCAGCGCGGGGGGCAGGAACACGTGGTAGGTCACGTTGAACGCGATCGCGCCCAGCATGAAGAAGAATCCGATGCGGATCTGGCGCGCGAAGTCCAGTTTGCCCGCCAGCCGGTTGGCGGCCAGCGCGCCCAGGAAGATCCCGCTCACGGTCGGCACGAACAGCCAGGCGAATTCCGACGGCCCCAGGCCGAGGCTCTCGGGCAGCATCACCGGCGCGGCCGCGATGTACAGGAACAGGCCGGCGAAGTTCAGCGCCGTGACGCCCGCCTTCATGTGGAACAGGAAGGACGAGAAGATCGCTCCATAGCTCTCGGCCAGGAAGCGCGGGTTGAAGGGCTGGCGCTTCTCCATCGGCATGGTCTCGGGCAGGTGGCGCCAGCAGAACCAGCCCAGCACCACGGTGTAGGCGCACAGCGCCAGGAAGATCGCGCGCCAGTCGAACCAGGTGACGATCCAGCCGCCCAGCACCGGCGCGATGGCCGGTGCGATCGAGAAGATCATGGTCACCATCGACAGCAGGCGCGCCGCGGCGGTGTCGGAATACAGGTCGCGGATGATGGCGCGCCCCACCACCACGCCGGCCCCCGCCGACACCCCCTGCATGATGCGGAACACCCACAGGTAATGGACCGAGGACGCGGCCGCGCAGCCGAAGGTGCCGATGCCGAACACCACCAGCGCCACCAGGATCACGTTGCGTCGTCCAAAGGCGTCGGACAGCGCGCCATGCCACAGCACCATGCCGGCGAAGGCCAGCATGTAGGCGGTCAGGGTCTGCTGGACTTCGATCGGGGTGGCGTGCAGCTCGGCGCGGATCTGCGGGAAGGCCGGCAGGTAGGCGTCGATCGAGAACGGCCCCAGCATCGACAGGGCCGCCAGCAGGGTCGCCAGGCCGCCGGCCGACAGCATCGCGATCTTGTGGGGCTTGGGCAGGGGGACCGGTATGATGGGGTCCTTGGGAAGATCGGGCGGTTCGGTCGGCGGCAGCATCGTCAATCCTTATTCCTGCTTCGGTTTGGCTTCTTCCCTGCGGTTGAAACCGGCCACCATGTCGAAGCGGAACAGGCGGCATTCGAGCGCGCCGTTGAAGAACGGCGTCTTGCGCGATTCCTTCAGGCGCAGCATCTTGGGCAGGCCCAGGTCGGCCGTGAACAGGCAGGCGGTCCAGCCGGCGAAGCGCTGCTTGAGGGTGGTGCCCAGGGCCGCGTAGAAGGCCACGGCCATTTCGTCCTGCGGCATGGTGGAGTCGCCGCGCACGCCGATCCGCTCGCCGTAGGGCGGGTTGGTCAGCAGGATGCCCGGCTGCTCGGTGGGCGGGGTCACGTGCTGGGCCTCGATCTGCTTGAGCGGCACCTCGAACAGGATGCCGGCCACCTTCAGGTTATGGCGCGTCATGGCCACCATGTCGCCCGAGATGTCGGAACCGAAGATGGTCGGTTCGCTCGGCAGCGGGTTCGGCTTGATCGCGGCCTTCATGTCCTGCCAGGCCTGGCGGTTGAAGTCGCGGAATTTTTCGAAGGCGAAGCGGCGCCGCGCGCCGGGTGGGATCCCCTGCAGCATCTGGGCGGCTTCGACCAGGATGGTGCCGGAACCGCACATCGGGTCGAACAGCGGCACGCCCGGCTTCCAGCCCGACACGCGCAGCATACCCGCTGCCAGGTTCTCGCGCAGCGGCGCGTCGCCGGTCTCCTCGCGCCAGCCGCGCTTGAACAGCGCTTCGCCCGAGGTGTCGAGGTAGATGATGAAGTTGCGCTGGTCGAGGAAGCCGACGATGCGCATGTCCGGTTCGCGGGTATTGACCGACGGGCGCTTGTTGAACTGGTCGCGGAAGCGGTCGCAGATGGCGTCCTTGATCTTCAGCGTGGTGAATTCCAGGCTCTTCAGCGGCGACTTGACGGCGGTGACGTCGACGCGGATGGTGTGCTCGGTGCCGAACCAGTCTTCCCAGGGCTGCTCGAGCACCAGGTCGTAGATGTCGTTCTCGTTGTTGTAGCTGCGCTGGCTAATCCTCATGAGGACACGGGAGGCAATGCGCGAGTGCAGGTTGACCAGGTAAGCGTCCGTCAGGGAACCGGAGCAGTGCACGCCGCCAGGGACCTGGTTGTGCACCTTCAGGGTGGTGCTGAGCTGGGCGATCTCGCCCAGTTCGTCGGCAAGCGCCGCTTCCATGCCGCGCGGGCATGGGCAGAAATATGAGGCCATGAGGGGTACCCTTTGTCCGTTGAAAAACTATTGAGATAACGCGTCAGCAGCTCTTGCCGATGACGCTGCAACTTCTTCACTGCAACTTCTTATTACCGCTAACTGTAAAACCGTCATCCCCGCGAAGGCGGGGACCCAAGTTTGCTCGCGTCCCCGTAGCTCATGCATAAGCCAACATGACACAACGAACTTGGGTCCCCGCCTTCGCGGGGATGACGTTTACAAGGCGGTGGTGCTAATGGCGCTCATTCCTTTCAGAACGGCTTCACCACCACCAGAATCACAATCGCCAGCAACAACAGCACCGGCACTTCATTGAAGTACCTGTACCACTTGTGGCTGCGCGCATTCACCCCGCGTTCGAACTTTTTCAGCAGCGAACCGCAGGCATGATGGTAGCCGATCGTCACGATCACCAGCGCCAGCTTCGCATGCAGCCAGCCGCCCTTGATGCCGTAGCCCAGCCACAGCCACAGGCCCAGCACCAGCGCCGGCACCATCAGGATCGTGGTGAAGCGGTACAGCCTGCGCCCCATGCCCAGCAGCCGTTCGAGCGCCGCCGGATTGCTCTCCTGCGCCAGGTTGACGAAGATGCGCGGCAGGTAGAACAGCCCGGCGAACCAGGACGCGATGAAGACGATGTGCAGGGCCTTGATCCAGAGGTACATGCGCTTCCTTGTTGTTATTGACGTATTTCGCCGTGGCCGAACACGACGTACTTCAGCGAGGTCAGTCCTTCCAGTCCCACCGGGCCGCGCGCGTGCAGCTTGTCGTTCGAGATGCCGATCTCGGCGCCCAGGCCGTATTCGAAGCCGTCCGCGAAGCGGGTCGAGGCGTTCACCATCACCGAGGCCGAATCGACTTCCTTCAGGAAGCGCATCGCCCCGCTGAAGTCCTCGGTGATGATGGCGTCGGTGTGCTTGGACGAATAGGTGTTGATGTGGTCGATCGCCTCGTCGATGCCGGCGACGATCTTCACCGCCAGGATCGGGGCCAGGTATTCGGTGCTCCAGTCTTCATCCGTCGCGGCGACGAGATGCGGATAGCCCGCCAGGATCGCGAAGCTTTCCGGATCGGCGCGCAGCTCGACCTCTTTGGTCTGGTACAGCTGCGCGAGGCGCGGCAGCACGGCCGGGGCGATCTCGCGCGACACCAGCAGGGTTTCCATGGTGTTGCAGGTGCCGTAGCGGTGGCACTTGGCGTTGAAGGCGACCGGCAGGGCTTTCTCGAGGTCGGCCTTGGCGTCGATGTAGACGTGGCAGATGCCGTCCAGGTGCTTGATCATCGGGACCGTGGACTCTTCCATCAGGCGCGCGATCAGGCCCTTGCCGCCGCGCGGGACGATCACGTCGACGTACTGCGGCATGGTGATCAGGGCGCCGACGGCGGCGCGGTCCGTGGTGTCGACCACCTGCACCGCCTCGAGCGGCAGGCCGGCCTCCTGCAGGCCTTCGGCCACCAGCTTCGCCAGCGCGCGGTTGCAGTGGATGGCTTCCGAGCCGCCGCGCAGGATGGCCGCGTTGCCGCTCTTGATGCACAGGCCGGCCGCGTCGACCGTCACGTTCGGGCGGGCTTCGTAGATGATGCCGATCACGCCCAGCGGCACGCGCATCTGGCCCACCTGGATGCCGGTCGGACGCACCTTCATGTTCGAGATTTCGCCGATCGGGTCGGGCAGCTCGGCGATCTGGCGCAGGCCGGTGACCATGGTGGCGATGGCGGCGCTTGAGAGGGCCAGGCGGTCCAGCATGGCCGGGGCCAGGCCGCTGGCGCGGGCGGCGTCCATGTCCTGCCCGTTGGCGCTGCGCAGGGCGTCCGCTTCGCGTTCGATCGCCTCGGCGATCAGGAGCAGCGCGCGGTTGCGGGTGGCGCCGTCGGCGCGCGCCATGGCGCGCGAGGCGGTCCGGGCCTGGCGGCCGAGGGTGTGCATGTGTGCGGTGATGTCCATCGTGTCGTCCAATTGCAAAGTTGGTATGCGGAGGTGGTGCGGTCGTGCATGCGTGCGTTGGACGCGTCGGCGGGGGACTCGCCGACCCTACGGTAGGGTTGGCGGCTCTGCCGCCGACGCGCTTACCGCGCCACCTTCAATGCCAGCTGCAACATGGCATCCCACGCGTCGCCCGCGAACTGCTTCGCGCGCAGGCCCTTGACCATCCGGTCGACCTGCGCCGCGTCCTGCAGCGCCGCCTCGAGCGTGCCGAGCGACACGCGGCGCAGCGCCGGTTCCATCATCCGCTCGCGCGGTCCCCAGATCCGGTATTCCTTCAGCAGCGCGCCCAGCGGCCGCCCCTGGCTCATCCCGGTCTTCAATTTTAGCAGCGTGCGGATTTCTTCACTGACCGCCCACAAAACCAGCGGCAGCGCCTCGCCCTCGCCCCTCAATCCTTCCAGCATGCGCGCCAGACGCGCCGGGTCGCCCATCAGCATCGCTTCGGACAGCTTGAACACGTCGTAGCGCGCCACGTTCAGCACGGCGTCCTGCACCTGCTCGAAACTCAGCTTGCCCGGCTCGTACAGCAGGCCGAGCTTCTGGATTTCCTGGTGCGCCGCCAGCAGGTTGCCCTCCACGCGGTCGGCGATGAAGTCCAGGCTCTGGCGCTCGGCGCTCTGTCCCTGGCTCGACAGGCGCATGCCGATCCAGCCGGGCAGCTGCGCCCTTTCCACGTTCGGGATCTCGATGTAGACCGCGGCCTGCTGCAGCGCCGTCACCCACGAGGCCTTGGCGGTCTGCCAGTCCAGCTTGGGCAGGGTGATCAGGGTCAGGTTGTCGGGGCTGAGGTCCTTGGCGTAGCTTTGCAGGGCGGCGCTGCCGTCCTTGCCCGGCTTGCCGCCCGGGATGCGCAGCTCGATCAGCTTCTTGTCGCCGAACAGGGACAAGGCCTGGTTGGCCGCCAGCAGTTCGCCCCACTTGAAGCTGCGCTCGACCGTGAGCACATCGCGTTCGGTATAGCCTTGCGCGCGCGCGCTCTTGCGGATCCGGTCGGCCGCTTCCAGCGCGAGTAGGTGCTCGTCGCTGGTGATCACATACAGCGGCGCCAGTCCCTTGGACAGGTGGCCGTCGAGCGCCTCGAGCCGCAACTGCATTCGCTTTTCCTCAGGCTACCGGCTTGATCGCGGCCAGGCGGCGCAGGATCTGCTGCACCAGGTCGGTCTGCATGTCGCGGTACAGCAGCGCTTCTTCCGATTCCTTGGCCAGCACTTGGCCTTCGTCGAAGGCGATGTTGCGGCGCAGGGTGATCTCGGTCGGGGCCAGCAGCTCGCGGTTGTTGGCGTCGCGCACCCGGAACACCAGGGTATAGCTCAGCGTGTACTCGCGCACCCGGCCCAGGCTGTTCAGCGACAGGATCGCCTTGCCGCGCGACTCGGACAGCACGTCGAACAAGGCCTGGGCCTTGGACGCGTCCGACTCGATGCGCACGGTTTCGGCCGCGCGCAGGTTGCGCTTGAGCTCAGTGCCCAGCGGCGAAGCCTCCGGGAAGGCCAGCCAGATGCTCTGGAACGGCAGGTTGTACTGGCCGTTCGAACCGCGCAGCTGGAAGCCGCAGCCCGCGAGGACCGCCGCCGCCAGCACCACACTTACCAGGGTCTTGAGTGCGCGCATTCGCTTACACCACGATGTTGATCAGCTTGCCCGGCACGACGATGACCTTCTTCGGCGTCCCCTCGACAAACTTCTGCACCGCTTCGGACGCCAGCGCGGCCGCCTCGATGGCCGCCTTGTCGGCTTCCTTCGGCACCTTGACCGAGCCGCGCAGCTTGCCGTTCACCTGGATCATCAGCTCGATCTCGGACTGTTCCAGCGCTTGCGGATCGACTTCCGGCCACTGCACGTTCAGGATGTCGCCATAGGCCTGGGCATAGCCCAGGTCCTGCCACAGCGCGTGGGTGATGTGCGGCGAGACCGGGTTCAGCAGGCGCAGGAAGATCGAGAAGCCTTCGGCGATCACGGCGTTGCTGGCGACGTTGTCTTCCAGCTTGCTTGATTCCAGGGTATTCAGCATCTTCATGCAGGCCGACACCACGGTGTTGTACTGGATGCGCTTGAGGTCGTAGTCGGCCTGCTGCAGCACCTTGTGGACTTCACGGCGCAGGGTCTTCTGGGCGTCATCGAGCGTGCCTTCCTGCTTGCCGGCCAGGGCAGCGGCGATGCGCTCGCGCTGCGCATAGCCGTAGGCCCACACGCGGCGCAGGAAGCGGCTGGCGCCTTCGACGCCGCTGTTCGACCATTCCAGGGTCTGTTCCGGCGGCGAGGCGAACATGGTGAACAGGCGCGCGGTGTCGGCGCCGTACTGCTCGATCTGCGCTTGCGGGTCGATGCCGTTGTTCTTCGACTTCGACATCTTCTCGGTGCCGCCCAGGACCACCGGCTGGCCGTCGGCCTTCAGGATGGCGCTTTGCGGACGGCCCTTGTCATCGAAAGTGAGTTCCACGTCGGCCGGGTTGAACCAGGTCTTCTTGCCCGACGCGTCCTCGCGGTAATAGGTCTCGTTCAGCACCATGCCCTGGGTCAGCAGGTTGACGAAAGGCTCGTCGAACTTGACCAGGCCGAAGTCGCGCATGACCTTGGTCCAGAAGCGCGCGTACAGCAGGTGCATGACGGCGTGCTCGATGCCGCCGATGTACTGGTCCATCGGCATCCAGTAATCGTTGCGCGCGTCGACCATGGCCTCGTTGGAGCCCGGCGAGGTATAGCGCATGTAGTACCAGGACGAATCGATGAAGGTGTCCATCGTGTCGGTCTCGCGGCGCGCCGGCTTGCCGCACTTGGGGCAGTCGCACTTGAGGAAGGCTTCGTCCTTGTTCAGGGGGTTGCCGGTGCCGTCCGGGACCAGGTGTTCCGGCAGCACGACCGGCAGGTCCTGTTCCGGGACCGGGACCGCGCCGCACTCGCCGCAGTGGATCATGGGGATCGGGGTGCCCCAGTAGCGCTGGCGCGAGATGCCCCAGTCGCGCAGGCGGAAGGTGGTTTTCTTCTCGCCCAGGCCCTGGCCCGCCAGGTCGCCCGCCACGGCATTCACGGCGGCGGTGTAGTCCAGGCCGTCGTACTTGCCCGAGTTGATGGTCTTGCCCTGCTCCTTGTCGCCGTACCACTCCTGCCAGCCGTCGAGCGAGAATTCCTGGCCTTCGACGGCCACCACCTGCTTGATCGGCAGGTCGTACTTCTTGGCGAAGCCGAAGTCGCGCTCGTCGTGCGCCGGCACGCCCATCACGGCGCCGTCGCCGTAGGTCATGAGGACGTAGTTGCCGACCCAGACCGGCACCTGCTCGCCGGTCACCGGATGGGTGACGGTGAGGCCGGTCGGCATGCCTTTCTTTTCCATCGTCGCCATGTCGGCTTCGATCACGGAGCCCAGCTTGCACTCGGCGATGAAGGCGGCCAGCTCGGGATTGTTCTTCGCGGCGTGCTGGGCCAGCGGGTGTTCCGCCGCCACGGCGCAGAAGGTCACGCCCATGATGGTGTCGGCGCGGGTGGTGAAGACGTACAATTTGCCGTCGTTGATCAGCTCACCGGCTTCGTCCATGATCACGTGCGGGAAGGCGAAGCGCACGCCGGTCGACTTGCCGATCCAGTTGGCCTGCATCACGCGCACGCGTTCCGGCCAGCCCGGCAGCTTGTTGTCGACGTAGTCCAGCAGTTCGTCCGCGTACTCGGTGATGCGCACATAGTACATCGGGATCTCGCGCTTCTCGATCAGCGCGCCCGAACGCCAGCCGCGGCCGTCCACTACCTGCTCGTTGGCCAGCACGGTCTGGTCCACCGGGTCCCAGTTCACGGTGCCGGTCTTCTGGTAGATGATGCCTTTCTCGAGCATCTTGAGGAACATCCACTGGTTCCACTTGTAGTATTCCGGCTTGCAAGCGGTCATCTCGCGCGACCAGTCGATGGCCAGGCCCATCGACTCCATCTGCTTCTTCATGTGCGCGATGTTCGAGTAGGTCCACTCCGCCGGCGGCACGTTGTTGGCCATCGCGGCGTTCTCCGCCGGCATGCCGAAGGCGTCCCAGCCCATCGGCATCAGGACGTTGTAGCCGTTCATGCGCAGGTAGCGGTACATCACGTCGTTGATCGTATAGTTGCGCACGTGACCCATGTGCAGCTTGCCCGACGGGTAAGGCAGCATCGAGCAGGCGTAGTACTTGCCTTTTGGGAAACGCGGGTCGTTCTCGACGGCCTTGTAGGCGTCGATCGACTTCCAGTAGGCCTGGGCGGCCTGTTCGACTTCGGCTGGACTATATTTTTCTTGCATGATTTCTTGCGGACGTGGAGGGTGGAACAGAACATTATACTGGTTCATTTTGCACTGCGGCGAAGTGCGGTGCCGCTATGTAACCAGTTGATTGGTATTGCTTTTAAGGCCACAGACGCTAAAACGTCATCCCCGCGAAGGCGGGGATGACGGTTTTTGGGCTGGCGGCGGGTGTCGAGGCCGCGGGCCGGTGTGGATCTGGCGGCCGATTCAGCGCAGCACCAGCTCCAGCGCCGGCTTCTCGCCATAATCCTCATAGCGCTCGTTGATGCCGCCGATGCAGAAGGCGAGCTCCTCCAGCAGGTCCGGCACGGCCGCCTTCATCTTCTCCGCATCGGCGATGACCACCTCCAGCACCTCGTTCGGCTTGAGCCGGAACTTGGTCATGTTCTCTTCGTCGCGCAGGTAACTCATGCAGTCCACCCAGGCGTCGATGGAATCGGTGTAGGACGCGGGAAAGCCGAATGCGCGCCGGCTCTCGGCGTGGAAGGAGGCCTCGTCGACGATGGCCGCGCCGTTCAGTTCAGCGACTGCCATGTCAAGCCTTCAGGCCGAGCACGTCCTGCATGTCGTACAGGCCGTTCTGTTTGCCCGCCAGGAAGCGCGCCGCGCGTAGCGAGCCGTGGGCGTAGGTCACGCGGCTGCTCGACTTGTGGCTGATCTCGATGCGCTCGCCGGTGCCGAGGAACATGACAGTGTGGTCGCCCACCACGTCGCCGCCGCGCACGGTGGCGAAGCCGATGGTCGACGGGTCGCGCTCGCCGGTCACGCCTTCGCGGCCGTAGACGGCGCAGTCCTTCAGGTCGCGTCCCAGCGCATCGGCGATCACTTCGCCCATCTTGAGCGCGGTGCCCGAGGGTGCATCGACCTTGTGGCGGTGGTGCGCTTCGACGATCTCGATGTCGTAGCCTTCCGAGAAGCTTTTCGCCGCCATCTCCAGCAGCTTGAGGGTGACGTTCACGCCCACGCTCATGTTGGGGGCGAACACCACCGCGGTGCGTTCGGCGGCGGCGCGGATCGCGGCCTTGCCGGCCTCGTCGAAGCCGGTGGTGCCGATCACCATCTGCTTGCCGTGGGCGGCGCAGTATGCGAGGTGATGCAGGGTGCCTTCCGGGCGGGTGAAGTCGATCAGGACGTCGGCCTGGTCCAGCGCGGCGGCCAGGTCGGACTGGATGATCACGCCGGTCAGCTGGCCGGCGAAGGCGCCGGCGTCCATGCCGATGGCCGGCGAACCGGCGACGTCGAGCGCGCCCGCCAGTTCGGCGTCGGGCGCGGTCTGGATCGCTTCGATCAGCATGCGGCCCATGCGGCCGCTGGCGCCGGCGACAGCGATCTTCAGGCTTGCGCTCATGGCTGCACCACGGGCGCGCCGCCGACCTTGGCCGGTTCGACCGGACGGGTCTCCGGCTTGGCCTTGGTGCTCTTGGCCGGGCCGGCGATGCGGTCGATGTAGTCGCGCTCGCTCGGCAGGTTGCCGCCTTCGAAGCGTTCGACCACGTCGTTCTTGAAGTAGACGGTGACGCGGCTGGTGGTCAGCTCGCCGTTGCCGCGCGCGAGGTAGAAGGGATAGTCCCAGCGGTCGGCGTGGAAGGCATCGGTCAGCAGCGGGCTGCCGAGGATGAAGCGCACCTGGTCGCGGGTCTGGCCGACCTTCAGCTGGGCCAGCATCTCTTGCGAGACGAAGTTACCCTGCTGGATGTCCGGGCGGTAGGGCGAGAACACCCACAGGAATTTCTGCAGCTTGGTGACCTGGGTGGTCTGCGCGCCGGCATTGGCGGCCGCGGCCGATTTCTCGGCGGCGGCGGCGCTTGCGGCCGGATCCGTGTTCACCGGCGCCGCCGGACGCGTCTGGTTACGCCAGCTGGCGCAGCCGGACAGCATCAGGGTGCACGCGAGGCCTGCCGCGAGTGCAGCCTTGGCGGAGAATCGATGAAAAACGGCATGGTTGACGCGCATAGATAACCTCAAATCGTTTGAGCGGGAGCTCCAAAACGCTATATCATAAAGCACTCCGCCAAACTACGAGCAACAAACATGAGTAACAACCCCACCGACCTGAAGGCCAGCGGCCTGAAGGCAACCCTGCCGCGACTGAAAATCCTGGAAATCTTCCAGAACAGCGAAGTGCGGCACCTGACGGCGGAAGACGTCTACAAGATCCTGCTGGCCGATAACATGGACGTGGGCCTGGCGACCGTCTACCGGGTCCTGACCCAGTTCGAGCAGGCCGGCCTGCTCAACCGCAACCACTTCGAAACCGGCAAGGCGATCTACGAGCTGAACGCCGGCTCCCACCACGACCACCTGGTGTGCCTCGATTGCGGGCATGTCGAGGAGTTCTACGACGAAGAGATCGAATCGCGCCAGCACAAGGTGGCGACCGAGCGCGGGTTCAAGATCGCGGAGCATGCGCTGGCGATCTACGGCAACTGCGTGAAGGTGAATTGTCCGAGGAAGCAGTAAATACGGCTTGCGGTGCAAGGATGTGTTGTCGGCTGATCGACGAACTTGGGTTCCGGCCTTCGCCGGAACGACGGTTTTTAGGCAGGTGGTACAGAATGCTGATCGTAGCCCGCAGCCCTAAGACCGTCATCCCGGCGAAGGCCGGGATCCAAGTTCGCAGCACGCCGCGAACGCGTGCTTTTTTTACGGCTGGCTCAGCGCGTTGGACAACAACTTCGCCGTAATATCCACAATCGGAATCACCCGCTCGTACGCCATCCGCGTCGGCCCGATCACTCCCAGCGTCCCCACGATCCGCCCGTTCACCTCATAAGGCGCGGTCACCACGCTCATCTCGTCCATCGGCACCAGCTTCGACTCGCCGCCGATGAAGATCTGCACGCCGCCCGCCTTGCTGGACACGTCCAGCAGCTGCATCAGGCCGGTCTTCTGCTCGAACATCTCGAACATCTGGCGCAGGGACGTCATGTTGGAGGACAGGTCGGACACCGACAGCAGGTTGCGCTCGCCCGAGATCACCATGTCGTCGCCCTCGGCCATCGCCTCGCTGCCAGCCTCCACGGCTGCCTGCATCAGGCTGCCCATGTCGTCGCGCAGCTGGCGCAGTTCGCCAGTCAGGCGGGCGCGCACTTCGTCGAAAGTCAGGCCGGCATAGTTCTGGTTCAGGTAGTTGGCCGACTGGGTCAGCTGGCCAGGCGTGTAGTCGACGTCGGTCAGGAGCAGGCGGTTCTGCACATCGCCGCGCGGATCGACGATCACCAGCAGGATGCGTTTCTCGGACAGGCGCAGGAATTCGATCTGCTGGAACACCGATTCGCGGCGCGGGCTTTGCACCACGCCGGCGAACTGCGACAGAGAGGACAGCATCTGGGCCGCGTTGGCGATGAGCTTCTGCGGCTGCTGCACCGGCAGGCGCATGCGCTCGGCGGCGACGGCCTGCTCGTCGAGGTGTTGCACCGTCAGCAGGGTATCCACGAACAGGCGGTAGCCGCGCGGCGTCGGGATGCGGCCGGCCGAGGTGTGCGGGCTGGCCACGTAGCCCATCTCCTCGAGGTCCGCCATGATGTTGCGAATCGTGGCCGGCGACAGGTCCAGGCCGGAGATCTTCGACAGCGCACGCGAGCCTACCGGCTGGCCGTCGGCGATATAGCGTTCGACCAGCGCTTTGAGCAGGGTTTGGGCACGGTTATCGAGTTGCATGATTCCTGGAAGCAAAAGAGTTGCTGCCTATATTATAGATAGGTGGGGACGCGGCGCCGCAACTGCAAGCCTGCGCAAGGCCGGGTATGCGCCTGCTCAAACCGGATTCAGGCATGTTCGCGCTTGAGCCAGTCGATGAGTTCGTCCAGGCTCGTCACTTCGGCGTCGGGCTCGACCAGGTGGGGTATCGGGTTGCGCTTGCCCACCCGGTTCATCCAGACGGCGCGCAGTCCGGCGCGCTGGGCGCCCTGGACGTCGAGCAGGAGGTCGTCGCCCACGTACACGGCCTCGGAAAAGCGCACGCCGAGCGCCGTGCAAGCGGCCTGGAAGATCTCGGGAGCGGGCTTGGCCTTGCCGAACTGGTGGGCGGCCACCGAGGCGTGGAAGTGGCGCGCCAGGCCGATGGTCTCCAGGTCGGCGTTGCCGTTCGTTACGGAGCCGATCAGCACCCGGTTCTTCAGGCGCAGCAGGCCGGGCACCACGTCGTCGTAGGGAATCACGGCATTGCGCGCGGCGAAGAACTCGACCATGGCCAGCTCCACCTTGCCGGTATCCTCGCCCGCCTGCTCGAAGGCGGCGATCAGGCCGGCGCGGCGCAGCGCGCCCAGGTCGAGCTGGAATTCGGGGCGGCTGGCCAGCAGTTCCAGGCGCGCCTGGCGCAGGGTCTCGATCGTGTATTGCTGCGCCACGCGCGGCGCATGCTCGGCCAGCCAGGCATACAAGATCTTTTCCGCTTCGATGATGACGGGCGCGATCGGCCACAAGGTGTCGTCAAGATCGAACAGAACGGCTTTCGGCCAGGGTTTCGTCATGGTGCGCGGGGTTGAAGGTGTCGCCCCAAGCATAACGAGCCGTTCCTTGAAAATCAATCGCATACAGACGTCGTTACACCCCGATACAAAGGCAAATGGACCAGCAGCTTGCCAAATGGACTAAAATGTTGGGCGATTTTGTCTATCTATCCGCGCAACGCGCTTTCCCGTCCGAATATTGTGGAGTAAGTACATGAAGAGTTCCAAACTGCGTGCCGGCGCCGTGCTGGCTTGCACGCTCGCGCTGACCGCCTGCGGCGGCGGCGACGATGGCCAGCTTGCCATTGGCGGCAGCTTTTCCGGCGTGACCAAGACCGGCCTGGTGCTGACCAATAATGGCGGCTCGGACTACGCGGTCGTCCCGACCACCAGCGGTGTCGGCAACTGGTTCTTCCCGAACCTGGTGGAAACCGACTCCAAGTACAACGTCGAAGTCAAGAGCAAGCCGGACAACGTGGAAACCTGCCAGGTCATCGCCCCCACCGGACGCGCCGTATTCGCGACCAACCGCGTGGATGTTGCCTGCACCTTCAAGAAGCACGACCTGGGCGGCAGCGTCGCCAACCTGAAGGGTGAGCTGGTGCTGGTCAACGGCGCCGACAAGGTTACCATTCCAGCCGGCGCGACCAGCTTCGCCATGGCCAAGGTGCCGCAGGACGGCGTCTATGGCATCGCCATCCTGACCCAGCCGGCCGGCCAGACCTGCACGATCGCCAACGCCAGCGGCACCATGGGCGCCGCCGCCATCAACAACGTGGCCGTCACCTGCACCCCGTAAATTCTCCTGGAGTCATTCAATGAAGTCTTTCCCGATTCGTCCGGCGCTCGCGCTGGCGCTGGCCCTGGGTCTGTCCGCCTGCGGCGGCGGTAGCGGCAAGGCCGAGTTCACGGTGGCCGGCACCGTCACCGGCCTGGCCTACCAGGGCCTGGTCCTGACGACCAACGGCATGGAAGTCGCCGTTGCCCCGCCCACCACGGCCGGCGCCAACGTCAGCTACGCCTTCCCGAACAAGCTGGAGTATGGCGACGAATACAACGTCCAGTTCAAGCAGCAGCCGCAACACCAGACCTGCGGGTTCCAGAACGGCTACGAGCCGATCAACAAGAACACGGCCGGCCGCCTGGCAAGCATCAACGTCATCGTCAACTGCGCGGTGAACTCCTACACCATCGGCGGCAAGATCACCGGCCTGACGGTGGACGGCCTGGTGCTGGCCAACGGCAGCACCGGTGGCACCTTGACCCTGACCAAGGCGACGACCTCGGCCGCGGTCGACTACCAGATGCCGGTGGCAGTGAACTATGGCGTGACCTACGGCGTGACCGTGATCACCAACCCTGCCGGCCTGAACTGCACCGTCGCCAACGCGACCGGCGTGATGGGCGACGCCAAGGTGGAGAACATCAACATCACCTGCGTGCCGCGCACCTGAGAGACATTCACAATTCTGATGTCGAGTATTCGAAAGGGAAATTGGACTTATATGCTGTAACGCAGCATACTTGCTCCTGTCTCCTCCAACTCTCCTCAGAAAAGAATTGGATTTAAGCCCGCCTCAACAGCGGGCTTTTTTTTCGTCCGCTGGCGCGCCGGCAGGATTCAGCGGGCGGCGCTCACCTTCACCACGGCCACCTTGACCATGCCGACCGAGACCTGGGCGGCGTAGCTGTCCGAGGCTTTCTCGGTGGCGGCGACCGCGTAGCTGCTGCCGCTGACAACGATCAGGGCTGCGAGGAAGATGGCTTCCATGTTCTTGAGGACGTTCATGATGTGCTCCTTCGGGTAAGTGGTAAGCCGGATCGGCTGTCGATGGATGCACTATAGGAAAAGCGGCCGCGGGGCTCCAGCGGTGTGCGATGGACTGCGAAAAAGGTGGGGTGGAAGGCCGAAAAAGCGCGATGGCGCGCGCTTGTGCGGCGCAATAAGCCAGCCATTGAGGCCTGGCCGTAGGGTTTGGCGGCTATGCTGCCGACGCGACAATTGTTGACGGTCGAATCGGCGGTACGGATGATCCGGCGGCGCGTATCGAGGCGGCGGAGCCGCCAACCCTGCGGTGAGTACGGTATTTCAGAGCAGGTTGGTCAGCGCCACATACTGCTCCAGCGTCACCGCCTCCGGACGGGCGCCCGGATCGATGCCGGCTTCGACCAGCTGGGCCTCGGTGAACATGCCGGCCACGCAGTTGCGGATCACCTTGCGGCGCTGCGAGAAGGCCTTGGCGACCACCTGTTCCAGCCTGGCGCCGTCGACGGCCAGCCGTTCGCGCTTGGGGATCATGCGCACGATCGCCGAATCCACCTGCGGCGGCGGGTCGAAGGCGGTCGGCGGCACGATGAACAGCAGCTCCATGTCGTAGCGCCACTGCAGCATCACGCTCAGGCGGCTGTAGGCCTTGGTGCCCGGCTCGGCCACCATGCGCTCCACCACTTCCTTCTGCAGCATGAAATGCTGGTCCTCGACCAGGGGCGCGAACTCGGCCAGGTGGAACAGCAGCGGGCTGGAGATGTTGTACGGCAGGTTGCCGACCACGCGCAGCTTCTGCCCTTCCGGCACCGGGATCGCGCCGAAATCGAACTTGAGCGCGTCGCCCGAGTGGACCGTGAGGCGCTCGCGCGGATAGGCTTTTTCCAGGCGCGCCACCAGGTCGCGGTCCAGCTCCACCACGTGCATGTGGTCGAGTTCCTTGAGCAGCAGCGCCGTCATCGCAGCCAGGCCCGGGCCGATCTCGACCATCGCCTGGCCGCGGCGCGGCCCGATGGCGTCGATGATGTTGTTCAGGACGTTGGCGTCGGTCAGGAAGTTCTGGCCGAAGCGCTTGCGTGCGACGTGTTTCATGAATGCTTTCTTATGGATTCTTTGATGAGGCGGCGACCATGAGCGTGGCGGCGCGGATCGCCTCTTCCATGCTGCCGCAGTCGGCCCGACCCAGTCCCTGGGCCGCCAGGTCGAGCGCGGTGCCGTGGTCGACCGAGGTGCGGATCAAGGGAAGGCCGAGGGTGACGTTGATGCCGCGCCCGAAGGTGGCGTACTTCAGCACCGGCAGACCCTGGTCGTGGTACATCGCCAGCACGCAGTCGGCGTCCTTCAGGTAGCGCGGCTGGAACAGGGTGTCGGCCGGATACGGGCCGCGCGCGTCGATGCCGCGGGCGCGCGCCCCCGCCAGGACCGGGGCGATGACCTCGATCTCCTCGCGGCCCAGGTAGCCGTTCTCGCCCGCATGCGGGTTCAGGCCGGTCACCAGGATCACGGGCGCCGCGATGCCGAACTTGGCGCGCAGGTCGGCGTCGATGATGTCGATCACCTGGGCCAGGCTGTCCGGCGTCAGCGCCGCCGACACGTCCTTGAGCGGCAGGTGGGTGGTGGCCAGGGCCACGCGCAAATAGGGCTGGCCGTTCCCTGGCGCGCCGGCCAGCATCATGACCACCTTGGGGGTGCCGGTTTTCTCGGCCAGGTATTCGGTGTGGCCGGAAAAGGCGATGCCGGCGTCGTTGATGGTGCTCTTCTGGAGCGGCGCGGTGACGATGGCGTCGAACCAGCCCTGCCCCACGCCTTCGATCGCCAGGTCGAGCGTGGCCAGCACCGCGCGGCCGTTCTCGGCGTCCAGCTTGCCGGGCACCACGTGGGCCGCCAGCGGCACGTCGATCACGGCCAGGCGCTCCGTGCCGAAATGCGGCAGGCCGCCATTGCGCAGGGCCTGGGTCGACAGCGCCGACAGGCGGATGCCTGGATCGATCAGGCTGGCGGTGAGCGCCAGGAAGGCGGCGTCGCCGACCAGCACGCAGTTGGCCTGCTGGCGCAGCGCCCACGCCGCCCTGATCGCGATCTCGGGACCGATGCCGGCCGGTTCGCCGACCGTGACGGCAAGCGTCGGCCGGGGCGCGAGCGGCGCGGCCATGGGTTTACTGCTCCTCGCGGAACTCGACGTAGGCGCGGTCGCGGATCTGGCGCAGCCAGTCTTCCATCGCTTCCTGCATCTTGCGCTCGCGGATGACGTTGCGCGCCTGGGCGCGCTCCTTCTGCTGGGTCACGTCCTGGCTCTTGCGCTCGGCCACCTGGATCAGGTGGAAGCCGAACTGCGACTGCACCACGTCCGAGACTTCGCCCGGCTTGAGGGCGTTCATGGCGTTCTCGAACTCGGGCACGGTGTCGCCCGGCTCCAGCCAGCCCAGTTCACCACCCTTGCTGGCCGAACCGTCCTGCGAGTGCAGGCGCGCCAGTTCCTCGAAGGTGGCGGCGTTATTGGCCATCTTTTCCTTCAGTTCCAGCAGCTTGCGCTTGACCTCGCCCTCGGTCATGGTCGGCGTCGGCTTGATCAGGATGTGGCGCGCGCGGGTCTGCTGCACCACCGCCTTGTCGGTCGACTCGGCCAGCGAGCGCTTGTTGCCCATCTTGAGGATGTGGAAGCCGACATTGGTCTTGATGATCGGGGTGATCTGGCCCGGCTGCAACTTGCGCAGTTCATTGGCGAACAGCGGCGGCAGGCGGTCCGGGTCGCGCCAGCCGATCTCGCCGCCCTTCAGGGCGTCCGGGGCATCGGAATAGGTGGCGGCGGCCTTGGCGAAGTCGGCGCCGGTGCGCAGCTGGCGCGCCACTTCCTCGGCGCGCGCGCGGCGCGCGGCGATCTGCTCGGGCGAGGCGTTCTCGGGCACGCGCACCAGGATCTGGGCGATCTCCATCTCGACCTTGTCGGCGGCGGCGGTCTTGGCGGCCGCCAGGTAGGTATCGATCTCGGCTTCGGAAATCTGGATCTTGCTGTCGACCTCGTGCTCGCGCAGGCGCTGCAGCATGATCTCGTTGCGTACGTCTTCGCGGAACTGGGCGAAGGTCATGCCTTCCTTTTCCATCTGGTTGCGCATCTGCTGCACCGACATCTGCTGGCCTTCGGCGATGCGGCCGATGGTGGCGTCCAGGGTGCGGTCGTCGACGCGCACGCCCATTTCCTTGGCCAGCTGGACCTGGGCGCGTTCGACGATCATCGACTCGACCACCTGGCGCTCCAGGGTGGCCTGGTCCGGCAGCTGGGCGTTGCGCGCCTTCAGGTTCTGCGCGACCTGGGCCACGCGGCCCGCCACTTCGTTCTTCGTGATCACTTCGTCATTGACGACGACGTGGATCGAATCGATCACCTTGGCGTTGCTGGACGCCGGCGGCAGGAAGCCGCTGCCCGGCTTGGCGGCGGCCGCTGGAGTTGCCTGCGCGGCCTGGCCGGATTGGGCCAGGGCCTGGCCGGTAGTGAGCGCGCACAGCAGCGCCGCGGCGAGCGAGAGGGCTCGCGTGTTCTTGTGCAAACGGGTAGTACGCATCATCTGGAAAGCACTCATTCAGGATGTTTCAATCACGGGCGGCCGACGTTCGAATTCAGCCGCGTATAGCCCGGGATGCTCTTGTTGAACGTCTCGAGCGGGTTGTTGCCCAAGCTGAGGCGCGACAGGCCGGTGAGCTCGAGCTGGAAGAAGATCGGCGTCGACGTGGTCTGGGCCGCGGTCACGAAACGCTGCGCCCCCATCCGGAGCACCCAGCAATCGGCCTTGTACTCGAGACCGATCAGGCTCTCGATCAGCTTGCCGCCCCGCGAGGGGTTGGTCGCCTGCCCCACGCCGTAGGACTTGAGCGCATAGCTGATCCGGCCCACGCCATACCAGCGTTGCGAGATCGGCCACTGCGCCGAGAAGTCCACGTTGCGGAAGCTGTCACGCTGATAACGGTACTCCGCGTTCACCACCTTCATCCGTCCCGGCGTCCACTGTACCCCCGCGTTCGAGCTGTACAGGCTACTGCCGGTTGCGTCGTATTGTACGCCGCTATCGAAGCTCCAGGTCTCGGAAATGCGGCCCGATGCCGCCAGCAGCACGTCCGAGCGGCTCTGGTGCCGTGCTTCGCCCGGCAGGCGCACGCGCGGCTCCTCGAAGTAGAGGCGCTGGCCGAAGGCCAGGCGCAGGCGCTCCGCGCCGTCCGCCTGGATGAAGCGCGAGACCACCGCGGCGGTCAGCTGGTTGGCGTCCGATACCCGGTCCAGGCCCACGTAGCGGTTCTCGCTGAACAGCTGGGCGTAGTTGAAGCCGGCGCGGCCGGTGTCGAACACCGGGATGTCGTCCTGGTCCTTGTACGGCGTGTAGACGTAGAACAGGCGCGGCTCCAGGGTCTGGGTGACGGCGCGCCCGAACAGCGAGCCCTCGCGCTCGAACACCATGCCGCTGTCGAGCGAGAAGGTGCCCACCGAGCGCGACACCTTGGTCGGCAGGCGGCTGCCGTCGGCGCGCAGGCCGCCGTTCGGAATGTGGTCGTAGTCGACGTCGTACTTGGCGGCGTTGGCGATCAGCTTCGGGGTGACGAACCAGCCCGGACGCACGATCGGATAGCTCAGCTGGGCCACCGCCACGGCGCGGTTGCCGCGCACCAGGTCCGGGTGCCAGAAGCGGGTCGCCTCGGCGTCCACCGCCCAGTCGAAGCCGGCCACGTCGTAGCGCCCTGCGTGGAAGTTAATCTGCGGCAGGCGGTCGTAGGGACGCGGCACCGTCAGGCTCGGATTGGTGGCCGCGGCCGGGTCCTGCAGCACCTGGTAGTTCTGGGCGCGCGCGGACAGGCTCCAGTACTGGCCGGAATAGTCGGTGCGCAGCTCGCGCAGCAGCTGGCGCTCGGCCGATGCCGAGACCGTGCGCGAGAAGTCGGACGGGTATTCGTTGTCGGATGCGCCATGCAGGTTCCAGCCATACGACCAGTTCGGGCGGATCGCCTGGTTGTGCAGCGAGTCGGCGCGCCAGCGCGTGGTATCGGTCTTGCGGTCGCTCGGCAGCACCTCGACGTGGGTCTCGCCGTTGTAGGTGGCGCCCAGGTAGCGGCCGGTCGCGCCCAGCTGCAGGCCGCGGTCGAACATCATGCGCGGGTACAGGGTCAGGTCGCGGTTGGGCGCGATGTTGACGTAATAGGGCACCATGATCTCGGCCTTGCCCTGCGAGCCGAAGCCCACCGAGGGCGGCAGCCAGCCGGAGCGGCGTTCGCCCGACAGCGAGAACGAGAGCGCGGGCGTGCCCAGGATCGGCACGTCCTTGAAATAGATGACGGTCTTGCCGGCGGTGCCGACGTCGCGCCCGGTATCCAGGCGCAGGGTGCTGGACTTCAGGTACCAGTCCGGATCGGCGCCTTCGCAGGTGCTGTAGGTGCCGTCGCGCACCACGGCCTGCTGCTCGCCGAGGAAGTCGATGCGGTCGGCGCGGCCCTGGCCGTTATTCGCCTGCAAACGGTATTGCGGATGCAGCACCCAGCCCTTGCCGGTCTCGAGGTTCAGCTGCAGCGCATCGCCCTTGTAGCGGTCGCCGAAGCGCCACATGTTGACGTTGCCGCTGGCCGTGACCTCGTCCTCGACCCGCATGTAGCAGGCGGTATCGGCGGTGAGGCCGGTCTGGCCGCGCTGGAGCTCGACGTTGCGTTCGAGGTTCAGCTGGCGGTCGGGACGGCCGTTGATCTCTTCGGCCTTGATGACGATCGGCAGATCCTGTTCTTCGGTCTGTGGCGTCGGGGGAACACTTTGCGCCCAGGCCGGCGCCGCGGCAGCGGAAACCAGTGCATAGAGCGCGAGCGTCTGCCGCGGGGGGAAAGGTTGGGCCGTAAACCAGCTCATGGACGTTCTGCGTGCACCATAAATGGCGGTATTTTTTGAATGAATCCCTTATTATAGGGGAATTACCTCAACCAACCGGATTCACCAGGCTGCTTCATGTCTTCTTTGTATCAAACCTCCCCTTCTTCCGCCGACCGGGATGCGCGCCTGGCGCAGCTGAACGCATGGCTGGCGACGACCGGCCTGGTGGACGTGGGATCCGGCCGTCCCGCCTCGGCCGACGCCAGCTTCCGCCGCTACTTCCGCTACGACGTGGCGCCCGCGCTGCGTGAAAAACTGGGCGCCACGCTGGTCGCCATGGACGCCCCGCCGGAGCGCGAGAACGTCCCCGCCTTCATCCATGTCCAGGGCCTGCTCACCGCCGCCGGCGTGAACGCCCCGGCGATCGTCGCGCGCAAGGTCGAAGACGGCTTCCTGCTGCTGTCCGACCTGGGCACCACCACCTACCTGGCGCGCCTCAACCCGGACAACGCGGCCTTCATGTACTCGGACGCGGTCGACGCCCTGATCAAGTTCCAGCTCACCAGCCAGCCGGGCGTGCTGCCCGAGTTCGACCGCGCCTTCGTGCTGCGCGAGATGAACCTGTTCCCCGAGTGGTACATCGGGCGCCACCTGAACGTGACCCTGGACGAGAAGCAGCAGGCGACGCTGGACAAGGTATTCGAGGCGATCACCGCCAACGTGCTGGCCCAGCAGCAGGTCTTCATGCACCGCGATTTCCATTCTCGCAACCTGATGTTCCTCGACCAGAACAACCCTGGCGTGCTGGACTTCCAGGACGCGGTCTACGGCCCGGTCACCTACGACCTGGCCTCGCTCCTGCGCGACGCCTATATCCAGTGGGACGAAGAGATCGTGCTGGACTGGGTGGTGCGCTATTGGCAAAGCGCCAAGCAGGTGGGCCTGCCGGTCAATCCGGACATCGACGCCTTCTACCGCGACTTCGAATTCATGGCCCTGCAGCGCCACCTGAAAATCCTCGGCATCTTCTGCCGCCTGAACTACCGCGACAACAAGCCGCACTACCTGGGCGACCTGCCGACCGTGATGGACTACGTGCGCAAGACGGCCAACCGCTATACCGAACTCAAACCGCTGCTGCGCCTGCTCGATGCGATCGAGAACAAGGGTCCGCAGGTCGGCTACACCTTCTGACGGACACGCCATGAAAGCGATGATTTTCGCCGCCGGCCGCGGCGAGCGCATGCGCCCGCTCACCGATTCCTGCCCCAAGCCCCTGCTCAAGGTGCGCGGACGCCCGATGATCACCACCCACGTGCTGAACCTGGTGCGCGCGGGGATCACCGAGATCGTCATCAACCACTCCTTCCTCGGCCACATGATCGAGGAAGAACTGGGCGACGGCAGCCGCTTCGGCGCGCGCATCGCCTATTCGCACGAGCCGACCCCGCTGGAAACCGCGGGTGGCATCGCCAACGCCCTGCACCTGCTGGGCGACGAGCCTTTCCTGGCCGTGTCGGGCGACATCTACGCGCCCTACTTCGATTTCTCGCAGGCCTTCGACGTGTTGAAGGACAAGGACATGCTGGGCATCCCTTATCCGGAAGACAAGCGCGACATCGCCTGGCTGTGGCTCACGCCCAACCCCTGGCATAACCCGGACGGCGACTTCGCGCTCGACATGTACACCCTCAGGAACGACGGGCCGTCCAAGTGGAACTTCGCCGGCATCGGCGTCTACCGTCCCGAGATGTTCGAAGGGATCAAGCCGGGCGACTTCGTCAAGTTCGGCCCCCTGATGCGCAAGTACATCGACCTGGGCCGCGTGGGCGGCGAACTGTACGAAGGCCAGTGGGTCAACGTCGGCACCGTGCGCCAGCTGGAAGAACTCAACGCGCCGCTGGGGTCGGTGGTGCGCGTCGCGCCATGACCGTGGGCCTGGCCCACTACATCGAGCGGCGCGCGCGCCTGGCCGCCCAGATGCAGCCGGGATCGGTGGCGGTGCTGGCGACCGCGCCCGAGGTGGCGCGCAACGCCGACAGCGACTACCCCTACCGCCACGACAGCTATTTCTATTACCTCACCGGTTTCACCGAGCCGGAGAGCGTGCTGGTGCTGGCCGCCGCGCAGGGCGGGCAGCCGGCGCGCTCCATCCTGTTCTGCCGCGAAAAGAACCCCGAGCGCGAGATCTGGGACGGCTTCCGCCATGGTCCCGAGGAGGCGCGCCTCCAGTTCGGCTTCGACGAAGCCTGGCCGATTGGCGAACTCGACGCCAGGATGGCGTCCCTGCTCGCCAACGTCCCCGCCCTGTACTACGCCCTCGGCCACAGCGCCGCGCTGGACGCCCAGGTGGCCGGCTGGCTCAAGGCCGTGCGCGCCCAGGGCCGCAGCGGCGTCACCGCGCCGGGCACCACCCACCACCTGTTCGGCATCCTCGACGAGATGCGCCTGCTGAAGGACGAGCACGAACAAGGCCTGATGCAGCGCGCCGCCACCATCTCGGCCCAGGCCCACGTGCGCGCCATGCGCGCGGCGCGTCCCGGCATGGCCGAGTACGAGCTCGAGGCCGAGCTGCTGCACGAATTCCGCCGCAACGGCGCCCAGTTCCCGGCCTATACGCCCATCGTGGCCTCGGGCGCGAACGCCTGCGTCCTGCACTACAACGTCAACGACCGCCGCATGCTGGACGGCGAACTGGTCCTGATCGACGCCGGCTGCGAGTTCGACGGCTACGCCGCCGACATTACCCGCACCTGGCCCGTCAACGGACGTTTTACCGAAGCGCAGCGCCGCCTGGTCGAACTGGTGCTGCAAGCGCAAGAGGCTGCCTTCGCCGCCATCGTGCCGGGCCAGCCCTACAGCGCCATGCACGACGCCGCCGTGAAGGTGCTGGCCCAGGGCATGCTCGACCTCGGCCTGCTCGGCAAGGGCAAGTTCGGCTCGGCCGATGCCGTGATCGCCGAGCGGGCCCACCAGCAGTTCTACATGCACGGCACCGGCCACTGGCTGGGCATGGACGTGCATGACGTCGGCGCCTACCGCGACGTCACGGCCGCCGGCAAGCCTTCGCGGCCGCTGCTGCCGGGCATGGCGCTGACGGTGGAGCCGGGCATCTACGTGCGCCCGGCCCCCGGCGTGCCGGAAGAGTACTGGCACATCGGCATCCGCATCGAGGACGACGTGATCGTCACCGATAAGGGCTGCCGGATCCTGACCGGCGCCGCGCCCAAGGGCGTGGACGAGATCGAAACCCTGATGCGGGAGGCCCGATGAGCGAGGCGCTGGACGTGGACGTCGCGGTGTGCGGCGCAGGGCCGGTCGGCCTGGCGCTGGCCGCCTTCCTGGTGCGCCGCGGCGTGGCGGGTGAACGCATCGTGCTCATCGACGGCAAGTCGCTGGGCCAGGCGATCTCGGACCCGCGCTCGATCGCCCTGTCCTGGGGCAGCGTGCAGCTGCTGGAGGACGTCGGCGCCTGGCCGCTGGCGGCCACGCCGATCCACCAGATCCATGTCTCGCGCCGCGGCCAGCTGGGACGCAGCCTGATGGACCGCCACGAGCACGGCTTGCCGGCCCTGGGCTACGTCACCCGCTACGGCGCGGTGGTCGACGCCCTGGCGCGCGCTGTGGAGCGCGCCGGCGTGGCCGTGCTGCGCCCGGCGCGGGTGACCTCCTTCGACGAACGGACCGACGGCGTGGAACTGCGGCTGGACGACGGCCGCACGCTCAAGGCGCAGGTGGCGGTGCAGGCCGAGGGCGGCGTGTTCGGGCAGCAGGAAGACAAATCCCGGCGCCGCGACTATGGCCAGACCGCCCTGATCGCGCGCGTGACGGTGAGCCAGCCGGCGGTCCACCGCGCTTTCGAGCGCTTCACCGACGAAGGGCCGCTGGCCCTGCTGCCGCAGGACGACGGCGACGGCCACCAGTACGCGCTGGTGTGGTGCATGCGTCCCGAGCGCGCGGTCTCGGTGCTGGAACTGGGCGACGATGGTTTCCTGGCGCAGCTGGGCGAAGCCTTCGGCGCCCGCCTGGGGCGCTTCACGGCGGTCTCGCCGCGCGTCGCCTTCCCCCTGGGCCTGAACGCGGAAGCCCGCGCCAGCGCGCGCACGGTCGCCATCGGCAACGCCGCGCAGACCCTGCACCCGGTCGCGGGCCAGGGCCTGAACCTGGGCCTGCGCGACGCCGCCGTGCTGGCCCGCGAGCTGGGCCGCGGCGCCGATTCGGCGGCCATCGGCAAGTTCATGGATGCGCGCACGCAGGACCGCAAGCTGACCATCGGCGTGACCGATGCGATGGCGCGCGCCTTCATCGGCGGCGGCCCGCTGCAGCCCCTGCTGGGCCTTGGCCTGGCGGCGCTGGATGTGGTGAAGCCGGCGCGCATGCTGCTGGCCGACCTGATGATGTACGGCCGCCGCTGATTTGATGATGCCAGCTTGCCGCAGACCGTAGGGTGGCGGCTTTGCCGCCCACGCGGGGATAGTTGACGCTCGCCAGCCCCTGCACGAAAACAGAGCCTCTACCTATCACCGCGTCGGCGGCAAAGCCGCCAACCCTACCGTAGGGGGGGGG
>NZ_JAGPWC010000034.1 GCF_018119405.1 Massilia sp. ST3 | reverse complement strand
ACGGCGCCCGGCCGGCAGTCTGCGCTGCGCACGGCGTAGCCATCCATCGCGGCGTTGTCCGCCGGCGGCAGGTCGAGCGCCGCATATTGGGCGGCGGCCAGCACACGGCCGCATGCGGCCAGGATGCCGACGGTGTCGGTTCCGGCCACCGGAGTGGCCCTGGAAAGAAGGTGGTCGAGTGCTTCGTGCACGCTCAGCATGGTGGTGGTCGCTCGCGAAAAAAAGCGGCGCGACCGCCGCGCCGCCACTGCCATTTTCGGCAGCCGCCCAGGTGTTGCGCAATATGCCGAAATAACGATGGGAAGTCGCGCCGGGCCTTCACCGGCCCCGGCAGGAGGTGTAGCATCACGCTTGTTTCCGTCAGTAATCTTGTTATGAAGAACACACTCAGCCCGGAGCAGCTCGCCGGGATCCTGGAAATCGCCGACAACGCCATCGTCTGCACCGACGAGGCGCAGCGCATCGTGTTCTTCAACCAGGGCGCCGAGCGCATCTTCGGCTGGCGCGCGGCGGAAGTGATCGGGCAGGAACTCGCAGTCCTGATCCCGCCGCGCTTCCGCGCCGGCCACGGCCGCCACATGGCGGGATTCCGAAGCGGCGAGCAGCAGGCCCGCAACATGGGCGAGCGCGGCGCGATCTACGCGGTGCGCAAGGACGGCAGCGAGTTCCCGGCCGAGGCCTCGATCTCGCGCTCGCATACGGCCAGGGGCTGGCTCATGACAGCGATCCTGCAGGACATCTCCGAGCGCCAGGCCTACGAGCGCGCACTGGAAGCCGCCAAGGAAAAGGCCGAAGCCGCGATGCAGGCCAAGAGCATGTTCCTGGCCAATATGAGCCACGAGATCAGGACCCCGCTGAACGCGGTGATCGGCATGACCAGCCTGCTGCTCAACACCGGACTGGACGACGAGCAGCGCGACTATACCGAGACCATCCGCCACAGCGGCGAAGCCCTTCTGGCGATCATCAACGACCTGCTCGACTACTCCAAGATGGAAGCGGGTCGGCTCGACATCGAACGCCATCCGGTCGACCTGCGCCGCTGCGTGGAGGATGCGCTCGACCTGCTGGCGCCTGCCGTGGGGGGCAAGGACATCGAACTGGCCTGCGTCATCGAGCCGGAGGCGCCCGCCACGATCCTGGCCGACGCCGCGCGCCTGCGCCAGGTGCTGGTCAACCTGCTGTCGAATGCGGTGAAATTCACCCGCCAGGGCGAGGTGGTGGTCGAGGTCGCGGCCACGCCGCTGGACGGCCAGCGCCACGCGCTGCGCATCACGGTGCGCGACAGCGGCATCGGCATCCCCGCGCACCGCCTGGAGGACATCTTCGAATCCTTCACCCAGGTCGATCCGTCCACCACGCGCGAGTATGGGGGCACCGGCCTGGGGCTGGCGATCAGCCGGCGCCTGGCCGCGATCATGGGCGGCGCCCTCTCGGTCGAGAGCCGTCTGGGCGCCGGTTCGCGCTTCACCCTGGCCTTCGAAGCGGAGGCGGTCGGCGCCGGGCTGGCCCGTGACCTGCTGCGGGAGCGGTCGGGGCAACTGGCGGGGCGGCGCCTGCTGATCGTCGACGACAATGCCACCAACCGCCGCATCCTGGTGCGCCAAGCCCTGCTGTGGAACATGGAGGCGGTGGCGGCGGCGTCGGCGGCCGAAGCGCTCGACTTGGTCAGGCACGGCCAGGCCTTCGACGCCGCCATCCTCGACATGCACATGCCGGAGACGAACGGCGAGCAGCTGGCCGCGGAGATCCGCCGCGCCGAAGGGCAGGGTGCGGGCCTGCCGCCCTTGCCGCTCCTGCTCCTGACCAGCCTTGGGCAGCGCGCCCGCGCCGGCGGCGTGGACGGCCTGTTCGCCGCCACCCTCAACAAGCCGGTCAAGCCAGCGGCCCTGTTCGAGGCGCTGCTGCAGGCCATGGGCGGGGCACGCCCGGCCGCCGCGGCGGAGCTGCCGGCGCCGGCGGCCGGCATCGACATCCTGGTGGCCGAGGACAATACGGTCAACCAGAAGGTCGTCAAGCAGCTGCTGCGCCACCTCGGTCACCGCGCCGACATCGTGGCCAACGGGGTCGAAGCGCTCGAGGCCATGGAGCGCCAGGACTATGGCGTGATCCTGATGGACATGCAGATGCCAGAGATGGACGGCATGGAAGCGACGCGCCGCCTGCGCCGGCGCTTCCGCGGCGGCAGCGCGCCCTGGATCATCGCGATGACCGCCAATGCGCTGCCCGGTGACCGCGAACGCTGCCTGGAAGCGGGCATGGACGCCTACCTGCCGAAGCCGGTGGTGCTGGAGGAACTGCGCCGGGCGCTGGCGGAAGGCATCGGCGCCGTGGCCGCGCGCCGCCGCGCGCCGGAGGCGGTCGACCCGGCCCGCCTGCAGGAGCTGCGCGGCGCCGCCGGGCAGGAGGATGGGGTGCTGGAGGAGGTCGTCGGCGCCTTCCTCGAAGGCGTGCCGCCTCTGCTGGCGCGGGCCGGCCAGGCGATCGATGCGGCGGACGGACCGCTGCTGGCGGCCACCGCCCACTACCTGCTGTCCAGCATCGATTGCGTCGGGGCGCGGCGCATGCGCGTGCCGTGCCTGAACCTGGAGTTGCTGGGAAAAGCCGACAACTTCGAGGGCGCGCGCGCGGAGCTTGCGGCCCTGGCCGGGGAATTCGAGGACGCGCGCGACGCGCTGCGGGCCTACTTGTCCTGAGCCGCGCCCAGGCCGTTCTCGACCGCGAACACGGCGGCCTGCACGCGGCTGGTCAGGCCGAGCTTCTTGAGGATGTTCTGAACGTGGATCTTGACCGTGCTCTCGGCCAGGTCGAGCACGCGGGCGATCAGCTTGTTGCTCTCGCCGCGCGCCAGGCAGGCCAGGATCTCGCGTTCGCGCGGGGTCAGCTTGTCCAGTTCCGATACCGGCGCCGGCGCTTTCGCGCCACCGCGCTGGACGTGGGCGAACAGCTTGCCGGCCATGGACTCGGCCAGCACCGATTCGCCGGCGGCGGCGCGCTCCACGGCGCGGATCAGGTAGTCGGCGTCGATGTTCTTGATCAGGTAGCCGCGCGCGCCGGCCTGGAGCGCGGCGGCCAGGTCTTCCGCCTCCTCCGAGACGGTCAGCATCAGGACCGCGGCGTCCGGGCGGTCCTGCAGCAGCAGCTGCAGGGTCTCGACCCCGGACATGCCGGGCATGTTCAGGTCCAGCAGGATGACGTCCGGCCGCAGCTGCAGCGCGCGCTTGACGCCTTCGACGCCATCGGCGGCCTCGCCGACCACGGCGAAGCGCTCGTTACGCTGCAGCAGCGAGCGCACGCCACTGCGGAACAGGGTATGGTCGTCGATCAGCAGCACGCTGATGGTATCGCGGTCACTACTCATTCATGTCCTCCGGATTGCATGGTTCACGCCGCGCGGCGCTGGGCCTGTCCCAGCCGCAGCCGCACCGTGGTGCCGGCGCCGGGCCGCGACTGCAGCTCCAGGGAGGCGCCGATGCGCCCCGCGCGTTCGCGCATGATGTGCAGGCCGACATGGGCATCGTCGCGGTCTTCCCCGCCATCGGCCTCGAAACCGACGCCATTATCGCCGATCGAGAGCAAATAGTCTTCCCCGTCCTCGACCCTGATCTCGACGCGTCCGGCGCGCGCGTGCTTGCGGATGTTCGACAGCGCCTCCTGCGCGATAAACAGGATCTGGAGCTGGGTTTCGCGCGGGATCGGCGGCCCGCCGGCCCCGTTCACGGCGAAGGTGGTAGCGATCCCGGTCTGGTCGCCGAACTTGTTCGCGGTCTTGCGCAGCGCGGCGTTGAGATCGTCTTCCTCCAGCCTGCTGCGGAAATTGAGCAGCAGTTCGCGCACGTCGGCATAGCTTTCCGCGACCCCGGCGCGCAGGGCGGGAACGATGGCCGCGGCCTCGCCGGTCTTCCCGGCGCGCAGCGATTCGTCCAGCATCTGGACCTGCAGATTGAGGAAGTTCAGGCCCTGGGCGATGCTGTCGTGCAGGCCGCGCGCGACCAGGTTGCGCTCCTCGGAAATGGCCATCTCGCGCTCGCGCGCCGCCAGGCGCATGTTCTGGATCGCCACGCCGAGCAGCTTGGCCACGGTCTCGAGCAGGGCCTGTTCTCGCGGCGCCAGCACGCGCCCCTCGCGGAAATGCAGGCTGAGCAGGCCGAGATGCTGGTCCTGCGCGACGATCTGCGACACCGACACGGTGGCGAAACCTTCGCGTGCGCATTGCAGGGCCTCGCCGCCGGGCATCTGGTCGAGCCGGTGCACCACGGAGACTTTCCTGGCCGCCGCCTCGCCGCACAGGCAGTCGCCGATCTTCATGCAGCGTTCGGACTCTGCCATTCCCGCCGACAGGCCCTCGTGCACGACCAGGTGGACATTGCCCTTGCCGGCGTCGATCAGGCGTACGCTCCCGCCCCCGGCGCCGAAGTAGGCGGCGATGCGGCGCAGGAAGCCGTCACACATGGTGTCGAGTTCGTGGCGCTGCTGGAGGTAGGCGGCGCAGTCGTACAGCAGGGCGAGCTCGCGGTTCTTGTCCTCCAGGTTGGCGGTCTTGAGGCGCACCTTGTCTTCCAGGCTGCCGTACAGCTGCTGCAGGCGGTCCGCCATTTCGTTGAAACCCTCGGCCAATTGTCCGAACTCGTCGCGGCTCTCGACCTCCAGCCGTACCCCGAAATCCGACTCGGCCATGCTGCGCATGCCTTCGCGCAGGCGCATGACGGGATCGACGATCAGGCTGAACATCAGGTAGACCAGGGCCACGGTGCCGCCGATCGCCATCGCCACCAGCATCAGCTGCGAGGCGCGCAGCCAGAAGGTGCGCAATTCGTTGTCGCGTTCGATCAGCCCGACCAGGCGGTCGATCTCTGCCACGAAGTCCTCGACGTGCCCGCCGAAGCGCGCGACCGCCGCGTGCCGGGCATCGCTGTCGCCCTCGAGCGCCGCGAGCGCGAGCGGACGGGTCGCGCCGCTCCAGCGCCGCCCGAGTTCGAGGAAGGCGCCGCGGATCGCGGGCGCGGGCGGCAGGCCGAGCGGGCGCTGTGGATCGCCCCGTTCGACCAGGGCGAGAGTGGCGTCGATCCGGGCGATCTGGCCCCTGGCCTCGGCGGCGTGGCCGGAAGCAGGCCGGCCATCGGCCCGTTCCAGCAGCAGCGCCAGCCGGTAGCTGTGGCGGCGCAGGCTGCCGGTCTCGTTGATCGCCGCTGCGGCGCCTTCGAGTTGCCAGGACAGCCAGAGGGTGGCGCCGATGGCGACCAGGGCCAGGAGAAGGAAGCCGATCAGGGCGCCGACGATCTTGGTCGACAGGCGCTGGCGGTTCAGGAGGGCGGAAACCATCGGTGGACGAGTCGGAAGAGAGGCTTCAGGCGGCGCGCGCCGCGGGCGGGACGATGGGCTCGAGGATGCTGAGGAATTCCTGCTTGCGCGGCGAGTAGGCCAGCAAGGTGCCGGCGGCGAGGTCGAAATACCAGCCGTGCAGCGCCAGTTTGCCCTCTGCGACGCGGCGCGCGATCCAGGGGTAGCTCATCAGGTTGTCGAGAGAATGCAGGATGCTGGCCAGTTCCGCCGCGCGGCACTGGGCGTCCTGGTGCTTGTGCTGCAGTTCGCGCAGCACGTCGCGCCGCACCGGTTCTGCGATGCGCATCCAGCGCGCGACGAAATCGGTCTCGGTGGTCACGCTCTGCGCCGACATCAGCGCGCGGATGCCGCCGCAGCGGGCGTGGCCGAGCACAATGATGCGCGCCACCTCCAGCCCGCAGACGGCGAACTCGATGGCCGAACTGACCCCCGGCGGCGCGTCCGGCGTGCAGGGCGGCACCAGGTTGGCGATGTTACGGACCACGAACATGTCGCCCGGATCGCAGCCGGTGAGCAGGGCCGGATCGACACGCGAGTCGCAGCAGCCGATCACCAGCGTGCTTGGATGCTGGCCCTGGCGCAGGATGTCGAGGGCGGTCGGCTCGCTCAGGTACTGCTGCTGGAAACGGGCGAAGCCGCGGATGAATTTTTCGATGTCCTGCACGTCAGCCTCCGGTCTGGGCCATGAAACGGATGATCTTCTGGGGAGCGGCGTTGAACTCGTGCTTGTGCGGCTTGAGTTCGATGGCCTGGCGGATCGCCGCCTCCAGCTCGGCGTCCGAGGCGCCGCCGCGCAGCAGGGGGCGGAATTCGAACTTCTCTTCCTGGCCCAGGCATAGGTAGAGCGTGCCGTCGACCGACAGGCGCACCCGGTTGCAGGTGGCGCAGAAGTGCTGGGACAGGGGCGTGATGAAGCCGATGCTGGACCTGCCGTCGGGGGTGGCCAGGTAGCGCGCCGGACCGCCGCCCAGTTCGGCCGCCTGCGGCACCAGGCCGAAGCGCGCGCGCAGCCGGGCCTGCACTCCCTGCAGGTCGAGGTAGGCCGCATTGCGGCCGGTGGCGCCCATCGGCATCACCTCGATCAGGCGCAGCATGAAGCCGTGCTCGATGCAGAATTCGGCCATGGACTCGATCTCGCCATCGTTCACCCCGCGCATCGCCACCATGTTGATCTTGATCGGCTCGAAGCCGGCGGCCTTGCCGGCCATCAGGCCGTCCATGATGCGCGCCAGGCTGTCGCGGCCGGTGATTTTTTCCATGCAGGCGCGGTCGAGGCTGTCGAGGCTGACGTTGATGCGGCGCACGCCGGCCTGGCGCAGGGCTGCGGCATGCCGCTCCAGGCGGGTGGCGTTGGTCGACATCGACAAGTCCTCGATGCCGGGCAGGGTGGCCAGGCGGCCGGCCAGGGTGGCGACGTCGCGGCGCAGCAGCGGTTCGCCGCCGGTCAGGCGCACGCGCCGCGTCCCGAGGCGTGCGAAAGCGGCCACCAGGCGCTCCATCTCGTCGAAGCTGAGCCAGTGTTCCGGCTCCTCGAAGTCGCGAAAGCCGGTGGGGATGCAGTAGGTGCATCGGAGATCGCAACGATCCGTCACCGACAGGCGCAGGTAGTCGATGGATCGTCCGAAACGGTCGCGCAGCATGCGGGCCTCCTTTGGTCGTCAGGTTTTCATTGTAGGGATTCGCGCCGCCGCGGAGAGTCGGCATGACGGACTAAACGGCCCTAGTCATTAAGAACTATGCCGAACCTCTCTCGGAAGTATTTGATTTTCATGAGATTTGGCTTGTAATGACGACATCGGGAAGGCGTCTTGCGGCGCCGCTCCCGCCCTTCGACCAGCCGACCCCTGCCATGCTCAGAACCCGCATCGATTCCCGCCAGTTTCTCAAGCGCCTGCCGCTGTTCGCGGACCTCGCGCCCGGGGACATGGACATGGTGGCCGCGGCGACCACCGAGCTGCACCTGCCGCGCGGCCGGGTGATCTTCAAGCGGGGCGACCCCTGCAACGGCTTCCATACCGTGATCTACGGCAGCGTCAAGCTGTGCTTCGTTTCCTCCCAGGGCGACGAGAAGGTGGTCGAGCTGATCGGCCCCGGGCAGAGCTTCGGCGAGGCGCTGATGTTCATGGAGCGCGACTACATCGTCCAGGCCGAGGCCCTGGCCGACTGCATGCTGCTGCACATCGGGAAGGAGGCGATCCTGTCCGGGATCGAGCGCGACCCGGGCTTCGCACGCCGCATGCTGGCCGGGATGAGCCGGCGCCTGCACGGCCTGATCTCCGACGTCGAGTCCTATACCCTGCGCTCGGGCAGCCAGCGCGTGGTGGGCTACCTGCTCAAGGACGATCCGCGCCAGGGCGGCGAGGTGATGCTTTCGGCAAGCAAGAAGATGGTTGCCTCGCGCCTGAACATCACGCCCGAATACTTTTCACGGGTGCTGCACGACATGGCCGGCCGCGGCCTGGTCGGCATCGCCGGCCGCAGCATCACCATCCTCGACCTCGAGCGCCTGCGCGCCTATGAAGGCTGAGCGGCGCCTTCCACCACAGGAACCTGTCATGACACTGCTACGCATCGACGATCCCGCCGCCCCGGCACGCCCTGGGGGCCTGCAAGGGCAGCCCTTGTTCGCGCTCGGCTTCCGTCCCTTCTACCTGCTCGGGGCCGCCTTCGCCGGCGTCGCGGTGCCCGCCTGGACCGCGTCCTGGCTGGGCTGGTCCGGCGCGCCGCAGCTGACCCTGGCCTGGCACATGCACGAAATGCTGTTCGGCTTCGTGATCGCCATCGTGGTCGGCTTCCTGTTCACGGCCGGGCGCAACTGGACCGGCCTGTGGACGCCGCGCGGCGGCCACCTCGCGGCGCTGGCGGCACTGTGGCTGGCCGGCCGCGCGGGCATGGCGTTCCTGCCGCCTGCGGCGGCGGCCGCGCTCGACGTGATCTTCCTGCCGCTGGCCGCCAGGCCGCTGTACCGGGTGATCCGGCGCGCCGGCAATACCCGCAACCTGGTGATGGTGGCGCTGCTGGCCGTGCTGGCAGCCGCCAACGCCGTCTTCCATGCCGCCGTGCTGGGGTGGCTGCCAGTCTCGCCCGTGCAGCCGCTGTACGCCGCCATCGTGGCGGTGATCGTGATCGAATCCGTGCTCGGCGGCCGGGTCATCCCCAGCTTCACCGCCAATGCGCTGCGCGGCGTGCGCACGGTCACCTCGCCCCGGCTGGAGAAGCTCAGCCTCGCGCTCACCGTGGCGACCGGCCTGGCCTGGGCGCTGCTGCCGCTGTCCTTGCCGCTGGCCGTGCTGGCCGCGGCGACCGCGGTGGTCCAGGGGCTGCGCATGGCGGGCTGGAAACCGCTGGCGACCCTGGGTACGCCGCTGCTGTGGATCCTGCATGTTTCCTATGCCTGGATCCCGCTCGGTTTCCTGATGCTGGCCCTGGCCTGCGTGGGCCTGGCGCCGCATAGCGCCGCCGTACACCTGCTCACGGTGGGGGCGATGGGCGGCCTGATCATCGGCATGATCACCCGCACTGCGCTCGGGCATACCGGGCGAATGCTGAAAGCCGGTCGGGCCGAGACCGCCATGTACCTGCTGCTGCAGGCGGGCGTGCTGGCGCGCCTGGTCGCGGCCCTGGGTGCGGGCAGCCTGTACCAGGCTGGCCTGGTTGCGGCGAGCATCTGCTGGAGCCTGGCCTTCGCACTGTACTGCATCACCTACGGTCCTTGCCTGCTGCGGGCGCGCGTCGATGGCCGCGAGGGCTGAGCGGCGCCGTTCAGGCGGTGCGCGAGTAAGGCATGCGCAGCAGCGGCTGGGCGCCCGCGCTGCCCAGGTAACGGTCGAACACCATGCAGATATTCCGGACCAGGAAGCGCCCACTGGGAGTGACGTCAAGGCGGCCGGGCGTGCGCGCCAGCAGGCCATCGGCCTCGAGGGTCGCGAGCTGCGCCGCTTCGCGCGCGAAGCAGGCGCCGAACTCGACGCCGTGGCGCCGCTCGAAGGCCTCGACGTCGAGGCTGAAGTCGCACATCAAGCGCTGGATCAGGTCGCGCCGCAGCAGATCGTCCGTGCCGAGGTTCAGACCGCGCGCAACCGGCAGCTCGCCCTGGTCGATACGGGCGTAATAGCGCCCCAGCGACTTTTCGTTCTGGCTGTAGGCCGCGCCGACGGCACTGATGGCCGAGACGCCGCAGGACAGCATGTCGGCGCCGGCATGGGTGGAATAGCCCTGGAAGTTGCGCTGCAGCCGGCCCTGGCGCTGGGCCAGGGCCAGTTCGTCGTCCGGCCGGGCGAAATGGTCCATGCCGATGTAGACGTAGCCGTTGCTGGTCAGGTGTGCGATGCACAGCGCCAGCAGTTCGAGCCGGGTCTGGGCCGAGGGCATGTCTTCCTCGCGGATCAGGCGCTGGGACTTGAACAGCTCGGGCAGGTGGGCGTAGTGGTAGACCGAGATGCGGTCGGGACCGGCCTGCACCACCTGGTCCAGCGTGCGCCGCATCGATTCCAGGTTCTGCTTGGGCAGGCCGTAGATCAGGTCGATGCTGATGGAGCGGTAGCCCGCCGCGCGCGCGGCCGCGATCGCGTCCAGGGTCAGCGCCGCCGGCTGGATGCGGTTGACGGCGCGCTGCACGTCCGGATCGAAGTCCTGCACCCCCAGGCTGAGGCGGTTGAAGCCCTGGGCACGCAGCTCGTGGATGCGCGCGGCGTCGACCGTGCGCGGATCGATCTCGATCCCGTATTCGCCTTCGGCGTCGCCGGCGAACTCGAAGGCCCGGCGCAGGTGCCTGGTGAGGACGCCCATCTGCTCGCCGGACAGGTAGGTCGGGGTGCCGCCGCCGAAATGCAGCTGTGCGACCCGGTTCATGCCGTCGAACAGGGCGGCCTGCATGTCGATCTCGCGCAACAGGTAGCCGAGATAGACGGCGGCCTTGTCGCGTTCGCTGGTAATGATCTTGTTACAGGCGCAGTAGTAGCACAGCGACTGGCAGAACGGGATGTGCACGTAGAGCGACAGCGGGCGCCTCGGGTCCGCGGCGCGGCGCGCCGCCACGGCCGCGCGGTAATCGGCGGCGCCGAAGCCCGCGCCGAAGCGGTCGGCGGTCGGGTAGGAGGTGTAGCGCGGGCCGGGGCGGCTCATGCGGGCCAGCAGATCCGGCGCAGGGCAATCGAAGGAAGCAGGGGAAGTCGGGGAAACAGGGGAGGGAATCATGGCGGGTCGCTCGCTGAACAATGTGGATGCGCATGCCAGCTTATGCCCGGCCCGGCCCGGGCACAACGGGATCGAGGCGCAAAAAGCGGCGCCGGCGCGAGCAGGTCGCGATTTCTTGATCTGGCATATCTAATACATGCAATCTGTTTGCATCATTTTGGGCGGAACCCTAGGATGAGCGCCTGTAGCACACCGCTTTCGTTCATCACTCACAAGGAATAGTCATGCAAGCCACAAGAAAACTATGGACATGGCTCGCCGTCATCTGCGTGATTTCCTTCTCCGTACTCGGCTGGGTCGGCAGGGAAATCTACTTGCAGGCGCCGCCGATACCGGTCACCGTCACCGATCCGCAGGGAGGCATCCTGTATGCGGCCGGCCAGATCCAGCAGGGCCAGCAGGCCTGGCTGGCAGCCGGCGGCCAGCAGCTCGGCACCGTCTGGGGCCACGGCAGCTATGTCGCCCCGGACTGGTCGGCCGACTGGCTGCACCGCGAAGCCGAGGCGCTGCAGGAGGCGCTGGCGCGGCGCGATTTCGGCGCCGGATACGCCGGCCTGGACGCGGCGCGCCGGGGCCATGTCGACGCGCTGGTGCGCGCCGAACTGCGCCGCAATACCTATGACGCGGCCACCGGCACGCTTGCCCTGTCCGCCGTGCGCGCCGAGGCCGTGCGCGAAGTGGCGCGCCACTACGCCGGCCTGTTCGGCGACGACGCCGGCCTGGACGGATTGCGCGAGCAGTACGCGATGCGCCCCAACTCGCTGGCTTCGGAACAGGACCGCGCCGCGCTCACCGGCTTCTTCTTCTGGTCGGCCTGGGCTGCGGCCGCCGACCGCCCGGGCGAAACGGGCCTGAGCTACACCAGCAACTGGCCGCACGAGCCGCTGGCCGGGAATACCCCGACCGCCGGCGCCGGCATCTGGTCGATCGCCAGCGTGATCCTGATGATCGGCGCCATTGCCGCAATGGTCTTCTTCCACGGCATGCACAAGGACGAGGAAGATCCGCCGGCGCCGAAGAGCGATCCCCTGATCGACCTGAAGGCCACGCCCTCGATGCGTGCCACGCGCAAGTACTTCTTCGTGGTGGTCGGCCTGATCCTGGCCCAGGTGGGCATGGGCGTGGTCACGGCCCACTATGCGGTGGAGGGCAACAGCTTCTTCGGCATTCCGCTGGGCGACGTGCTTCCCTTTACCGTAAGCCGCACTATCCACACCCAGTTCGCGGTGCTGTGGATCGCCACCGCCTGGCTGGCCACCGGCCTGTACATCGCGCCGGCCATCTCCGGCCATGAGCCGAAGTACCAGAAGCTGGGCGTCGACGTGCTGTTCTACGCGCTGCTGTTCATCGTGGTCGGCTCCACCGCCACCGGCTGGCTCGGCACGCTGCGCGGCGCCGGCAGTGAATTTTCCTTCTGGATCGGCAACCAGGGCCTGGAATTCACCAGCATGGGCCGGGTGTGGCAGGTGCTGCTGTTCGTCGGCCTGCTGTTCTGGGCCTTCCTGCTCGGGCGCGGCCTGTGGCCGGCCCTGCGCAAGCCGTCCGAGAGCCGCGGGCTGATCGCCATGGTCTTCCTGGCGGCCCTGTGCATCGGCGGCTTCTACGCCACCTCGCTGACCTGGGGCCGCGGCACCCATTACTCGATGGTCGAGTACTGGCGCTGGTGGCTGGTGCACCTGTGGGTCGAGGGCTTCTTCGAGGTCTTCGCCACCGCCGTGATCGCGCTGCTGTTCACCCGCCTGGGCCTGATCCGCGCGGCCTCGGCCAACAGCGCCATCGTGCTCGAAACCATCGTGTTCCTGTTCGGCGGCATCCTCGGCACCCTGCATCACCTGTACTTTACCGGCACCCCGACCTCGGTGATCGCGATCGGTTCGATGTTTTCGGCGCTGGAAGTGGTGCCGCTCTCGCTGATCGGCCTCGAGGCCTGGCGCAACTACCAGCGCACCCGGGCCGCCGCCTGGGTCCGCAACTACAAGTGGGCGATCCTGTGCTTCATCGCGGTCGGCTTCTGGAACACCGTCGGCGCCGGCCTGCTCGGCTTCGCCATCAATACGCCGATTGCGCTGTACTACATGCAGGGCCTGAACATGACGGCCGCCCACGGCCATGCCGCCCTGTTCGGCGTCTACGGGATGCTGGGCATCGGCCTGATGCTGTTCTGCCTGCGCGGGCTGAGCGCGCGCGCCGCCTGGTCGGACGCGCTGCTGCGGCCCATGTTCTGGCTGCTGAACATCGGCCTGGCCATGATGGTGTTCCTGTCGCTGGTCCCGGCCGGCATCTACCAGGCGGTCGCCAGCATCAGCAAGGGCATGTGGTACGCCCGCTCGGCGCAGGTAATCCACTCGCCCTTCATGGAGAACATGGTGTGGCTGCGGGTCCCGGGCGACGTGGTGTTCGCCGTGGGCACCGTGTTCCTGGCGCTGTTCGTGCTGCGCCTGATGCGCGGCGGCCGCAGGCCGGTGGCGGAGGCGGTCCCGCTGCGTGCCTGAGTGTTGTATTCCCCGGCCGCGGCGCGGCCGGTTTCCTGTCCAACCAAAGGAGTTCCCATGTCGCACAATTGCTCTGAACCGAACGTTTCCAACCGTACCTGGGTGTTCGACGCGCGCGGTGTCGCACGCCGCTTCCGCCACGCCGCGATCTTCGGCGCCCTGCGCGCGCTGCTCCCGGGCGAAACCATGCGCTTCTGTAACGACCACGATCCGCTGCCGTTGCTGGCGGAGCTGGGCGAACACTTCGGCGAACGCCTGAACGTCGTCTACCACCGCCGCTCGCCGGGCGACGTGGTGATCGACTTCGTGGTGCGCGCCTGAGGAGCCGGCCGTGCGCCTGACGGAATTCACCGACCATGCCTTGCGCCTGCTGCTGTATCTGGGCCAGCACCGCGACCGCATCGTGACGGTCGACGAGATCGCGCGCCGCTACGGCATCTCGCGCAACCACCTGGCCAAGGTAGTCAACGAGCTCGGCGCCTGCGGCCTGATCGACACGCTGCGCGGCCGCAGCGGCGGCATGCGGCTGGCGAGGGACCCGCGGCTATTGCGTATGGGGGAGGTGGTCCGGCGCACGGAGCCGAATTTTCATATGGTCAAATGCTTCGCCGGCGAGGCGAGGGAATGTCCTTTCGACGCCGACTGCCGCCTGCGCGCTTCGCTGGCGCGCGCCACCGCCGCCTACCTGCACGAACTCGACCGCGTGACCCTGGCCGACCTGCTGTCTCCCTGCCAGGACGCCGCCAGGCCCCGATCTGAGGAATCATCATGAACACCCATCCGACCGCTACGATCCCGCTCGACGTCTCCGGCCTGCTGCCGCCCGAGCCGATGGAGCAGATCCTGGAAGCGCTGGCGGCCATGGCGCCGCAGCAGCGCCTCCTGGTGCTGATCGACCGCGAGCCGCACCCGCTGTACAAGATCCTCGACCGCCATGGCTACGGCTACCGGACGAGCATCCGGGCCGACCACCGGTTCGACCTCCTGATCCAGAAAATCCCATGCAACGATCCCTGACCTATACGGCGATGCCGCCGATCCAGGTGCCGCTTCCCTTCCTGCTGGCGGCGCCGTGCTTCGCCCTGGCCGCGGCCCTGCTGCTGGCCTGGCAGGGCGAAACCGCGCTCGCTTCGCGCTGGAGCCCCGTTACCCTGGCGATGACGCATCTGCTGACCCTGGGCTTCCTGACCATGACCATCGTCGGCGCGCTGTTCCAGCTGCTGCCGGTGGTCGCCGGCGTCGGCATCCCGCTGGCGCGCCCGGTGGCCGCCTTGTCCTGGAGCGCGCTGGCGCTGGGCACGGTGCTGCTGGCCGGCGCGCTGGGCCTCGGCCTGGGGCCCGCGGCCTACCAGGCGGCAGCCGGGGTACTCGGCCTGGCCGGCTTCGTGATCCTGGCCGCCGTCGGCACGGCGATCTCGCACAAGATCGTCCCGGCCGCCAGGCCGCTGGTGCGTGGCGTCCGCCTGGCCTCGGCGGGGCTGGCCGTCACCATCGGCCTGGGCGCTTCCCTGGCCCTGTACCTGAGCGGCATGGGGCCGCTCGACGCCCCGCTGCTGACCGACATTCATGCCTCCTGGGGCCTGGTCGGATGGGTGGTCGCGCTGACGGCAACGGTGTCCTTCCAGGTCATTCCGATGTTCCAGGGCACCCCGGCCTATCCGCGTTCGCTCGAATCCTGGCTGCCCGCCGCGCTGGTGGCGCTGGTGGCAGGGTGGAGCGCCGCCGCGCTGGCGGGCGTGGGGCCGCTGCGCCTGGCGGCGGAGGCCGGCGTGGCCTTGCTGCTGCTGCGCTATGCCGGCGCCACGCTCCTGTTCTTCCGCAAGCGCAAGCGGGCGGCGGACGTGGGCACGTATTACTGGGTCCTGGCGATGGGCAGCCTGGCGCTGGCGGCGTTGGTCCATTTCCTGCCTCTGGGCGCCGACCAGCGTCCTCTCCTGAGCGGCATCCTCGTGATCGCCGGCTTCGGGATGTCGGCCGTGAACGGCATGCTGTACAAGATCGTGCCTTTCCTGGTCTGGTATCACCTGCAATCCGACCCGTCGCTGCCGCGCGAACGGGTGCCGGCGCTGAAAAACATCCTCGATGGAGGACGCGCGCTGAGGCAGTGGCGCTGGCACGTGGTGGCGCTTGGACTGCTGGCCGCGGCGCCGTTTGCGCCCGCGGTGCTGGCGCGGCCGGCCGGATTGTTCCAGGCCCTGGCACTGCTGTTGCTGATCCGGGACCTCGGCGGCGCGGCCGGACTGTATCTGTCGCTGCGCAGGCCGCCGTCCGGGACCGTGGTGCAGGGGCACGCGCTGTGACCGATCCGCGAGCCTCGCGCGTGTATGCGCCGGTCCGCTGCCTCAGGTTTGCGGCCCTGGGCGCCGACCTGGCGGCAGAATCCGTCCATATCGGCGGCGTGATCCGGATTTCAGCCATGCACGCCGTCACTCGCCACGAACCCGGTCACGTCATGTTGCATGAAGGAAACCTGATTCCGCTGGCCGACTACCGCGGGCCCGAGTCTCGGCAATGCCCCATGGCGGGGGCGCCTGCCCTGATCGCCACGGTCTATCGCAGGAAGTTTGCCCTCGTCGTGGACCGGATCGAGGGCAGGCTCGACGTCGAATGCGCGGAAATCGCACCCCCTGCCGATGCGCTGGCGTGCCGGTTTCCCTATCTGACCGGCCGCATCTCCCGAGGCCAGGCAGACATTTACCTGATCGACGTGGAGCGTCTGCTCGGGCCGACGATCGAGAAGCATCTTCTGAAACGGCGGTGAAGCAGCATGGTGGACCGATGCCGGCCCGGCTAAGCTGCACAGACGCGGATAGGGCCGCCGCGACTTGAACGGGTCAGTCGTGTCGACTACGGACCAGGAAATCCCATGCGGGTCTCGCATAAACGAACCGTGCGTCAGGCCTGCCGTGCCAATGCTACCCTTAAAACAACATTGCCCACATGTAGAAACTGTTTGGAGTCTTCGCATGAATTGGCGTTTGATGCTAGCTGTAGGTTTGGCAATGGCCGTGCCCGCCATGGCGCAGACCCAGGGTGGCCCGGCCGGCGAACGTATCCCCGACACCATGGAGGCGCGGGTGGCGGCCTGCATCGGCTGCCATGGCGCGGCCGGGCGGGGCGTCGACAACGTCTATTTTCCCCGCCTCGCCGGCAAGCCCACGGGCTACCTGTACAACCAGCTCGTCGCCTTCCGCGACGGCCGCCGCAAGTACGTGCCCATGAACTACCTGCTGGCCTACTTGCCCGACAGCTACCTGTACAAGATGGCGGAACACTTCGCCGCGCAGAATCCGCCGCCGCTGGCCCAGCCTCCCGTCAACGCCTCGCCGCAACTGCTGCGCGACGGCGAGCGCATCGTGACCCAGGGCGTGCCGGGCAAGCGCCTGCCGGCCTGCGTCGCCTGCCACGGCGCCGACCTGGCCGGCCGCGAACCGGGCATTCCCGGTCTGCTCGGACTGCGCGCCGACTATGTCAGCGCCCAGCTCGGCGCCTGGCGCTACGGGGTGCGCACGGCGCTCGCCCCCGATTGCATGCAGGTGATCTCGTCCACGCTCAGCGAACCGGAAGTGGCTGCCGTGGCGGCCTACCTTGCCTCGCGGCCGGTCACCAATGCCCGTCCGGCGAAAACGGCTCCCGCCGCGCTGCCGCTGCGCTGTGGGAGCCAGCACGCGAGCCAGGGAGGAGCGCCAAAATGAATCCGATCCGATTCTCTGCAAGGATGGCCCGGTGGCTGGCGCCCGCGCTCCTGCTGATGGTCATGCAAGCGCCTGCGCCCGCGCAGCAAACGGCGCGGCCGGCCGCCCGGCCGGCAAGCAGCGCACAGCAGGCGCTGGTCGAACGCGGCAAGTACCTAGCCCAAGCGGGGGACTGCATCGCCTGCCACACTGTCCCCGGCGGCAAGATCTTCGCGGGCAACCGGCCGATGCCAACGCCTTTCGGCACGCTCTACGCCCCCAACATCACACCCGATCCGCAGACCGGGATCGGCAAGTGGAGCGCCGACGATTTCTTCAAGATGATGCGCACCGGCCGCTCGCGCAACGGCGACCTGCTGTATCCGGCCATGCCCTTCGCCAGCTATACCAAGGTCACGCGCGCCGACAGCGACGCCATCTTTGCCTACTTGCGCTCGGTGCCGCCGGTGCGCCAGGCCTCGCGCCAGCACGACCTGCGCTTTCCCTACAACAACCGGGCGCTGCTGATCGGCTGGCGCACGCTGTACTTCCAGGAAGGCGAATACGTGCCCGACAAGACCAAGTCGGCCGAGTGGAACCGCGGCGCCTACCTGGTGCAGGGGCTGGGCCACTGCTCGATGTGCCATACCCCGATCAATGCGCTGGGCGGCTCCTCGCAGGAACGCGCCTTCCAGGGCGGCCTGATCCCGATGCAGAACTGGTATGCGCCCTCGCTCACCTCGAACAAGGAGGCAGGCTTGGGCACCTGGGAGATCCAGGACATCATCGACCTGCTGCAGAAAGGCGTGTCGAACCGCGGCACCGTCTACGGCCCGATGGCCGAGGTGACCTTCAACAGCCTGCAGTTCATGACGACGGAAGACGTGCGCGCGATGGCGGTCTACCTCAAGAGCCTGCCGGCCGACCAGCCGATGCAGAGCGACCCGGCGAACGCCCCGGCGCGCGCCAATGTCACCCAGCAGTTCACGCAGGGCAAGCGCGTCTACGACGCCCAGTGCGCCAGCTGCCACGGTGCCCAGGGCCGCGGCAAGCTGCCCCACTATCCGCCGCTGGCGGCCAACCAGTCGATTACGATGACCTCGGCCGTCAATCCGATCCGGATGGTGCTCAACGGAGGCTACCCGCCGGGCACCCGGCGCAACCCCATGCCCTACGGGATGCCGCCATTCTTCCATTCGCTATCGGATGGGGAGATCGCTGCCGTCGTTACTTATATCCGCACCGCCTGGGGCAACCGCGGGGCGCCGGTGAACGAGCGCGAGGTCAACGAGCTGCGCTCCGCAACGGTTGAATGAGTCCATCGAGGAGAGTCCATGATCCTGGAACCGAGGGAAAACGACGCCAGCTTCGACCAGCAGCGCGTCGACGCCGTGGTTGCACAGGGGCCGCGCGGCGCTTTTGCCGTGGCCGGCCTGGCGGTCGCCATCGTGATGGCGATGTGGGTGGCCTTCTATGTCCTGGTTTACCTGGCGCGGGGAGGGGACTGAGATGGCCCACGACGCCTCGCGCGGAGCGGCGGTCGCCCATGGCGCCGAGTCGCGCTGGGCCATCCTGGTCGGCGCCATTGTCCTGTTCCTGGTCGGAATGATGGCCTACATGAGCCTGCACTGGGCCGCCATGCCGCCGGTGCGCACCGAGACCATCGATCCAGGCACCCTGCACATCTCGGGCGAATTCATCGAGAGCAACCTGGGCTCCAGCGTCGAGCCCGACGGCACGGTCATGGTGCGCGTGCTGGCCAACCAGTATTCCTTCACGCCCTCCTGCCTGCTGGTGCCGAAGGACACGCCGATCCACATCCGCGGCACGGCGGCCGACGTGGTGCACGGCTTCTCGATCGGCAAGAGCAACGTCAACGTGATGCTCCTGCCCGGCTATATTTCCAATTTCCGCACGAAGTTCGAACAGACCGGCGAGCACGTCATGCCCTGCCACGAATACTGCGGGGTGGGCCACGCCGCCATGTGGGCGAGGGTGAAGATCGTCGAGAAGGCCGAATTCATGCGCCAGGCCGCGAACGGAAGGAGGCTGAGCTGTGTTGGACAATGACACCAGGCGCCTCGTGCTGGCGCACTTCTGGATCGCCTTCATCGCCTTCTTCGTCGCCTTGCTGCTGGGCGAATGGCAGATGTACATCCGCAGCCCGCTGCGCGACTGGATCGGCAATCCCGAACTCTACTACCGCGCCGTCACGGCCCATGGGTCGGCGATGGGCTACGTGTTCCCGACCCTGGTGGCGATGGGTTTCGGCTACGCCATCGTCGAACTGGCGCTGAAGCAGACCCTGGTCGGCAAGCGCTGGGCCTGGATCGGATTCTCCCTGGTCGTGCTGGGCACGGTGACCGCCATGGTACCGGTCTCGATGGGCCTGGCCACGGTGCTGTACACTTTCTACCCGCCCCTGATCGGCAATGCCTTCTACTACATCGGCGTTGTGCTGGTCGTGGTCGGCTCGTGGATCTGGGTGGCGCTGATGTCGCTCAACCTGTATGTGTGGAAAAAGGCGAATCCCGGGGCCGCCGTGCCGCTGCCGATGTTCGCCAACCTGGCCGGCGCCTACCTCTGGGCCTGGACTTCGCTGGGGGCGGCGATCGAGATCCTGTTCATGATCCTGCCGGTGGCGCTGGGCTTCAAGAACACCATCGACGCCGGCCTCGCCCGTGTCTTCTTTTCCTGGACCCTGCATGCGATCGTGTATTTCTGGCTGATGCCGGCCTACATCGCCTTCTATACCCTGGTGCCGCGCGCCATCGGCGGGCGCCTGTACAGCGACAAGATGGCGCGCATCTCCTTCGTGCTGTTCCTGGTGTTTTCGATGCCGATCGGCATACACCACCTGTTCCAGGACCCGCAGGTGGGCTCGGGCATGAAGTTCCTGCATGCGGTCTTCACCGGCATGGTCTCGATCCCGACCTTCCTGACCATCTTTACCATCACCGCCTCGGTGGAGATCGCGGGACGCCTGCGCGGCGGGCGCGGCGCCTTCGGCTGGGTGAAGGCGCTGCCCTGGAAGAACCCGATGATGCTGGCGGTGGCCTTCTCCTTCATCCTGCTGGGCTTCGGCGGGGCGGGCGGCCTGATCAACATGAGCTACCAGCTCGACTTCGCCGTGCACAACACGCAGTGGATCACCGGGCACTTCCACCTGATCTTCGGCGGCGCCATCGTCATCATGTACTTCGCGCTGGCCTACGACCTGTGGCCCCACCTGACCGGCAAGCAGCTCGCCAGCGGCCGCCTGATGCGCACCCAGCTTTGGCTATGGTTCATCGGCATGATCGTGTTGACCTTCCCCTGGCACGTGGTCGGCGTGCTCGGCATGCCGCGCCGCATGGCTTACTTCGACTACAGCAATCCCGAGATCGCGCCCCAGGCCGTTACGGTGATCATTACGTTCTTCGGCGGCCTGATCCTCGTCGTGTCCGGCCTGCTGTTCCTGCTGGTGCTGCTGGGCGGCCACCGCAGCGTGCGCATCGAGCTGCCGGAATTCCGCTTCAGCCAGGTGGCGCACAACGAAGGGCGGCTGCCGGCCGCGCTGAACGGCTACGCGCTGTGGCTGGCGCTGATGATCGGCCTGTCGATCGTGAACTACGGCTACCCGATCAGCCAGCTGATGGCGCTCAAGCAGACATCGGTGCCGGCCGTGCCGGTAGGGAGCCAGCCATGAGCGACGAAAGAATCTTTTCTCTGCGCAACCGCTGGTTTGCCGGGAGCGTGGGGGCGATCCTGGTGATCGCCCTGGTGGCCGCCTTCATCGGACTCGTCTGGCTGCCGAAGGCCCACGAGCGCAATGTCATGCAGAGCATGTGGGAGGCGATCTGCAGCGCCGTCGGCGCGCCGGCCCCTTTCCAACCGGCGGGACTGCCGGCGGAACAGCAGAAGTACCCTAGCAACGTCATCGTCAACGCCCACATGATGAGCGTGGGCGGCGAGGCATCGGTCGGGAAGGGCGCAACCCTGGCCATGGCCTGCACCATGTGCCACGGCGCGCGTGGCACCAGCCCGGCCGGCACACCTCACCTGGCCGGACAGCCTGCATCGGCCACCTACAAACAGCTGCGCGACTTCGCCTCCGGCCACCGGCCGAGCGCCATCATGCAGCCGCTGGTGGCCGACCTTAGCGACCAGGACATGCGCGACCTGTCCGCCTATTACGCCTCGCTCGAGCGCGAACGCATCGCCGACATCGCGCCCTCGGCCAGCGGAACGCCGCGGCTGGTGCGCAACGGCGATCCGATGCGCAGCGTGGGCGCCTGCTCGTCCTGCCATAGCCCGCACGCAGTGCGGCCGGCGACGCCGGTGCTCGAAGGGCTTTCCGAGACCTATCTGCGCGACCAGATGCTGGCCTTCCGCGACGGCCGCCGGACGAACGACATCAATGGCCAAATGCGCAATGCCGTCCGTAACCTGACGGAAGTTGAAATCGCGGAACTGGCGCGGTACTACGCCGGACGATGAGGCGATGCAGGCACCGTGTCGAGCGTGCGCCGCGACGATCGGGCGAGTGTCGGAGTTGAACATCGGCGACTCCCTAATCATCGCGTGAATGCGTTGGCGAAATTGGACGCTTCGCCGCGCGAGTTCTTTGGCGGATCATTCCTTTCGGGGCTAGACCACGCATCGCAAGCATTCCGGCAGAACAGATCGTATCGCCCCTGAAACAAGCCGGGCTGGGCATGATCGTCAGTTGCTCGCTTGATTTAGACCAAGGTTGAACGAGCTCAAGTGGTGAAAATTGTGGTTCTTATGTAAGTCTTTGAAATTGTTGAGTATATACGCCCTGCAAAGCCGTCTAGACGGGTTCGACTCCCGTCCTCGCCTCCAGAATCAAGATAATCGCCGGCTTCATGCCGGCGATTGTCATTTCCGACCCCGTTCTCTCCATGCGCACTCGGTCCTGCACTGCAGTCCATTCGTTCGACCGCTGCCCTGGGCGCTAGGGACGCGACTGCCATTGCCGTCGCTAAGGAACTCCGCGATAATCCATCGCTGCACCACTGCCGGGATCCGATCGCAGGCAGGTGCCCTACCAGGAAACCCGATGTTCAAGACCAAGCCAACTCGCCTCGTACTATTGGCCGCGCTGCTCGCCAGCGCCGCCGCCCACGCCGCCGAACCCGGTCCACAGTCGCCGCCGGTGCAATTCGGCGTCGCATCCTTCAACCTCGCCTGGGCCGGTTCGCAGCAGGACTTTGACCGCCACGCCGCCGTCTGCAAGGCGGTGTCCTGGTGCGATACGCGCCCGCGCCGGCAACCAGGGCAGGCGGCGCCAAGCGAAGAGGCCATCCGCGCGGCGCGCCAGTGCGTCGCCGATACCGAGCGCCTGGCGGGCGGTCCAGCGCAGGCGGCCATGATGGCGCCGTGTAACGCCTACCAGGGCCGCGGCGCCTCTGCGCCCCCCACGAGCGGCGACTACGCGGCCAAGCTGGCCGGCCTGCAGGCGACCGTCGGCCAGCTGATCGAGAAGCAAGGGGTGCGCGTGCTCGCCTTCCAGGAAGTGCGTTCGGCCGAGGTGGTCAAGCAACTGCTGGGACGCCATGCCGAGCGCTTCGGCGTCTGCGATGCGCCGCACGAGGGCTTCCAGACCGTGGCCTTCGCCTGGGACCGCAGCCTGGCCCCGGATGGCGCCCGCTGCAGCGTCGATACCGGCCTGGCGGTGCAAGACAATCCGGGCGACCCGGATGCGCGCAAGCTGCGCCCCGGGCTGGCGCTCGAGCTGGAGTCGGCGGGGCGCCGCATCAGCTTCCTGAACGTGCACTTGAAGTCCAGCTGCGCCAACATCGTGCCGACCCCGATCTACCAGGCGCGCCTGCTCGACGATCCGGCCGGCGCCTGCAAGGTGCTGAACCGCCAGGTCGCCCCGCTGGAGCGCTGGATCGACAGCGTCGCCAAGCGCAGCCCCGACTTCGTCCTGCTGGGGGACTTCAACCGCCGCCTCGACGAAGAGGCCGCGGCGGCGATCCGCCCGGCGCAGGTGCGCGCCGACGGGAGCGATCCGGCCGGCGTGCCGAAGCAGGACGCGGACGGCAGGGTGGCCACGCGCTACCTGTGGCAGGAGCTGAACGACGGCGCACGCTCGCTGCAGCTGGTGCCCCTGACCGGGGTCGACCAGGGCTGCCGCGGATTCACGGGCCTGGACCATATCGTGCTGAGCGGCCCGCTGGCGGCGCGCCAGCCGGCCCCGCTCGGTTCGCGCAAGACCGCCGTCGTACAGGCGCCGGACCAGCGCATCGAGACCAGCGATCACTGCCCGCGCAGCCTTACGTTGACGTTCTAGCCTGCGTTGCGGCCGGCTACCATTGACGTCGATGGCAGCCGGAAGGAGAAGATGCCCGGCCGGTGCCAAGCAAGCGCTATGCGGACGCACTTGCTTGTATGCGACTTCGTCCGCAGGGCCTCCCCGGCGCGCACGGCGTCCACGGAGAGCGGGGGCATGGTCAGACCTTTCAGGTCGCCGCGCCGACGAAGGCCTGGAGCAGGCGGTTGAAGGCCGCCGCATGCGTGACGTTCATGCCATGCGAGGCGCCCGCCATGGAGCGCCGCTCGGCGCGCCCGATCCAGCCGGCGAGGCTGTCCGCGTTGTCGCGGTATTCGCGCGGGCTCTTTTCTCCATCGACCAGCAGGGTCCTGCACGCCACCTCGGCCGCGGCCGCGCGGGTATAGGCCGGCAGCGGGTCGCGGAACTGCCTGGGCAAGGTGGCAGCGTTGTCCATCGCCATCGCGCGGAAGGAAGGGGGACTCTTGCGCCAGATGCCGGGCATGCTGACGGAGTCGACGAACAGTTCCAGCCCGGCTTCATATGCCCCGCTGTCGATCAGGGTAGCCACCCTGGCGCGCAGCGTGGCCGTCGCTCCTGGTTCGGTGGCCGGCGCATTGCCGTCGATGTGCAGCGGGCCGCCGGGATCGGCGAGCGTCAGGGTCTTGACCAGGGCCGGATGGGCGCGCGCCAGCTGGAAGGCGACGCAGCCGCCGCGCGAGTGTCCCACCAGGTGCACGGGGCCGAGATGCATCGCCGTGATGAACTCGGCCAGTTCCGCCACATGCGCGCGCCAGTTGAAGTCACCCTTGGCGCCGGCATCCTGGGCCGGCCAATAATGGCTGAGACTGACCGAGATGCACAGGAAACCGGCGGAGAGGGCATGGGTCTGGGGGCTCCAGTAGCGGTAGTCGCACAGCGAGCCATGCACGAACAGCAGCGGCTCGCCCGCGCCATGCGCCACATAAGGCAAGCGGACGCCCGAGGGCAGGCGCGCAAAGGACGGCTCGGGGTGGGCGATGAGTGAGGGATCGGTGCGTGCGTTCATGATGGGCTCTTTTGCAGCTACTATGCCCGATGGCGTCCTCTGAGAAAATCGCATAATATTGAAGATATTCATCAGAATATTTGATACCAACGAATTGTTACCATGAAGGCACTCGACCTCGATGTCCTGGCCATGATCGTGGCGGTTGCTGATACCGGCAACATCAGCCGCGCGGCGGAAGTCGTGCACCGTTCGCAATCGGCGGTGAGCATGCAGATCAAAACCCTGGAAACGGCGCTCGGCAAGCCGCTCTTCGTGCGCGGCCCGCGGAACGTCATGCCGACCCAGGATGGCGAGGTGCTGCTGACCTACGCGCGGCGCATGCTGGCGCTGCGCGACGAGGCGTGGGCCGCCGTCGTCCGGCCCGACATCACCGGCCGGGTGGTCATCGGCGTGCCGGACGATTACGCGTCCTCGCTGCTGCCTTCCATCCTCAAGAAATTCTCCGCCACCTACCCGAAGGTCGAGATCCAGGTGGTCGGGCTGCCGAGCGTGGCGCTGGCTCCCATGGTCAAGGACGGATCGGTCGACCTGGTCTGCGCCACGCGCGTGAAAGGCCTGTCGGGAGAGTTCATCCGCTTCGAGCCCATGGTCTGGGCCGCCTCGCCGGCTGCGCACGAGATCTGGCGCGAGCGGCCGCTGCCGATCGCGGTGTTCCTGCCCGGCAGCGTGGCGCGCGAAAACGCGATCCGCAGCCTCGAACGCGAGAAGATCGGCTACCGGACCTCGTATGAAAGTCCCAGCCTGATGGGCCTGCTCAGCATGGTCGAAGCGGGCCTGGCGATCGCGCCGCTGGCCCGCTGTGCGGTGCCGGCTCACCTCAGCCTGCTGGGCCAGGCGCAAGGCTTGCCCGAGATCGATCCGCTCGAAGTGGTTCTGGCGCGCAGCTCCAAATCCAAGCGTCCACCCTGCGATTTTCTTGCCGAGAAAATCATGACCGAACTGCGCTTGTGATTGGCCTGTCAGACGGGGCTTGAACAAATATCGAGAAATCGTCAAGTGGGCGCATTGTCGATTGCACCTATCCGCACCACGCCATCGGCTTCGTCCCGTACTGAACAGCCGGCGGTCCGCACATCCCGCTTGAACGCAGGCTGCCTGGCGGCTAAGCTGGAACAGGGCGGCCGCGGCGGCCGGCTATGCATGAATTCCAAGCTTCGTGTCCCAGTCGTTCGAGCGGGAGGAGAAAATGTCGATCCTGATCAAGCGCCTCTGCATGCTGTCCTCCGTCTTGCCGGCCATGGTCCTTGCCGATCCGGTCGCCGTCACCACGCACGCGGCCGGTACCAGCAGTGTCGACAGCACCATCCTGTTCGCCCTCGGCCTGGACAACGGCGGTGGGACGGCATTGCGCCCCTTCGAGCTGACGCTCACGTCCACCTTCGCGCCGGACTCGCTGTCTTCCAACTGGGCCTTCAATGACGGCGGCCCGGCCACCATCGCGTTCCGCATCGGCGACCAGGCCTACCGCTACGAGGGCGCTGCCCACAGCGCCGTCAATCGCTACGACCAGTCGGCCGGCTTCGATGCCTATACCCATGCCGTCTGGTTCACCACGCCAGGCCCCCTGGACGCCAGCTATATCGTCCGGTTTTCCAACACGCTGTATTATTTGCCGGACAATCCGCAAGCCACCGGGCCCTTGAGTCCGTTCCAGGCCGCTACGGGGGACGGCGCCGATGGTTATTACACAATCGACGCGTTTCCGGGTTACCCCGATGTGCCGCTTCACTGGCAAATGTCTTCCACGGACGCCGCCCTGTCGGTCCAGGTGGCCGTCGTTCCCGAGCCGGCGTCCTGCGCACTGCTGGCGGCCGGCCTCTTGACCCTCGGTTTGCGTCGGCGCCTCGGTGTGAAGAGTTCTTGATCTGCATCAAACAAATGTCTGCACGGCCGGCGCAGACTAATGACGACTTGTATTGATGGCCAAGGTTTGCCGAGACCCCGATGTTCAGCAGAATCCTCGTACCCACCGATGGCTCGGCCTCGTCCGAAACCGCAGGCCGCGCTGCGATCGCGCTCGCACGCGGCTGTGGCGCCTACATCGTGGCCGTTTCCATCGCCCAGCCCGGTTCGCCTTCTTGCGATGGTGCGGACCCGCGGGACGGAGGGCCAGGCGGCTGCGAAGCGGCCATGCATGCGGCCGCGCAGCGCGCCGGGAAGATCGCGCGTCTCGCCCAGGAGGCCGGCGTGCCTGCGCGCGTCGTCACCGCCGTCGCGTCGTCGGAATACGAGGAAATCATCCGGATCGCGGGCGAGCTGCAGTGCGACCTGATCTTCATGGCGACCCACGGGCAGGGAGGCTTGACCAGGCTGATCGCCGGCAGGGTGCCGCAACTGGTGCTCGCGTACTCGCCGGTGCCGGTCATGCTTTACCGCGGGAGTGTCTTGCCGGCCTAGCCTTGTCGGCGAGCATCTTCAGGCAAGTTAATATGGGAGATGGATATGTACAAGCGCATACTGTTTCCAACCGATGGATCGGAAGCGTCGGGGCGCGCCGCGAGTGCCGCCGTCGACTTCGCCCGCAGCGTGGGCGCCGAGCTGTTCGCCATGACGGCGGTTCCCCCGTTCCACACCTTCACCGCCGATACCGAGATGCTGGAGCAGACGGCGTCCGGATACAAGGAGGCCAGCATGGCGCGCGCCGCGCGTTTGCTGGACGAGGTGGCCGCTCTCGCACGCGATGCCGGCGTGCCGTGCACCTGCCTGCAGGTGGAGGGCGACAACCCCTACGAGGCCATCATCGCCACGGCGCGCCAGCACGGCTGCGACCTGATCGTGATGGCGTCCCACGGCCGCCGCGGCATCCAGGGACTGCTGCTGGGCAGCGAGACGCAAAAAGTCCTTGTCCACAGCGCCATTCCGGTCATGGTGCATCGCTAGTCCATCTCCGTGAAGGTATCGCCATGTACAAGCGCATCCTGGTTCCAACCGACGGTTCTTCGGTCTCCGACTACGCGGTCGGCGCGGCGATCGAGTTCGCCCGTGCCTGCGGCAGCGAGATCCTGGCCCTGTCGGTCGCCATGCCCGAGCCCATCATCCCGTCGACCGAGGGGGCGATGGCGATCGATCCCGGCGTCGACGTGGACGTGCTCGCCGAACACGCGCAGCGGCTGGCCGGCGCGGTGTGCGAGCGCGCCCGCCATGCGGGCGTGGCGTGTGCGCAGCGGGTCGAGCTGTCACTGGACCCGGGCAGGGCGATCGCCGATACGGCGCGCGAGCAGGCGTGCGACCTGATTTTCATGGGCTCGCACGGACGGCGTGGCCTGAGCCGCCTGCTTGCCGGCAGCGTTACCCAGGCGGTGCTGGCCGGCGCGCCGGTGCCGGTCATGGTACTGCGTCCGGTGTCGGAGGACGAACGCGCCCAGGCCCTGGCTAGACCTTGTCCCGCCAACCGTCCGGCCTGACCGGCCCCGCGATCCCTTGCCGCTCCCCGCGGCCGCTGCGGCCATGCTCGCCATGCCAGTAGAACCGACGAAGGATGCGGATTCACGCAAGCACGCCGGGACGCTGGCGGCACGCCTGCAGGCCGCCGGCACGCCGGGCGACGACGAGGAGCGCGCGTTCAACGTGGCGCTCGACGGCACGCTGGCCGCGCTCCTGCCCCAGCTGGGCGCGGTGTTCGGCATCGCTGTCGTCCTGTTCAGCGTATGGGATTACTGGATCGCCCCCGGCCATGCCGCCGCCACCACCGCGCTGCGCTTGACGCTGGTGCTCGTCGGCGCGCTCGGTTACATCGACTGGGGCCCGCGCGTGAGCGTCGCCTGGCGCTGCGGTCTCGTGTACGTAACGCACAGCGGCGCCATGATCCTCAGCTCGGCGCTCCTGCCCGGCGGGCTGGTGCTTGCCCTTCCGGCCATCACCGGCATCATGTTCCCGCTGGCCTTGCTCGAACCGCGCTTGCCGCGGCTGTTCCTGCTGCTGCTGTTTCCTTCGGCGCTGTTCGCGGCGCTCGGCGCGGCGGTGCTCGCTCCACAGGCGCTGGCCAGCAGCCTGCTGGTCTACCTGGCATGCCTCGGCCTGGCGGCATGCACGGCCGTCGCCCAGGGACGCATGCGGCGCGCCGCCTTCCTGGCCGAACGCGCGCTGGCCTATTCCGCGCACCACGACAGCTTGAGCGGCGTGCTGGCGCGCGGCTACCTGATGGAACTGGCCGAACACGATCTTGCGCTGGCGAAGCGCTATGGCCGTCCGCTGGCGGTCTGCATGCTCGACATCGACCATTTCAAGCGCGTGAACGACCATTTCGGCCACCCGGCGGGCGACGCCCTGATCCGCGAGGTCAGCAAGGCATGTTCTTCCGAACTGCGGGCCAGTGACTACTTCGGGCGAGTGGGCGGCGAAGAGTTCGTCTGCGTCATGCCGGAAACCACGGAGGAGGAGGCGCGCGCCTGCGCGGAGCGCATGCGTTTGGCGGTGGCCGCGATCCGGCTCGCCACGCCTGCGGGCCCGGTGCGGTGCACGATCAGTATCGGCATTGCCGCGCTCGAGCCGGCGCATGTCGACTTCGGCGTCTTGCTTGCGGCAGCCGACGCGGCCCTGTATCAGGCCAAGGAAAGCGGGCGCGACCGCGTCGTGCTGGCGGAACGCACTTCGTCCTAAGGCGGCGGCGCCGACGGAGCAGGCATGGCCGCCAGCAGCGCGGCGAGACGCTTCGGCGCGCGCAGTTCGAGCTGGCGCCTGTCGACCGCGATCCAGCCCTGGTCGCGAAAGCGCGTCAGCAAACGGCTGACACTTTCGATGGTCAGTCCGAGATGGCTGCCGATGTCCGCGCGCGACATGCGTAGCCGGAACTGGTGGGCCGGCAAGCCGCGTTCGGCGTAGCGCGCCGATAGATCCATCAGGAAGCCCGCAAGCCGTGCGGCCCCATGCGCGCTCGCATACTTCAGCGTGGCCTGTTCACGCTCGATCTCCCGGCTCATCGCACAATGGAAGCGATGCATGAGTTGCGGCGAACGGGTTAATACCTCTTGCAGTCTGGCATACGAAATTTCTTCCACGACGCTGTCGTCGAGGGCGGCGGCCGTGCAGCTGTGCCGCCCTTCGCCGATCGCATCCATCCCCAGCAGGTCGCCGCTCATGGCGAAGGCCGTGACACAGGGCTGGCCGCGGTGATCCGGCCGCCACGTCTTGAGTTCTCCGCTCACGACACGGTAGAGCGTGGCGAAAGGCTGCCCCCCGCGAAAAAGGATGTCGCCCGGGCCCAGGCAGCGCCGGCATCCGGTCAAACCGCCAACGTCGGTCCAGACGCCATCGCCGCCGCCACCCGCATCGAAGGACGCAGGCGCTCGGCCTTCGATGCCCGGGCTGGGCAACCTGACATGCTCGTCCTGCCTGGTGGTCGGGTTCATGCCTTTCCCCTTGTCGGCAACAGTCGATGAGCGCAGTATCGGCCAAACCGAGGCGAGGAACAAGCTCATCGGGAAGATGAGGATGCGAGCGACGCCTGTCGACTAGCACAGCTCTTTTTTTTTTTCGTCGGTTTTTGACGCACGTCAGTTTTTCTTCGTGACATCCGGACCCGTGCGAACTACATTTTCTTCAGTTACCCGCAGCGTAAAGAGGAGTCCATGAGCGGCGCAGCGTCCATCGTTCACCCCGTGCAGCGTGTGCGGCGGCGCCGTGCGAGCGCGGCCGCACCGGGCTGCCTGGCAGCCGGCAGCTCGCCATGAGGCGCGAGGCCGCGGCGCCGCGCGAGGGCCTGAGCAGCGAGGACGCGGCCAGCCGCCTCGCGCGCGACGGGCCCAACCGCCTGCCCGACGCGGGCGGCCGTGGCTGGCGGCGCATCCTGGCCGATGCGGCGCGCGAGCCCATGTACCTGCTGCTCGCCGGCGCCGCGGTGCTCTACCTGGCGCTGGGTGAGCCGCGCGAAGGCGTCTTCCTGCTCGGCATGGTCGTGCTGATGCTGTGCATGACCCTGTTCCAGGAAGGGCGCACCGAGCATGCCCTGCAGGCGCTACGCGACCTGAGCTCGCCGACCGCCCTGGTCTGGCGCGATGGCTTGGCCAGGCGGCTTCCTGCAAGCGCACTGGTCGAAGGCGATCTGGTCGAGCTGGCCGAAGGCGACCGGGTGCCGGCCGATGCGCTCCTCCTGGAAGAAGCTGGGCTGCTGGTCGACGAATCGCTGCTGACCGGCGAGTCCGTTCCTGTCGGTAAGCATGCCGCGCCGCAGGGCAGTCCGCCGGCGGTGCCCGGAGGGGCCGGCTTGCCATGGGTGTATTCGGGCACGCTGGTGGTGCAGGGCCATGGCCTGGCGCGCGTCGGCGCGACCGGCGTCCGTTCGGAGATCGGCCGCATCGGCGCGACGCTCGGCGCCATCGTGCCGCCGCCGAGCCGCCTGCAGCGCGAGACCGCGGCGCTGGCCCGCCGCTTCGCCGTGCTCGGCGCCATCGTCAGCGCCGCGCTGGTCGCGCTGCTCCTGGTGCGCGGCAGCGGCTGGCTTCAGGCCCTGCTGGCGGGGATCGCCCTGTCGATGTCGATGTTGCCGGAAGAATTTCCGGTCATCCTGACGGTCTTTCCCGCGATCGGGGCATGGCGCCTGGCGCGCAGCCGGGTGCTGACGCGGCGCCTGGCGGCCATCGAGATCCTCGGTTCGACCTCGGTCTTGTGCGTCGACAAGACCGGCACCTTGACCGAGAACCAGATGGCCGTGGCCGCGCTCTGGCGCGACGGCGTCGTCCACGATGCGAGGGCGGAAGCGCCGATGCCGGCGGCGCATGGCGAGCTGCTGGAGCATGCTTTGCGTGCGAGCCGCCAGCTCGGCAGCGATCCGATGGAAGCGGCCCTCTGGCGCCTGGCGAGCGCCGCATTGCCGGGCGGTGGCGCGCCGCCGGCGGGCTGGACCCTGGTGCAGGAGTACGGCTTGACCCCGCAGCGCCTGGCGCTCGTCCATGGATGGGCGCGCGGGGAGGACGCGCTCCTGGTCGCGGCCAAGGGCGCGCCCGAAACGATCGCCGCCATGTGCCGTTCCGGCGCGGCACGCACGGTGGCTGCGCTGGACGCGGCGGCCACGATGGGGACGGCCGGCCTGCGCGTGCTGGCGGTGGCGCGGGCGCGGGCCGATGCCGGCGGCTGGCCCGCCGACCCAGCCGCGTTCGGATTCGAACTGCTGGGCCTGGTGGCCCTGGCCGATCCCCTGCGCCCCGACATTCCCGCGGCCATGGCCGCGTGCCGCGAGGCCGGCCTGCGCGTCGTCATGGTCACCGGCGACCATCCGGAAACGGCGCGCGCCATCGCGCGCCAGGCTGGCCTGGGGGACGGCGAGGCGGTGACGGGAGAGCAGATCGCGGCCCTCGACGATGACGCGCTGGCGCACCGCCTGGCCGGCGTCAACGTGTGCGCGCGTATCGCGCCGCAGCAAAAGCTGCGTATCGTACAGGCCTACCAGCGCAACGGGGCGGTGGTCGCGATGACGGGGGACGGCGTCAACGACGCGCCGGCCCTGCGGGCCGCGAACGTGGGCGTCGCCATGGGCCGGCGCGGCACCGACGTGGCGCGCGAAGCGGCCGAGCTGACCCTGCTCGACGACCGTTTCGCGTCGCTGGTCGACGCGATCGCCGCGGGCCGCCGCATCTACGGCAATATGCGCAAGTCGATGTGCTACGTGATGGCGATGCACGTCCCGATCGCCGGCATGGCCCTGCTGCCGGTCTTGCTGGGCTGGCCGGTCATGCTGTACCCGCTCCACATCGTGTTCCTGGAACTGGTGATCGATCCGGCCTGTTCGCTGGCCTTCGAGAACGAGCCGGCCGAAGCCGACGCGATGCGGCGGCCGCCGCGCGGGCGCGAAGAAGCGCTGTTCGGCCGCGACGCCATGCTGGATGCGCTGCTGCAGGGCTTGTGGGTGCTGGCGCTGCTGGGCGTGCTCACCGGATGGGCGCTCCACCAGCTGCCCGAACCCCAGGCGCGCGCGGTCGCGTTCACCGGCCTGGTGCTGTGCAATCTGGCGCTGCTCCTGTCGAACCGGCAGCGCGTCCATATCGGGGGTGTCCTGCGCGCGGCCAATCCGGTGTTCTGGACCATCGCCGGGGCGGCGCTGCTGCTGCTGGCCGCGGTCCTCGCCGTGCCGCAGGCGGCGGCGATGCTGCGCCTGGCGCCGCCGGCGCCGCTCCAGCTGGCGGGGGCGGGCCTGGCGGCCGCGCTGGCGCTGGCCGGGCTCGAACTGCGCAAGGCGCTCGCCGCGCGTCGGGGAGGGCGCTGAACTCAGGCGCCGTGTTCACCCAGGCGGCGCAGCCGCGCGCACCAGCGCGTGGCCCGACTGGCGTCCATGGTCCCCGCGCCGCCGATCAGCGTCGTGCCGACCGGCGCGATGCCGACGAAATGCAGGATATTGCGGCGCAGGAAGCGCACGCTGTGCGCGCGGTAGAACCAGCGGTAATACAGGGATGGCATGCCCATGGTGACGATCACGCGGGCGCTGCGTCCGCCCAGGAGCCCAGCCCTCAGTGGATTTGCCGGGGCGCGGGCCAGTGCGAATCCGGGCCGCAGCACTTGCTCCAGGAAGCCCTTCAGCAGGGCGGGCATGTCGCCCAGCCACAGCGGATAGATCAGCACCACATGTTCGGCGCGTGCGAGCGCTTCCTGCGCCGGCACCAGCGCGGCCGGCGCGCCGCCATGCTGCCATTGTTCGGCATCGCTCAGGAGTGGGAAATCCAGCTTGGCGGGCTCGATCATCTCAACGCTGCTGCCGGCGCCGCGGGCGCCGTCGGCATAGGCGTCGGCCAGCGCATGGCACAGGTGCTGGCGCGCGCCGTCCGGATGGCCCTGGATAATCAGGATGCGCTTGCTCATCGGGCCTCCCCGTTCGGTGCGAGCGTGCGCCGCATCGCCACCATGCCGTCCGGCGCGGGATGCACTGAAAAGCCGAGCGCGCGGGCGAGGGCGTGCATGCCCGCGTTTTCCGGCAGCGCGACGCCTTCCACCAAGGCCACGCCGCGCGCGGCGCAGTAATCGAGCAGGCAGTGCATCAGCTGGCGGCCGAGCCCACGCCGCTTCAGGTCGGAGCGCACCGTCACCGCGAACTCGCCGCGCATGCCGTCGGGATCGATGACGACGCGCGCCACGCCCAGCGTCTCGTCGGCGCCCGACGGGCCGGGGCGGGTGGCGATGAACGCCATCTCGCGTGCATAGTCGATTTGCGTAAAGCGAGCCAGCTGCTGCGGAGTCAGCTCGCGCATCAGGCCGAACATGCGCATGTGCACGTCCAGCGGCGTCAGCGCATGGAAGAAGGCGATGTGCGCGGGCGCGTCTTCGGGGCGGATCGGCCGCAGGGTCAGCGGGCCGAGGGCGCCGTCGATGCGCCGCTCCAGCTGGTCGGGATACGGCAGGATCGCCATTCGTACGCCGGCATCGCCTCGCGTCGGCGGCCGCTCCAGGCGCATGCGGGCGTCGAGGGCGACGACGCCGCCGGCGTCGGCCAGCAGCGGATTGATGTCGAGTTCGGCCAGCTCGGGCACATCGGCGGCCAGCTGGCCGACGCGGACCAGCACGTCGCACAAGGCGTCGATGTCGGCCGGCGGCCGCCCGCGGTAGCCGGCGAGCAGGCGCGCCACCCGGGTGCGGCTGACGAGGTCGGCGGCCAGGACCCGGTTCAGCGGCGGCAGGGCGATCGCCTTGTCGGCCGTGACCTCGACGGCGATCCCGCCGTGGCCGAACAGCACCACGGGTCCGAACACGGGATCGGTGCTGATGCCCACGATGAGTTCCAGCGCCAGCGGACGGCGCGCCATGGCCTGGACCGTGAAGCCGCGCACGCGGGCCTGTGGCCGCTCCCGGCCCAGGCGCAGCAGCATGCCGTCCAGTGCGGCGGCGAGCGCCGCAGGGTCGGCCAGATCGAGGGCGACCCCGCCGACGTCCGACTTGTGGGCGATGTCCGGCGACACGATCTTGAGGGCGACCGGATAGCCGACGCGTTGCGCGGCCGCGAGCGCGGCCTCGCGGCCGGACACCTGCTCGGTGGCGACCACGGGAATGCCGTACGCCCGCAGCAAGGCCTTGGTAGGCGATTCGCCGACCGGACCGGCGCCGTCCTCGAGGAGGGCGGCGATCTGCACGCGTGCGCCGGCGCGGTCGGGCACGGCAAGCTCGCACGCGCCGGGAACCTGCATCAGCAGCGCCTGGTTGCGCCGGTAGTCGACCAGCTGCTGGAAGCCCTTGACCGCCTCCTCCGGCGTATCGAAGACCGGGATGCCGGCGTCCATGCTCAAGCGGCGCGCCTCCGCCACGCTGTCGCCGCCTAGCCAGCAGCACAGTACCGGGCGCGGCGCGTCGGCCATCAGCGGCAGCAGCGCACGGGCCACCTCGGCGCTCGGCACGATCGCGGTGGGTGCATGGATCAGCAGCACGGCGTCGGCTTCGGGCGCTTCCAGCAGCACGCCCAGGGCATGGCGGTAGCGCGCGGCGGGGGCGTCGCCGATGATGTCGACCGGATTGGCATGCGACCAGAGCGCCGGCAAGCCCTCGCCCAGCCGCGCCACGGTGGACGGCGCCAGACGGGCGAGGACGCCCCCTGCGTCGGACAGTGCATCGGTGGCCATGACGCCGGGACCGCCGCCGTTGGTCAGGATGGCGAGCCGTTCGCCGCGCGGCGGCCGGGTCCGCGCCAGCATCGCCACCGCGTCGAACAGCTCGCCTGTCGTGAACACGCGCAGCATGCCCGCACGCCGCAGCGCCGCATCGTAGACCAGGTCCGAGCCCGCCATCGCGCCCGTATGGCTGAACGCCGCGCGCGCCGCGTCGGCGCCGCGTCCGGCCTTGACGATCAGGGTGGGCTTGCCGCGCGCGGCGCCGCGCGCCGCGCTCATGAACTTGCGGGCGTGGCGCAAGCTTTCGGCGTACAGCAGGATGGCGTCGGTGCCGGCGTCGGCGGCCAGGTAGTCGAGCAGGTCGCCGAAGTCGACGTCGCTGCCGTCGCCGAGCGAAACGAAGCAGGAAAACCCGATGCGGCGCGCCGTGGCCCAGTCGAGCACGGCGGTCACAAGCGCTCCCGATTGGGCGACGAAGGCGAGCCGGCCGGGAAGCGCCGCCAGCGGCGCGAAACTGGCGTTCAGCCCGATGCCCGGCACCAGCATGCCGACGCAGTTCGGACCAAGGATGCGCAGCAGCCATGGCCGGGCCGCGGCGAGCATCGCCTCGCGCAGCGTGCGGCCGTCGCCGGCATCGCCGTCAAGGCCTGCGCTGATCACCACGGCGGCGCGGCAGCCGGCCGCGCCGAGTTCTCCGATCAGCGCTGGCACCGTGGCGGCGGGCGTGCACAGGACGGCCAGGTCCGGGACGCCGGGCAGGTCGCCGACCGTCGCGAAGGCGGGTTGGCCGCCCACGCTGGCGTGACGGCGGTTCACCGGCCATATCGCGCCTCTGAAGCCGCCGCCGGCGACATTGCGCCAGACGGTCGCCCCCACGCTGCCCGCACGGTCGGAGGCGCCGATGACGGCGACCGAGGACGGCGAGAAAAAGTGGCTCAGGTTTCGTATGCTCATCGGCTTTCCAGGCAAGCGCGAACGGGAACCAGCCTAGCGAAGTAGAACCGCAATTTATTTGACCGGCATCAAAATTTGTAGCGAAACTTGTGATAGGGCAGGCGGTCCAGGGATGGCGTCGGTACACCGTGGACGGAAGAACCCGGGCCGTCCGTCTTCTGCTTGGCCGAGGCCCGCAGCTCTGGGTTAGATTTGATCTCGGTCAAACACGCCGGTGGCCCAAGCAGGGAGACTGCCTGCTCTCCTTCGCATTGGATGGAAGGAGCAATCCGGGCCGTTCGTGCGCGATGCGCCGGACCGCCGTCATCGGGAGCGCACACGATGAGCTACAAGACCATTCTCGTGCATGCCGACCTGTCGCGGCACGCACCCGCGCGTATCCGGGCTGCCGCGGGCCTGGCGAAGGCGCACGGCGCCCACCTGCTCGGTGTCGCGGCCACCGGCGTATCGCAGTATGTCTTCCCGCGCGGCTACCACGCCCTGCCGGGGAGTCTCGAAGCCAGCTACTTCGCTCCACTGCACGACAAGGCGCAGCGCGCACTCGCGCAATTCGGCACGATCGCCGCCGAGGTCGGGGTATCTGCGGAGCCGCGCCTGATCAGCGACCTGGCCAGCGAGGCGCTGGCCCGCACCGGCCGCTTCGCGGACCTGGTGGTCGTCAACCAGGACGACCTGGCCGAGGCCTTGACCGAGACGGCCGGGCGCATTCCCGAGTATGTCGTGCTGACGAGCGCGCGGCCCGTGCTGGTGCTGCCATGCGCGCCCCCGCCGCAGCGGATCGGCCAGTACGTGCTGGTGGCCTGGAACGGCAGCAAGGAGGCATCGGCCGCGCTGCGCGCCGCGGTGCCGCTGCTGCAGCGGGCGGTGCGTGTCACGGTGGTCTCGTTCGCTACGCCGGACGATGCCGAGCAGTTCACCGACAGCGAGCAGGCCGACCTAACTGCCTTCCTGGCGCGCCATGGCGTGCGCGCCGAGACGCTGCTCATCAAGCGCACAATCGAGTGCGGCGATACGCTGCTGACGCTGGCGACACAGGACGGATACGACCTCATTGTCATGGGGTGTTACGGGCATACGCAGTTCCGCGAGATGTTCCTTGGCGGCGTCAGCAGGACTATCCTGCAGAAATGTAGTTTGCCCGTTCTGATGGCGCGGTAACGGCTGGCGGAGCGCGTCGCGCCGCCGCCTGGGAGGATGTATGAAGACGATGAAAGCCGCGGTGTTCAGAGGGCCGGGACATATCGCGCTGGAGCGTAAACCGGTGCCCGTCGCCGGTCCTGGCGAGGCCGTGATCAGAATGACCATGACCACGATCTGCGGCACCGACGTCCACATCCTCAAGGGCGAATATCCGGTCGCTCCCGGATTGACGATCGGACACGAACCGGTGGGCGTGATTGCGGAACTGGGTTCCGGCGTGGTCGGCTACACACTGGGCCAGCGCGTGGTGGTGGGCGCCATCACTCCCTGCGGCCAATGCCATTCCTGCCTCGAGGCGCACCAGTCGCAGTGCGGCGGACATCTCATGGGCGGATGGCGTTTCGGCAACACCATCGATGGTTGCCAGGCGGAATATATCCGGGTGCCGTTCGCGATGGCCAATCTGGCGCCTATCCCGGACGGCTTGAGCGACGAGCAGGTCCTGATGTGCCCCGATATCATGAGTACAGGCTTCGGCGGGGCCGAGAACGGCGCCATCCGGATCGGCGACACGGTGGCGGTCTTCGCCCAGGGGCCGATCGGCCTGTGCGCCACCGCCGGCGCGCGTCTGCGGGGAGCAAGCCGCATCATCGCCATCGACACCGTCCCCGAACGGCTCGAAATGGCCATGCGGCTCGGCGCCGACCATGTCGTCGACTTCCGCGCCGAGGATCCGGTGGAGGCCATCCGCCGCCTGACCGGCGGGCTCGGCGCCGACGTCAGCATCGAGGCGCTGGGCACCCAGCAGACCTTCGAAAGCTGCCTGCGGGTACTGCGCCCTGGCGGGACACTGTCCAGCCTTGGCGTGTATTCGGGCAAGCTCGGTTTGCCGGTCGATGCTTTCGCAGCCGGGCTCGGCGACCACAAGCTGGTGACCACATTGTGTCCTGGCGGGAAACACCGTATGCAGCGCCTGATGAACGTAGTGGCCTCCGGGCGCCTGGACCTTCGTCCGCTGGTCACGCACCGTTTCCGGCTCGACGACATCGTCGAAGCCTACGAGTTGTTCGCCAACCAGCGCGACGGTGTACTGAAAGTCGCGATCACCCCCTGATGCGGCGGGGAAGGGCTGCAACGGCGGTATCAGGCGGCCGGACCGTCGCTGAAATCGGGTTTCGAGGCTTCGCGTGGCAGGCGCAACAGCAGTACCGGAATGGCGGAATTCGCGAGCACATACTGTGCCACGCTTCCTGCAAACAGCCTGTTGGCGTCGTTCGGCCCATGGGTCCCCATCACGATCAGGTCGCACGCCTGCTCCTCCGCCAGGCGGATGATTTCGGGACCCGGGGCCGAGGCCAGGCAGGTGAGGGTGTCGCAGCTCACCCCGCCGGCATGGGCGATACGGGCCACGGTGTCCACGTGGGCCAGTGCGGCCTGTCGCGCGCGCGCCAGTTCGGCCTGGGCGTCGGGAAGGGCCGCGGCGCAGTCGCGCACGGAAAACTGCGGCTGCGCGACCGATACCGCGACCATGCGCCCGCCGCCCGCCCGGGCCAGCGTAGCCGCCATCTGGGCGGCGCGCACCGCCAGGTCGGAGCCGTCCGTCGCTACACAAATTTTCTCGATAAACATACCGGCTGCGCTCCTATCGGCATCCCCATCCCCTACGCTAAGATTCAACAGGTTCGACGCGGGAGTGTTTGACCAAGATCAAAAAATAATTTTGCTCATCGACTGCGCAAGGCCCGGATGAGCGGCTCGTCCTGGCCGTAGATATCGTTGGCGAACAACGCGCGGCCTTCACGGTCGCTGGCCGCGGTTGCATAGAACAGCACCACAGGAACCGCCTCGCCGAGATCGATCCGGCGTGTGCGGCCATCGCGCATTGCGGCCGCCACGCTCGCGCCGTCCCAGCGGCCGGGATCGGCCAGGACGAACTGCGCCAGCTCCACCGGGCGTTCCACGCGAATGCACCCATGGCTCAGGTCGCGGCGCGCGCGGGCAAACAGTTCCTGCGCCGAGGTGGAGTGCAGGTAGATGTCCATGGGGTTCGGCATGGCGAACTTGACGCCGCCCAGGACATTGCGGGCGCCCGGCCGCTGCCTGACCCGGGCGGCGCCGGCGCGCAGGGCGGAAAGCGGCGCGCCCGCCTGGCTGGACAGGACGGCGCCGCTGCGTGTGACCACCTCCATGTCGTTCTTGCGCAGGTAGGCGGGATCGCGCGCGAGCGCCGGAAGGATCTCGCCGGCCAGGATGCTGGACGGAACGTTCCAGTAAGGGTTGAACTCGAGGTAGCGCATCTGGCCGATGAACAGGGGCGTCGGCGTCTGCACGGCCTTGCCGACGATGACGCGCATTTCCAGCGGCTGGGGGGCGGCGTCGCGGGTGTCCGCCGCCCACAGGCGGTAGGAAGGGACATTGATCACGATGATGCGTCCTTTGCGCAGGGGCGGCACCCAGCGCAGGCGCTCCAGCGTCAGCTCGAGCTGGGCGACGCGCTGGCTTGGCGGCACGGCCAGGGCCGCCGCCGTCTCGCTTCCTAGCACACCGTCTTCCTCGAGCCCGTGACGCCCCTGGAAGCGCGTGACCGCCGCGGCCAGCGCGGGCGTGTAATCCTGCTGGCCGTCCTTGCCAGACTCCTCAGGGTCGAGGTCGCCCAGCAGCCGCAGGCGCTCGCGCAGCTGGTCGGCCGCCCCATAGCGGTCGCCCGCCCTGAGCGGCGGCGCGCCCAGCGCGGGCAGCGTGGGCCAGTGCGGATACTGCTGGGCCAGGTTGCGGTAGTGCGCCAGGGTCGTCATGACCCGGCGATACACGGGGATGGCGGGCGCGGCCGCGTCGACCGCTTCCCTCAGGCGGCCGGCGGGCAGGGCTTCCCTGAGTACCGCGACGGGATCGAACTCCGCGAGCGAGACCGGACGGGGACGGTAAGGGTGGCCGGCGCGCCCGAAGTGGAGGTCGGCCAGGAACTGGAGCATGGCCGCGCTGAGCGCGCGCTCGAAGGCGGCGACGTCCTCCGGACCGGCCAGCGCATCCATGTGCCGCGCCAGGACCTCGGGCGCGTAGTCGGATGCCTGCAAGCCGTGCAGCGGCGCGTCGCGCAGCAGTTGCAAGGCCAGGCGCGCCTGTTCGCCATTGCCGTCCAGCCAGCGCGGCGCCGCTTGGGTTGTGTCGTACAGGCGCTGCACCATCTGCCGCCCGTCGAGCGGCCGGGAGGCTGGCAGCGCGCCGGCCGTGTCGCTGGCGCCGGCCAGGCCGCCGACCAGCGACAGCAGCAAGATGGCGACAAGGCGGCGCCCCCAGGGGGGTCGCGCCGGCACGGGGAACATGGCGCCGCGCTCAGGCTGTCCGCCTTACGGACATTGCTGCCCCATCATGTCCATATGCCGCTGCCGCATTTCCGGCGACATCTGCTGGAAGTAGCGTTCCATCACCGCGTGGCGCTGCTCGGGCGGCGCGTTGCGGATCTCGCGGTGGATCGCGCACATGCGGTTCATGTCCATTCCATCCGAGGCGGAGGCTCCCGGCGCCATCCCTCCCGTCATGCCGCTGCCCGCTTGCGTCGCGCCCGCGGCGCTTTGGCCGGACTGGCGCGCGGCATCGTCCGTGGGGCCGGGCGCCGAGCAGGCAAGCAGGGTGCTTGCGGCCACGAGCGCGGCCAGGCGGCGGAGGGAGGAAATCGTGGTAGACGGCATGATGGCTCTCCTGTTGTTGGGTCTGGCGCCTGCGCGAAGCGCGCGGGCAAGAGAAAACGCAGACGAGGAAACGCAAACGACGCGGACACGCCTGGCCTGCGGGCTGCGATGAGCGCGCCCGGCCTGGAACCATCATAGAACAATGCCGCCGGCTTGTCGCGGGGCTGCAATTGCTCGGCCCGGCCATGCTTGAGGGCAGGGAATGCGGGCACAGTCCCTTCCCAAGGATGCAAGCCGGGAAGGCGCCCCTGCCGCCGGACGGCCGTGTTGCCGGGAGTTCAACACCAGTTCCGAGAACGTTTTAGAATAGCAGCGAAGGGGGCTCGATCCGCTCCCGTCCTCCTGGCCCGCATCCCGGCGCCAGGACCCGATAGGGTAGCAGCGGCAAGCATTCCACCAGGCGGCTATTCGAGGACTGGAAGGTTCGGCGGCAGAGTGCGCGCCCGGTGCGCCGGCGGTAACGTAGCCGGTACCTTCCCCGCTCGGTCGAACGGACAGGCAGCGTATTCGGAGGTGACCGGAGCGGCGCGGGCGGCGCCCGCCTCGTTCCGGCGGCAGGAAAAACAGAACCAGACCATGTTCGCGGGACCTGCGCGGCTGCACGCGGCGGCCGGCGCCGGCGAACTCACACACCAAGGGACAGGAAGAACAATGAGCACTGAAAGCAGCCTCAACGAAGCGAGAGACACCCAGTTACGCGCCGACGCGCTCGAGTACCACCGCAGCCCGGTACGCGGCAAGATCGAAGTGGTGGCCACCAAGCCGCTCTCGAACCAGCGCGACCTGTCGCTGGCCTACTCGCCGGGCGTCGCCTATGCCTGCGAAGAGATCGCCGCCGATCCGGCCATGGCCGCCGACTACACCTCGCGCGCCAACCTGGTGGCGGTGATCAGCAACGGCACCGCCGTGCTGGGGCTGGGCAACATCGGCCCGCTCGCCTCGAAGCCCGTCATGGAAGGCAAAGGCTGCCTGTTCAAGAAATTCGCCGGCGTCGACGTGTTCGACCTGGAGCTGGACGAACTCGATCCGGACAAGCTGGTCGACGCGATCGCGATGCTCGAGCCCACCGTGGGCGGCATCAACCTGGAAGACATCAAGGCGCCGGAATGCTTCTACATCGAGAAGAAGCTGCGCGAGCGCATGAACATCCCGGTCTTCCACGACGACCAGCACGGCACCGCCATCATCTCCACCGCAGCGCTGCTCAACGCCCTCAAGGTGGTCGGCAAGGACATCGGCCGGATCAAGCTGGCGGCGTCCGGCGCCGGCGCGGCGGCGATCGCCTGCCTGGACATGATGGTCCTGCTGGGCGTGAAGCGCGAGAACATTTTCGTCACCGATTCGAAAGGCGTGATCTACGTGGGCCGCGAGGCCAACATGGAAGCCAACAAGACGCGCTACGCGCAGGACACGTCGGCGCGCTCGCTGGCGGATATCGTGGACGGCGCCGACGTCTTCCTGGGCTGCTCGACCGCGGGCGTCCTGACCGGCGAGATGGTCAAGACCATGGCGGACAAGCCGGTGATCCTGGCGCTGGCCAATCCGGAACCGGAAATCCGCCCGGAAGTGGCGAAATCCGCCCGTCCCGACTGCATCATCGCCACCGGGCGTTCGGACTATCCGAACCAGGTCAACAATGTGCTGTGCTTCCCCTACATCTTCCGCGGCGCCCTGGACTGCGGCGCCACCCACATCACCGACGAGATGAAGCTGGCCTGCGTGACCGCGATCGCCGAGATGGCCGAAGCCGAAGCCACCGACGTGGTGGCATCGGCCTACGAAGGCCAGGACCTGTCCTTCGGCCCCGACTACATCATCCCCAAGCCTTTCGATCCGCGCCTGCTGGCCGCCATCGCCCCGCGCGTGGCCGAAGCGGCGGCAGCCTCCGGCGTCGCCACCCGTCCGATCACCGACATGGACGCCTACCGCGACAAACTGGCGCAGATGATCTACCACACCGGCTTCTTCATGAAGCCCGTGTTCGCCAAGGCCAGGGTCCAGCTGCGCAAGGTGGCCTATGCGGAAGCGCTCGACGTGCGCGTGCTGCGCGCGGTCCAGACCGTGGTCGACGAAGGCCTGGCGCATCCGGTCCTGATCGGCGGGGCGGACGCCGTCGCGCGTGCGATCAAGGAAGCGGGGCTGCGCCTGCGCCAGGACCACGACTACACCCTGGTCGAGGCCGAGATTGATACCACCCTGCAGGGAACCCGCCTGCTGAAGTCCGGCGCGGTGGACGCCCTGATCTGCGGCATGCGCGGCAGCTACGACAGCCACCTGGCGCACGTGCAGAACGAGATCGGCACGGCGCCCGGCGTGGGCGTGCTGGCGGCGATGAACGCGCTGGTGCTGGACAAGTACACCCTGTTCATCACCGACACCTATGTGAACGACCAGCCATCAAGCAGCGAACTGGCGGAGATCGCGCGCCTGGCCGCGGCCGAGGTGCGCCGCTTCGGCCTGGAACCGAAGCTGGCCCTGCTCTCGCATTCCTCGCTCGGCTCCTCGGAACGCCCGTCGGCGCGCCGCATGCGCGAGGCGCGCGCGCTGATCGCGCAGGCCGATCCCGACCTGTGCGTGATCGGCGAGATCCATGGCGACGCGGCCCTGTCGGAAGAGATCCGCGCCATGTACCACATCGAGGACGGCTTCGGCGGCAGCGCCAACCTGCTGGTGATGCCCTCGCTGGATGCGGCCAACATCCTGTTCAACGTGCTGAAGGTGGCGGCAGGCAAGGGCGTCACCGTCGGCCCGATCCTGCTCGGCACCGCCAAGCCCGTACACATCCTCAGCCCAAGCGCGACGGTGCGGCGCATCGTCAACATGACCGCGCTGGCGGCGTCGGAGGTCCGCGGCGGCGACGCGGCGTAAAGCGGGCTTATGCCGGCTCGATGTCCGAGCCGGCAATGCGGGCGTCATGCGCGCCCCCGTCGTCACCGGCGCTTCCAAAGTAAAAAAGGCAGGCCGCCCGCATGCGGGCGCCTGCCTTTCGCAGACAACTGCGCGGCCCGACCGGCAATGCGCCGGCCCGGCCAAGCGCCATCAGAACTGGTTCATCGTATTCAGCGCGCCGGAAGCCTTCAGGGCCGCTTCGCCGCTGAAGTATTCCTTGTGGTCGTCGCCCAGGTCCGAACCCGACATGTTCTGGTGCTTGACGCAGGCGATGCCCTGGCGGATTTCCTTGCGCTGCACGCCGGCCACGTAGCCCAGCATGCCCTGTTCGCCGAAGTATTCCTTGGCCAGGTTGTCGGTCGACAGCGCGGCGGTGTGGTAGGTCGGCAGGGTGATCAGGTGGTGGAAGATGCCCGCTTCGCGCGCCGCGTCGGCCTGGAAGGTGCGGATGCGTTCGTCGGCTTCGCGCGCCAGGGCGGTCTCGTCGTACTCCACGCTCATCAGCTGGCCGCGTTCGTAGGCAGAGACATCCTCGCCGCGCTGGACCATGCTGTCGTACACCTGCTGGCGGAAGTTCAGGGTCCAGTTGAAGGACGGGCTGTTGTTGTACACCAGCTTGGCGTTCGGGATCACCTTGCGGATTTCCTTGACCATGCCGCCGATCTGGGCGATGTGCGGTTTCTCGGTTTCGATCCACAGCAGGTCGGCGCCGTTCTGCAGCGAGGTGATGCAGTCGAGGACGCAGCGCGCCTCGCCGGTGCCTTCGCGGAACTGGAACAGGTTGCTCGGCAGGCGCTTCGGACGCAGCAGCTTGCCGTCGCGCTTGATCACCACGTCGCCATTGTTCAGCGCATCGGCGGCGATCTCGTCGGCGTCCAGGAAGCTGTTGTACTGGTCGCCCAGGTCGCCCGGTTCGCGGGTGTAGGCGATCTGCTTGGTCAGGCCGGCGCCCAGCGAGTCGGTGCGCGCCACGATGATGCCGTCGTCCACACCTAGCTCCAGGAAGGCGTAGCGCACCGCGCGGATCTTGGCCAGGAAGTCCTCGTGCGGCACGGTGACCTTGCCGTCCTGGTGGCCGCACTGCTTCTCGTCCGACACCTGGTTCTCGATCTGGATGCAGCAGGCGCCAGCCTCGATCATCTGCTTGGCCATCAGGTAGGTCGCCTCGGCGTTGCCGAAGCCGGCGTCGATGTCGGCGATGATCGGCACCACGTGGGTGACGAAGTTGTCGATCTTGTCCTGGACCGCGGCGCGCGCGGCGGGGTCGTTGGCGGCGTCCAGCTGGCGGAACAGGCCGCCCAGCTCACGCGCGTCGGCCTGGCGCAGGAAGGTGTACAGCTCCTTGATCAAGGAGGCGACGGCGGTCTTCTCGTGCATCGACTGGTCGGGCAGGGGGCCGAACTCCGAACGCAGGGCGGCGACCATCCAGCCCGACAGGTAGAGGTAGCGGCGCTCGGTGCTCTGGAAGTGCTTCTTGATGGAGATCATCTTCTGCTGGCCGATGAAACCGTGCCAGCAGCCCAGCGACTGGGTGTACTTGGACGAATCGGCGTCGTAGGCGGCCATGTCGCGGCGCATGATGCCGGCGGTATAGCGGGCGATGTCGAGGCCGGTCTTGAAGCGGTTCTGGGCGCGCATGCGGGCGGCGGATTCGGGGTTGATGGCGTTCCAGCCGCTGCCTTCCTGCTCCTTGAGGCGGGTGATGGACTGGATATCGTTCTGGTACTGGGACATGTCGAGCTCCTGGTAGGGTTGGAAATCTGCTGCTTGCCGAATCCGCCGCACTATGTGGCGAAGGCGCGTTCGCATGGTTCCATGATAAGGCAGCTTGGTCGAAGATTTCATGTCTTATATAAGACATATGACATAAAACTTCGCGAGCATTTTCAAAGGCTTAGTCGCGGCATTTCGGAATGCGGAACGAAATTTTGATAGGCGAGAATTCCGGCCCTGGTTGAAACTCGCGCAAATTCTGCAATGTGAAATGCGGTTCGCTTCTGTGAAACGTAGCCTGCTTTTGTATCCCAGTGTGTCCAGCCTCGCGCCGGATACATGGCCGGCCGTTCCAGGCACGCTGCGACATCCGCCGGATACGAGGCCGCGTTCCAATAGGTGGCCGGTCCAGCCTGGACCGCGTCATCCCAAAAGGAGCTGAAATGAAAGCAGTGGACATGAAGACGATGCGCACTCTGGGTCTGCGCGTACTGGCCGGACTGGCCCTGGCAACGGGCGCGGCGGCGCCGGCGCTGGCGCAGAAACTCGACGCCAACGGTATCGGACGCACCGAAGCCGTGCGCCACGATTTCGACGGCGGGCGCGAAGCGATCCAGGTGCGGGTCGACTTCGGTCCGGGCGCGGCCTTCCCCAAGCATTCCCACCCCGGCGTCGAGATCGCCTACGTGCTGGAAGGAACGGTGGAATACGAACTGGAGGGCAAACCGGTGGTGCTCAAGGCCGGTGAAGCCCTGTACATCCCGGCGGGGGCGGTGCACTCGGCCAGGAACCCGGGTCAGGGCAAGGCGGCGGAGCTGGCGACCTACCTGGTCGAGAAGGGCAAGCCCATCGTGGTTCTCGACAAACAGAAATAAGGAGTGGCGATGAAGACCCTGTTTTCAGCGCTCGCCGGCGCGGCGCTGTTGTCGGGCGTGGCCGCGGCGGCGCCGGCCGCCGTGCTGCCGGTGCTGGGGCCCAGCCCCGGCTTCGAGCGCGCCAGCACCTGGCTCAACTCGGCCCCGCTGACCCGGGAGGGCCTGCGCGGCAAGGTCGTGCTGGTCGATTTCTGGACCTATTCCTGCATCAACTGCATCCGCACCCTGCCGTATGTGCGCGCCTGGGCCGAGAAATACCGCGGCCAGGGCCTGGAAGTGGTGGGCGTTCACACGCCGGAGTTCGATTTCGAGGAAGACCTGGCCAACGTGAACGCGGCGATGCGGCGCTTCCGCATCGATTTCCCGGTGGCGGTCGACAGCAGCCGCCAGATCTGGCGCGCCTGGGGCAACCGCTACTGGCCCGCGTATTACCTGGTCGACGGGGCGGGCCGGGTGCGCTACCGCCAGTTCGGGGAGGGCGACTACGCCAGCATGGAGCGGGCGATCCAGGCGCTGCTGGCCGAGACCCGCGGCGGCGCCGTCAGAGGCGGGCTGGTCGACCCGGCCACGGAAGCCGAGCAGATGGCGCCGTCGGCAGCCGCCGAGGCCTCCGGCGAAACCTATATCGGCTTCCGCAAGGCGGCGAACTTCCATTCCCCGGAAGCCCTGCTGCGCGACGCGCCGCAGCGGTATTCGGCCCCGGCCCTGCAGCTGAACCAGTGGGCCCTGTCCGGCCGCTGGGTGGTGGGCGCCGAATTCGGCCGCGCGGCGCAGGCCGGGGCCGGCATCGCCTATCGCTTCGGCGCGCGCGACCTGCACCTGGTCGCCGGCGGCGAGGCGGGGCGGCCGGTGCGGATCAAGGTGACGCTCGACGGCAAGGCCCCGGGCGCGGACCATGGCGCCGACATCGACGCCGAGGGCAACGGCGTCGTCGGCGGCGCCCGCCTGTACCAGCTGATACGCCAGACTGGCGCGGTGCGGCAGCGGCGCTTCGAAGTCCGCTTCCTCGACGAAGGCGCACGGGCCTACGCCTTCACCTTCGGCTGAGCGCACGCCTCGGCCACGCATGCAGGTCAACGGCGGCGATCCAGGATCGCCGGGTTCTGGGTCGCCGCCTCGCTCGCTCCTCTCGGCGGGGGCCGCCGCGCGCTGCTGAGCGCCCAGGACGTGAGCGCTCAGCAGGACGCGCTGGCCGAACTCTCCTTGATGCGCGACGATGTCTCGCTGGCCCAGCAGCTGACGGGCATGGGCCACTGCGTCTTCGACCTGAAGCTGGGGCGCCAGGCGTGTTCCACCCAGCACTGCCGCAATGTCGGCCTCGATCACGGCGCCATGCCGGACAGCATGGAGGCCGGCGTCGCGCTGCTGCTCGGCCAGGTGGACGCGCGCGACCGCGAGCGCGCGGCCGCGGCCCTGCGCGCCTGCATCGACGCGGGCCAGCCCTTCGACGCCGAATGGCGGGTGCGGCCGCAGCGGGAAGGGGATGAGGGGCGCATCCTGCGCGTCGAAGGCATCCGCGAGGACGATCCGGACGGCAGCCCGCGCGCCCTGGTGTTCGCCAGCGTCGACCTGACCGAGCGCCGCCGCACCGAGGAAAGCCTGCGCCAGACGCGGCTGGACCTGACGCGTGCGCAGCGGATCGCGCGGGTCGGCACCTGGACCGTCGATTTTACGCGCGGCAAGGCGATCATGACGGCGGAGGAAACGCGCAAGGTCTTCGGCTTCGACAGTCCGGAGGTGCCGCTGGCCTTCCTCAACAGCCGCATCCACCCGGACGACCTGCCCGCCGTCGAGACCGCGCGCCGGGTGTGCCTCGCGCATCCCGGCACCGGCTACTACGTGCAGTACCGGACCATCCCGGCGCCGGGCGAGCTGCGCTACGTGGAAAGCCAGGGCGAAGTGCAGGCCGACGCGGCCGGCGCCGCGGTTCGCATGGTGGGCTACCTGCGCGACATCACCGAGGCCAAGCTGGCGGAGCAGGAGATCCAGCGCCTGGCCTACCAGGACGAGGTGACCGGCCTGCCGAACCGCGTGTCGCTGGCGCGCCGGCTGGAACAGGCCACCATGGTCGACGCGCCCGACTTCGTGCCGCTGGCGCTGATGGTGGTCGACGTCGCGCGCTTCCAGGACATCTGCCTGACCCTCGGGACCATGAACTCGGATGCGCTGCTCAGGGACGTCGCGGTGCGCATCCGCCAGACCTTCGGCGAGCGGGTCTTCGTCGCCCGCACCGGGGGCGCGCAGTTCGCGGTGCTGCTGTCCGATGCCGACACCTACGATTCCAAGCCCTGCGCGCGCGCGATCCTGAAGGCTTTCGAGGCGCCTTTCCCGGTGGCCGGCATCCACTACGACATCAACGTACACATCGGCGTCGCGCTGTTTCCGGGGCATGCGTCCGATCCCGCGACGCTGTTCCGCAAGGCGAACGTGGCGGTGTTCCGGGCGCGCCAGATCGGCACCGAGCTGCTGGTGTACCAGCCCGAGGACGACCCTACAAGCCGGAGCGGCTGGCCTTGCTTGGCGAATTCCGCAAGGCCGTCCAGGATGGGCAGATCGAGCTGTACTGCCAGCCCAAGGTCGAGATGCGCAGCGGCGACGTGGTCGGCGCGGAAGCGCTGGTACGCTGGCGCCATCCGCGCCTGGGCATGGTCTCGCCCGGCCTGTTCGTTCCGCTGGTCGAAGACACGGAGCTGATCCATGTCCTGACCCGCCACATGCTGCAGGCCTCGGTCCGCCAGTGCTTCAACTGGCAGCGCGACGGCCTCGGCATCCCGCTGGCCGTCAACCTGTCGCCGCGCAATCTGCTGTCGCCGGACCTGGTGCCCGGCCTGGAAACCCTCCTGCATACCTGGGGCGGCAGCCCGGAATGGCTGGGGCTGGAAATCACGGAGAGCAGCCTGATCACCGATCCCGACGCATCCATCGCCGAGCTTGCCAGGCTGAGCGGGATGGGTTTCCACCTGTTCATCGACGATTTCGGCACCGGCTATTCCTCGCTCAGCTATCTCACGCGCATGCCGGTCAAGACCATCAAGGTCGACCACGGATTTACCATGAGCATGCTGAAGGACTGCCGCGCGGCGGCCATCGTCAAGTCCACCATCGAGCTGGCCCACAATCTCGGCATGACCGTGGTAGCCGAAGGCACGGCCAGCAAGGACATCTGGGACGCGCTGAGCGGCTACGGCTGCGACGAGGCCCAGGGATACTACGTGGCCGAGCCTTTCCCGGCGGCGCAATTCGGCGACTGGCTGCAGGCCAGCGGACGGCAGGCGCGCGCGCACTAGGAGCCTGGATCCCGCACATCGCACATCGCACATCGCAAATCGCATGAACCTTTCCCGGGGCCCGGGGCATTAACCGGCTGTCTTGTCGACCGCCCTCAGGCCAAAGGAACGGACATGCCATGAAGTTGCACACGCTCATCCGCATCATCATGCCGGCGCTGGCCGGCATCGCCGCGGCCGCGTCGGCCCAGGCGCCGCAGCACACGCCGCTGGCCGACCCGATACCGGCCCCGACTTCGCAGAGCCAGGCACGCGTTGCCCTGGAAACCGTCGTTTCCGGCCTGGTGTGGCCGGGGGCCCCCGGGGGGGGCCCCCCCCCCCCCCCCCCCCCGCGGGGGGGGCCC
>NZ_JAGPWC010000033.1 GCF_018119405.1 Massilia sp. ST3 | reverse complement strand
AATCGATTGATTGCATAACCACGATGACAGACAAACTCAAACCCCTGCGCGAACAGATCGATGCGATCGACGCGCAAATCCTGGCCCTCCTGAGCCAGCGCGGCAAGGTGGCGCAGGAAGTCGGCCACGTCAAGGCCGAGACCAACGCCCCCGTGTTCCGCCCCGAGCGCGAAGCCCAGGTGCTGCGCGGCGTGGCCGAGCGCAATCCCGGCCCGCTCAAGGACCGCGATGTCCAGACCATCTTCCGCGAGATCATGTCCTCCTGCCGCGCGCTCGAGAAGCGCGTCACGGTGGCCTACCTCGGCCCCTCGGGCACCTTCAGCGAGCAGGCCGTGTTCCAGCAGTTCGGCAGCGCCATCGAGACCTTGCCCTGCGTGTCGATCGACGAGGTGTTCCGCGCCACCGAGGCCGGCACCGCCGACTTCGGCGTGGTCCCGGTCGAGAACTCCTCGGAAGGTGCGATCAACCGCACCCTCGACCTGCTGCTGGCCACCACCACCATCATCAGCGGCGAAGTGTCGATTCCGGTCCACCATAGCCTGATGAGCAAGACCGGCTCGATGGACGGCGTCAGGACCGTGTGCGCCCATTCCCAGGCCCTGGCCCAGTGCCAGGTGTGGCTGAACCAGCACTATCCCGGCATCGAGCGCCGCGCCGTGGCCTCGAACGCCGAGGCGGCCGTGCTGGCCAGCCAGGATCCGAGCGTGGCTGCGATCGCCAGCGAGATGGCGGGCGAGCAGTACCAGCTCGGCGTGGTGCAGGCCCACATCCAGGACGACCCGCACAACCGCACCCGCTTCGTCGTGATCGGCAATCTCCAGACCGGCCCGTCGGGCCGCGACCGCACCGCGCTGGTGCTGGCCGTGCCGAACAAGGCCGGCGCCGTCTACAACCTGCTGGCGCCGCTGTCCAAGCACGGCGTGTCGATGACGCGCTTCGAGTCGCGCCCGGCGCGCATCGGCACCTGGGAATACTATTTCTACGTCGACATCGAGGGCCACGTGCACGACGCCGCGGTCGCCCGCGCCCTCGACGAACTGAAAGACAACGCCGCCTTCTTCAAGGTGCTGGGGTCTTATCCGCAAAGCCTTTAATCCATCTTCGAGAGACCTGCCATGCACCACCAATTCGGACCAGAATACGTTCGCGCCATCGCCCCTTACCAGGCCGGCAAACCGATCGCCGAAGTCGCCCGCGAGTATGGGCTGAACGAAGCCGACATCGTCAAGCTGGCCTCCAACGAGAACCCCTTCGGCCTGCCGGAATCGAGCCGCCAGGCGATGCTGGCCGCCGCCGCCGAGCTGGGCCGCTATCCGGACGCCAACGGCTTCGACCTGAAGGCCGCGCTCTCGAGCCGCTACGACGTCCCGGCCGACTGGATTACCCTGGGCAACGGCAGCAACGACATCCTGGAAATCGCGGCCCACGCCTTCGTGCAGAAGGGCGAGGCGGTGGTCTACTCGCAGTACTCGTTCGCGGTCTACGCGCTGGCCACGCAGGGCGTGGGCGGACGCGCCATCGTGGTCCCGGCCAAGGACTTCGGCCATGACCTCGACGCCATGGCGGCCGCCATCGATGCGGATACCCGCCTGGTCTACGTCGCCAACCCGAACAACCCGACCGGCACCTTCTTCCCGGCGCCGCAAGTCGAAGCCTTCCTGCAGAAGGTGCCAGGCAACGTGATCGTGGTGCTCGACGAAGCCTATAACGAATACCTGGCGCCGGAACACCAGTTCGAATCGAGCCAGTGGGTGCGCCAGTACCCGAACCTGATCGTCTCGCGCACCTTCTCCAAGGCCTACGGCCTGGCCGGCCTGCGCGTGGGCTTCGCCATCGCCCAGCCGCAGGTCACCGACCTGATGAACCGCATCCGCCAGCCCTTCAACGTCAACTCGCTGGCCCAGGCGGCCGCCGTGGCCGCGCTGAACGACAAGGCATTCCTGGAGAAGGGCGCCAGGAACAACGCCGAGGGCTACAAGCAGATGACCGCGGCCTTCGAGGAGCTGGGCCTGGAATACGTGCCGTCCTTCGGCAACTTCGTGCTGGTCAAGGTCGGCAACGACGACGCGGCCGGCGCGCGCGTCAACGTGGCGCTGCTCAAGCAGGGCGTGATCGTGCGCCCGGTGGGCAACTACGGCCTGCCGCAGTGGCTGCGCATCTCGATCGGCCTGCCGCAGGAAAACGCGACCTTCATCGCGGCGCTCAGGAAGGCGCTGGGCTGAATGCTCGATAAAGTCGTCATCGTCGGGGTCGGCCTGATCGGCGGCTCCTTCGCGCTCGGCCTGAAGGCGGCCGGCGCGGTGCGCCGCGTGGTCGGCATCGGCCGCGAGCCGCAGGCGATGGCGCGCGCGCTGGAACTGGGCATCGTCGACGAGGTGGCCACTTCCTACCAGGAGGCGCTGCAAGGCGCCGACCTGGTGCTGCTGGCGGCGCCGGTGGCCCAGACCGGCCGCATCCTCGCGGCCCTGCTGCCCCATCTCGGCGCCCGCACCGTGGTCACCGATGCCGGCAGCACCAAGGGCGACGTGGTGGCCGCCGCCCGCGAAGTGCTGGGCGAGCGCATCCACCAGTTCGTGCCCGGCCATCCGATCGCGGGCAGCGAGTCGAACGGCCCGGACGCGGCGCTGGCCACCCTGTACCGCGGCAAGAAAGCGGTGCTCACGCCCTTGCCGGAAAACGCCGACGACGCGGTCGAGCTGGTGGCCGAGGCCTGGCGCGCCTGCGGTGCGCTCATCCACATGCTGAGCCCCGCCGACCATGACCGGGTGTTCGCCGCCGTCAGCCACCTGCCGCACCTGCTGGCCTATGCCCTGGTGGACGACATCGCCGCCAAGCCCCATGCCGACCTGCTGTTCCAGTACGCGGCCAGCGGTTTCCGCGACTTCACCCGCATCGCCGGCTCCTCGCCCGAGATGTGGCGCGACATCAGCCTGGCCAACCAGGCGGCCCTGCTTACCGAGCTGGATGCTTATCTGGCACAATTGACGACATTGCGCGCGCGTTTGGCCGCGTCCGACGGCGCCGCCTTGGAAGCCGTCTACGCCAATGCCCAGCGCGCCCGGCGCGAGTGGATCGAGGCCATCGAAGCCGGCTCTCCACCGCCGCCACCCAACCAGGAACCAGAATGACGCAGCAAATACCGCAGTCTAAACATTATCCGCAGCATATCGACCTCGAACCCGTGCTGCACACGGCGGGCTCGGTGCGCCTGCCGGGTTCCAAGAGCATTTCGAACCGCACCCTGCTGCTGGCCGCGCTGTCGGAAGGCGCGACCACCATCCACGACCTGCTGGCCTCGGACGACACCATGGTGATGCTGGGCGCGCTGCGCTCGCTCGGCATCGGGTGGGACGAGGTCGACGAGCGCACCGTGGTGGTCCACGGCCAGGGCGGCGTGCTGCCGAACCACGAGGCCGACCTGTTCATGGGCAATGCCGGCACCGCGATCCGTCCACTGACGGCGGCACTCAGCGTGATCGGCGGCGACTACACCCTGCACGGCGTGTCGCGCATGCACGAGCGCCCGATCGGCGACCTGGTCGACGCCCTCAACGAAGTGGGCGCCCAGATCGAATACACGGGCGAGCAGGGCTTCCCGCCGCTGCGCATCCGCCGCGGCCACATCCACGCCGACCGCATGGCGGTGCGCGGCAACGTGTCGAGCCAGTTCCTGACCGCGCTCCTGATGAGCGCCCCGCTGATGGCCAAGACCCATGCGGTAACGATCGACGTGGTCGGCGAGCTGATTTCCAAGCCCTACATCGAGATCACCCTGAACCTGATGCGCCGCTTCGGCGTGACGGTCGAGCAGAACGGCTGGGCGTCGTTCACCGTGCAACCGGGCCAGCGCTACCAGAGCCCGGGCACGATCCACGTCGAGGGCGACGCCTCGTCGGCGTCCTACTTCCTGGCGGCGGGCGCGATCGCCGGCGGCCCGGTGCGCGTGGAAGGGGTAGGGGAGAACAGCATCCAGGGCGACGTGCGCTTCGCCGACGCGCTCGAGCGCATGGGCGCCATCGTCACGCGCGGCGAAAACTGGATCGAGGCGCGTTCGAACGGCGTGCTCAAGGCCATCGACGCCGACTTCAACCACATCCCGGACGCCGCCATGACCATCGCCGTGGCCGCGCTGTACGCGGACGGCACCTCGACCTTGCGCAACATCGCCAGCTGGCGGGTGAAGGAAACCGACCGACTGGCCGCCATGGCGACCGAGCTGCGCAAGGTCGGCGCCGAGGTGGAGGAGGGCCCGGACTACATCCGCATCACCCCGCCGGAGCAGCTCAAGCCGGCCACCATCGACACCTACGACGACCACCGCATGGCCATGTGCTTCTCGCTCGCCTCGCTCGACGGCAAGGCGCGCCGCGGCAACGCCATGCGCATCAACGATCCGAAATGCGTCGCCAAGACCTTCCCGGATTACTTCGAGGCGTTCGCCAGCATCGCCCGCAACGAACTGTTCTGACTCATCCGACACCCGTATGCCACATTCGCACATCCCAGTCATCACGATCGACGGCCCGACCGCTTCCGGCAAGGGCACGGTGGCGGCCAAGGTGGCCGAGCGGCTGAGCTTCCACCTGCTCGACTCGGGCGCCCTGTACCGCCTGACGGCGCTGCAGGCGCTGCGCCGCGGTACCGAACTTCGCGACGAGCACGGCATCGCCAAGCTGGCCGAGCACCTGCCGGCGCGCTTTGTCGGCCACGACGTGTTCCTGGCCAGCGAGAACGTGACCCAGGCGATCCGGGCCGAGGAGGTTGGCAACATGGCATCGAAGATCGCCGCGCTGCCGAGCGTGCGCCAGGCCTTGTTCGCCTTGCAACTGGGCTTCCGCGAGGCCCCGGGCCTGGTGGCGGACGGACGCGACATGGGCACGGTAATCTTCCCCACCGCCAAGCTGAAGGTGTTCTTGACGGCAAGCGTTGAGGCACGTGCAGAGCGCCGGTATAAGCAATTGATTGGCAAAGGATTTTCTGCTAATATGGACGATCTGCTGGCGGATTTGCAGGCGAGGGACGAACGCGATACCAAGCGCGCCGTGGCCCCGCTGGTGCCGGCGGAGGATGCGCATTTGCTGGATACCTCGAACATGAGCGCTGAGGAAGCGATCGAACAGGTGCTGGCCTGGTATGCGCATGCATAAGAATTGATTGGCGTTTTGTGAGCTGCTGACGTAAGTCCGCGGCTTAAAAGCGTCTTTCCCGCGCAGGCGGGAACCCAAGTCCGGTGCGTCACCGTTGGCTCGAGTCATCGCCGCGGTGGCTGTGCTGAGAAACTTGGGTCCCCGCCTTCGCGGGGATGACGGTCTTAAGGTTCGCATCAAGGTTTTGCGATGCGACGGCTTCAGGACCGTCGTCCTTTGGTGCCTGCATGGCAATTTCGCCGTTGCAGGTGTGTTTCAACCTGACCCAGTTCAGTCCGCACTATCGACGGACTGCTGGCTAACTCGAGTAACCTTTTTTATGTCTACTGCAACCACCCAAGATACCGGTATGGAAAGCTTTGCCGCCCTCTTCGAGGAATCGCTGTCGCGTCAAGACATGCGTTCGGGCGAAGTCATTTCGGCTGAAGTCGTGCGCCTGGATCACAACTTCGTGATCGTCAACGCCGGCCTGAAGTCGGAAGCCTTCATTCCGGTCGAAGAATTCAAGAATGACCAGGGCGAACTGGAAGTCCAGATCGGCGACTTCGTTTCCGTGGCCATCGAATCGCTGGAAAACGGTTTCGGCGATACCATCCTGTCGCGCGACAAGGCCAAGCGCCTGGCATCGTGGCTGGCTCTGGAAAAAGCAATGGAATCGGGCGAGATCGTCACCGGTACCGTCAACGGTAAAGTCAAAGGCGGCCTGACCGTCCTGACCAACGGCATCCGCGCATTCCTGCCGGGTTCGCTGGTCGACACCCGTCCGGTCAAGGACACCACCCCGTTCGAAGGCAAGACCCTGGAATTCAAGGTCATCAAGCTGGACCGCAAGCGTAACAACGTCGTCCTGTCGCGCCGCGCCGTCATCGAAGCATCGATGGGCGAAGAACGCGCCAAGCTGATGGAAACCCTGAAAGAAGGCACCGTGGTCACCGGCGTCGTCAAGAACATCACCGACTACGGTGCGTTCGTCGACCTGGGCGGCATCGACGGCCTGCTGCACATCACCGACCTGGCATGGCGTCGCGTGCGTCACCCGTCGGAAGTGCTGTCGGTTGGCCAGGAAATCACCGCCAAGGTCCTCAAGTACGACCAGGAAAAGAACCGCGTCTCGCTGGGCGTCAAGCAGCTGGGCGACGATCCGTGGACCGGTCTGTCGCGTCGCTACCCGCAAGGCACCCGCCTGTTCGGCAAGGTCACCAACCTGACCGACTACGGTGCGTTCGTGGAAGTCGAGCAGGGCATCGAAGGCCTGGTGCACGTCTCGGAAATGGACTGGACCAACAAGAACGTGGCTCCGAACAAGGTTGTCCAGCTGGGCGACGAAGTGGAAGTCATGGTCCTGGAGATCGACGAAGAGCGCCGCCGTATTTCGCTGGGCATGAAGCAGTGCAAGGCGAATCCGTGGGACGACTTCGGCATGACCCACAAGAAGGGCGACAAGGTCAAGGGCCTGATCAAGTCGATCACCGACTTCGGCGTGTTCATCGGCCTGCCGGGCAACATCGACGGCCTGGTGCACCTGTCGGACCTGTCGTGGACCGAAGCCGGCGAAGAAGCCGTGCGCAAGTTCAAGAAGGGCGACGAGCTGGAAGCCGTCGTGCTGGCAATCGACGTCGAGCGCGAGCGTGTCTCGCTGGGCGTGAAGCAGCTGGAAGGCGACCCGTTCAACAACTTCGCTTCGCTGAACGACAAGGGCACCCTGGTCACCGGCACCGTGAAGTCGGTTGAGCCGAAAGGCGCCGTGATCGCGCTGAACGACGAAGTCGAAGGCTACCTGCGCGCTTCGGAAATCTCGCGTGACCGCGTGGAAGACGCCGGCACCCACCTGAAAGTGGGCGACAAGGTCGAAGCCCTGGTCATCAACATCGATCGCAAGGCTCGCAGCATCCAGCTGTCGATCAAGGCGAAAGACAGCGCTGACACCCAGGAAGCGATGAGCAAGCTGGCTTCGGACAACAGCGCTGCTTCGGGCACCACCAGCCTGGGCGCCCTGCTGAAGGCCAAGTTCGACAACAAGGGTTAATTCCTTACCTGGAGCGAGCAGATGACCAAGTCCGAGCTGATCAATCGCCTGGCTGAGCGTTATTCCCAGCTGGTGGCGAAGGATGCGGAGTTCGCGGTCAAGACCATCCTCGATGCGATGACGAACGCTTTGGCGACCGGCCAGCGCATCGAGATCCGTGGTTTCGGCAGCTTCGCGCTGAACAGCCGGCCCCCGCGCATCGGACGCAATCCGAAGTCCGGCGACAAGGTGATGGTGCCCGAAAAACGGGTGCCCCACTTCAAGCCGGGCAAGCAGTTGCGCGAGCGGGTGGACGCGATGGTGGGGCAGCCCATCATCGAAGACTGAAGTCGTCTGCCAGCGGGCAGGCAGAAACGGCGTCCGTGAGGATGCCGTTTTTTTTTGTCGGTAGTGATTGCGTTAGTGGTATGCGAGCAAACTTGGGTCCCGCCTTCGCGGGGATGACGGTCTTTGGGCTAACGGTACACTCAAACAAGGTCATCCCCGCGCAGGCGGGAACCCAAGTTCGTAGCGTGCCACACAACTTGGCATTCACCACCAGCGCAGCACACCCTCAACCGTTTTGAAATATCATGCCGGATATGCGACACTGCGCCTTTGCCCAACCCACCACCGGAACCACCCGATGAGATTCGTCTCGACCATCGCCGGCATCGTCCTGTTCGTCCTGTTCTTCGGCTTCGCCCTCAAGAACACCCAGGAAGTCGACCTGCGCTTCTTCCTCGACTATGAATTGCGCGGCCCGCTCGTGCTCATGCTGCTGGCCTTCTTCGTGGCCGGGGCGGCGCTGGGCATCCTGGCGCTGACGCCGACCGTGTTCCGCCAGCGCCGCCAGAGCTCGCAGCACAAGAACACCATCCAGGCCCTGCAGAGCGCCGCAGGCACCGGCACCGCGCCGCCGCAGCCCGACAGCGTCCCGCCCGTGCGCTGAACGCATCACACGACAACAAGAACACATGGAATTCGAACTCTGGATGCTGCTAGGCATCCCATTCTTCTTCGGCCTGGGCTGGCTCGCCGCCCGCGTCGACATCAACGAGCTGGTCTCCGAATCGCGCACCCTCCCGCGCGGCTACTTCAAGGGCCTGAACCACCTGCTCAACGAGCAGCCCGACAAGGCCATCGATTCCTTCATCGAGATCGTCAAGCTCGACCCGGAATCGGCCGACATGCACTTCGCCCTGGGTAACCTGTTCCGCCGCCGTGGCGAGACCGAGCGCGCCATCCGCGTGCACCAGAACCTGCTGGCGCGTCCCGACCTGCCGGGCGAGCAGAAGGCGCAGGCCCAGTACGAGCTGGGCATGGACTACCTCAAGGCCGGCCTGCTGGACCGCGCCGAGGAATCCTTCAACCTGCTGTCCGACACCCCGTTCGCGGTGCAGGCGCGCAAGGCCCTGCTCGAGATCTACCAGCGCGAGAAGGAATGGAAGCGCGCGATCGAGGTCGCCACCGGCCTGCAGGAATCCGGCGCCGGCGCGCGCCAGAAGGAAATCGCCCAGTTCTATTGCGAGCTGGCCCAGGACGCCCTGGTCCACCTGCAGCCGAGCGACGCCATGGCGCTGCTGGACAAGGCCCTGCAGGCGGACCGCAGCAGCGTGCGCGCCACCATCCTGCATGGCGACGCGCTGCTGGCCCAGGACGACGTCGAAGGCGCGCTGCTGGCCTGGCGCCGCGTCGAGCACCAGAGCGTGCCGCACGTGGCCCTGGTGGCCCAGCGCCTGATGGACGGCTACCGCAAGGTCGGCCGCCCGCAAGAAGGCGTCAACCTGCTGCGCGCCTACCTGGCCGAGGCCTCGTCGATCGACCTGATCGAGGTGGTATTCAAGGCGGTCATCGAACTGGACGGCGTGGAAGCGGCGAAGCAGCTGGTGATCGAGGAACTGCGCCGCAACCCGACCCTGCTGGGCCTGGACAAGCTGCTCGAGGCGCGCCTGATGGACGCCCCGGCCCACGTGTGGGAAGAGCTGTCGATGGTCAAGAACCTGGTGCAGCGCTACACCCAGAAGCTGGCGCGCTACCAGTGCAGCCACTGCGGCTTCAAGGCGCGCCAGTTCTACTGGCAGTGCCCGGGCTGCAGCCGCTGGGAGACCTATCCGCCGCGCCGCACCGAAGAACTGAACGTGATGAACTGACGCAGCAGACTTATGACCGACCTGACTCCGAGCCGCCTGCTGGCGGCAGACAGCTTCCGCCACCAGGCGGCCCCGCAATTGTCCAACGTGCGCCTGCTGGTGGTGGGCGACGTCATGCTCGACCGCTACTGGTTCGGCGAGGTCTCGCGCATCTCGCCGGAAGCCCCGGTGCCGGTGGTGCGCATCGAGCGCCGCGAGGAACGCCTGGGCGGCGCCGCCAACGTGGCGCGCAATGCCGCCGCCCTGGGCGCGCACACCGGCCTGCTGGGCATCACCGGCCAGGACGAGGCGGGCGAGGAGGTCGAGAAGCTGCTGCGCGAGGCGGCGATCCACAGCTACATGAAGCGCGACGACGCGATCTCCACCATCATCAAGCTGCGCGTCATCGGCCGCCAGCAGCAGATGGTGCGCATCGACTTCGAGGAAGCGCCGACCGAGACCGTGTTGCGCGACAAGCTCGACCAGTTCCGTGCGCTGCTGCCGGACTACGACGTGGTGATCCTGTCCGACTACAACAAGGGCGCCCTGGTCAACGTGGCCGAGATGGTGAAGGAGGCGCGCGCCGCCGGCAAGATCGTGCTGGTCGACCCGAAGGGCGACGATTTCACGCCTTACCGCGGCGCCAGCATCCTGACCCCGAACCGCTCGGAACTGCAGCGGGTGGTGGGTAGCTGGAAGACCGAGGAGCAACTCACCGAGAAGGCCCAGCGCCTGCGCAGCGAGCTGGGCCTGGATGCGCTGCTGCTGACCCGTTCGGAAGAGGGCATGAGCCTGTACAGCGCCGGCGAGGTGCTGCATGTGCATGCGGACGCGCGCGAGGTGTTCGACGTCTCGGGCGCCGGCGACACCGTGATCGCCACCCTGGCCGCGATGCTGGGCGCCGGTGCGCCGCTGGCCGAGGCCCTGGCCACCGCCAACCGCGCCGGCGGCATCGTGGTCGGCAAGCTGGGCACCGCGACCGTGACCCGCGAGGAGCTGTTCCCCGGTTGATCCTGCTCAATCCCGGGCCGTCAACGCCGGCGGGGCCGGGCCGTTAGTGCGTGGATGGATGGCGCCGCCGTCCATTTCACGAACCTACGGAGAGAATACATGATCAAGAAACTGATGCTCGCAGTCGCCACCCTGGCCTTGTCCAGCAGCTTCGCCTTCGCCCAGGTCGACGTCAACAAGGCCGACGCCGCGGCGCTCGATGGCGTGAAGGGGGTGGGGCCGAGCATGTCCAAGGCGATCCTGGACGAGCGTGCGAAAGGCGAATTCAAGGACTGGGCCGACCTGCAGAAGCGGGTCAAGGGACTGGGCGACAAGAAGGCGGTCAAGCTGACCGAGGCCGGGCTGGTGGTGAACGGCAAGGGCAAGGAAGGGGCGAGCGCCAAGCCGGCGGAGGCCAAGGCGTCGAAGGCGTCGGCCAAACAGGAGGTCAAGGCCAAGCCGGAAGAGTCGAAGGCGGCCATGTAAGCAAATGGACCCGCGGCGTGCCGCGGGTTTTATTGTGTCCGTTGAGCCGCACGATTTCTTGCTTTGGCCTGCGGCTTCAATCCGTCATTCCCGCCACTGGCGGCAATGACTTCCCGCCACTGGCGGCAATGACTTCCCGCGAAGGCGGGAACCCAAGTTCGTCGCGCTGCCACTCACTTCAAACGCATGCGGTGCGCTAGCAAACTTGGGTCCCCGCCTTCGCGGGGATGACGTTTTGATGTAGCGGACCACCATCACCTGGGCTCTGCTCTAAGAGAGCACATTTTCGCCGTGTAATGACTGACACCCACCCCGCCGCATGAGAAGATGTCCGAGCACGCCTCAACATCAGACCAGAAAGGTACTCATGCCTCACGCCCGCATTTCCACCGGCCTGCTCGCCGCCCTGCTGGCCACCGCCGGCGCCGCCAGCGCAGCCGCCGCCCCGGCACAACCGGACATCAGCCGCGAACAAGCGCAGATCAAGAAGATCGTCGCCGACATCTCCCCGAAGCGCATCGAAGCCCACATCCGCAAGCTGGTCGGCTTCGGCACCCGCCACACGATGTCGGAAACGGAATCCGAGACCCGCGGCATCGGCGCCGCGCGGCGCTGGATCAAGGCGGAGCTGGAGCGCTGCGGCGCCGGCACGCCGCTGTCGGTCGCCTTCGACAGCCACGTGGCCCCAGTCTCCGCGCGCATCTCGCGCCCGACCGAGATCGTCAACGTGGTCGCCACCCTGCCGGGCACGCAAGCCGCCTCCAGGGACCGCGTCTACGTGGTCAGCGGCCACTACGATTCGCGCGTCACCGACGTGATGAACGCCACCGCCGACGCGCCGGGCGCCAACGACGACGCCTCGGGCACGGCCGCCATCATGGAGCTGGCCTGCGTGATGGCCAAGCACAAGTTCGACGCCACCCTGGTGTTCATGGCCGTCGCGGCCGAAGAGCAGGGCCTGCTCGGCGCGCGCCACTTCGCCGAGACCGCGCGCAAGAACAATGTGAATATCGCCGGCATGTTCACCAACGACATCATCGGCAGCTCGCGCGCCGACGACGGCAAGGTCGACAACAAGCAGGTGCGCCTGTTCGCCCAGAGCATCCCGGCCACCAAGGAAATGAGCGACGCGATCCGCCAGCTGGTGGCCACCGGCGGCGAGAACGATTCGGTCTCGCGCCAGCTCGCGCGCCATACCAAGGAGCAGGGCGAGCGCTACGTGAAGGGCTTCAAGGTCTCGGTGATCCAGCGCCACGACCGCTACCTGCGCGGCGGCGACCACATGCCCTTCCTGGAGCAAGGCTACGCGGCGCTGCGCTTCACCGAGCCGAACGAGGACTTCGACCACCAGCACCAGGACCTGCGCACCGAAAGCGGCAAGGTCTACGGCGACCTGATCGACTTCGTCGACTTCGACTACATCGGCAAGGTCACCCGCGTCAACGCGGCGGCCCTGGCCTCGCTGGCCCTGGCGCCCGCCGCGCCGCGCGAGGTCAAGCTGCGCACCGACAAGCTGACCAACGATTCGACGCTGGTGTGGCAGCCCAACGGCGAGCCGGACGTCGCCGGCTACCGCATCGTGTGGCGCGAGACCACCGCCGCCAACTGGCAGGGATCGAAGTGGGTCGGCAACGTCACCGAGGCCACGGTCGACCTGTCGAAGGACAATGTGTTCTTCGGCGTGCAGGCGGTCGACAAGGACGGCAACGTCAGCGTCGCCACCTATCCGTCGCCGCAACGCTGAGTTTGCGCCAATCGTATGCGGCCGGGGTCTTTAGACCCTGCCGCATACGCCCAGTTCCGTCCCGGTTTAGAATGGCGGTTTAAGTATCGCTAGGAATCGGGAAAGCAATGCCTTACAAGACCATCGAAGACACCATCGGCAACACGCCGCTGGTGCGCCTGCAGCGCCTGCCGGGCGCGGATGCGCAGGCCCGCAACAACGTCATCCTCGGCAAGCTCGAGGGCAATAACCCGGCCGGTTCCGTCAAGGACCGCGCCGCCATGTCGATGCTGCGCCGTGCCGAAGAGCGCGGCCAGATCAAGCCGGGCGACACCCTCATCGAAGCCACCAGCGGCAACACCGGCATCGCGCTGGCCATGGCCGCCGCGATCAAGGGCTACAAGATGCTGCTCCTGATGCCGGACAACCTGTCGGTCGAGCGCCGCCAGAGCATGGCCGCCTACGGCGCCCAGATCATCCTGACCCCGAAGTCCGGCGGCATGGAATACGCGCGCGACATGGCCGAGCAGATGCAGAAGGACGGCCAGGGCATCATCCTCGACCAGTTCGCCAACTTCGACAATCCGCGCGCCCACTACGAGACCACCGGCCCCGAGATCTGGCGCGATACCGACGGCCGCATCACCCACTTCGTGAGCGCGATGGGCACCACCGGCACCATCATGGGCGTGTCGCGCTACCTGAAGGAACAGAACGAGGCGGTGCGCATCGTCGGCGCCCAGCCGGAGGAAGGCTCGTCGATCCCGGGCATCCGCAAATGGCCGGAAGCCTACCTGCCGAAGATCTTCGAAAAAGCCCGGGTCGACCAGGTGGAAAACGTGAGCCAGGCCGCCAGCGAGCAGATGGCGCGCCGCCTGGCGGCGGAAGAGGGCATTTTCTGTGGGATCTCGGCGGCGGGCGCCTGCGAAGTGGCGTTGCGCATTTCGCAGACCGTCGAGAACGCGACCATCGTGTTCGTGGTCTGCGACCGCGGCGACCGCTATCTGTCGACGGGCGTCTTCCCCGCCTGATTCATCCGCACGGCCGTCGGGTTCGGGGACGGCCGCTGCGATCCGGCATCGTGGTCCGGAAAAACTGGTGCGCTATCGGCGGGCGGAAAATGAATGGCCCGCGCGCACTGGATGCACGTATCGTGGTGCAGAAGGCAAGGCGTGCAATGCGCCGGCCCAGGCCCGGCCGCCAACGCGGCAGGGCGTTACAACAGCATGGCGTTCAGGCCTGCTGGTCCTTCGGTGCAGCGCCTTCCTTCGGCTTGAACTGCTTGTCGCTGATGCGGAACTTCGCGCGGCGGTCGCCCATGAGGTAGCGCAGGTCGCGGATCGACAGGTCGCTGACTTCGTGCATGCGGATCAGGAGCGAAGCGCCGACCGGCAGGCGGTGGTGGCGGATCTTCGAGATCACCGGCGGCGCCACTTCCAGCGCGCGCGACAGGGCCGCGTCGTTCTTCAGGCGCAGGTTCTCGATCAGGGTGTCGAGCAGACGGTTCGGGTTGTATTGCAGCAGTTCGTCGCCTTCCGAATCGCTGTTCATATCAATGCCGACTTGGTTTGTCATGATTCAAATTCCTATATGGGGGTTGAACGGAGTCGCTGGCGGCGTTTCGAATCCGGAAATTTAATTTCGTAATTATCTATCCAATTGTACAACTATTTCCATCATGCTACTTGTCGGCCGAGCGAATTGCAGCGTCGTCTCAGGTCTTGTTGTCTACATGCAACAATAGCCTCAATGCAATTCTCTCACAAACTCACGGAAATAATAATTGTTTTTTGGTCAATCCCGAGTGTAAGGCCAAAGCCATTTTGATGCCGCACGGTACGATTTTTGCTGCCTAGAAAACAATAAAACGGGGGGTATGGGGGCGCGAGGGTGGTTTCCGCAGAGAACGGAGTGTGCGGGAGGCGATACCCCTGGGGGGTATCTTGTCTTGCAGGTAAGATTGGCGGGGTAGAAAGAGCGGAAAAGAGGGGGAAACCTGTTACAAACGATTACAAAGTTTCCCGCTCAGCAATAGCAGCCCAAGGGGGACGGGCAGCCCTCAGGTGGAGCGCGACAGCTTGACGGCGCGGCCGAGCTCGATCACCGACATGGCATAGAAATAACTGCGGTTGTACTTGGTGATGGCAAAGAAGTTATCGTTCGCCACCCAGTACTCGGTCGGATCGGCGCCGTTCTGCAAGTCGACCAGGCCATACAGGCGGCCGGCGGGCAGGGAAGTCTCGAGCATCACACCGGCCGCCTGCAGCTCTTCCGGGCGCAGGGTGGCTTCCAGGCCGCGGCCCAGCAGATCTTCCCAGGCGCGGTTGGGCGACACGTCGGCCGCGAACACGGCCGGGCCGCGGTGCTCGGCGTTCCATCCGTGCTGGACCAGGAAATTGGCCACGCTGCCGATCGCATCCGCGCTGGAGCCGCGCAGGTCGATGCCGCCGTCGCCGTCGAAGTCGACACCGTATTTCAGGATATTGCCGGGCATGAACTGCGGCATGCCCACGGCGCCCGCGAAGGAGCCGAGCAGGTCGAGGGGATCGCCGCCGCGCTCGCGCGCCAGCATCAGGGTGTTCGCCAGTTCGCTGCGGAAGAAGGCCTTGCGCGCTTCCTGGTTCGGCGTCTCCGGATAGGCGAAGGCGAGGGTGGCCAGGGTGTCCACGACGCGGAAGCGTCCGGTGTCGCGGCCATAGATGGTTTCCACGCCGATAATGCCGACGATGATCTCGGCCGGCACCCCATAGGCGGCTTCGGCGCGCGCCAGCGCCTCCGCGTTCTCGTTCCAGAAGCGCACGCCGGCGTTGACGCGGATCGGCTCGATGAAGCGCTCGCTATAGGCTTGCCAGTTCTTGGGCTTGCCCGGCGGCGCCGGCTTGACCAGCTGGACCGCCGAATCGACGAAGCGCACCTTGCCGAATACCGCTTCCAGCTCGGCGCGGGCGAAACCGCGCTGGGCCACCATCTCGTCGATGAAGGCCTGCACCGGCTGCCATTCCAGGAAATTCATGTGCTCGCCGTCGTAGTCGATCACGGCGGCGGCCGCGGCGGCCGGCAAGACCCTGGCGGCGGCCTTGCCCTTGGCGGCGGGTTTATTCTTGCCCTTGGCCGGCTTGGCTTTGGCGGTGTTGGCGGCCTTGGACTTGGCCTTCGCCTTCGCGTGCACCGCGTGGCTCGTGGATTCTTTGGCAAAAGCTTGCGCATCGCCCTGGGCGGCGAATGCCAGCGCCAGTGCGGCTAACAGGGGAACGAAGGGTTTCATCTGACTTGCGACAATAGGCTCTTCAACGTGGCGGCAAGCCGGGGATCGGCTTGGACAGGCGCATAACGCCAGGCACTGTAGCGGCGCAAGAATTCGGCAGCGGCATCGCGCGTCGGCGATGCGAGGTGAGAGGCTGCCGCAACTCGGGCCGCGTAGGCGGTCGGCCCTTCGTCCGCTGCACGTGCCAGGCCGTGTTGGCCAAGGCGCTTGCACAGGACCGAGTATAGCGCTTCGATCGGATCAATTGCCTTGCGGCGAACTAAAATTCCATAGAGCAGCAACAGAATGCCCGCACTCGTTAACAGGGCGACAAAAGGCCAGCCCCGCAGGCCCGCCTGGAGGCTGCCGACGACCTTGCGCTGGCGTTCAGGCGTATAGTTCAGCACCCACTGGTTCCAGCCGTTGTTGACCGCGCCAAACGCATTGCGCAGCTGGCCGAACCAGGCATCGCCGCCTGCCTCCAGTCCACGCAAGGCCTCGATGCCGAAGGGGGCGGGCAGCTGCACCGCCGCGCTCAAGCCGCGCCGCACGCGTTCGGGCGCCACCGCCGCGGTCGGATCCACGCGCACCCAGCCGCGCCCCGCCAGCCAGACCTCCGCCCAGGCATGGGCGTCGGATTGACGGACCGTCATCACGCCGTCGAAAGGATTCATTTCGCCGCCCTGGTAGCCGGTGACCACGCGCGAGGGCACGCCGGCGGCGCGCATCAGGAACACGAACGCGCCCGCGTAATGCTCGCAAAAGCCGGCGCGGGTCCGGTACAGGAATTCGTCGACGGTGTGGCGGCCAAGCAGGGGCGGTTCCAGCGTGTACGAATAGGCCTGCTCGCGGAAGCGCCGCAGCACCGCTTCGACCCGGCGCGCCGGATCGGACTCGCGGCGCAGCGCCAGGCCGGCCTGCAGCGCGCGCGGGTTGAAACCATAAGGGAGCAGCAGCCAGCGACCCGGATCGTCCATGCCGTCGCGCTGCAGCGCGTAATCGAGGTGCGAGCGGACGCGGTAGCGCACCCGGCCAGATGGCGGCGAGTCGACGCTGAGTTCGAATTGCGGCGACACGCGCGTGGCGCGGCCGGGGAGGGCCGGCACGCGGCCCGGCATCTCGAGCGCGAACACCCAGCGCGAGGACGAGGGCTCCAGCGTGACTTCGTAGTCGAAGGCGGGGCCGCCCACCGACAGGCGCATGTCGCGGCTCGACGCGCGCCCGGCGCCGCGCGACCAGGTCAGGCCGTCGAAGGCGTCCAGCACCGGGCCGCGCCAGTACAGCATCGACTGCTCCGGCGGGCGGCCGTCGAAGCGCACCCGGAACACCGGTTCGTCGGACAGGGCCAGGGACGACATCTGGCCCGGCGCCATCTGGTCCGACAGGCCCGACTTGCCGCCCGCGCCGCCGTTTGACGCACCCCACAGCGGCCCCTGGATGCGCGGGAAGACCACGAACATCAGCAGCGCCAGCGGCGCGGCCAGCGCCAGCATGCGTGCGCCCATCAGCAAGCGCGTGCGCAGCGGCGGCACCGCGCCGGTGAACTGGAAGGAGAGCTGGGTGGTCAGCAGCGCCAGCACCGACAGCACCATGAGCAGCGCCGTGAAGAGGCTCTGCGAGTAGAAGAAGTTGGTCAGGACCAGGAAGAAGCACAGGAAGATCACCACGAACAGGTCGCGCCGCGCATGCATCTCGAGCATCTTGAAGGCCACCAGCAGCACCAGCATGGCGACGCCGGCGTCGCGTCCAAGCAGGGTCTGGTAGCTGGCCTGGACCCCGATCATGGACAGCGCCGCGACCGGCAGCAGCACCAGGCTGGAAGGCATGCGCTTGCCGCGCAGGGTGATCGCGGCGCGCCAGCTCAGGATGGCGCCGCACAGCAGCGAGATCCATGGCGGCAGGTGGCGCGCGTGCGGCAGCAGCACCAGCAGTGCGCTGACCAGGAGCAGGATGGTGTCGGCCTTGTCCCGTGGGAGACGTTGCGGCCGCGGCGGGGCGGAAGCGTCCGCGTTCATGCCGGCTCTCCGCTGCCATGCAGGGCGAGGGCGCGCAGGCAGGCCGCCTGGTGGGCCGCGCCCAGCGCCGGCTCGTAGCGCAGCGCGCCCAGGCGGAAGGCGTAGGGCATGGCGCGCTGCTCGGCGTCCAGCACCCAGCGCGCCATGCGCGACAGGCGCAGTTCCAGGCCCAGGCTGACCGGCAGGGCGTCGAAGTCGAGCACCAGGTCGCTGCCCTCGCCGCCCTCGAAATGCTTGGTGACCAGCTGGCCGCCCAGGGCCGGGTCGAGGCGGGCGATCTGGCGCCAGGCCAGCTGGCGCGGCGAGTCGCCGGCCTGGTAGCTGCGCACGCCGGCGAAGTCGTCGCTGCCGGCGGCGCGCACCTGGCTGCCGCTGTTGCCCACCAGCGGCAGGCCGGGTGCCCCATCCTCGGGACGCGGATAGACGAGGGCACGGGTGCCCGGCCGCCAGTAGCTCCAGGCGTGGAAGAGGCCGAGCGGGAAGCGGGTGGAGAGCTTCACGCGCGGTGGCGACAGCCAGCCGCGCGCCGTGGTCGGGATCGCCAGCACCACGCTGGCCTGGGCGCCGGTCGCCACGTCGGTCACGTGGCGCGGCTCGGGCACGTCGGAAAAATCGGCGCGGATGGCGTAGCGCGCCAGGCGCGTGCGGTTCGCGATCGCCAGCTCGAACTGGGCTTCCTGGCCCGCGAACACGGGCGCCACGCGGCCCTGCCGCAGGCGCAGCTGGGCCAGGTTGCGGTAGGTGGCCACCATGTCGACCAGCGCGCAGGACACGGCCAGGAAGGTCAGGGCGAAGCCCAGGCCCAGGGTGTAGTTGACGGAGCCGATCAGGAGGATCAGCGCCAGGGCCGCGAAGCCCAGGCCGGCCTTGCTGGGCAGGATGAAGACGCGGCGCTGCGAGAGCAGCACCTCGCCGGTATCGAAGCGGCCCTTGCGCGGCAGCCAGGCGCCGGTGGCGCGCCGCAGCCAGCCCCGCAATCCCTGCGCCTTCGCCATCGGGTGCATCAGACCGGAACGGATTTCTGCAGCTGCAGCACCAGGTCGCGGCTGGCCAGCGCCGTGCCCTGCGCCGCCTTGAGCGGGCGCAGGCGGTGCGCGCAGACCGGCACCAGCACGGCCTGGATGTCTTCGGGGATCACGTGGTCGCGTCCTTCGAGCGCGGCCCAGGCGCGGCCCGCCTGGAGCAGGGCGATCGCGGCGCGCGGCGACAGGCCTTCGGCGAACAGGCCGTTCTGGCGCGAGGCCTGGGCCAGGGCCTGGACATAGGTCACCAGCGCCGGCGAGGCATGGATCTCGCGCAGCGCGCGCTGGGCCCGGGCCAGCTCGGCCGCATCCATCGCCGGCTGGAGGGTGCGCAGCATGGCGCGCCGGTCCTCGCCCATCAAGAGGGCGCGCTCGGCGGCGGCGTCCGGATAGCCCAGTGAAAGGCACATCAGGAAGCGGTCGAGCTGGGACTCGGGCAGGGGAAAGGTGCCGACCTGGCTGGCCGGGTTCTGGGTGGCGATCACGAAGAAGGGCTCGGGCAGGGCGCGGGTGACGCCGTCGGCCGTGACCTGGCGCTCCTCCATCGCTTCGAGCAGGCCGGACTGGGTCTTGGGCGTGGCGCGGTTGATCTCGTCGGCCAGCAGGACCTGGGTGAAGATCGGGCCGGGGTGGAACACGAAGCCGTTGTGCTCGCGCTCGTAGACCGAGATCCCGGCCACGTCGGCCGGCAGCAAATCGCTGGTGAACTGGACACGGTTGAACTTGAGGCCGAGCGAGATCGCCAGCGCATGCGCCAGCGTGGTCTTGCCGACTCCAGGCAGGTCTTCGAGCAGCAGGTGGCCGCCGGCCAGCAGGCAGGTGAGGGCGAGGCGGACCTGTTCGTCCTTGCCGATCACGACCTCGCCGACCTGGCGCGCGGCGGCATGCAGTTGTTTGAACATAGGGCTTATCGGGAGTGCTCGTTGATCGTTCGTCGGTGGCGGCCCGCGTGCGGGGCGGGCCGCCGGCATGGTAGATTAGCGCCATCGGCAAGCCTTGTACTCCGACAGCAACAAGCCGTCGCATCGATTCTATGCGAGAACGGCGGCGCGGGTGTGCATGGATGAGCACTGGCGAAAGACGAAGCACTATGAGCACAGCAATTTACAGCCACCCGGACTGCCTGCGCCACGAGATGGGCAGCTGGCATCCCGAGTCGCCGTCGCGCCTGCAGGCGATCGACGACCAGCTGATCCTGGCGCGCCTGGACGGCCTGATCGAGCAGCGCAGCGCGCCGCTGGCCGACCCGGCCGCCATCCTGCGCAACCACACGCCGGGCGCGCTGGCGCTGGTGCGCGACCACGTGCCGGCCACGCCGGGCGACTACTATCCGCTGGACGGCGACACCTCGCTTTGCCACTATAGCTACCAGGCGGCGCTGCGCGCGGCCGGGGCCGCGGTGGCGGCCACCGACGCCGTCATCGCCGGCAGCATCGACAACGCCTTCTGCTCGGTGCGCCCCCCGGGCCACCACGCCACGCCCACCGAGCCGATGGGCTTCTGCCTGTTCAACAACGTCGCCATCGCGGCGCGCCATGCGATGGAAGCGCACGGGCTGGAGCGGGTGGCCATCGTCGATTTCGACGTCCACCACGGCAACGGCACGGCCGATGCCTTCCGCAAGGACCCGCGGGTGCTGATGGTGAGCTTCTTCCAGCATCCCTTTTATCCCTACAGCGATCCGGAGCCGATCACGGCCACCCAGGTCAACGTGCCGGTGCCGGCGCGCTGCGACGGCGAGGCGGTGCGCCAGCTGGTCCAGGACCAGTGGCTGCCGGCCCTGCACGCGCACCGGCCGCAAATGATCTTCATCTCGGCCGGCTTCGACGGCCACCGCGACGACGACATGGGCGGGATCGGTCTGGTGGAGGCGGATTACGCGTGGATCACGCGGCAGGTGATGGCGGTGGCGAAGCAGTATGCGCAGGGGCGGATCGTCAGCTGCCTGGAGGGAGGGTACGAGTTGTCGGCGCTGGGGAGGAGCGTGGTCGCCCATCTCAAGGTGCTGGCCGAGCTCGAATAAGCTGGTGCGCATCGAACTTGGATTCCGGCCTTCGCCGGAATGACGGAACGTAGAGCAGTGGTAGAAGATGTTCTCCCATTAGCCTAAAGACCGTCGTTCCGGCGCAGGCCGCAACCTAAGTTCGTAGCAACTATCTAGCGCAAACTTCCACCCAAAAAAAATCAAAAAAACCAAATAAACAACACTTCAAAAAAGCACGAGTGTTCCCTTTGACATGTACATATGTCAGTAATACAGTCGATCTCGGCCGTAAAAAACGGCCCGCCGGAAACTCCGGCGCAAACCATAATCAAGGAGAAGACAGTGAGACAATTCCGCATGCTGTGTGCGCTGTGCCTGCTTTTGATTTCCGGCTTTGCTTCCGCCACCAACTACACCCTCTGGATCAACGGCCGCACGGGTGGCGGCCAGATCGGCAACTACAACGACTTCACCTATTGGGGACCCGCCAGCACCGCGGCCGGGGTCAACAAGAAGGCCGTCAACTGGGACGGCCGCAGCAGCATTTCTTCCCAGAGCGGGAAGATCCGCGACGCCCTCGACTGCTTCTGCACCGGCGCCAACTGGTGCTACGTCGCCACCCACAGCGCCGGCGACCTGATGATGGGCTATACCCTGGCCAACTTCGGCGGCTCGGCGCGCTACAAGAAGAACGCCGCCCCCAACTCCAGCGGCGTGTGCGGCAATTCCGACGGCGGCACCCAGACCGGCTGGAACATCAAGTGGGTGCGCGCCGCGTCCGGCGCGGGCGGCGGCTCGGAACTGTCCGATGCCGGTTCCTGGACCACCTCAGAACCGCTGGTGCAGGACCTGAAGACCACCACCGCGCGCGCCATGTACAACCACAACACCACCCGCAACGTCTGGTTCCACATGTATGCCGGAGCCAAGGGCACGGCCTACTCCGGCATCCTGCCGGGCCAGGACGACGAGGCGGTGTCCTACCACAGCACGGGCGGCGTAGCCGGCAGCTCGGGCGGTTCCTACTGCAACCCGAGCGACTGGTGGTGCAACGACCTGACCCTGGGCAGCGCCGCCAACGAGGGCGGCAGCGCCAAGTGGAGCTACCACTCGGTGGCCTTCCGAGACGACAACGAGGCGTATAACCACTACGCCAGCGGCAACTGGGCCGGCATCGTGGGCGTCGTGCGCAGCGCGGTCGTCAACAGCGCCTACTGAGCGTGCCTGCCAAGGAAGACAATAGCCGCCTTGCCTGGTCCATCGGACTGGGCCTCGCGGTGCTCGCCGCCGCGCTCTACCTGGCGCGCGGCGGCGAGGGCGCTCCCCGCACCGTCGCGGCGGCGCCGCCGCCGGCGGGCGGTCCGCAATTCCTCGGCGCCCTCCCGCGGGAGGCCGGGCTGCCGGTCCCGGACGGGCGCGAGGAAAGGCGGCGCGTGCTGGCCGAACAGGTTCGCGAGACTGACCAGGCCTATTGCAGCTACCTCGAGGGCAGCAAGTACCCGCACGAATCGCAGCCGGCCGCGCGCAACCCGGACCAGCTCTATCCGAACCAGCCGGTGACGGAGATGAACCCGATGCGCACCCAGGGTGGTGGCAGCAGCGACACGGTGCTGCTCCAGACCTCGCAGTCGCGCGTCTACCTGGCCGCGGGCGAGACGGTGGCCTTTTCGCTGCGCGCGGTCGACGCCAAGGGGCAGCCGGTGCCGCTGGTGGTGACGCGCGCGCTGGCCCAGGGCATGACCTATGGCGCCAGCCGGCCCACGGCCCAGGTCAGCCTGCCCTTCGCGGACGACGGCGGCGGCGCCGACCCGGTCGCGAACGACGGCGCCTTCGCGGGCGTGCTGGCGCCGGCCCAGACCGGGCTGGCGGGCTTCCACGGCACCATCCGCACCGAGGTGCGCTACAGCGCGGGCGGACGCAGCGGCTTCGCCCTGTTCGACGTGATCTACACCCCCAGCCTGCCGGCGGCTTGGACCGGCAAGGTGCGCGAGGCCAGCGAGAACGGCTCGCTGGTCTTCCACCTGGGCCTGGACGTGCGCCAGGCCGGCCGCTACGTGGTCACGGGGCGGGTCGACGATGCGCGCGGCAAGCCCTTCGCGCTGGCGACCTTCAACGAGGAGCTGGGGCCGGGGCCGCAGGACGTGAAGCTGAGCGTGTTCGGCAAGCTGCTGACCGACGGCGCCCCTCAGCTGCCGCTGGTGCTGCGCGACGTCGACGGCTACCTGCTGCGCGAGAACCTCGATCCGGACCGGCTGCTGCTGCCCCGCCTGGAAGGCAAGGTCTACGCCAGCAAGACGGGGTCGGCCAAGGGTTTCTCGGATGCCGAGTGGCAGAGCGAGGAAAGGAGCCGTTACCTGGCCGAGTACGGCAAGGACAGGAACGCGGCGCGCGCCCGCCTGGCCGCCTTCGATCCGGGCCAGCCGCTACCGCGCAGCGCCTGCGCCCAGCCGGGCAAGTAGGAAAGCCGCTGTTGCCGTGCCTTCTAGCTTGGCAGCAGCGGCAGTTTATCGGCCAGCACGGCCGCGCCGATCGCGCCCCACAGCATGGCGCACCAGAACCAGCTCATCAGCGAGCGCCTGTCGAGTTGTCTCGTTTTCATCTTTCTCTCCTCTTCGGGCTCTTTCGGCCAGCGGAAAGTGTGCGCGCCAATTGTTTCAATTGCGTTGCAACGCATCAATAAGCAACACCGCTATGGTTGGGAGGGCGGGGGCCAGCGTAAAATAACGCCTTGAACGAAAGATAAAGAGAGCACGAGCATGTCGATACAATGGTTCCCGGGGCACATGAATGCGGCCAAGAAGGAAGCGGCCGAGCAGATGGAGAACGTCGACATCGTGGTCGAAGTCCTGGACGCGCGCCTGCCCGAGGCTAGCCGCAACCCGCTGGTCGAGGAGATCCGCAAGTTCCGCCAGCGTCCCTGCCTGAAGGTCCTGAACAAGATCGACCTGGCCGACCCCGCCGCCACCGCCGCCTGGAAGGCCTTCTACGATGCACAGGAAGGCGTGACCGCCTACCCGATGACCACCAAGAAGCCGGCCGACGTGGCGCGCATTCCGGGGCTGTGCCTGAGCCTGGCGCCGCACCGCGGCGTGCCGACCAAGCCGCTGCGCATCATGATCATGGGCATTCCGAACGTGGGCAAGTCGACCCTGATGAATGCGCTGCTCAAAAAACGCGTGGCCAAGGTGGGCGACGAGCCGGCCGTGACCAAGACCCAGCAGCGCCTCTACCTCGACAAGCACACCGTGCTGGTTGATACCCCCGGCATGCTGTGGCCGAAGATCGCCATGGCGAGCGACGGCCTGATGCTGGCCGCCAGCCACGCGATCGGCTCGAACGCCCTGATCGAAGAGGAAGTGGCCGAATTCCTGGCCGGCGTGCTGCTGGAGCGCTACCCGCACCTGCTGTCGGCGCGCTACGGCTTCAAGACCGAGGGCATGGACGGCGTGGACGTGATCGAAGGCGTGGCGACGCGCCGCGGCTACCGCGTGCGCGGCGGCGAGCTCGACTACGAAAAAGCCTCGCACATGCTGCTGCAGGATTACCGCAGCGGCGCCCTGGGCCGCATCAGCCTCGAGACCCCTGAAACCCGCGCCGCCAGCCTGGCGCGCCACGAGGCCGAGATGGCCGAGAAGGCCCGCATCGCGGCGGAAAAGGCGGCCGAAAAGGCCGAACTGGCGGCGCGCGGCAAGCGCGGCACCTGATGTTCCAGGGGCCAGGGCGGCCCCGTCCTGCGGCGGACTGCTGTCCTATGTCCGTTTCCGCACTGAACCGCCTCCTGTCCGGTCCTATGCTGGGGGTGTGACCCGTCGACACGGGTTGCGCCAACACTGACCGACAACGAGCGAACCATGACCACGCCCATCTCCGCCACGGCCGGCGCCGCGGCCAAGGAGGCCTCGGCCTCACCCGAAAAGCGACGCTGGACTCCCTTGTCGCTTGCTGCCTGGAAGCAATTCGTGAACGTGGCCAAGCCGTATTGGCTGCAGGACGAGAGAAAGACCGCCTGGAGCCTGCTGCTGCTCCTGGTCGTGCTGATGCTGATCGAGACCAAGCTGGCGGTCATGCTGAACAACCAGGCCGGTGAGATGACCTCGGCCCTGGCCGGCAAGGACGGCGAGCGCTTCTGGAACTCGGTGCGCACCTGCCTGCTCATCCTGGCCTTCGCGGTGCCGACCTACGCCTTCTACTACTACATGCGCGACCTGTTCGCCAACAAGTGGCGGCGCTGGCTCACCGGCCGCTTCCTCGACGGCTACCTGGCGGGGCGCAAGTACTACGCGCTGCGCGCGGACAGCGAGATCGACAACCCTGACCAGCGCATCAGCGAGGACATCAATACCTTCACGGGCAGGTCGATCCACTTCCTGCTGATCTTCCTGGGCTCGATCATGCAGCTGGTGGCCTTCAGCGCCGTGCTGTGGTCGATCTCGCACGTGCTGGTCGGCGTGCTGGCCGTGTACGCGCTGGTGGGCACGGTGGTGGCCCTGTGGGTGTTCGGCAATCCGCTGATCCAGCTGAATTTCTGGCAGCTGCGGCGCGAGGCGGATTTCCGCTTCAGCCTGATGCGCCTGCGCGAGAACGCCGAATCGATCGCCTTCTACCGCGGCGAGGCCCAGGAGCGCGCCCACATCGACAGCAAGTTCGACGTGGTGATCCAGAATTTCGCCAAGCTGATCCGGAAGCAGCGCTCGCTCAACCTGTTCCAGCGCACCTTCAGCCAGCTCACCCTGGTGCTGCCGAGCGTGATCCTGGCCCAGGGCGTGCTGTCGGGCGAGCTGGAGGTGGGGCGGGCGATCCAGGCCGGCGGCGCCTTCACCGCGGTGCTCGCCGCGGTGGGCGTCATCGTCGACAATTTCGAGAGCCTGAGCCGCTTCGTGGCGGGCATCGGGCGCCTGCAGGCCTTGTCCAAGCTGGTGCTGCCCGACGCTGCGGCCGCGGACGACGGCAAGCCTGCGGTCCAGCCGCGCATCGAGACCCGTCCGGGCCACCACCTGGCGCTGGAAGCGCTGACCCTGCATCCGCCGCAATCCGAGCGCGTGCTGATCAAGGAGCTGAGCCTGGTGCTCGAGCCGGGCGATGCGCTGCTCATCACCGGCGACAGCGGCTGCGGCAAGAGTTCGCTGCTGCGCGCGATCGCGGGGCTGTGGCATAGCGGCAGCGGCGTGATCCAGCGCCCGCCGCTGGAACAGTTCTTCTTCCTGCCCCAGCAGCCCTACCTGCAGTCCGGCTCCTTGCGCAGCCAGCTAATCTACCCAAGCGCAAGTTCCGACCTGAGCGACGAACAGCTGCTGGCGATCCTGGAGCAGGTGCACCTGCCGCTGCTGGCCGAACGAGTCGGCGGCCTCGACGCCGTGCAGGACTGGGAAAAGCTGCTGTCGGTGGGCGAGCAGCAGCGCCTGGCCTTCGCCCGCGTGCTGGTGCACGCGCCGGGCATCGTGATCCTGGACGAAGCGACCAGCGCGCTCGACAGCGCCAACGAAGCCTCGCTGTATGCGCGCCTGCGCGCCAGCGGCACGACCCTGGTCAGCATCGCCCACCGCCCGGCGGTGCTGCGCCACCATACCCATGTGCTGCACCTGCGGGGCGAGGGCGCCTGGGAGGTGCACGAGGCCGCCGGCTTCGATTTCGACCGGCCGGCCGGCCCGGCGCGCAGCGCCAGCCCGGCCTCTGCGCCGGCGCCGCTCGCGGCGAGCCTGGCGGCGGCCGGTTAGGTATTTGTTGGCGCACGTAGGGTGGGCGGGTCTCCCGTCCACGCGTGATCGTTACCGGCTCCGATATCGGGCCGGATGATCTTGCTGCCGACTATCACCGCGTGGACGGGGAACCCGTCCACCCTACGGCTGCGCCGGCTAGCTGGCGCCGAAGCGGAAACTCGACACCGCCAGGCTGCCGAAGAAGTCGTCCTCGTGATACACGCAGGCGGCGGCTTCTTCCTCGGCCGCCCCCAGCGCCACCATCAGCGGAATCAGGTGTTCCTCGCGCGGATGCGCGGCGCGCGCCTGGGGCGCCTCGCTCCAGCGCAGCAGCGCCGCCTCGCGTTCGGCCGGCGCCAGCGCCAGCAGGGTGTGCTGGAGCCAGGCGTCGAAGGCATGCGAAGCGGCCTTGCCGGCCGGGCCGAACTGGCGCAGGTTATGGAAGGACAATCCGCTGCCGACGATCAGGACCCCCGCGTCGCGCAAGGGCCTGAGCGCGCGCCCGGCCGCGATGTGGGCGGCCGGATCGAGGTCGCGCCGCAGCGACATCTGCACCACCGGCATGCCGGCTTCGGGGTAGGCCGGATACAGCATCGAAAAGGTGCCGTGGTCGAAGCCGCGCTCGGGATCGAGTTCGGCGTCGATGCCGGCCGCCGCCAGCAGGCGCGCGGCCTGGCCGGCCAGCGCGGGTTCGCCCGGCGCCGGATAGCGGATCTGGTAGGTATGGGGAGGGAAGCCGCCGTAGTCGTAGATCATGCCCGGCGCCGCGCCGGACGAGAACAGGAAGCGCGGCGCTTCCCAGTGGCTGGTCACGACCAGTACCGCGCGCACGGCGTCGCCGTTCTCCCGGCGCATGGCCTGCAGCGAGGCGGCCAGGCGGTCGTAGGCGGTTCCTGTCTGCTCCTTCATCCAGGGCCAGGGGCCGCCGCCGTGCGAGACGAAATAGGTGGGAAGGGTGGCCATGGACGCTCCTCGAAAAGACTGCGAGCGTCCATGGTAGCCGATCGCCCTAGACCTTGCTGGAGGCTCCCCGCGCCACTTCCATCAGGCCGAACAGGCGCGCGCAGCGCATCCAGGCCAGGGCCGCCACCGCCAGCTGGGTGAGCAGCAGGGCGCCGACGAAGCCCACCACGCCCAGCGGCGGCGTGTTGATGCGCGCCACCGCCAGCAGGGCCGCCAGGGCCAGGCCCAGCGCCGTCAACCCCAGGTAGGTGCCGGCCACCGCGAACGGGCGGCGCGCCAGCACGCGCAGTCCCGCGAACCAGGCGCGCACCGCCGAGGTCCGGCGACGGTCCAGCGCCAGCACCGCGCGTCCCAGGTCGAGTGTGGCGTGCACGCCCAGGAACAGCAGGGCCACCACGAGCTGGGCGATGGTCAGGGGCAGGCTGGCGTCGCCGGGCACGATGGCGGCCTTGGCCTGATCGCCGGCCAGGTCGAAACCGGCGCCCGCCGCCACGCCCACCAGGCCGAGCGGCAGTGCTGCCCACAGCAGCATGCGCGCCAGGCGGCCGTATTCGTGGACCCCGCCGGCCACCAGGGCCGCGAAGCCGGGCGTCTGGGGCGCGCGCGCCGCCGTGATCGCGGCGCCGGTGAGCAGCGGCGACAGCAGCAGGGTCAGGACCAGGGCCACGATGCCGCCGCTGGTGACGGCGGCGCCGTAGCGGTAGTGCTGGGCGATCAGGTCGGTGATGGCGGCCAGGTCGAGCCGCTGGGCCAGCGCCGCGGCCTGGACCGAGCGGTCGAGCGCGGCGCCCAGCATGTTCCAGAACGGCAGCGCGGCCGCCAGGGCCGGCAGCAGCAGGGCGCCCACCCACAGCAGGATGAGGCGCCACTGCAGGGCCGGGCGGGTGGCGCGCAGCGGCGCCGGCAGGCGGCCTGCGGTGCCGCGTGGCAGGGTCGACGGCGTGGCCGCCTGCTGGTCGAGGAGTGCGGTCATGGTCGTCATACGGTAGCGATGAAGGAAAGGACGAGTTGGACGAGGGCGGCGAATTCGGCGCTCCAGCGGCTCGAGGCGCTGCGGTCGGCCTCGATGGTGCGGCTGTCGTCGAGCTTGTTCGCGTCGAGGTAGTGGCTGCGGAGCGGGTCGAGCTGGGCCGACACGGCCTTGGCCGGGCGCACCCAGGTATAGGTGCGCCACTGCTCGCCGCTCTCCCACTGCACCGTCTCGCTGCTGCCGTCGGCGAACTTCACCAGGAGGGTCTGGGGCACATGCGCGCCGTAGCGGCGCACCGTGACCTTGGTCCGGTAGGGGAAGGGACCCGTGCCCTTCGCTGCGTCCGGATGGGCCTTGTCCCATTGCTCGCGGATCGCCTCGACGCGCTTGTCGACCGCGTCCCGGGTATCTTCGACGTGCTTGCCGCCGGCCAGGCGGGTGCCGGGCAGCGGCAGCTCTTCCTCGCTGCTCAGCTCCGCCACGCGGTCGTCGACCTTGCCCGTCGCATAGACCTGCTGGGCAAAGACCTGCTCCACCGCCGCGCGCTGTCCGCTGCCGTCGGCCAGGGCTTCGCGCAGGTCGGCGATGCCCGGATGGCGGAATTTCCAGCGCCGGTAGTATTCCTTGAAGCCGCGTTCCATCGCTTCGTGGCCGATGCGTTCTTCCAGGTCGCGCATCACGAGGGCGCTGCGGGTGTAGACCGGGCCGATGCCCTGCAGGCGGTGCCAGGCGTTCTGTCCCGGCGCGTCGGCCGGATTCTCGCGCGGGGCGCCGGCGCGCACGCCGTCGAACACGTCGAAGGCGGGATCGATGCCGATCCGCTTCAGGAAGCCGGGCGCCGGGTGCACCTGCTGGCCGCGCTCGCGCATCATGCGGCTGTCCCAGTATTCGTTCAGGCCTTCGTCGAGGAAGGGCTCCTCGAACTCGTTCGAGGCCAGGATGCCATAGAAGTAGCCGTGGCCGAACTCGTGGATGGTGACCATGTCGAGCGAGAATTCCTCGAGCGACTTGGGCGCCACCTTGTCGAAACCCATGGCGGTGATGAAGGTCGGATATTCCATGCCGCCCGCTTCTTCCGCGTTGTAGGGCGGGATCACCACCGTCAGGGTTTTATACGGGTAGGGGCCGAGTGTGCGCGAGAAATAGGCCAGCGAATCCTTGGCCGCCTTCATCGCCGGGCCGGCGCTGGCGGCGTACTCGGGCGGGTAGATCACCTGCACCGCGACCGTCGGGCTGCCCGGACCGGTCCAGGTCTCGACCAGGGGCTTGGCGCTCCTGTTGTCGGCCATCCAGGCGAAGTCGTGGACGTCGGCCTGGACGTAGCGGCGCGTGACCATGCCGTTCTTCTCGACGGGCGCGCCCTGCAGCTCGCCGGTGGCGCCCACGGTGTAGTCCTTGGGCACGGTGAGGGTGACGTCGAAGCTGCCGAAGTCGGCGTAGAACTCGGAATTCTGGTGGAATTCATGGGCGTTCCAGCGCGGCGCCGTGGCCCCGCGTTCGCCCGGCAGTTCGAGCACGGCGATCTTGGGGAACCATTGCGCCACCAGGTGGAAGCTGCCGAAATAGCCGGTGCGCGCGATCACGCGCGGCAGCTGGGTGGCGAAGCCGATGTCGAGGGTGGTCGAGGCGCCCGGCGCCACGGCCTGCGGCAGGTCCATGCGCACCACGGTGTGGTCGGTGCTTGGGCCGTTGTCGGGCTGGACGAAGTGCCAGGGCACGCTGGCCTCGCCCTGGCGCACGCCGCGCAGGGCGATGTGGCCCCATTCGCCGTCCTCCGTGTCGACCCCGGTGCGGAAGCCTTCGCCGCTCAGGCGCTGCTCGGTAAAGAAGGTGCTGCCCGAGCCCTCGAAGGCGTTCATGTAGAGGTGGACGTAGACGCTGCGCACCGGGACCGCGCTGCGGTTGCGCCAGGTGAGCTGCTGCTTGCCGGTCACCAGGTGCTTGACCGGGTCGAGGGTGGCTTCGATGCGGTAGTCGACCACGCGGTCGGACAGGGTGGCGTGGTCGCCGGTGCGGATGCCGCCCCAGGCATCGGGCGCGCTGGGCGTGGTGACGAAGGCCGCATTGGGGGCGGCGAGGGCGATGCCGTCGAGCGAGGGCGGCACCGCGGCGGGTGCGCCGGACTTGGCCGCCAGGGCCAGGGCCAGGCCGGCGGCGCAGACGGCCAGCCCGGCCAGGCCGCTGATGGCGGCCATGCGCACGGGATAGCGGCGGAAACGAGATTCCATCAGGACTCCTTGTCGTGAAAGGATGTGTGTTGTTGTGTTGTGACTATATCGACAAGCTTGTCGCAGCGCCAAGCTTTTCCGACGGACGGGTCGAAACGGCGCCTGAACGGTGAAAATCACCGCCAGGAGCGCTCCAGCCTTGGCAGGGTTATAATGCGGCCCGTTCTGGTGCCCGCGCGCGCAATCTGCGTGCGCAGTTAAACGGGAAACACGACGCGGCCTCGCCACGCGATGCCGCCCAGGTGTGCTGCCCCCGCAACGGTCAACAAGCATCGCCTCGACGGCGATAGGCCCCCTCGAATACCACTGTGTTCACGCATAGGAAGGTGAGGCGGTCCGTCTTGCAAGCCCGGATACCGGCCAGACAGGTGGAAGCGCGTTCGCACGCGGCTTCCGTTGACTCCGGCGTGCGGGGACGCAGGCCGGTGGCTTTTTCGAGAATGCATCCAACATGAATTTTGCTGCGAATTTCGCTGCCGCACCGCGCAGCGCGCCGGCCTTCAAGCCGCTCGCCCTGGCCTGCGCCCTGTCCTTGTCCGCCGTCTGCGCCCAGGCGCTAGCCCAGGCTCAGGTCCAAGACCCTGCGCTTCCTTCCATCGTCGTCACCGGCGCCCGCTTCCCCGTCGAGACGGGCCTGGCCCCGATCGGCGCCACCGTCATCACCGCGGACGAGATCCGCCGCGCCGGCGCCACCGACGTCAACGAAGCGATCCGCAAGGTCGGCGGCGTGTACGGCCGCCAGAGCCTGGACGCCTCGCCCGATTTCGCGCTCGACCTGCGCGGCTTCGGCTCCAACAGCGCCCAGAACCTGGTGGTGATGGTCGACGGCGTGCGCCTGAACGAGAACGAGCTGGCCAACACCGTCCTGTCGAGCATCCCGGTCGACAGCGTCGAGCGCATCGAGATCACGCGCGGCGGCAGCAGCGTGCTGTACGGCGACGGCGCCACTGGCGGCGTGATCCACATCGTCACCCGCCGCGCAGGCCAGGACGGCACGCACGGCTCCGTGTTCGCCGAGGCCGGCCGCTTCGGCCACCGCGACCTGCGCGCCACGATCCGCCATGGCGCCGGTCCCTGGTCCTTCGACGCCGCCGTCGCCGACCGCAGCACCGACGGCTACCGCGCCAACAGCGCCTTCGACCAGAGCACGGCCAGCGCCGGCCTGCAATACGCCTGGGCGCCGGGCAGCCGCGCCGGCGTGCGCGTCGAGCGCGCGCGCTCGGACTCGCGCTTCCCCGGTTCGCTCACCGAAGCCCAGTACGCCCTCGATCCGCGCGCAAGCTTCACGCCGCTCGACTTCGGCGCTCTCGATACCGACCGCGTCAACGCCTTCGCCGAGCAGCGCGTGGGCGCCTTCGACCTGGCGGCCGAGCTGTCGCACCGCAAGCGCGAGCTGGAAGCCAATTACTTCTTCGGCGGCGCCTACTCGCGCTCGACCTACGACACCGAACAAACGCAGTTTTCGCCGCGCCTGCGCCATAGCGCGCTGCTCGGCGGCCAGCGCAACGAACTGGTGGCCGGCGTCGACCTGATCCGCTGGGAGCGGGAAGTGCGCTCCGCGTTCTCGGCTGGCGACGCGCGCCAGGATTCCAGGGCGGTCTACCTGCGCGACGAACTGCGCTGGTCCGCGCCGCACAATGCGCGCCTGGCCGCGGGTGTGCGTCATGAGAAGTTCGAGAAGGACTACCTGGATCCGCTGGCCTTCATGGATGAAAGCCGTTCGCAGTCGCTGAACGCCTGGTCGCTGGAAGGCAGCATCGACGTGATGCCGGCCGTGACGCTGTTCGCCAAGGCCGGCCGCAGCTACCGCATCCCGAACGCCGACGAGAACAGCCTGCGCTCCAGCCTCGAGGTGCTGCAGCCGCAGACCTCGCGCGACCTGGAGCTGGGCGTCACGGCCGGCGGCAAGGAGCGCCAGTTGACGGCGCGCCTGTTCCGCCACCGCCTGCGCAACGAGATCTTCTACGACCCGACCATCGGCTGGGGCGCCAACACCAACCTCGACCCGACCCGCCGCCAGGGCCTGGAAGTGGAGGGCGAGGCCGCGCTGGGCAAGGATTGGCGCTTTACCGGCCAATGGCAGCGCGTGGACGCAGAGTTCACTGCCGGCCCGAACGCGGGCCGCGAGATGGTGCTGGTGCCGAAGAACGTGGTCACGGCGCGCCTGGCCTGGGCGCCCGGCGGCGCCCACAGCGCCGACATCGGCGTCCAGTGGGTCGACAAGCAGCGCTTCGGCAGCGACTTCCGCAACGACTGCAATGCGCGCATCCCGTCGTACACGACGGTGGACGCCCGCTACGCCTACCGCCTGGGCGCCTGGGAAGCCGCGGTCAGCGGCCTGAACCTGTTCGACCGCGACTACTACAGCAACGCCTTCGGCTGCCGCTCAGGCATCTACCCGAGCGACGGCCGCCAGCTGAAGCTGTCGCTGCGCTACGCGTTCTGAGCCATGAAGCGCCCCCTCCTTGCCCTCCTGGCCTGCAGCCTCGGCGCCGCGCACGCGGCGGTGAGCGTGACCGACGACGCCGGCCGCAAGCTGAGCCTGGCGCAGCCGGCCCAGCGCGTGATCTCGATGGCGCCCCACGCCACCGAGCTGCTGTTCGCGGCCGGCGGCGGGAGCAGGGTGGTGGGCGCGATGAACTACAGCGACTACCCGGAAGCGGCGCGCAGCCTGCCGCTCATCGGCAGCAACAGCCAGATCGACATGGAGCGGGTGCTGGCGCTCAAGCCCGACCTGATCGTGGTCTGGCACAGTGGGAACACCGCGCGCCAGATCGCCCAGGTCGAGAGCCTGGGCGTGCCGGTCTTCCACAGCGAACCGGTGCGCCTGGAACAGGTGGCGACCGGGATCGAGCGCCTGGGCGTGCTGCTCGGCACGGCGCCGGCGGCGCAGGCCGCGGCGAAGGACTACCGGGCCCGGATCGCGGCCCTGGGTGCGCGCTACGGCAAGCGTTCGCCCGTCTCCGTGTTCTACCAGGTCTGGGACCGGCCCCTGTACACCCTCAACGACGCCCAGATCGCGAGCGACATCATCCGCCTGTGCGGCGGCCGCAACATCTTCGGCGCGCTCAAGGTGGTGGCGCCGCAAGTGGGTATCGAGGCGGTGGTCGAGCGCGACCCCGAGGCCATCCTGGCCGGCAAGCGCTACGACCCGGCCAACCCCGGCCTGGCGCTGTGGCAGCCCTACCGGGGCATGACGGCGGTGAAGCGCGACAACCTGTTCACGGTCGACGGCGACCTGCTGAGCCGTCCGGGACCGCGCACCGCCCTGGGCGCGGCCCGGCTGTGCGAGCAGCTCGACACGGCGCGCAAGCGCCGCCAGGAATTCCCGGTAACGCTTCCTTAAGGAAGCGTTAAAGAGGTAAGCAAATGCAAAAAGATGGGGTCCTTCCCTCTTGGGAACGCCAAAAAAGTGGTAATCTCGCGGTCGTTCGCTCAATCACTTTTAGTGGAAGGATAGTTATGCGCTCTCTGCGTTTTGCCCTCGTTGCCGCCAGCCTGATCGCCGGGTTCGCCAACGCTTCGCCGACCGATCCGAAGAACGGTGCCGAGTTCACCACGCTGTCGGTGCCGCAACCGGTCCAGGCGACGGGCAAGAAGGTCGAGGTGATCGAGTTCTTCGCCTACCACTGCCCGGCCTGCAACGCGATGGAACCGACCCTGAACCAGTGGATCAAGAAGCAGGGCGACAACATCGTCATGCGCCGCATCCACCTGCCGTTCCAGGGCCCGGCCGATCCCGAAGCGCACCTGTTCCTGACCCTGGAAGCCATGGGCAAGCTGGAGGAGTATCATCACAAGGTGTTCCGCGCGGTGCACGTCGAGCGCCAGCGCCTGATGAAGGACGACGACATCATCGCCTGGGCCGCCAAGAACGGCCTGGACCGCGCGAAATTCATGGAAGCATGGAATTCGTTCGGCGTGCAGACCAAGCTGCGCCGCCTGCCGACGGTCGCGCAGGGCTACAAGGTCAGCAGCACCCCGACGATCGTGATCGATGGTAAATACGTGCTGTCCCCGGCCACCGTGGGCGAGGCCAACAAGCTCCAGGGCATGAACCAGGCGCTGGAAGCCACCACCCAGGTCATGGACGCACTCGTTGCAAAGGCAGCCAAGACGAAATGAGCAGTGACGACGTCGAACGCGAAGTCCTGAAGATGTACGAGGGGTCGCGGCCCCGCGAGGAAGAGCTGTTCGAGACCAGCAGTTTCAACCACCTGGCGTGGTCATTGGCGGCGTTCTTCGCGGGCGTCGCCATCTGGCTCGCCATTGCCCTCGTCAATGCCGAGAACCAGCGCTATGCGCTGATGACCAACAAGTGCCCCGATCCGCTGTTCAAGGGCGGCATCGACAAGGACTGCCTGGTGCTGGTGCAATCGCGCGACCACTGGTGGGAACACCTGTGGTTTGCGGTGACGCATGTGCGGACGCAGCCGGAGCATCCAGACCGGTAGGGTTGGCGGCTTTGCCGCCGACGCGGTGATAGGTGGCAGCAAGATCCGGCGCGAAAGCGGAGCCGGTAACGATCACCGCGCGGACGGCGGAGCCGTCCACGCTACTTGATTTCATAGGCGCAGCGCCGTGCGCCACTGAGCTGGTGCTCGATCCTCATCACCTTCACCTCCGGCCCCAGCACCCGCTGGAACACGTCCAGTTCCGACCTGCAGAAGTTCTGGCAGGCCGCGGCCGCGGCGCAGATCGGGCAGTGGTTCTCGACCAGCAGCATGCTGCCGTCCTCCCGCAGCTCGGCCTCGGCCATGTAGCCTTCGTCGTCGCGCGCGGCGGCCAGCGCCGCCACTTTTTCCTGCAGCGTCGCCGCCGCCCCGATCCGCGCGCGATAGGCCGCTTCGCTCGCCCCTTCGCGCGCCGCGATCAGCTGCTCCACCGCCGCCTCGCCGAACAGGCTGCGCACCTGCTTGACCAGGTCCACGGTCAGCTCGGCATGCCGGTCCGGGAAACGCGCATGGCCCCGTTCCGTCAGGCGCCAGCGCCGTACCGGCCGTCCCACCTTGCCGCCGCTGTCTTCCCAGGCCACCAGGCCCTTGTCCTCGAGCTGCTCGAGCTGGCGCCGCGCGCCCATCGAGGTTTGCTGCAAGTATTCGGCCATTGCCTGGGCCGTCTGCGGGCCGCGCATCTTCAGGTATTGCAGGATCTGTTCGCTGGTATTCATCCGTTCTTCATCCCGGCATGCGCGCTGCGCAGGCTCCAGCTGCGCAGGCCGAAGGCGGCCCAGGCGGTCAGCAGGCCGCCGGCCACCAGCACCGCGCGGGTGTCGATCAGGGTCAGCACGGCGCCGGCCAGGGCCATCACGATGTTGGCCAGGCAGAAGGTGGTCGACAGCAGGCCCATCACGCTGCCCTGGCCGTGCTGGGCGAACTCGTCGGCCGACCAGCTCTGCAGCGCGGCATTGTAGAAGGCATGCGGCAGGCCGAAGGCGATGATGGCCAGGATGCCCAGCAGCAGGTTGCCAAATCCCACGCACAGGATGGCGAGCGCCGCCGCGCCCGCATAGGAAGCGGCGCGCCGCCGGCCTTCGACCGCGCTGGCGCGGCCGGCGAACAAGGCGGTGAAGGTCATCAGCGCGCACATGCCGGTATTTACGAAGGCGATCTCGCGCGCATCGAAGCCGCCCACGTCCACCAGCCACAGCGGGAAGAATTCGTAGAGCGCGGCCACGCCGCAGGTGTAGGCGAAGTGGACCGTGAACAGGGTGCGCAGCGGCAGGTGGCCCAGTAGCGTGAAGGCATGGCGGCGGCGGGCGAGCTCCCACCAGCCATGCGGCGCAGGCGGGACCACGGCCGGCGGCAGGCTCAGGGCCACGCAGGCCGCGCCCAGCAGCAGGGCGCCCGAGGCGATGTAGAAGGGCAGCGTGATGCCACCCGCCATCGAGAAACCGGCCAGCAGCGGCCCAACCAGCCAGCCCAGGTGGAAGGCGCCGTTGAGCCAGGACAGCGCGTGGTTGCGCAGCGGACCCTGGATGCGTTCGATGACGATGGCGCGCATCACCGAGCCGTTCCCTTCCAGCAGGCCGGTGGCGAAGCGCGCGGCCAGGAACAGCGCATACGATTCCATCACCAGCGCCAGCGCCGTCAGCACGTGGCCGATGGCGGCGCCGACCGTGGTCAGGAGCAGGGCGCGGCGGCGCCCGAAGCCGTCCGCCAGCGGTCCCAGTACCGCGCTGCCCAGCAGCAGGCCCACCGGGTTGACCATCAGGGCGATGCCCAGCAGGAGCTTGGGAGGCAGGCCGAGGAAGGTGTTCAGGCCGTTGGCGCCGCCGTCCGCGAACAGCGGGGCCAGCAGGGGGTAGGGCAGGGAAGCGCCCGTGGTGGACAGGAGTCCCAGGCCGCACAAGGTGGCGATCAGGAGGCGGTCGTTCATGGCGGCGGGCGAAAGTGGGAATAGCGTCAGCCTACGCCTGGCTGGGAAATAAGTAAACGAATTTGTTTATTTATTCACCCTATTCGTCCGCAGGGAGGGTAATCAGGAAACGCGCCCCGCCCAGCGCCGAGCTTTCCGCGCGCAGGCTGCCGCCGTGCAGGGCCACCGCCTTCTGCGCGATCGACAGGCCCAGCCCGAAGCCGCCGGTGGCGCGGTCGCGGCTGCGGTCGAGGCGGTAGAAGGGGTCGAAGATCTTGTCGCGCTCGTCCTCGGGGATGCCGGGGCCGTCGTCGTCGACGGCGATCTCGATGCGGCCGGGCAGCCTGCGCGCCGATAGCAGGATGTGTCCGGCCGCGTACTTCTGCGCGTTGCGCAGCAGGTTGCCGATCGCGCGCGCCAGCAGGCGTCCGTCGGCTTCGATGCTGCCGAGTCCGGAAGCAAAGTCGCAGTCGAGCCTGGCGGCGGCATGGGGCAGGGCGGCGCAGCATTCCTGCAGCAGCCCGTCCAGCGACAGGGTGCTGGCCTGGAGGCTGCGTGCGCTGTCGAGCTTGCTCATGTCGAGCAGTTCGCTGACCAGGTTGTTCAGCTCGGCCAGGTCGCCTTCCATGGCGGCGATGCGCTTGCTCAGGTCCGGATCCTTGGCGCGCGCGTCCAGCAGTTCGAGCGCGAATTCCAGGCGCGCGATCGGCGTGCGCAGCTCGTGCGACACCGAGTGCAGCAGGCTGCGCTGGGCTTCCAGCAGGTCTTCGATGCGGCCCGCCATGTGGTTGATGCGCTCGGCCAGTGGATAGATGGTGGCCGAGGGCTTCATGTGGGTGCGCACGCTCAGCTTGCCGCTGCCGAACTCGTCGGCCATGCGCGACAGCGCCTGCAGTCCCTGCCAGTGCGAGCGCGACCACAGCGCGATCGGCACCAGCAGGGCGATCGCGACGATGACGTAGCGCAGCGCTTCCATCTTGAGCGCCTGGCCGATGTCGATCGGCAGGTTCTGGGCGTGCAGCACTTCCTCGTGGCTGCCGATGTAGCGCTCGCCCTCCAGGTCGACGCGCCGGAAGAAGGCTTTGTTTGCCGGGTCGAGCACGATCTCGCCGCGGTCCAGGACGGTGCGCTGCGCGCGCGACAGGCGCGCACGGACGCTTTCCAGCGGCACCAGGTCGTAGCGCACGGTGGACACTTCGCGGACATTGTTCAGGCGCGCCAGCCATTCGTCGGCCGGGGCCTTGTCCACGTATTGCTCGAGCAGGAAGATCTGGGCCGCGGCCTGGCTGCGCGCGATGTCTTCCAGCGGGTCGCCGAACAGGCGGCTGAAAGCGAAATAGATGACGAAGGTGGCGGCCGTGATCGACAGCATGACGAGCACGAAGAAACGGAAGAAGATCCGGTTCACGGTGCCGTCCTCGGTAACTGTCGGTATCGGGATGCTGCCAAATACATAACTTCTCCTCAGCCGGCATTGTACAGGTGCAATGCCGGCTGAGGGGGCGAAAAAAAATGGGGCCCACTTCCATGAAGCCAGGCGAACGCGAGTTTTTCCCCCTTACAAATTAATGACAATTACTCGACATCTGAGGGGGGAATAAAAAAGGACGGGCGTCTACCATGATGCTTCATCAGGAATTCAGGTTTTCCGTTTGCCCACCTGATGCGCGAGTGTCGGTGGGTTTTTTTATTCAGGAGTGGCCGGGCGGCAGCCCGCCCGGCCCTCGATCATCCGGCGCCGGGCGCCAGGCAGGGAGGCAGGAGATGGGCATGTTCGATCGCGTTCTGATGGCCGGCGCCACCGCCTGCGCCTTGCTCGCCGGGTGCGGCGGCGGCGCCGACAGCGCCGCGCTGGGTAACCAGCAGTCCGGCCAGGGCATCGCCGTGGGCGAGCCGAACGGCGGCGTGCCGGTCGTGTCCGAGTTCGTGAAGGAAGTGCAGGGAGCGCCCTGCGCCGGGGAGCGCAACCGCTTGTTCCTGGTCGACAGCAAGTACGTGGTCTGGGACCGCGCCGGCCAGTGCGCCGACAATGCCTGGGGCCTGGTCCTGATGGGCCCGACCCCGCAAGCCGTGCTGTGCTCGGCGGGCGACAGCATCGCCGGCCCGCAAACCACATGCGCCGACGAAAGCGCCCGCCCGCTGTTCCTGACCATCCAGAAAAACCTCGACAAGGCCGACCTCGGCCTGGGCAGCGGCCACAAGGTCGAGCCGGTGCGCTTTCTGCCGAAGGACGGCGAGCCGGTGGCCTTCCGCTCCGTGGCCAAGGAAGCCTTCTCCGGCGTCGGCGCCGCGCGCGAAGTCGTGATCAAGGACCAGGCCGCCTGGAGCGCGCTGTGGGCCGAGCATACCCGCAACCGCACGCCGGCCCCGCCGCTGCCGGAAGTGGATTTCGCCAGCCAGATGCTGGTCGGCGTGTTCAGCGGCGACCGCGGCAACGGCTGCATCGAGACCTCGGTGCTGCGTACCGTGGCGCGCGGCGGCAAGCTGGTGGTCGAGTACGAAGAACGGGACATCACGGCGGTGGCGATCTGCATGGCCGTGGTCAGCCAGCCGATGCAGGTGGTGGCGGTGGACCGGATCGACGAGAAGGTCGAGTTCGTCAAGGTGGCGTCGGGCTCCCTGGCCCTGCGCACCCTGGACCACGGCAACGCTTCCCTGGTCGCCTCGCCGCGCAAGGTCGTCGTGCGCGACGAGGCAGCCTTCCGGGCCCTGTGGGCCGAGCACGCGGGGCCGGAGGCCAAGGCCCCAGCGGTCGACTTCGCCAGCCAGATGGTGATCGGGGTGTTCCTGGGGCCGCGCTCGACGTGCTACGGCACCAGCATCGAGCAGGTAAGCCGCTCGGCCGACCACATCACGGTGCACCAGGTGAACACGGAACCCGGCCCGGGCATCGCCTGTATCGCGCTTGTCGGCCACCCGGCGCATCTGGTGGCGGTCGAGCGCAGCGAACTCCCGGTGGAATTCGCCGAAGAAACTCGTACCACGAGGTAACAATATGGGAGAGTTTGGCTTGCTCGACGTAAAATACGCGGTCACCGACTCTTCCACGATGTGAACATGAAAAAGCTTTTCGCCCTGGTCCTGGCCGTCTCGGGCAGCGCAGCAAGCGCGCAGACGCCGACCACCAACCCGATGCCCGACGGCAGCCGCGACATGTATGTCGGGCTGGGCGCGGTCTCGGCGCCGCGGTACGAAGGGGCGGACAGCAGGAAAGTATCGGCCTTGCCCTTGCTGCAGGTGCAGTGGAGCCACGGCCTGTTCATTTCGGGCATGAGCCTGGGCATGCATTTGTCCGAGCGCCCGACGGTCGAGTACGGTCCGCTGCTGAGCGTGCACGCCAGCCGTGACGAGTCCGGCCTGGGCGGCTCCATCGACGACTTCCAGGGTTCCTCCCTGTTGCCGAGCGCAATCCCGGAAACCTTCGGCCGGCGCGGCAATCCCCTGGTCGGCATGGACGAGATCGACGCGCGCCTGCAGGTGGGCGGCTTCTTCAATTATTACGTGGCGCCGCAGTGGCGCTTCACCAGCAGCGCGGTGGTCGGCGCCGGCGTCGAGCGCGACGGCGTCCAGCTGCAGCTGGGCGTGCAGCGCCTGGCGGCCTGGATCGCACCGCACCACTCGCTGTCGTTCACCGCGGGCGCCACGGTGGTCAACCGCGCCTACAACCAGTCCTACTTCGGGGTCAGCCCGGCGCAAGCGCGCTCGAGCGGCAACCCCGTCTACACGCCGGACAGCGGCCTGAAGGACGTGCGCGCCGGCGTGCGCTGGAACTGGGCCCTGAGCCCGTCCTGGATGCTGACCACGAATGTCCAGGCCATGCGCCTGATGGGCGATGCCCGCCGTAGCCCGCTCGTCGAGCGGCCCAACAACCTGACGGTTTCGACCGCGCTAGCCTACCGGTTCTGATGATGCGTTACGCCCCCATCACCGCATGCGTCTGCCTGCTCCTGACGGCCCTTCCGGCCGCGGCGCAGTCGCAGCCGCTCGCCGGTGAATGGGTGAGCTACCGCGACGCCTACCGGGCGATGGTCCTGTTCGACAAGTACGGCGGCGCCAAGAACCTGCTGCAGACCCACCTGCAGGTGGCGCCGAAGGAAAAGGGCGTGCTGGGAGAGGGCGTGCAGCTGGTACTGAGCGGCAAGTCCGTCCAGACCAGCCTGCCGCTCGACGCCACCGGGCGCGGCACGCTGCCGCTGCTCAAGGCCGCCTATGACGAGAACGCGGTGCTGGCCCCGAGTCGGCGCCTGGGCGGCTTCGTGATCCGTCCGCGGGTGTCGCTGGCCCCGCGCGCGGACGGCGCCTATGACCTCGCTGAGTTGCGCACCGCCTGCGAGCAGGCGCTCGGCTTCGCGCGCTATGCCGACGCGACGGCGCGCGGGCGCCAGTGCGCCGGCGTGCGCCTGGTGTTCGCCCGCAAGGGCGTGGGCGCGGCGGTGCGCGTGCGCCGTCCGGACGGCGCCGAACAGGCCCTCCCGGTCGCGCGCGGCCCGGCCTTCGCCGGCGACCTCGACGACGACTTCCCGGTCGTCGTCTACCGCTTCGCGGCCGCCGAACGCGGCCAGCTCATCAGCTATAACGCCCCGCTGGCCATCGTGCCGCTGTTCGAGTAACTTCTTCCTTGCCGGTCGGTCCCAAGATCAGTGCTCGTCGTTCGCGGCGGTTGGGGGCGCGTCGTACCCGCAGCCGCGCGCCGGCGGCTTGCGCAGCTCGCCGCGCGACAGGATGCGCTGGATCGTGAGTTCCGGAATATTGACATCGGCAAGGTATTGTTCCGCATAGGCGGTGCCGAAATGCCGTTGCAGCCGGATGCCCACCTCGATCAGCGCCTGGCGATGCAGATCCTGCCTGCGCTCGCTGGGAGGACTATTTTCCATGGTAGTTTCCTCGGAAGTCCATTCACGCCCGCATTGATCTATAATTTAGAACGGTAGAGCCAGCATAGCACTTTTAGTGATGGTAGCACAGTGACTGTTCGGCAGTGCTGGGGCGCATGATGCAAACGATAAAGCGGAAACGGCCTCGATGAGCGAACTTCATCGGATTACCGATGCTAACCTGATTTCGGCGCGCTGTTACGGCATCGAGCTCGATGTCGAGGGAACGTGCGAGACGCTCGCATCCAGGCTGGGCAGGGAGAAACGGCCCTTGCTGGCCGAGCTCGCCGACCTGCTGCGCCACGAAAAGATGTTCCGGGCCATCGTGCTGCATGCCTGGCCGGACCCGCGCGATCCCGCCGTGGTCGAGCTGCAGGCCCAAGCGCGGCGCGGACTGGCCCAGGTCGACACTCTGACGGGACGGCGGCGGCGCTAGCGCTGGACGCGCGCGGGCAGGCGCGACAGGACGAATTTTGCCGTGTACAGCACCAGCAGGGTGCCGACGAAATCGCCGGTGGCCATCACGAAGAAGCCCGAGAACGGGCGTTCCGGCTCGGCGAAGGCGAACCACAGGTGATGCAGCAGGGGACTGGCCAGGGCGAAGGCGAACGAACACAGCAGCAGGCGGCGCGGGGTCAGGTTCTGCAGGCTGGCCATCAGGCCCCAGTGGCGCTGCATGATGAGGTAGACCATGTAGGGCGCGGCGCTGGCCAGGATGCCGCCGATGAAGGAGCGGATCATGTCGTCCGGGAAGAAGTACAGGAAGCACACCGCCCAGGACACGAGCAGCAGGCCGATCGCGCCCGCGCCGCCGAAGAGCAGGGTGCACAGCAGGCGCACGCCGGCCGGGAGATAGATCCAATTGATCCCGCTGGAGAATTCCAGGCGGGTAAAGAGGAGCTCGTTGAGAGCGAGCGTGGCGATGAAGAGCGCGATGGTCGCGGCGATCATCATGACCTGCAGTTTTAGCTGGCTCATGCCGTGTTGTCGTTGGAGTAAAATGGCTTGCCTGCCCAACCAGAACCAAAGCTTAGCCGAAACCGGCTTAAAGATGCAATCGAGAATCGAGTTTTGATGAAAAAGCTTCGTCCCGCCGATGTGTATATGCGCTTTTTGCAACTGACGGAAGCGATCCGCGGGCTTCCGTCGTTGCCCGACCTCGATCCGCTCGAGGAACGCATCCTCACGGTCGTGGCCCGGGCCCAGCAGGAGCAGCAGCGGCTGTCGGTACGCGACATGATGGGCAAGCACGAGCTGGGCGCGCCGGCCACGGTGCACGCGCGCCTGAAATCGATGCGCGAGAAGGGCTGGATCATGCTGAGCGAAACCGAGGACGCGCGGCGCAAGCAGATCGAGCTGACCCAGGCCGCGCTGCAGCATTTCGACCGCCTGTCGCAGTGCATGCTCAAGGCCGCCGACGGCGAGGCCTGAGTTCCTAAGGTCTAACTGATTGAGTTTGCGCCGCAATTGGCTTATTCGTAGGGTGGAGGGGGGCGCGCAGCCGGGTCCCCCGTCCACGCGGTGATAAGTAAAGGCTCCGCTTTCGTGCCGGTTGAACTCGCCGCAAACGATCACCGCGTGGACGGCGAAGCCGTCCACCCTACCATGCGCCAACAATTATCTTGTCGCCTCCGCGTTCAGTCAGATAGACCTCAGCGCGTTCCTAATTCCAGGCCGAGGGGGAGAACAGGTAGCCTTCTCCCCACACCGTCTTGATCTTTTCCGAATCGACGTCGTCGAACTTGCGGCGCAGCTTGGAGATGCAGTTGTCGATGCTGCGGTCCAGGCCGTCGAATTCGATGCCGCGCATTTTCTTGAGCAGCGCATCGCGCGACAGCACCCGCCCGGCCGCCTCGGCCAGCACCAGCAGCAGCTTGTATTCGGTATTCGACAGCACGCAGGGCTGGCCGCGCCAGACCACGCTGCGGTCCGAGGTGGCGATGCGCAGCGCGCCGAACTGCAGCACGCGGGTATCCAGGCCGGATTTGGCCTGGGTGCGGCGCATCAGCGCGCGCAGGCGCGCCAGCAGCACGCGCGGCTGGACCGGCTTGTTGACGAAGTCGTCCGCACCCTGTTCCAGGCCCGAGACTTCATCGTAGGAGTCCTCGCGCGCGGTGAGAATCAGGATCGGCACCTCCGATTGTTCGCGGATCTGGCGGCAGACCACCATGCCGTCCAGGCCGGGCAGCATCAGGTCCAGCACCACCACGTCGGGACTGAGTTCCTTGAAGCGGTCGAGGGCGGCGTCGCCGCGGGTGACCAGGTCCACCGAAAACTCGTAGCCGGACAGGTATTCCGTGACGAGCTCGGCCAGGCGCGCGTCATCTTCCACCAACATCACTCGGTACATGCATTTCTCCTTGGTCTGCCATTGTATAAGACCAACTGTAGAAAAACACACCCTCCCCAAGGGGGTGACAATTGATTACAGATTCAGGACAAATTCGCGCCGGAATTAGCCCTGGACGTCAGCGCGGGTCGTTCACTTCCCGCAGCAGGGTGCGCCAGTCGGTGTTGTACAGCACCCCGACCAGGCGGCCGAATTCGCTGGTCGGATGCAGCCGCTGGCGCACGACCTCGTTGTGCTCGGACGAGGTGGTGCCGACGTAGACGGTCATGAACTGGATGTCCGAGCGCGGGCGCGTGGTGTCGATCAGGTTCGGGTTCAGCACCAGGCCGCCGGAGGCGTCGCGTACGTAGAGCGGGCGTTCGGTGTTCGGAATGACGAACATATAGCCGTCGCGCAGCACCGTCATGCCGTTCCAGGCGCCCAGCGGAGCGCGCCGCTCCAGCTCGTCGGTATCGTTGACGACGATGCGCATGACGGCGCCTTCGCCGGGGCTGTGGTAGCTGCCGTCCGGGAACTGGCGCGTGTCGGGGTCGTCCAGGCGGATCGGATAGGCGAGCAGGGTGGCCCGGCCGGCCAGCGCATGGCCCATCGGGCCGCCGCGCTCGTGGCCGAAGCTGCCGCCCGGGCGCAGGCTGGCGCCGCGGATGTTCGCCAGCGCCGGGTGGGCCAGCACGCGCGGGAAGATCGCCTCGAGTTTACGCTGCAGGTCCGCCGTGCCCGGATATTTGCGGCTGCCGCCGAAACTGGTCGGCTTGCCGATGACGTGGCCGGGCGCGTCGCGGTCCGGGGTGGTCCCGCGCGTGACCGGATCGGGCCGGCTCCAGTAGTCGGCCAGGTAGTCGCCATGAAAGACCACGCCGTCGTCGAAGGTGATGCGGGTGGCGCGCGGCACGATGGCGGGAGCGGGATACACCGGGATGGCGCCCGCGGCGGCTGCAACCGGCGCTGGCGCCGCGGGTGGCGCCGCGCGGGGCGCGCCCAGCTGCCTGGCCGTCTGCTGGATCGCGGTGTTGGCCGCCTGTTTGGCCAGGTTGTTGAGCCAATCGTTGGCCCGGGCCGGCCCGGATGCCAGCAGCGCCTGGGCCAGGATCAGGCAGGGGAGGAGTCGATGTGTCATAGTCAGGGTGGGCGAGCGGTGTCGAGCTTGTCACTCTGAGGCCGGCACAGCGGTGGCGCCAGCCCCACCGAGGGGGGCAGACGCCGCGCTGCGGCGTCGCTCGTCGTGTCATCGTCCTGTCACATTCCTGTCCTAGTCTGAACGTGCCGATAACAAAACCAGGGAGGCAACCATGAACTGGCTGAACAATCTGCGCGCCGACCGCCGCCGGCGCGCATCGACCTACCGCAGTGCGCTGGCGGACCTGCCGCCGGGCCTGGAAGCCGCATGGCGGCGCAGCGCTTCCACCGCCTTCCCGGGCATCCCCACGGATGCCCTTTTTTTCGTCCGCGCGGCCGAGGGCCTGCTGGGCTTCTTCCACGCGGTCAGCGCCAGCGGCGCGCGCTGCGCCTTGCCCTCGCTGGCGGCGGACTCGGTATGGCATGCCTGGCTGGAGCACGATCCGATCGGCCTCGAGCGCTTCTGCCGGCGCCACTTCGGCAGCACCGTGCCGCACCTGGGGGCGGCCCAGCTCGAGCGCGGCGCCCTGGCCACCAGCCTGGTCGCCTGCCGCGGGCTGGAAGACATCCCCCTTACCGGACCGGCCTTGCCTTCGCTGTTCAGCCTGGATGCGCGGCTGGGCATGCCGGGCGGTCACGGTTACTGGGTGCAGCACGGCGAGGTCGCCTATGCCCGGCTCGACGGGCAGGGGCGCCGGCTGGGGACGCCGCTGCGCCAGCCGGGTTTGTCGCTGCCGGCCCTGCTGGCCGCCGGGCTCATCACCGAGCAAGTCCATGCCGAGGCGCTGCGCCGGCAGCAGGATAGCGGCGGAAGCGACGGCGGTTCGAGCGGAAGCGGCGACGGTGGCTCGGATTGCGGCGATGGCGGCGGTGGATGCGGCTGTGGCGGCGGGGGCGGCTGCGGCGGTGGAGGAGACTGAGTCGCGCCGGCGCCGGCGCAAGGAAAACGGCCCGCCAGGGCGGGCCGTTTCGTAGGCGGATGCCTGTGCCTGGGCACAGGCCCCATCAGGCCATTCAGGCCATGTTCTGGTTCGCGAAGTCCCAGTTGGCGACGTTCCAGAAGGCTTCCAGGAACTTGGCGCGGGCGTTGCGGTAGTCGATGTAGTAAGCGTGTTCCCAGACGTCGGCGGTCAGCAGGGCCTTGTCGGCGGTGGTCAGCGGGGTCGCGGCGTTCGAGGTGTTGACGATGTCGACGCTGCCGTCCGGCTTTTGCACCAGCCAGGTCCAGCCCGAACCGAAGTTGCCCAGGGCGGCCTTGTTGAACTCTTCCTTGAACTTGTCGAACGAGCCCCACTTGGCGTTGATGGCGTCAGCCACCTTGCCGCTCGGCGCGCCGGCGCCGTTCGGGGTCATGCAGTTCCAGAAGAAGGTGTGGTTCCAGACCTGGGCCGAGTTGTTGAACAGGCCGCCCGACGATTTCTTGATGATCTCTTCGAGGGGCATGTTCTCGTACTCGGTGCCCTTGATGAGGTTGTTCAGGTTGGTCACATAGGTCTGGTGGTGCTTGCCGTGGTGGTATTCCAGGGTCTCGGCCGAGATGTGCGGCTGGAGGGCGTCCTTGGCGTACGGCAGTGGCGGCAGGGTATGTTCCATGTTCTTTCCTTATTCAGTTGGACGGGTTTGTACCAAAGCGGCGCTTATTCTAAACCGGATGAGGCGATGTTGCATAAATGGCTTCTGACTCACTCGAGTACCGTCTGCACGTGGGCCACGCCGACTTCCGCGCTGCCGCCCGCCAGGCGCACGGTCAGGGTATCGCGCGCGTGGATCGCGGCCGGGTCGCGCAGGACCTGGCCCTTGGCGTCGCGCACGATGGCGTAGCCGCGTTCCAGCGTGCGCTGCGGGTTCAGCAGTTCGAGCTGGGCCGCCAGGGCGGCCAAGGCGTCGCGCCGCCCCTTGACCTGGCTGCACAGGCTGGCGTTCAGGTGGCGCTGGTCGGACAGCAGCTGGGCCCGCACGGCGCGGATGTCGGGCCGGTGGCGCGCCCAGCGCTGGCGCAGCTGGGCCAGCACCAGGCCCTGGCGGTTGAGCGGCTGCTGCACCGCGTGGCCCATGGCGGTGGCCAGCGACAGCAGCCGCAGGCGCTGGTGGCCGATCCGGTCCGAGGGGCTCAGCAGGCGGCGGCCGAGGCTGTCCAGGCCCTGGCTGGCGTCGGACAGGGTGCGGCGCATGGCGCGCCGCAGGTCCATGGCGTCGGCGGAGAGCGAACCGATCCAGTCGGCGCGCGGCGTGGCGGCCAGTTCGGCGGCCGCGGTCGGGGTGGCAGCGCGCATGTCGGCGGCGAAGTCGGCGATGGTGAAGTCGGTCTCGTGGCCCACGCCCGAGATCACGGGAATGCTGCAGGCGGCGATGGCGCGCGCCACGCACTCCTCGTTGAAGCACCATAGGTCCTCGATCGAGCCGCCGCCGCGGCACACCAGCAATACATCGGCCTCGGCGCGGCGCGAGGCGGTGGTGATGGCTTCGGCGATCTTGTCGGCCGCGAACTGGCCCTGCACCGGCGCCGGATACAGGATCACCCGCACATGCGGGGCGCGGCGGCGCAGCGCGGTCAGCACGTCGCGCAGGGCCGCGGCCTGGGGGCTGGTGACGATGCCGATGGTGCGCGGGAACAGGGGCAGGGCGCGCTTGCGCTCCTGGTCGAACAGGCCTTGCGCCGCCAGCTTTTCCTTCAGGCGCAGGAAGGCTTCGTACAGCTGGCCGACGCCGGCGCGGCGCATCGCCTCGACATTGATCTGGTAGTCGCCGCGCGCGCCATACAGCGTGACCAGGGCGCGCACCTCGACCTTGTCGCCTTCGCGCGGGACGAAGCCGGCCATCTGGGCGCGGCTGCGGAACATCACGGCGCGCACCTGGGCGGCATCGTCCTTGAGCGTGAAATACCAGTGGCCCGAGCTGGCGCGCGTGAAGTTGGAAATCTCGCCGCCGATCCAGACCAGTGGAAAACTGCGTTCGAGCAGGCGCGCCACCTGCTGGTTAAGGGCGGTGACGGTCAGTACCGGTGGAGCGGTATAGGCGGGATCGGCGTCGGTAGGGGCGTGCATGCTGGTGTCGGTTGCGGGAACAAAGCAGATGCTTATGTCATATCTTGATGCAAACGACAAGTCCTTTGCGGGCAAGGGTGTGAAGCAACATCCTGTTGCTGAATTTCAATGCAATCTATTGAAACCCTTTTGGAATCAATGGCTTGCGAGGCGATGTTCATGCTCAGGTGGTATTTTATCCACAAAATCTGTGGGGAACTCATGCATAAGACCGAAGAGTGCGCGGGATTTGGGCAAGGGAAGCTGTTCTCTTATGTATCAAGGACTTAGGCGTGCATAAATGGGCTTGGTCACATGCTTGTCCACAAAAACTGTGCATAGCCCAATTTCCGCAGCCATTAAAGATCCGGGTTCCAGTAAGGGCGAGAGACTGCACTGCCGTGCTTAAAAATGATGCTCGGAAACTTTGTTGAGGAAAATCAATAGCTTAACCCGGACTAGGTGTCCTTGCACACAACGTTGTCCACAAAACATGTGCACAAGACGGATAAATTCGGATGCCACCCGACAGCACAGTGACCTGGGCGATACCTGCGCGGGCTTCCTGGCTCCGCAAGCGGGCAAGGGCTGTTGCCTATTATTGTAGCAGCGCTATTCGATTTGATTAAAATCAATAGCTTAGGTTGGAAAATATGCCCTTCCTCACACTCTTATCCACAAAAAATGTGCACAGCCGAATATTGCATGCAAGTAACGCCAAAAGTGCAAACAAATGAAGCACGAGCAGCGCTGCTGGCTACGGAAATTGTGCATAAGGCCGCGCTGATGAAAGTTTTGGCAGTAAAGGTTTTCTGATCTAGATCAAGTACTTAGTTGTCAAAATGGGTCCTTGCTCACACTCTTGTCCACAAAAAATGTGAGGAACCGCATTGGGGCGGATGAGAAGTACAGGCTCTCCAGCCTGCCTGTTTTTTGATCTGCCACTAATTGCTGAGCTAAATCAAGGGCTTAGTTGTTGCTAGGCGGCATTGCACACAATTTTGTCCACAGAATTTGTTCGTAACTACAAACAAGCCCGGTGCCAGCTCGAGGGCAAGGCGAGCACTTCAGCAGCTCATCCGGGCAAGTCATGAGCCTGCCATTTTCTTGCGCAGGATCAGAAAGTCCTTACGAATCAATGCACTTAGCCTTGCGGCGACCCCTTGCGCACAATTTTATCCACAGAAGTTGTGCAGAACTCTACTTGCTCCAATGCTGGCAACTTGTTACATTGCCGAGTGATTTTTCTCAACCTAGGAGTTTCTCTTGCTCGCCATTTTCCAAGCTGCAGGCTGGCCGATCTGGCTGTTGTTGATCGCGTCGATCGTTGCTGTCGCCCTGATCGTCGAACGCCTCATTTACCTGCGCCGCGAGAAGATTCTCCCCAAGGCCCTGCTCGATGAAGTCATCCGCGTCTACCGCAGCGGCAAGGTAACACCCGACGTCGTCAACACCCTGGAACAGAATTCGCCGCTCGGCGCCGTGCTGGCCGCCGCGCTGCGCAATGTCGACGCCCCGCGCGACGTGATGAAGGAATCGATCGAGGAAGCGGGCCGCGGCGTGGCCCACGGCCTGGAGCGCTTCCTGACCACCCTCGGCACCATCGCCTCGCTCGCCCCGCTGATGGGCCTGTTCGGCACCGTGGTCGGCATGATCGAGATCTTCGGCGCCCAGAGCCCGACCGGCGGCAGCAACCCGGCCCAGCTCGCGCACGGCATCTCGGTGGCCCTGTATAACACCGGCTTCGGCCTGGCGATCGCGATGCCGGCCCTGGTCTTCTACCGCCACTTCCGCAACCTGGTCGACACCTACGTGGTCGACATGGAACTGCAGGCGGTGAAGTTCGTCGACGTCGTGCACGGATCGCGCAAATGATGGACTTCCGCCGCGGCCGCAGGCCCGAAGAGCCGGAGATCAACCTGATCCCCTTCATCGACGTGCTGCTGGTCGTCCTGATCTTCCTGATGGTCTCGACCACCTACAGCAAGTTCACCGAGCTGCAGATCACCCTGCCGACCGCCGAGGCCGAGAAGCAGCAGGACAAGCCCTTCGAGATCAACGTCACCATCGACGCCAAGGGCAACTACACGGTGAACAACGTGCCGGTGTCCTTCCACAGCGTGGCCGGCCTGGCCCAGGACCTCAAGAACGCCGCCCGCACCCAGGAAGGCCAGGCGGTGTCGAGCCCGGTGGTGATCGTCAACGCCGACCAGTTCGCGATGCACCAGATGGTCATCAACGTGCTGGAAGCGGCGCGCGTGGCCGGCTACGACAAGCTGACCTTCGCGGCCCAGACCGGCACCAAGAAGTAAGCAGGGCGGGTGGGCCCTCCGGCCCGCCGCCTTCTCTCCATGGCATCGAAACTCGAATCGACTTTGACCCGCGCCTGGCTGCGCCGCGGCCCCCTGGCCTGCGCGCTGCTGCCGCTCTCGCTGCTGTTCCGCCTGCTGGCCGCGCTGCGCGCGCGCCTGTTCCGCGCCGGCGTGCTGCACAGCGAACGGTTGCCCGTGCCGGTGATCGTGGTCGGTAATATCTTTATTGGCGGCACCGGCAAGACCCCGCTGACGATCTGGCTGGCGCTGGCGCTGCGCGCGGCCGGCCTGCGTCCGGGCGTGATCTCGCGCGGGCACGGCGGCAAGGAATCCGCGCCGCGCGAAGTCACCCTAGGTTCCAAGCCGAGCGAGGTCGGCGACGAACCGCTCCTGATCGCGGCGCGCGCGGCCTGCCCGGTCTTCGTCGGCCGCCGCCGCGCCGAAGCGGGCAGGGCGCTGCTGGCGGCGCATCCCGAGGTGAACGTCCTGATCGCCGACGACGGCCTGCAGCACTATGCGCTGGCGCGCGACCTCGAGATCGTGCTGTTCGACGGCCGCGGCGTGGGCAATGGCTGGACCCTGCCGGCCGGCCCGCTGCGCGAGCCGCCTTCGCGCCGCCGCGACGTGACGATCGTGAACGCGCCCGAGATCCCGCCGCTTCTCGCGCGCGCCGTCGGCGGCTCGCCCTGGCGCATGCGGCTGGATGGCGCCGGCGCCGAGGCGCGGGGGGGGGGGGGCCCCCGCCCCCGCCCCCCCCCCCCCCCCCCCCC
>NZ_JAGPWC010000032.1 GCF_018119405.1 Massilia sp. ST3 | reverse complement strand
GGCCTTCAGCGCGGCCAGCTTGCCGCGCTTGCGCACGATCACCGGCGGCGCGGCCGGGGTGGCCGGCACGGCCGGCATGTAGTCCTCGGCGCCATCGTTGGCGGCCTCGTTGGCCACATCGTTGGCCGCCTCGGCGTCGAGCGCCGCCACCGGCGCCACGTCCTGCACCGGCGCGGCGGCCGCTTCGGCCAGCTCGGCCGCCACGTCGTCCGCCTGGGCGGCGACCGGCTCGGCGTCGGCCTGGGCCTTGAGCGAGGCCAGGCGCGAGCGGGTCTTGACCACCGTCACCTTGGCAGCCGCTTCCGTTTCCAGGAAATAGGAGGTCGCGGTTTTCGGCACTGCCAGCGGCGCCGCGCTCTTGGCCGGTGCTTTTTTCGCTGTCAGTGTCAAGGTCTTGGCGGTGTTCTTCATCTAAAGCTCTCCAGTCGAGGCGGGCGCGCGCCTGCGAAGTCAATAATCCAGCGGGACCCGCGGCGCGGGCCCTGGCAACAGTGGTTCGGAAGTGGCCCTACCTTAGGGCGAACGGCGGGACTTCAAGCACGGACGTCCCCGGCCTGCGCACGAAGGACGAACCGGTTCGGCGGGCAGGCAAGGTGTGGTCGGTGTTCAAGGTCGCGGTGTGCATGTCGGAACGAAAAAAAGCCCGTCGGCTGAAACGGGCTTGCATCTATTTTTCTAGAAGAATAGAGGGAGGCGATATTATGCCCCAACGCAAGATTTGGTGATAATTGAAATATCCGATAAGGGATATAAGCAATTCATATATTAGCAAGCTGCTCGCGGCTCCCCGGGTGCTTCTTCGTGGTTCCCCGTCCAGCCCTGCGTCGGCGCAAGCCGTGCGCAAGGCAAGAGGCGGATCATACACGATTTCGGGGCCACGCGCCCGCCTGCCGTAGTAATAAACCCAACAGTATCCCTGGAACAAGTACAATACGCGCCCGGGCGCCGTGCTATCCTTTGCTTTCCCGTTCTTACCATGAAGTCAATGAATACCAATACCCCTGCAGAGTCCGCCGAAACCATCGCCACCCCAGCCGCGCCAGAGCAGGCCAAGGCACCCGCCCTGTCGGCCCGCGCACTGCTCAAGCAACTCCAGCAGGAGTTCCCCGCCTTCCGCGACTGCCTCCCGCTGGCAATCGGCATCGACAAGCAGTTGCTGGCCCGCATGCCGGGCCTGGACCGCAAGACCATGCGCGCCGCGCTGGGCATCCACACCGGTTCGATGCGCTACCTGCGCGCCATGGAAAAGGCCAAGCAGCGCTTCGACCTGGACGGCACCCCGGGCGCCGAAGTCACCGATACCCACCGCCTGCACGCCAAGGAACAGCTGCAGGAACGCTTCAAGAAGGAAGCCGAGCGCAAGAAGGCCGAGCGCGAGGCCGCGGCCGCCGAGGAAGCGGACCGCAAGCGCCAGGAAAAACTGCAGGCCCTGGCCAGCAAGTTCTCGCGCAATTGATGGCTGTCGATCCGGACGAACTGCTCCCGCCCTATGTCGGCATCGGGCTGGCCGACGTGCGTATCGTCCGGACCGAGGCCGAGGCCGCGGCGGCCTTGACCGTGCTGTCGACGGCCGACGCGATCGGCTTCGACACCGAATCCAAGCCCACTTTCGCCAAGGGCGAAGTCTCGACCGGACCGCACCTGGTGCAGCTGGCCACCGATCAGATGGCCTACCTGTTCCAGACCGCCAGCCCTGCCGGCAACGCCACCGCGCTCACCGTGCTCAAGCCGGTGCTCGAATCCGACCGCATCCTCAAGGTCGGCTTCGGCCTGGGCGACGACCTGCGCCGCCTGCGCAGCAAGCTGGGCATCGAGCCGCGCAACGTGCTCGACCTGTCCACCGCCCTGCGCCGCGGCGAACGCAACTCGCTGGGCGCCAAGAGCGCGGTGGCGCGCTTCTTCGGCCAGCGCCTTCAAAAGTCGCGCCGCATCACCACCACCAACTGGGCCCTGCCGCGCCTGAGCGAAAAACAGGTGCTGTACGCCGCCGACGACGCCCACGTGGCGCTGCGCATCTACCGCCACTGGCGCGCCAACCCGCCTGCATAAACGCGCGCCCGGCCGAACCGCCCGGCCGGCGGGTGGCATACAATCCGGGCTCCACAGGCTTCCTCGGCAGGACTACCGGATGAAAGCACTCGGCTTGCTCCTCGCACTTCCCCTTGCCGCCCTGGCCGCCCCGCCAGCGCCCCTGCCTGGCGCGCTCGATGCCCTGGTCGCGGCGCGCTTCAAGCCGGAACTGCCGGGCGTCGCCGCCCTCGTGCTCAAGGATGGCCAGCCGCTGCTGCGCAAGGGCTATGGCATGGCCAACGTCGAACTGGGCGTGCCGGTGCGGCCCGAACACGTGTTCCGCATCGGTTCCACCACCAAGCTGTTCACGGTCACCGCTATCCTGTTGCTGGCCGACGAAGGCAAGCTCGTCCTCGACGCGCCCGTGGCGCGCTACCTGGCGGATGCGCCGCCGCAGTGGAGCAAGGTCACCCTCCTCCACCTGCTGGCGCATACCAGCGGCATCCCGAACCTGTCGATGGATTCCGGCTACTGGCGCACCACCGCCCGCCTGGACCACCAGCCGGAAGAACTGGTGGCGCCGGTGCGCGCCCGTCCGCTCGACTTCGAGCCGGGCGCCCGGTTCGCCTACAACAATACCGGCTACAACCGGCTCGGGCTGGTGATCGAAAAGGTCTCCGGCCAGGGGTATTACGACTTCATCGAGGCGCGCATCGCGCGGCCGCTGGGGCTGAAGCACACGGCGGCCGGCGACGACCGGCAACTGATCCCGGGCCTGGTCACCGGCTACCAGCTGGGTCCGAAGCCGGCCTGGATCCTGGCCGGCAGCAACCTGTACGCGGCGGGCGGCCTGGTGAGCACGGTGGACGACCTGGCCGCCTTCATGCTCGCGCTGCAGGCCGGGCAGATCGTCTCGCCCGCGAGCGTGGCGCGCATGAACGCCGGCCACGTGCTGCCGAATGGCGAGGCGACCGGCTACGGCCTGGGAACCTGGGTGCGCCGGGTCAACGGCAAGCGCCTGGTCGGCCACGGCGGCTACATCTTCAATTTCTACAGCCAGCTCGAGATGGATGTCGATTCGGGCATCGTGGCCGTCACCCTGCACAATGGCGACCGCTTCGGCGGCGACAACGAGGAGCTGAGCAAGGGCCTGATCGCGGCGGTTCAGGAGCAGGCCGCCGGCGCGGCGGCGAAGTAGCGCCTCAGGCGCCGGCGCTGTGCAAGGGCCGCTGCGCGGCGGGCCGGTCGAGCGCCCGCTCGACGCTGGCGGCCAGCTCGATCAACTGGAAAGGCTTGCGCAGGACCATGTCTTCCCCGATCACCTCCTCGATCGCCCGCATGTCCGCATAGCCGGTGGCGATGATCATCGGCACGTCGGGATAGGCCTGGCGCGCGTGCCGCATCAGTTCGGCCCCGGTCATCCCGGGCATCAGGTAATCGGTAATGATCAGGTCCGGGCGTCCCGCCGCCAGCTCCTCGAGCGCGCCGTGGCCGTCGCCTGCCTGGACCACTGCGTGGCCCAGCGCTTCGAGCGATTCGACCATCGAGCGGCGCACCGCGTCGTCATCCTCGACCACCAGGATGCGCACGCCCCTCGCTTGCGCCACGCGCAGGTCCGGGGCGCCGAGCAGCACCGGCGCATCGCCCAGGGCGGCCAGCCGCAGCCAGATTTCCACGGTCGTGCCCACGCCGGGCTGGCTCAGGATGCGCGCCGCACCGCCGGACTGGCGCGCCATGCCATACACCTGGCTCAGGCCGAGGCCCGTGCCCTTGCCGACCGGCTTGGTCGTGAAGAAGGGCTCGAAGACGCGCGCCGCCACGTCCGGCGGCATGCCCTGGCCGCTGTCGGTGACGGCGATACGCACGAAGTCGCCGGACAGCGCCAGGTCGGGCGGCGTCACCGTCGCGTCGGCGTGGAAGCGCAACTCGCCCCCGTCCGGCATGGCATCGCGCGCATTGATGGCCAGGTTCAGCAAGGCCATCTCCATCTGGTTGGCGTCGGCCAGCACGAGGGCATCGGCGCCGTCGGCATCGAAGCTCACACGGATACCAGACCCGAGCGAGGCAGCCACCAGTTCGCGCACGCCGTCGAACAGCTCGCCGACGCGGATCGGACGCAGCACCAGGCTCTGGTTGCGCGAGAAGGCCAGCAGCTGGCTGGTCAGTTTGCCGCCGCGCTGGCAGGCGCGCCGCGCCACCTCGGCGCGCTGCTTGGCCACCTCGTCCTTGGACAGCATGATGATCAGGTCCATGCTTCCCTGCACCACGTTCAGCAGGTTGTTGAAGTCGTGGGCGATGCCGCCGGTCAGGCGGCCGATGGCTTCCATCTTCTGCAGCTGGACCATCGCCGCCTGGACCCGTTCTCGTTCGATGATCTCGTTCATCAGGCGGTCGTTGGCTTGCGCGAGCTCACGGGTGCGCGCCTCGATCCGCGTCTCGAGGGTCGCGTTCAGGTGCACCAGCGCCTCCTGGCTCTCGCTCAGCCTGTGAGCGGTGCGGGTGCGGTCGGCCAGGACATCGCGCGCCTGGTACTGGCGATGCCTCGCGCGCAAGGCCGAGGTGGCGGCGCTGCGCAGGGTCTGGGTGTTGAGCGGCCGCTCGAGCAGGACGACGTTGCCCAGCGCCGCGAGCCAGGCGCGGGCGGCGTCGCCGGACGCCGCCGCGCCCATCGGCTTGCCGAGCAGGACGACGAAAGGAAAATCGGACCACGGCTCCTGCCGGCCGAGCCAGTCGGCCAGGCGCCCCAGGTCGGCGCCGTGCAGGGCTTCCTCGGCGACGATCGCAGCGCCCGCGCCCTCCTCGATGGCCGCGAGCAGCCCGCCGAAGGCGGCGACCACGAGGCAGCCGAAGCCGTCTTGCGCCAGCACCGAGGCCATGACTTCGGCGTCGCGCCCGCGCGGCGCGAAGACCAGCAGCCGTGCGTCCCGCTCGTCAGTCGCCTGCATGTGCCGTCGGAACCATCATGGGCGTGGCGCCGCGATAGCTCGGCAAGCCGGTCAGGACGCCGTCGAAGCCTTCGAGCGGCTCGCCGATCCGGACACCGTCGCTGCCGAGCTGCATCTCGTGGATCGTCAGCGCATGGTCCGCCGTGCGGCTCTTGATGACCGTGATGGCGCGGCGCAGTCTGCCGTTCGATTCGAAGAAGCGCAGCAGTACGGTACTGTCGCTCAGGTAGCTCAGGTCGACGTCGGTGCGCACTTCGCCGATCAGGCCGTGCTGTCCGAGCACCAGCACCGTGGTCACGCCCTTCTGGTTCAGGTAGGACAGCAGCTCGTGCATCTGCAGCGTGAGGAAATGCTCGCCCGGCATCGCCTGCAGGTAGGCGTTCAGGCTGTCGATCACGATGAAATCCACGCCTTGCCGCTCGACGGCGTCGCGCAGCATCTGCGCAAATTCGCCCGGCGCGAGTTCGGCGGGATCGATATGGTGGATGGCAAGCTGGCCGCTGGCGGCGTAGGCGCGCAGCTCCAGCCCCATCGCGGCGCTGCGCGCGAAGAAGGTGCCGAGCCCCTCGTCGAACAGGTAGAACGCCGCCTTCTCGCCCCGCTCGATGGCGGCCAGCAGGCAACGCGTGGACAAGGTGGTCTTGCCAATGCCGGACGGCCCCACGATCAGGGTATTGGTGCCGCGCACCAGCCCCCCTCCGAGCAAGCGGTCCAGGCCCGCCGCCCCGGTCGAACGCACCGACGGCGCGAAATCGCTGGCATGCTCGGCCGCCACCAGGCGCGGGTACATGGTGATGCCTCCGGTATCCAGCGTGTAGTCATGGTAGCCGCCGCGGAAGCGGATGCCGCGCATCTTGATGATGTTGACGCGGCGCCGCTCCTTGCCGAACTCCTTGGCGATCTGCTCCAGGCTGATGACGCCGTGGGCGATGCTGTGCAGGTGCTGGTCGGACGAGGCGGTCTTGTCGTCCAGCAACAGCACGGTACAGGCCCGCGAGGAGAAGAACTGCTTGAGCGCAAGAATCTGGCGCCGGTAGCGCAAGGGATTCTGGGCCAGCAGGCGCATCTCGGAGAGACTGTCGAACACCACGCGCGCGGGCTTGACCTGGTCGACCTGGTTCATCACGTTGCGCGTGGTCTCGCCCAGCTCGACCTCGGACGGGTGAAACACCGATTGCTGCGCATCGATGTCCAGGTCGGCGTCGCCGGCCAACTCGAACAGCGACAATTCCGCGAGCGACCAGCCGTGGCTGGCGGCCACTGCCCGCAGTTCATCGGTGGTCTCCGACAGGGTGATGTACAGGCCATGCTCGCCCTTGCGCGCGCCGTCGAGCAGGAACTGCAGGCCGAGGGTCGTCTTGCCGGAGCCCGGCGAGCCTTCGATCAGGTACACGCGCTGGGGCGTCAACCCACCGCCGAGGATATCGTCGAGGCCGTCAATGCCGGTGGAAATGCGCGGAGCCGACGAAGTGGGAAGGGGTGAAGCAGAAATCATGGTGCGGCCTATGGTCGGGATGACAAACACGCGACGGCGCCGGCAGGCGGCGCCATGGCCCTCGAACTGCGGTCGTAAACCGCGACAGTATCGTATGTGTAGGACAATACCACTTTATCGTGCAAAACAGCGCCGTGCTGGCGCGCCCACCTTTCATCCCGGGTCACGGTGTCCCGGATTGCCGTCCATTGGCAGGCGATCCGCGTTATCATCCATGCATGCCCATGATTGACGATCCGATGAACCGGTTTCGCCCCCTGTCCGGCGCCATGCTGCTTGCGCTGGCGTGCTCCGCCCCGGCCGCGCACGCCCAGGCCGTGCCCGACACCCTGGCCCAGCGCCTGGCCGCCTGCACCTCCTGCCACGCGCGCGTCGATGCGCGCGGCAATCCGGTCAACGACAGCTACTACCCGCGCATCGGCGGCAAGCCGGCCGGCTACCTGTACAACCAGCTGCTCAACTTCCGCGAGGGCCGGCGCCAGTATCCGCTCATGACCTACCTGGTCGACCACCTGCCCGATCCCTACCTGCGCGAGATCGCCGGCTGGTTCGCCGCCCAGCACCCGCCCGCGCCGCAGCCGGCGCCGTCCACGATGCCGGCGCAGACGCTGGAGCGCGGCCGCCAGCTGGTGTTCAAGGGCGACGCGGCGCGCAAGGTCCCGGCCTGCGTGGCCTGCCACGGCCAGCGCCTGACCGGCGTCGAGCCGGCGATTCCCGGCCTGCTCGGCCTGCCGCGCGACTACGTGAACGCCCAGTTCGGCGCCTGGCGCGACAAGCTGCGCCGCGCCCACGCGCCCGACTGCATGGCCGAGATCACCGCCCGCCTCACGCTGGAGGACGTGAACGCCGTCTCGGGCTGGCTCGCGGCCCAGCCGGTGCCGAGCGATCCCCGCCCCGCTGCGGCGGCGGCGATCGTCCGCCCGCTGCCGCTGGCCTGCGGCAGCGCGAAGGATGCGCCATGAAGAGGACTTCACTTGCCCTGCTGGTCCTGGCCGGCGCCGCCCTTGCCGCGATCGCCCTTGCCTGGCCACGCGCCCAGCACATCCCGGCCGCCTCGCCGGCCGCCTATGCGCCCACGCCGGAGAACATCGCGCGCGGCGCCTACCTGGCGCGCGCCGGCGACTGCGTCGCCTGCCACACGGCGCGCGGCGCGCCGGCCTATGCCGGCGGACGGGCGCTCGACACGCCTTTCGGCCGCCTCTACGGCCCCAACCTGACGCCGGACCGCGAGACCGGCATCGGCGCCTGGAGCGCGGACGATTTCTGGAACGCCCTGCACAACGGCATCGGCCGCGACGGCCGCCTGCTCTACCCGGCCTTCCCGTACACCAACACCACCCGCGTGACGCGTGCCGATTCCGACGCGCTGTACGCCTATTTCCGCAGCCTGGCGCCGGTAAGGCAAGCCAAGCGCCCGCACGAACTGGACTTCCCCTATAACCAGCAGGCCTTGCTGGCCGGCTGGCGCCTGCTCTACTTCCGTCCCGCCGTGTTCGCGCCGCAGCCGCAGCGCGGCGCGGCCTGGAACCGCGGCGCCTATCTGGTCGAGGGCCTGGGACATTGCAGCGCCTGCCACAGCACCCGCAACCGCCTGGGCGCGAGCGGCGAGACGCTCTCCGGCGGCCTGATTCCCGCCATCGGCTGGTACGCACCCTCGCTCACCGCCGGCAGCGAGGCGGGACTGGGCGACTGGGACAAGGAGCACATCGTGGCCCTGCTCGGCACCGGCGTCTCGCCGCGCGGCACGGCCACCGGGCCGATGGCGGAAGTGGTGGCGCGCAGCCTGCAGCACCTGACACCAGGCGACCTGGGCGCCATGGCGGACTACCTGAAATCGCTGCCGGCAACCGGGGCGCCCCAGCCCGCGGCGGGCGAGGCGGCCAGCGAGCAGCTGCTGGCCGAAGGCAAGCGGATCTACGACAAGCAGTGCGTGGATTGCCACGGCGCCGACGGCAAGGGCCGGCAGCCGGCCTACCCGCCGCTGGCCGGCAACCGCGCGGTGACGCTGACGCCCGCCGTGAACGCGATCAGGATGGTGCTGAACGGCGGCTTCCCGCCCGGGACCGCGGGCAATCCGCGTCCCTACGGCATGCCGCCCTATGGCCATGAGCTGAGCGACGCCCAGGTGGCGGCGGTCCTGAGCTATGTGCGCGGCAGCTGGGGCAACGCGGCGCCGGCGGTCACTTCTCCGGAGGTGAACCGCTACCGCGCGGTGCCGCTGGACTAGGCCTGTCCGTCCGAACGCGGTGGCGACAAGATAATTGTCGGCGCGATGAGTAGGGTGGACGGCTGTGCCGTCCACGCGGTGATTGGTAGTGGCTCCGCTCTCGTGCGGGATGATCTCGCTGCGGACTATCACCGCGTGGGCGGCAAAGCCGCCCGCCCTACGCCGGCAGGCGTCACACCATGTCGGCGAACGCCACCCGGTCGGTGGTGGCGGCGCGCGCGTCTTCCACGCGCACCTTGTGCGCGGCCAGCAGCTGTTCCAGCGAGGCGTTCATGGTGTGGCAGCCCGGATCGCGGCCGCTGTTCATGTGGGCGCGGATGCCGCCGATGTCGCCCGCTTCGAGCATGCGCATGATGGCGCTGCTGGGGGTCAGGCACTCGGTGGCGAGGTGGTAGCGGTTGCCTTCGCGCGAAGGCAGCAGCGCCTGGCACAGCACGCCGCGCAGCGCGTGCGCCAGCGCCTGGGCCTGGGCTTCGGAGTTGCCCAGCAGGCGCAGCATCTTTTGCAGCCCCAGTTCGGTCGAGCGCGCGTGCAGGGTGGCCAGCACCAGCGGGCCGGATTCGGCCAGCGCCAGCGCTTCCTGGGCGGTCTGGGCGTCGCGGATTTCGCCGATCATGATCACGTCCGGGCGCTCGCGCAGCGCGTCCAGGGCGCCCAGGTAGTAGCTCTCGACGTCGCCGTCCACGCCCACCTCGCGCTGGGTGATGATGCACTTGCGCTGGGGGATCAGGGTCTCGACCGGGTCTTCGATGGTGATGATGTGGCCCGAGCGCTGCTTGTTGATCTCGTCCAGGATCGAGGCGATGGTGGTCGACTTGCCCTGGCAGGTGTCGCCGATGATCAGGACCAGGCCGCTGGTCAGGCGCGCGAACTGCAGTTCGTCGTCCCACAGCCCCAGCTCGGACAGCGCCAGCGGCGCCTTCGGGAAGCGGCGGATCACGCAGCCCAGGCGCTTGCGGCCCTGGAAGTGGAAGCAGTTGGCGCGGATGCGCGCCGTATGCAGGTCGATCGAGCGGTCGAAGGCGCGCACCGCGATGCGCTCGGCCCAGTTCGGCTCGATCACGTCGAAGAACTCTTCCAGCTCCTCCTTCGTGATCGGCGAATCGGTCACCGCCACCAGGCCCTTGGGCTGGCGCAGCATGAGCGGGCTGTTCTGGTGAATGATGATGTCCGAGAACACCAGCTTCGAGTTCAGCAGGTGCAGGATCTGCTCGACCAGGGTCCCGAACACCGGGTGGTCTTCGTTTTCGATGTACGAGAGAGTGGGAATCTGCGAAGAGGTATGGTGTTCCATCTGGCCGGGGCGCTGTTAAATGAATTGATGCAAACCATTATAAAACCAGCACCGGCCAAAAATTGCAATATCGAAATCAAAATTGCCCGAGAAGCCACACTTGGCGTGACGCTTATCGTGTGATAGTTGCAACGATGCGGTCGCCGAACAGGGTAATCGCCACGCCCAGGGCTACCACCACCGCCCCGGCCAGGCGCACCATGGACACCTTGCGGGTCGCCATATGGATCAGGCCGAAATGGTCGATCGCCATCGAGGTGAACAGCTGGCCGGCGATCACCAGCACGATCAGGCTCAGCAAGCCGATGCGCGGAGCCAGGAACACGGTGCCGAAGACGAAGGCGGCGCCCAGGAAGCCGCCGGCGAACTTCCACAGCGGCTGCGAAGGCAGCGCCGCGAGCGTGGCGCCCAGGCCGCCGAAGCCATCCTTGGCCAGGGCCATCGCCAGCAGCGCCACGGTGCCGCAACTGAAGGACACCAGGGCGGCGGCCACCGAATTGGCGCCGATCGCATGCGCCAGCTGGCTGTTGACGGCCGCCTGCACCGACATCGCGATGCCGACGCAAAAAGCGACCATGAAGAGAATCAGGTTCATCACATACCTCAACCCGGGGAAATCCGGGGAAAAAGCGCACGATTCTAGTGCATCTCGCGCTTGAGGGATAGGCGGAATGCATGGCGGCCTGTCCCTCCATCGTGCATTCCACTCCGCCGGCCCTGCGGTTCGTCGCAAACGCGCCACGCGCACAGGGACGCTTGTCTAGGATGGCTGCACTGACATTCGCATCCAAGGAGACCACCATGAACAAGAACACCTTCACTGTCACCGCCCTGCGCGGCCTGCTGCTGGCCGCCGCCCTGGCCGGCGCGGCCGCCCCCGCCTCCGCCGGCATGTGGCCCTTCAAGGGCGAGCAGGTCGAAGGCAGCGGCAGCGTCAAGCGCCAGGCGCGCCAGGTCCAGCACTTCACCGGCGTGGCGCTCGAGCTGCCGGGCCGGCTGGAACTGCGCATGGGGAACAGCGAAGCGGTGACCGTCGATGCCGACGACAACCTGCTGCCCCTGATCGAGACCGTGGTCGAAGACGGCACCCTCAAGGTGCGCCCGTCCAAGCGCAACCTGAACCTGCGCTCGCGCAACATGAAGATCGTGGTGAACGCGCGCCAGGTCGACCGCCTGTCGCTGGGCGGCTCGGGCACCATCGACGCCGACGCCCTGCGCGGCCAGCGCCTCCAGTTCGACCTGGGCGGCTCGGGCAAGATCAACGTGCGCGGCATCGAGAGCGAATCGGTCTCGGTCACCCTGGGCGGCAGCGGCGACTTCCGCGCCGAGGGCGGCAGCGCGCGCAAGCTGTCGGTCTCGATTGGCGGCTCGGGCAATGTGGACCTGGGCAAGGTGGCGTCGAACGACGCCAGCATCAGCGTGGGCGGTTCGGGCGACGTGACGGTGTGGGCCAAGGATGCGCTGAGCCTGACCATCGCGGGTTCGGGCGACGTGAACTACTACGGCGATCCGCGTGTGAGCAAGTCGATCGCGGGGTCGGGGGATGCGCGCAGGCTGGCGGGGTCGCCGCGCTGAGTGGTGATGGTGCGGCGTGCATACGCCGCATGAACTTGGGTTCCCGCCTTCGCGGGAACCCAAGTTTGCCGGCAAATACACGACGCGAATCAGTGCCCGCTATGCGCCGAATACGACAAGGGCTTCACCGGCACCGCCACCTTCACCTCCTGCCGCTTCTTGGCGGCATCCTGCACCACCAGCACCAGCTCCACGCTCTCCCCTTCCTTCAGCTGCCGCTTCAGGTCGAACAGCATCACGTGGTAGCCGCCGCTGGCCAGGTTCACCGGCTTCCCGGCCGGCAGCTCGATGCCGTCGACGCGGCGCATGCGCATCACCTGGCCGTCCATGGCCATTTCGTGCAGCTCGGCGCGGCCTGCGGCCTCGGTGCGCACCTCCACCAGGCGCGCCGGCTGGGCCGACTTCACCCCCATGAAGGCGCCGGTGCTCTTCTGGACCGGCACCGTGGCGCGGATCCAGGGATCGGTCACGCTCACCTGGGCCAGCGCTTGCGTGGACAGCAGGGCGGCGCCCAGCAGGACAAGAATGCGAGAAGTCATGATCGTCTCTTCCAAACAGACATACGGACCGGCAGATTATAGTCCGCCGGGAGCTACTCAGCCGCCGCCGAACAGGTATTCGCGCTCCACCAGCACGGTGTCGACGCCGTCGGTCAGCCAGATCTGGCCGTCCTGGATCGTGCACTGCAGCTGCATCGAGCGCTTGGCCAGCTTTTCCAGCTGGGCGCTGGTTTCGGCGGGAATGTTCACGACCGTCACCTTCCTGGCGCGCTCGATCTTGTTGGCGATGCCCTTGAACCAGATGCTGCTGGTGGCGCTGTAGCTGTACACGAACACGCGCTCCGAGCGGCTGCAGGCCTTCAGGATGCGCTTCTCGTCCGGCTGGCCGATGTCGATCCACAGGTCGATGGCGCCGGTCAGGTCCTTCTGCCACAGGTCGGGTTCGTCGACGTCGAACAGGCCCTTGGTGAAGCCCAGGGCCGGATCGGCGTGGATGGCGAAGGCCAGCACGCGGATCATCATGCGCTCGTCGGTTTCGGAGGGGTGGCGCGCGATGGTCAGGCCATGGTCGCCGTAATAATTGCGGTCCATGTCGGCGATCGACAGGTCGGCTTTGTAGATGGTCGCTTTGAGAGCCATGGATGGGGTCGGTGGATAGGGTCGAATGCGTTAGCCCGCTATTGTCGCACGCGGCGCGCCGCAGGCGGTATAGTCTTGTTGCCAACATCATCATGGAGACCGCAATGACCAATGCATTTCCGCCGAACCAGCAGTTCCGCCTGGCCGCCCGTCCGTCCGGCATGCCGCGCCGCGAAGACTGGCAGTTCCACGAGGAAGCCGTGGGCGAGCCCCCTGAAGACGGCATCGTCGTCAAGGTGCTCTACCTGTCGCTCGACCCGGCCATGCGCGGCTGGATGAACGAGGGCAAGTCGTATATCCGCCCGGTGGCGATCGGCGAAGTCATGCGGGCCGGCGGCCTGGGCGTCGTGGTGGCCTCGCGCTCGCCGCGCTTCGCCGTGGGCGACTACGTGGCCGGCGGCACGGGCGTGCAGCGCTACTGGTCCGGCGCGGCCGACGACAAGGGCGCCGCCTTCGTCAAGATCGATCCCCGCATCGGCGGCACGACGGCCTGGCTCAATACCCTGGGCATGCCGGGCATGACGGCCTGGTTCGGCCTGCGCGAAGTCGGCCAGCCGAAGGCCGGCGAGACGGTGGTGGTGTCCGGCGCGGCCGGCGCGGTCGGCATGACCGTGGGCCAGCTCGCCAAACATATGGGCTGCCGCGTGGTCGGCATCGCCGGCGGCCTGGACAAGTGCCGCTTCGTGGTCGAGCAGCTCGGCTTCGACGCCTGCATCGACTACAAGGCCGGCCCGGTGCACGCGGCGCTCAAGGAGCACTGCCCGCAGGGCGTCGACGTCTACTTCGACAACGTGGGCGGCGACATCCTCGACGCCGTGCTCACCCGCATCAACATGAAGGCGCGCATCGTGATCTGCGGCGCGATCTCGCAGTACAACGCCACCGCCCAGGTCAAGGGGCCGGCCAATTACCTGTCGCTGCTGGTGAATCGGGCGCGCATGGAAGGCATGGTGGTATTCGACTACGCCGCGCGCTATCCTGAAGCTGTGCGCGAGATGGCGCACATGATCGGGGAAGGCAACCTGAAAAGCATCGAATTCGTGACCGAGGGATTCGAGACTTTCCCGGAGGCGCTTCTGATGCTGTTCGAAGGGCGTAACCTGGGCAAGCTGGTGCTGAAAGTCGCCGACGTCTGACGCCCCGGACGACACCCGTGGCCGCACGGTCCGCCGCCGTGCAGCCGCGCCCCCACCCGGCGGCCGGGGCGGCTCGGCGCGCAAACCCGCAGCGGACGGAACTAACGCCAGCCCCTCCTCTCTAATCGCACGAGCGCAGCCATTCGGCGTTCGGCAACATCCTCGATACCATCCACATAGACCGCATCGAGGGAGCACTGAATCATTCTGGCGCGCAGGAATCGTGGCCAAGGCCGCCGCCATGAATCGATCGGTGCTTCCCTAGTGCACAAGGAGATCGACATGGCGACTAGCAAGGAAAGCATCGACAGAGGCGCGGCCAGTCCAGGAAATGTGCAAAAAAGCGGCCAGCCCGCCAAGCGCGGGTTCGCAGCAATGGACCAGAACCAGCAACGTGAAATAGCCAGCAAGGGCGGGCAGGCAGCCCATCAGAAAGGCACGGCGCACGAATTCGATTCCGAAGAAGCGCGCCGGGCCGGGCAAAAAGGGGGCGAGGCGGTCAGCCGCAACCGCGCGCACATGGCCGACATCGGCCGCAAGGGTGGCGAAAGCCGCCAGTCGGCCCAGCGGGCAGCCGCTGCCGCCGCCAAGGGCAACCGCCAGGGGGAGAAGGAAGGCTGAGCAAGCAATCTGAATTGCCCTTCCGGCGCCGCCATTCCGGCGGCGCTGTGGCGCGGACGCCGCAAGCGTCCGCCCCGGGGCCGCCTGTGTTACATTGCGGCCCCTATGCATACTCCGCACACGCCAGCGTCGCCCGCCTCACCCTCTTCACCTTCCTCGCCCGGCACGCTGACCCTGAAATACCTGTCCGCCTACCCCGAGCAGCTGCGCGCCCAGGCCGGCCAGCTGATCGCCAGCAAGCAGCTCGGCGAGGTGCTGCGCCGGCGCTATCCCACAGCCCACGGCATCCGTACCGACAAGGCCCTGTATGCCTACGTGCAGGACTTGAAGGACGACTACCTGCGCCAGGCCGAGCCGGTGTCCAAGGTCGCCTTCGACAGCAAGATCCAGGTCGTCCAGCATGCCCTGGGCCTGCATACGGCGATCTCGCGCGTGCAGGGCAGCCGCCTCAAGGCCAAGCACGAGATCCGCATCGGCACGGTGTTCCGCGACGCCCCGCTGCCCTTCCTGCGCATGATCGCCGTGCACGAGCTGGCCCACCTGAAAGAGAAGGAACACGACAAGGCCTTCTACAAGCTGTGCTGCTGGATGGAACCGGCCTATCACCAGCTCGAGTTCGACGTCCGTCTTTACCTGACCTGGCTCGAGTTGTCGGGCGAGCGCCTGTGGGCGGCCTGACGCGCCTCGCAGGACAAGAAGGATTGCCGGCGCCTTCCGATGGAAGTCTTGCCGGATGCGCCAGACGCGGCGCCAACGTCGTTGCCGTCAAACAACAATCATTGTCACACCAACTAATTGCGCTGCGTAAAGTTCTCGACTTAAATAAGCGTGGCGGGTAAAGTTTGACCGGACATACGCATTCGCGTCGTCTCTCCCGGTTCGTTCTGGCTGCCGGGGCCGCTCATCCGACATCAGCATGTATCAGCACATCGTACCCGGCAAGCTTCTTCCTGCCGCGCTTGGCACCGCCATGCTTGCTTGCGGACTCTGCGCTACCGCGCAAGCCGCCGATTCCAGCCTCACGTGGAAACTGTCCGGCTTCGGGACGGTTGGCGCTGTCCATTCCAGCAACCGCGATGCCGACTTCACCACCTCGCCCCTGAAGGCGAACGGCGCCGGCTATACCCAGTCCTGGAGCCCGGACGTCGATTCGCGCCTCGGCGCCCAGCTCGACGTGAGCAAGGGTCCGTGGTCGGGCGTGGTGCAGGTGGTCAGCGAACAGCGCCTGGACGGCAGCTACCGTCCGCTGGTCGAATGGGCCAATGTGAAATACCAGGTCACGCCGGACCTCGCCGTGCGCGCCGGCCGCATCGCGCTGCCGATCTTCCTGGCGGCCGACTACCGCAAGGTGGGCTACATCGTGCCCTGGGTCCGCACCCCGACCGAGCTGTACGGCGGCCAGCCGCTGAGCGGCAGCGACGGCGTCGACCTCACCTGGCGCTGGACCGGCGGCGCGCTGCGCAATACCACCCAGGCCTTCTACGGGCACACCGATCTCAACCTGTACAACGGACTGCGCCTGAAGGCGGCCGGCATCGCCGGCCTGTCGCACAGCATCGAGCAGGGCGCCTTCAGCGGCCGGGTCTCGGCCGGCACCGCCACCCTGACCACCGACCTGGGCGGGGAATTGTTCGGCGCCCTGCGCGCCTTCCGCCCGCAGGGCCAGTCCCTGGCCGACCGCTACGACATCGTCGACAAGCGCGTCGTGATCATGACGGCCGGCGCCACCTACGATCCGGGCGAATGGTTCGTCACCGCCGAAGGCGGCCGCACCCGCACCGCATCGGTGCTGGGCGCCTATACCGCGGTCTACGTGGGCGCGGGCATGCGCTTCGGCGCCTTCACCCCGTATGCCGGCTACGCGCGCTCGCACGCCGACGTGCCGACCACCGACCCTGGCCTGCCGCTGGCCGGCCTGCCGCCGCGCCTGGCCGCCACCGCCGGCATGCTGAACGCCGGCCTGAACGCCTACCTGTTCGCGATGGCGGCCCAGAGCACCTGGAGCACCGGCCTGCGCTGGGACTTCGCGCCGAACATGGCGCTCAAGGCCCAGTACGAACGCGCCCTTCCCAAGCAGGGCACCCGCGGCACCTTCTCCAACGACCAGCCGGGCTATCGTCCCGACCGGCCCATCCACGTGACCAGCGTGGCGCTGGACTTCGTTTTCTGAGGCGCCGCATGGGACATCGTTTGCATCACCTTCTCGGCGCCCTGACCCTCGCGCTCGGCGCGGCCGGCCATGCCTCGGCCGAACTGGTCGTCATCGTCTCGGCCCGGAATCCGGCGCCGGCCCTGAGCAGCGACCAGATCGCCGCCATCTTCCTCGGCCAGGCGGGACGCTTCCCTGACGGCGCCGAAGCGGTCGCGCTCGACCAGCGCCTGGGCTCCCAGGAGCGCAACCAGTTCTACCAGCAGGTCGCCGGCAAGACCCCGGCCCTGCTCAAGGCGCACTGGTCGAAGATGGTCTTCACCGGCCGCGGCCAGCCGCCGCGCGAGGCCACCGACAGCGCCAGCGTGCGCCGCATGGTGGCCGACAATCCCGCGATGATCGGCTACATCGAACGCGCCGCGCTGGACGCCAGCGTGCGTCCGGTGCTGGTGCTGCGCTGACATGAGCACGCTCGCCCGCTCCGACCGAGGCGCCCTGCCCGCGCGGGCCGTGCGCAGCCGCCGCAGCCTGCTCTCGCGCTGGCTCGGCATCGGGCTCGAGACCTATGTCTCGCTGCCGCTGTTCGCCCTGCTGCTGGTGGGCGCGCTCTGGTTCGCCACCCTGCACGTCATCGACTCCGAGCGCAGCGCCGCCCAGGAAGCCGCGCTCGACGCCACGCGCGAGCTGGTCGACACCTACGAAGCCCAGATGGCGCGCAGCCTGAGCGGCATCGACCAGACCTTGCGCGTGCTGAAGTACGCGGTCGAGCAGAACGGCCCGACCGGCGCCCTGCCCGCGCTCGCGGCCCAGGGCCTGCTGCCGCCCGGCCTGGTGTTCCAGGTCGCGATCATGAATGCGGACGGCCGCGTCCTGGCCAGCAATCCGGCGCTCGGCGCGCACGACCTGTCGCAGGCGCCCTGGCTGGCCTTCCACCGCAACACGCCGCACGACACGCCCTTCGTCAGCGAGACCAGCGGCGGCGACGAGCCGCACCTGCACTTCACGCGCCGCATCAACGACGCCGCTGGCCACTTCGCCGGCGTCGCCATGGTGGCGGTCGATCCGTCCTACTTCACGAGCTCCTACGAACGTTCGCGCCAGGGCGAGCGCGGCCTGCTCGGCCTGGCCGGGCGCGACGGCATCGTGCGCGTCCTGCGCATCGGCGAGAACGTGTCCTGGGGCCAGCGCTTTGCGCCCGGCGCCGCCGATGCGGTGGTGCTGCGCGACGCCGGCGTCGACGCCGAGCTGCGCTACACCAGCACCCGCCCCCTGAACGGCTTCCCGCTGGTGGCCGTGGTCGGCCTGTCGCAGAGCGAGCAGATGGCCCAGTTCGAACAGGGACGCCGCGCCTGGCTGCTGGGCGCCGGCGCCGGCACCGCCCTGGTGCTGGGCGTGGTGACCCTGGTCAGCGCCTGGTCCTGGCAGCTGGCCAAGGCGCGCCGCCGCGAGCGCCGCGCCCAGCAGACCTATGCCGCCGCCTCCGAGGCCAGCCTGGACGCCTTCTTCGTGCTGCGCGCGGTCTACGGCCCGGGCAACAGCGTGCTGGATTTCACGATCGAAGCCGCCAACGGGCGCGCCGAGCAGCTGACCGGCCTGAGCAAGCAGCAGATGGCCGGCCAGCGCATGTCGGTCCTGCTCCCCGCCTCGCTCGGCGCCTGCATGTTCGAGGACCTGGCGGCGGTCGCCACCGATGGCGTGGCGCGCGAGGCCGAGTGGCAGGCGCAGGAACTGCCGCTGCCGGACCGCTGGCTGTACCGCCAGGTGGTGCCGGTCGAAGGCGGCGTGGTCGCCATCGTGGGCGACATCACCGAACGCAAGACCACCGAGCAGCGCATCCGCCACCTGGCCCACCATGACGACCTGACCGGCCTGCCCAACCGCAGCCTGCTGCGCGACCGCCTGGGCCAGGCGATCCGCGAGGCCGAGCGCAAGGGCAGCGCCGTGGGCCTGGCCTTCATCGACCTGGACGGCTTCAAGCTGGTCAACGACGGCCTCGGCCACAACGCGGGCGACGAACTGCTCAAGGTGGTGGGCGCGCGCATGGGCCGCTGCCTGCGCCGCACCGACACCCTGGCGCGCTTCGGCGGCGACGAGTTCGTGATCCTGCTGCCCGACCTGTCGGGCGATCCGATGGCGATCACCCCGCTGCTGGAGAAGGTGCGCCAGGCGGTCACCGAGCCGGTGCTGGTCGAGGGCCAGGAGGTGCAGGTCAGCTCGAGCATCGGCGTCGCCTTCTACCCGCGCGACGGCGCCGACACCAATACCCTGATGATGAACGCCGACGCGGCCATGTACCGCGCCAAGGACATGGGCAACAATAACGTCCAGTTCTACGCCAGCGAGATGAACGCCAGCGTGGAGGAAAAGCTGGTGTTGCTCGAGGGCCTGCGTGCGGCGCTCGACACCTGCGTGGACGGCTACCAGGGCGCCTGCCAGTTCGAGTTGCTGTACCAGCCCAAGGTCGACCTGCGCACCAATCGCCTGTTCGGCGTCGAGGCCCTGATCCGCTGGCACCATCCGGAAAACGGCATGGTCTCGCCGCTGCGCTTCATCAGCCTTGCCGAGGAGAGCGGCCTGATCGTGCAGATTGGCGAGTGGGTGGTGCGCACCGCCTGCCGCCAGGTCCAGGCATGGCGCGCCGCCGGCCTGCCGCCCCTGAGCGTCTCGGTCAACGTCTCGGCCCGCCAGTTCGAGGAAAAGCGCCTGGTCGAGCGTATCGAAGGCGCCCTGCGCGAAACCGGGCTGCCGCCCGGCGCGCTGGAAGTCGAAGTCACGGAAAGCTCGATCATGCGCGACCTGGCGCGCTCGATCGACAAGATGCGCGAACTCAAGGCGATGGGCGTGTCGCTCTCGATCGACGATTTCGGCACCGGCTATTCGAGCCTGTCGGCCTTGAAATCCTTCCCGATCAGCCGCCTGAAGATCGACAAGTCCTTCGTCAGCGACCTGGCCGAGAGCCAGGACGACCAGGCCATCGCGATGGCGGTGATCTCGCTCGGCCACAAGCTGAACCTGCGCGTCATCGCGGAAGGCGTCGAGACCGAGCAGCAGCGCGACTTCCTGCGCGCCAACGACTGCGACGAGATGCAGGGCTACCTGTTCAGCCGCCCGGTACCGGCGCACGAGATCGCGGCCATGCTCGCGGTAGACCAGGCGTGAGCACGGGCGCCACCGTCTGGCGGGCCCTGGCCGGGTCCGAGCGCGGCCTGCGCCGCATGCTGCAATACTGGGCCGCCACCGCCCTGCTCTACCTGGCCTCGATCGGCATGGTGGAATGGCAGGTGCTGAATGGCTTCAGTGAGCTGGAGGGAATGCGCCGGCTGGAGCTGTTCGGCATCGGCGGCCTCATCGTCTTCTATTTCATGGTGCGCTTCAGCGCGGTGCTGCGGCTGACGCCGGAAGTCTTGACCGTGACCCAGGCCCTGTACGCGATCGGTTGCGGCATGTGGGCCTATTCGATCGGTGGGCCGGTGCGCAGCGGCATCATGCCGATGACGGTGATGGTGGTTGCCTTCTGCATGTTTGCCCTGCGTCCGCGCCAGACCCTGCTCCTGACCGCTGCGGCGCTAACGGGGATGGGCAGTACCATGTGGTGGCTGCAGGCGCACGATCCCCTGCGTTTCCCGCCCGCGGTCGAGGCGATCACCTTCGGCTACCTGGCGGCGGCACTGCTGTCGACCGCCTTGCTGACCGGCGAAATGAGCAAGCTGCGTGCGAAACTAAAGCGGCGCAAGAAGGAACTCGAGCGTGCGCTGGAGACGATCCGCCTGCTGGCAACACGGGACGAATTGACCTCGCTGGCCAACCGCCGCCACATGAACGAAGTACTGGCCGAGGAAGAGCGCCGCCATCCGCATGGCGCCGGCACCTGCGTGGCGCTGCTGGACATCGACTTCTTCAAGCAGGTCAACGACCGCCACGGCCACGCCGCGGGCGACGCGGTGCTGCGCAGCTTCGCCGCCACCACGCGCGGGGCTCTGCGCAGCCACGACGTGCTGGCGCGCTGGGGCGGCGAGGAATTCCTGCTGCTGCTGCCGGACACCTGCCCGTCGGATGCGCGGCTGGTGCTGGAACGCATGGCCGAGCGCGTGCACGCGATGCGAGTGCCGGGACTGGAAGCGGACCGGCGCATCAGCTTCTCGGCCGGGCTGGCCGAGCGCCGCCATGGGGAGGCGTTCGCGGATGCGATCAACCGGGCGGACAAAGCCTTGTACCGGGCCAAGGAGGCGGGGCGGGACCGGATCGAGATGGCGTGAAGCCCGCGCCTCTACCGTCAGCCCCCAACTCCTCCGTCATTCCCGCGAAGGCGGGAACCCAAGTTTGCTCGCGTGCCCGCTGCGTTTGACGATAGTGGTGCGTCACGAACTTGGGTTCCCGCCTGCGCGGGAAGTCGTAGGCGCCAGTGGCGCGTACGACGGTGTGCAAGCGGAGGTGAAGCTATCCTCGCAGGATCCCGCCTTCCACATCCTCGCCCGCCGCCGGCGCCGCCGCCTCGCGCAGCCGGCGGATCAAGAGGCCAGGATCCTCCTCGATCATCATCAGCCCCTCATGCTCCGGCCTGACGAAGCCCTCTTCGCATTGGTGGCGCACGAAGGCCTTCAGGCCGTCGTAGAAGCGCTGGGTGTTGAGCAGCCCGATCGGCTTGGCATGGATGCCCAGCTGGGCCCAGGTCACCATCTCGAACAGCTCTTCCAGGGTGCCCATCCCGCCCGGCATGGCGATGAAGCCTTCGGACAGGTCGGACATCATGGCCTTGCGCTCGTGCATGTCCTTCACCACGAACAGCCGGGTCAGCCCGGCATGCCCTACTTCGCGCTCGACCAGGGCCTTGGGAATCACGCCGGTGGCTTCGCCGCCCAGGCGCAGCACCTCGTCGGCGATCACGCCCATCAGACCGACCTTGCCGCCGCCATAGACGAGGCCGATGTTGTGCTCCACCAGCGCGCGCGCCAATTCACGCGCCGCGTCGGCGTAGACGGGATGGGCGCCGTGCGAGGCGCCGCAGTAGACAGCGATGGTTTTCATGGGGCGCAAGCTTACAGGAATTCGGCGCCGGGACGGGCCTCGGCGGAGAGTTTCTTGAGGTATTCCTCGGACAGCTTCTCGAACAGCAGGCGGGTGTCGCCGCGCAGGTAGGGACCAACCATCGACAGCACCTGGTAGCAGCCGCGCGCCAGCGCGTCGGCGATCGCCTGCTGCTCGCTGTACTTGCGCGGATTGCGCACGTACTCGTACGACAGCCAGTAGGTTGCCACCACCACCATGTTGGTCGCCATCGCGCCGATCTGCTGGTCCGATGCTTCCAGCGAGCCTTCGCTGCGCAGGTCCTCGCATAGCTGGCGCGCGACCTTGATCTTGTGCGCAAGGATGGCCTTGAAGTGCAGCTCGAGCTTGCGGTTCCGCGACAGCAGGTCGTTCAGGTCGCGGTAGAAGAAACGGTAGCGCCAGATCAGCTCGAACATCAGGTGCAGGTAGAGCCACACGTCCTCCATGTTGGAGCGGCGTCCGGCCGGCACCGTCAGGATGCGCTCGATTTCCGCCTCGAACTGGACGAAGATCGAATTGACGATGTCGTCCTTGTTGCGGAAATGGTAGTACAGATTGCCGGGCGAGATATTCATCTCCTCGGCAATGACGGTCGTCGTGATGTTCGGCTCGCCGAATTCGTTGAACAGCCTGAGCGAGAGCTCGAGAATGCGTTCACGGGTCCGGCGCGGAGCTTTCTGTTGCATGAAGGACGAGGTTAAAGTGTGTTCCTGAAAGGATAACATCGAACGGTCGTTCGTAGAATGCCTCCTTTCACGGTTTCTTTCAACCAGCCTCGTCGCCCGGTTCGTCGGCCGGCGGCAGGCGCCGCGCCAGCTCGGCCACCTGGGCTTCCAGCTCGGCCACGCGCCCTTGCAGGGCCTCGACCTCGGCCGCGGCCGGGGCGCCGATGCGGGTCAGGGCGCGCGCCACGCGCTCCTCGAACACCTGCTCGAGCTGGTTCCAGGAGCTGGTGCCGCGCCGGCTGGCCCGTTCGGCCGAGCGGCTGACGGTCTCGGTGGCGTCTTCGACTTCGCGCGCATAGCGCTGCAGTTCGCTGCCGTCGCGCACCAGGCGGGTGAAGGCGGTCCCGCCCTCTTTCTGGGCCTTGGCGAAGGCGCCCAGACCGGCCTGCCAGATCTGGCGGGCGGACGCGCGGACGGCCTGGGCGAGCGCCTCGTCGTCGTCGGGAGGGGTGAGTTTCTTGGTCATGATGGTCTCTGGCTGCATGCGATCCGGGCATTGTAGGGGCGCACGCTAGAAACAGTCTTCTAAAGCGGGTATGCCTAAAGCGGGGGCCCGGCCTGGAAGCCATGGGAGGAGGCGCGCCTGCGGTGCAGGCGCAGCGCCTCTTCCACATGGCCGCGCAGCTCCCCGGCCGCCACCGGCTTGGCATGGTGGGCGTCCACGACTCCGGCCGCCATCGCGGCCTCGATCTCGGCCAGGTCGCTCTGGCCGGTCAGCATCAGCCTTACCGACGCCGGGTAGCGGTGCGCCACCTCGGCCAGCAGCGCGGTGCCGGTCATGCCCGGCATATCCTGGTCGCACACGATCACCTCGACCGGCTCGCGTTCCAGCACACCCAGGGCCTCCTCGCCCGAGGCGGCGGTGAGCACCCGGTAGTCCTGGCCGGACAGCATGTCGGCCAGCACCCCCAGCATGAAGCCGTCGTCCTCGACCAGCAGCACACTGGACGCCGCTTCGGCGGCGGGCGGCAGGAAGGCTTCCAGCTCGGCCACGAAGCTTTCCGGCTCGATCGGCTTGCTGATGTAGCCGTCGAAGCCCGCCGCGAGCACGTGCTCGCGGTCGCCCGCCATCGCCAGTGCGGTCACGGCCAGGACCGGTATGGCGGCCAGTTCCGGCTCGGCCTTCAGGGCCGCCAGCACGGCGTAGCCGTCCATGCCCGGCAGGTTGACGTCGCAGGCCACCAGGTCGGGCCGTTCGCTGCGCGCCGCCGCCACCCCGCGCGCGCCGTCGGGCGCGGCCAGGGGCGTGTGGCCGTAGGCGCTGAGCAGGAAGGACATCAGCTCGATATTCGCCGGATTGTCTTCGATGATGAGGATATGGGCCACGGAACGCTCCGGAATGCTGCAATGATGTCACTGTAACATGCCGGAGGTTCCGGCGATGTAGGCCGGATGGCGGGGTTCTAGGGCCGTGCGAGCTCGCGCATGACCGCGTCCAGCACGCGCGGATTGCGGCCCAGGGCGACGTGGCCGACGCCGCCGAAGGCCAGGTTGCGCGCGCCTTCCAGCTCGCTCGAGGTCTGGGGCGCGATGATGTTGTCGTGGTGGGTGTAGATCGAGGTGATGAGGGCGCGCGTGGCGGCGCTCTCGCCGTCGCCCAGCGCCTGCAGCCAGGCGCTGGAGCGGCGCATCTGGACCGCGTTGGCGCCGACGCCGAGGGCGGCCAGGCTGGTGCCGTGGTGCGGCGTGCCGAGGGTGATCACGCGCGCCACGTGGGCGGTGCCGTAGGCGCGCATCCAGGCGCGCGCCACCAGGCCGCCCATGCTGTGCGCCACCAGCGTCACGCGCGCCGCCCCGCTGGCGCGGCGCAGGGCCTCGACCGCATGCTGGACCAGTTGGGCGTAGCCGTCGATGTCGCCGGTGACCGGCTCCAGGTCGAGCGAAGCGTGGCTGATGCCGGCGGCGTCGAGGCGCCGCGCCAGCTGGCCCCAGTAGCCGCTGTTGCAGCCGTAGCCGTGCACCAGCAGGACCGGCGGCAAGGTGGAGGACGGATAAATGCGGGTGCGCGGCACCGCGCGCGGCCCGTGCCAGTTCGCGTACAGCATGCTGGACATGAACTCCTCGGCGAACAGGCGCAGGCTGCCGAACGGGTCGAGGCGGAATTCATGCGGTGTAGGACTGGCGCAGCGCGCGCTCATCACGAAGTTGTTGGCGTTGATGAGCAGGCGCACCAGCACCACGGCGCCCAGGCCGGCGCCGAAGGCGATCCAGCGGCTGGCGCCGGCTTCGCTCAGCGCCACCCCGATGCCGAGCGCCGCCAGCGCCTGCACCAGGATGATCAGCCTGAGGATCCAGCGCGCGCTCATCGATCTATGCCAGGGGCTCCGCCGGCCGCCCCATCAGCGCCGCGGCCAGGGTGCTGGCCAGGCGCGTCGTCAATCCATAGATGCTCAGCTGCGGGTTGGCGCCGATCGAGGTCGGGAACAGCGAGCCGTCGTGCACCGACAGGTTGGCCAGGCCGCGGTAGCGCCCGTCGGCGTCGGTCACGCCCAGGCGTTCGTCGCCGGACATGGCGCAGCCGCCCATCACGTGGGCCGACACCACGCGCGTCAGGTGGATGCGCTGCGGCAGTTCCGGGATGGCCTTCTTCGCCGCTTGCCAGCTGGCGTAGCGCGGCGCCATCTCGTGCCCGACCTGGACCTCGCGCGCGCCGGCCGCGAACTGGATCTCGGCCATGCTGAGCAGCGCGCGGCGCGCGCCGTCCCACAAGTACTCGTTCAGCGGATAGTCGAGCTCCGGGCTGCCATCGGCGCGCAGGCGCACCCGGCCGCCCTGCGACTCGGGGTGGAAGCCGTCGCGCAGCAGGGCCAGCATGGCGTGCATGTGCGGGAAGTCGCGCATGGTCGCCGCGTGGTCCTGGCCGAAGCCGCTCATCTTGGTGGCCAGCAGCAGCGGGTGCAGCGGCGGCGCCTCGAGCTTGTAGCCCATCGGCCCGTCGACCGGACCGGTGTGCAGGAAGTGGTCGGAATAGACGGTCTGCGGCGCGCCGGCCCAGGCGTCCACGCGCTGGGGGAAGAAGGCGGCCGAGATCAGGGTCGGGTGCAGGAAGGTGCGCCGGCCCAGCATGCCGCTGGGGTCGGGTGCGCCGGAGCGCAGCAGCAGCGCCGGCGAATTGATGGCGCCGCCCGCCACCACGTAGTGGCGCGCGCGCAGGCGCAGTACGCGTCCCGTGGGCGCCAGCCCGTCGGCCCCGAGGGCATGGCAGACCAGTTCCTCGACCTGCCCCTTGCGGATCGCCAGCCGTTCGGCCCGCGCGCGCGTTACCAGCGTCGCGCCATGGTCGAGCGCCACGGGAATCGTCGTCACCAGCATCGACTGCTTGGCATTGGTCGGGCAGCCCATGCCGCAATAGCCTAGGTTCCAGCAGCCGTTCACGTTGCGGCGGATGAAGCCGGTCGGGATGCCGAGCTTGTCGGCCCCGCGGCGCAGGATGTCGTTGTTCTCGTTGGGGGCGGCCTGCCAGTCGCCGACCTTCAGGCGCCGCTCGGCCATGGCGAACCAGGGCGCGGTGGCCTCGACGGTGGCGCCGGGCAGCGTGTACTGACGCTGCCACCAGGCCAGGGTGTCGGGCGGGGTGCGGAAGCTCGAGGTCCAGTTGACCGTGGTCGAGCCGCCTACGGTGCGGCCCTGCAGGATGTCGATGCCCTTGTCGGCGCTCTTGCGCGCCGCCGATTCCTGGTACAGCGCGGGATAGGCCTCGGCCTCGCGCATGTTGAAGTCGCGCGAGGATTTCAGGGAGCCCTCCTCGACCAGGATCACGGACAGGCCGGAACGGGCCAGGATCTCGGCGCTGATGCCGCCGCCCGCGCCGCTGCCGACGATGACGACGTCGGCCTCCAGCGCGCGGTCCTCGTCCAGGGAAGCAGCGTCGATGACCTTCCAGCCGCGCGCCAGGCCGGCCGCGATCGGGTCGGGGATGATGAGTTCCTTGCTCATGCCAGCTCCTTGAGCGGACCGGGATAGCCGATCGCTTCCCAGGTCGACGGCTGGGCGTACCAGGCGCCCAGCACCAGATCGTGCAGCGCCTGGTAGGCCGTGCGCAACAACCCCAGGCGGTGCAGGCGCCAGTCCTGGAGGAAGGCGCTCACCTGCTCGGGACTGGCGTTCTCCCAGCCATCGGAAACCCCGGTCAGCAGGCGCCGCGCCGGCGCCAGGGCGAGCAGGCCGAACAGGTCCTGCACCTCCTTTTGCGTGGCGGGCGGCAAGCCCAGGATGGCGGTGTGCACGCCTGCGACGGCGGCGTCCAGCGCCTGGCGGCGCCGGTCGGGTTCCGGCGGCAAGGCGCCGGCCAGGATCGCCGGCGCGATCGCGTGCAGCGCGGCGCGCGCTTCGCCGTCGAGCGCGAAACGGTGCGGCGTGCCGGCGTGGGTAGCGCGGTACCAGGCCCCGCCCCCGGCCAGCACCAGGGCGGCCAGGCCGCCCGCTTTCAGGAAAGTCCTGCGTGATGTCCCCATGCTTCTCTCTTGTGTTTTTCTACGGGTAGGATAAAACGAAAGCCCCGCCAGCGGGCCGGATTAGAGGGCTTCGTCTAGCAGCATGCTTCGATGCGCAGCGAAGCGTCATGCGCCGCTACCCGGCTAACATGGCCTCATGGAACTCATCGACTACCTCGACCGGCATTTCTTCACCCGCGAACAACTGCTGGCCTGCGCCGGCGTGAGCGGCGCGCATCTCGACAGCCTGGTCCGCGACGGCGCGACGCCGCAGCCGTCCTATCGGCTGCGCCTTGCGCTCGGTTGCGATTCCTTCTTTGGCGCGCATGCCGAGGAACACGCGATCGCGTATTACGCGAAGGGTTGTGCAGCCTGGATCGGCGCGCTCGGAGCAACCGAGCTGGCGCCGTTCACGCTGTTCGCGCGCCGCTACCGCGAGGCGCTGGCGGCCCTGCCCTTGCGCAGCCTGGATGCGAAACTGAACGCGGGCCTGGAGGCGCACCTGCGCGAGGAATGGCGCCACTTCCTGGACGGGACCTACGGCCTGTGCACCCGGACGGGCCTGCCGGAAGACATCGCAGCGAAAGAGCTGGCCATCTGCGTGATCCGCGAGGAGACAGGCTCACAGGCCGCCGACCTGGCGCGCCTTAAGGAGGCGGTGGATGTGCTGGACCGGGCCAGCAGCCCGTTCGCGCCGCACGATCGGGCGCGCAGTTCGCGCCGGCGCTACGTGGACGCGGTCCGGGCCCGCTACGGATTCGAACTAAACAATATTTGCAGTTAGCCGCCGCGATGCAAAGACTGTTTGCCTAGTTTTTCGGCGCGTGCTTGAGGATCTGGCGCGCGATGCCGCGCAGGATGTTGACCTCTTCGGTCTCCAGCTGGGTGCGCGCGAACAGGCGCTTCAGGCGCGGCATCAGCTTGCCGGGATTGCCGGCCTTGAGGAAGCCGACCGCCGCCAGCGCTTCTTCGAGGTGCGCGTACATGCCTTCGATCTGCGTGACGCTGGCCGCGTCGCCATGGAAGCCCACGCCGCGCAGGTCGACGCCGTCGCCGGTGGCCGCCAGGCGCGCCTCGTAGGCCAGCACCTGGGCCGCCTGCGACAGGTTGAGCGAGGAATAATCCGGATTGGCCGGAATGTTGATCAGGACGTTGCACCCCTCGACGATGTGGTTCGGCAGGCCGACCCGCTCGTTGCCGAGCACTACCGCCGGGCGCAGTTCCGGCAGCCCCGCCGCATGGCTCGAGAAGGCGCGCGGCGTCCAGACCGGCGGCGAGAACTCGCGCAATCTGGCCGACACCGCGGCCGCGAAGTTGCAGCCTTCCAGGGCTTCGCCGATGCTGCCCACGATGCGGGCGCCCTGCAGCACGTCGCCCGCGCCGCTGGCGAAGGCCACCGCTTCCGCATCGTTCAGCGGATCCTCGCATTTGGGCGTGACCAGCACCAGGTCGCCGAACCCCATCGTCTTCATGGCCCGCGCCACCGCGCCGATGTTGCCCGCGCGGCTGGTTTCGACCAGCACAAAGCGCAGCCGGGTGAAAAGAGAAGTGTCGGTTTGGGTCGGGTTCATTTACAATAGCGCCATCGCGCGGTGTGCGAACGGTTCGAAAGCGGGTGAGGTTGCAAAACTTTGGCTCGCGATTGTAACGGGTTCGACACCGCTTTGCTCTTTAATTCACTCTCAAAGCTGACCGTTCACAGCGCCTGCGTGCGTTCGTGGGCCGTTCGCGTTTTTTCACGGAAAAGCCTCCATGCACCCAATGCTCAACACGGCCATCAAGGCCGCTCGCCGCGCCGCCACCGTCATCAACCGCGCGTCCTTCGATATCGACCGCATTACCGTCTCTGAAAAGCAACACAACGATTTCGTTACCGACGTCGACCAGGCGGCGGAACAGGCGATCGTCGAGACCCTGCTGAAGGCCTACCCGGGTCACGCGATCCTGGCCGAGGAAAGCGGCGCGTCCAGCAACCTGAACGACGAGAGTGAATATGTGTGGATCATCGACCCGATCGACGGCACCACCAACTTCCTGCACGGCTACCCCAACTACTGCATCTCGATCGCCCTGCAACAGCGCGGCGTGATCACCCAGGCCCTGGTTTACGACCCGGTCCGCAACGACCTGTTCACCGCCACCAAGGGCGCCGGCGCCTACCTGAACGACAAGCGTATCCGCGTGCGCAGCACCGACCGCATCGCGCGCGCCCTGCTGTCCGCCGGCCATGGCCCGGACCCGCGCGCGCTGGCCGAGTACCTGCGCATGTACGAAGTCGTCGCCTCGCGCAGCCACGGCGTGCGCAGCGGCGGCTCGGCCGCGCTGGAACTGGCGAACGTCGCCGCCGGCCGCATCGACGGCTACTTCGAGAAGGGCCTGAAGGTCTGGGATATCGCCGCCGGCGCCCTGCTGGTGACCGAAGCGGGCGGCATCGTCGGCGAGTTCAGCGGCGAGTCGGATTACCTGCACAAGGGCGACGTCATCGCCGCCGGCCCGAAGGTATTTGGGGGGCTGATCCCGCTGCTCTCGCCTTTCGCGTAAAATACCCTCCGTGTTACCGGGATGGCGGCAAGCACTTGCTTGCGACATCCCGCGTCCATCGGCTGAAAGTGCCCCGGTTGTCTGCCACGCGCGATCCGCGTGTCCTCCACAAAACTTTCCATAGTGAAACATTTTCACTATAATCCCGGCTAGCCGCAGCCTTCGATCGTCGAACTGCGGCAGCGTCCGGGCGGGATGCGGCTCGGCCGCCCGCCTGCACTAATCCGATCCGAGTTCCTGGACTGGCGCCTTCGATGGCGACGGGCCACTCTTTACTGAGAATTTATGTCCTTTTCTACACTTGGCTTGTCCGATGTTATCGTCCGCGCGGTCACCGAACAGGGTTACACCGCCCCGACGCCCATCCAGGCCCAGGCCATCCCCGCCGTCCTGAACGGCGGCGACCTGCTGGCCGGCGCCCAGACCGGCACCGGCAAGACCGCCGGCTTCACCCTGCCGATCCTGCACCGCCTGTCGACCGACAAGGTGGGCGCTACCCTGCGCAACAAGACCGCGCCGCGCGCCATCCGCGCCCTGGTCCTGACCCCGACCCGCGAACTCGCGGCCCAGGTCGAGGAAAGCGTGCGCGTGTACGGCAAGTACACCAACCTGAATTCCGCCGTGATCTTCGGCGGCGTCGGCATCAATCCGCAGATCAAGCTGCTCAAGCATGGCGTGGACATCCTGGTGGCGACGCCGGGCCGCCTGCTGGACCACGCCGGCCAGGGCACCGTCGACCTGAGCAAGATCGAAATCCTGATCCTGGACGAAGCCGACCGCATGCTGGACATGGGCTTCATCCACGACATCCGCAAGGTGCTGGCCCTGCTGCCGCCGAAGCGCCAGAACCTGCTGTTCTCGGCCACTTTCTCGGACGACATCAAGGCCCTGGCCGACCGCCTGCTGAACAACCCGCAATCGATCGAAGTGGCGCGCCGCAATTCGACCGTGGAAGTGATCGCGCAAAAGATCCACCCGGTCGACCGCGACAAGAAGCACCCGATGCTGTCGCACCTGATCAAGTCGAACAAGTGGCACCAGGTACTGGTGTTCACGCGCACCAAGCACGGCGCCAACAAGCTGGTGGAACAGCTGGGCAAGGACGGCATCGGCGCGATGGCGATCCACGGCAACAAGAGCCAGTCGGCGCGCACCAAGGCGCTGGCCGAGTTCAAGGACGGCAGCCTGCAGGTGCTGGTGGCGACCGACATCGCGGCGCGCGGCATCGACATCGACCAGCTTCCGCACGTGGTGAACTACGACCTGCCGAACGTGCCGGAAGACTATGTGCACCGTATCGGCCGTACCGGCCGCGCCGGCGCGACGGGCGAAGCGGTGTCGCTGGTGTGCGTGGACGAGCACCAGATGCTGAAGGACATCGAGAAGCTGATCAAGCAGACCCTGCCGCGTCACGTGATCCCGGGCTTCGAGCCGGACATGAACGCCAAGCCGCAGCCGATCCAGCTGCGCAGCGGCGCCCCGGGCCACGCGAACCGCGGCCGTCCTAACGGCGGCCGTGGCGGCAACCCGGGCAATCCCGGCAACAAACCGCGCACCCCGGGCGGCGCCCCCGCCGGCGCCAAGCGCAGCGGCCCGCGCCCCCCGCAAGCCTCCCGCCCCGCGCGCGCCCGCTAATCTGTTCCCCGGCCGCCCCGAGCGGCCCCTCTCTCCCGAGAATCCCACTAGGGTCAGAGTCGAATTCTTTGGCAACTTTAGGTAATTGCCCAACAATTCGACTCTGACCCTATTTATTTTTTCGCCGGGCGGAAACGAAAAACGGCGAAAACGTAAAGCTCAGCAATTTATCCCCCTCGGACAATAGCCTGCCGTTTAAAAATTGCTGAGGGGCTCGAAAAATAATTGGGGTCGGAGTCGAATTGTTTGGCAACTTTGAGGAATTGCCCAACAATTCGACTCTGACCCCGGTTGAGCGGCTTGGAGCGCGGTTGCGGTAGCATAGGGGTTTGCCGACTTGCGATTCAGCCATGCCCCAGTTCGCCGCCAACCTGAGTATGCTGTTCAACGAAGCGCCCTTCCTGGAGCGCTTTGCGCTGGCGCGGGCGGCGGGGTTCGAGGGGGTGGAGTGCATGTTTCCGTATGGGGTGGAGGCGGACAGCATTGCCCAGCGGCTCGATCGGCAAGGGCTGAAGATGGTGTTGCATAACCTGCCGGCCGGGGATTGGGCGGCGGGGGAACGCGGGCTGGCCTGCGATCCGCGCCGGGTCGGGGAATTCCAGGACAGCGTGGCGCTGGCGCTGGACTATGCGCTCGAACTCGGCACGCCGCGCCTGCATTGCCTGGCCGGCCTGTTGCCGCACGGCGTGGCGCGCGAGCGGGCGCATGCGGCCTATGTCGACAACCTGCGCTTCGCCGCGGCCCGCTGCGCCGAGCACGGGATCGCGCTGCTCATCGAACCCATCAACGACCGCGACGTGCCGGGCTATTTTTTGACGGGCACGCGGCAGGCGGCCGAGGTCATCGCGGAGTGCGGGGCGGCCAACCTGTTCATGCAGTACGACATCTACCACATGCAGCGCATGGAAGGCGACCTGGCCGCCACCCTGCGCCAGCACCTTGGCCTGATCCGCCACATCCAGCTGGCGGACGTGCCCGGCCGCCACCAGCCGGGCACCGGCGAGATCCATTTTCCCTTCCTGTTCCGCCTGCTTGACGAGCTCGGCTATGAGGGCTGGGTAGGCTGCGAATACCTGCCCCTGAGCGAGACCCAGGCCTCCTTCGGCTGGCTGGAAGAATACCGCCGGGGCCGCTAGACAAGCTCATGCCGGTCAGGCAACATCGCTGCTTCCCACCCATCAGGAGCCGATATGATCCAAGGACTGCGCACCGTCATCTACCCCGTCGCCAACCTGGCCGAGGCCGCCGCATGGTATGCACGCGTGGCCGGCAAGGCCCCCTACTTCGACCAGCCCTTCTATGTCGGCTTCGAGATCGGCGGCTTCGAACTGGGGCTGATCCCGGACGGCCAGCCCGGCACCGCCGGCGCCACCGCCTACTGGGGTACCCAGGACGCCGACGCCGAACTCGCCCGCCTGCTGGAGCTCGGCGCCACGGTCGAGTCGCCGGTGGCCGACGTCGGCGACGGCATCCGTGTCGCCACCGTGCGCGATCCCTTCGGCAACCTGTTCGGCGTCATCCAGAATCCGCATTTCGACCCCGCCAAAGTCGCTTAGTTGACCCTCAGCAAGATCAGGCCGATCCGGGTTTGAAAGAATGAGGAGGTTCAGGCCGCCACGTTGCGCGGCCGGGAGGACCTCCGATGCTCCATCGCCTTGCGATCCACCTGGGCCTGGCCGCCAGCCTGCTGCTGGCCGGCTGCGCCACGACCGGTCCCGTCAGCCTGCAGGAGGTGCGCGAGTTCGCAGACGCCTCCGCCCGCCTCGGCGGCTATTCCGAACTGGCGCGCCGCTACCGCGACACCTACGAGCGCGAACAGCCCTACCTGTCGCCCGCGGCCGACAAGCTGGCGCGCGAGAACGACGCCAAGCGCCGCGCCGTCTACGACGATTTCGTCGCCATCCAGAAGACCCTGGTGCTCTACATGCAAACGCTCAGCCTGCTGGCGGGCGACGGCCGCTACGACCTGTCCGAGCGCATCGATGACCTGGGCAATGGCTTGAAGGCGAATACCGATTCCGGCCTGCAGCAGCGCCACATCGCCGCCTATACCGGCCTGACCCGGCTGCTGACGCGGGTCATCGCCTCGGGCTACCAGAACCGCAGCGTCGAGACCATGGTGCGCGACGGCGACGCCGACGTGCAGGTCCTGCTCGACGCCATGATCTCGCTCACACGCCTGTACTACAAGACCAACGAGAATGAGAAGAAGACCGTGCTCGGCATTTTCGATGTCGAGATCCCGTTCTCGACGCGCAGCGCCGACCGCATGCTGGTCACCCTGGCCAAGGTCCATTACCTGAACAAGTCGACCGAATACCGGCTGATCGACCGGCGCTACGAACTGACGCTGCAGGGCTTGACCAAGGTGGCGCTCGGCCACCAGAAGATGCGCGAACACATGAACAAGCTGACCAGCGACGAAGTCCGGCGCCTGCTCGCGAACTACGGCCGCGACCTGCGCACCATCCGCGACAACCTGTCCGGCGATTGAGAGGCCTGCCATGACGAACCCTTCCCCTTCTTCCCACGCCGCCGCGCCCACGAATACGCCGGCGGCGAACCGGCCCGGCGGCGGCCTGTCGAGCGTCGACCAGGTGGTCGAGCTGGCGGACCAGCTGTCGTCCTGCGCCGACCAGCTGCACGAACGCATCATGAAGGAGATCCGCAGCTACGGCGGCGGCAGCGTCCCGGAGAAGGTGCAGGCTGCCATGCGCGCGCTGCTGGAAGACGAGATCCTGCTGCGCCAGCGCGCCAATGGCTTGTACGCCGATGCCGCCATCGTCATCGTGAAAGGATTGGGCAAGCCGCAGAGCCACCTGATGGCGCTCACGGCCGATGCCGCGGAGAAGATCCGCAAGATCGGGCTGATCGGCGAAGTCACCACCCTGGTGGCCGGGCTGCTGGCCTTCGCCGGGGCGGTGACGACCGGCCAGCCGGCGCCGATCCTGCTGGCGCTGGAGAAAATCCACAAGCAGATCAAGCTGATCGAGGCGCAGGCGCCGAAGCCGCCGACAGCGCCGGCGTGATGGACGATCGGCTCCCGCGTGGATTGTTGCCGGCTCCGATCTCGTGCGCGAAAGCTGCACCGCCAACGATCACCGCGTGGGCGGGAGGACCCGCCCACCCTACGGGATAGCCGCTGATTATGTCAGCACATGTGCTGCCCGCCATTGATCGCGATATTCGCGCCGGTCACATAGCCCGCTCCCTCCGACGCAAGGTAGGCCACCAGCCCCGCCACCTCGTCCGGCGCGCCGAGGCGTCCGACGGGGATGCCCGGCAGGATGCGTTCCTTCATCACCTGCGGCGGCACGTCGCGCACCATCCTGGTGTCCAGGTAGCCCGGCGACACGGTGTTCACCGTGATCCCGTGGCGCGCGACTTCCAGCGCCAGGGCCTTGGTGAAGCCGTGCATGCCGGCCTTGGCCGCGGCATAGTTGGCCTGGCCGAAGGCGCCCTGCTGGCCGTTGACCGAGGAGATATTGATCACCCTGCCCCAGCGCCGTTCGATCATCTGCTCGAGCACGTGGCGCGTCATGCTGAACACGCTGTCGAGGTTGGTGCCGAGGACGGCGTGCCAGTCGTCCACGGCCATCTTGCGCAGGCTGCGGTCGCGCGTGATGCCGGCATTGTTGACCAGCACGTCGATGCGGCCGGTCTCGGCCAGCACGCGCGCCACGGCATTGGCGCAAGCGCCGTCGTCGGCCACGTCGGCCTCCACCACCAGCACGTCCACGCCTTCGTCGCGCTGTGCCGACAGCCAGGCATGGCGCTGGCCGTTGGACGGCGAACAGGTCGCTGCAACGAGAAATCCCTCCTGGTGCAGGCGACGGCACACTGCCGTGCCGAGCCCGCCCAGTCCGCCCGTCACCAGGGCTACTTGTTTACTCATGAATCGGTTCCCTTGTCTCAATCCGCCGCGCCGGGCGCGCGGCACGAAATCGGGAGTGTAGGGAAGCCTTGAGGTAGGTCTTTTGAGGGCGATCAATAGATCGCCCTTGACGCCGGCGCTAGGCGATGACGTCGGGCCGGCAAGTGGCGTCGAAATCGGCCCAGTCGCCGTCGACGATGTTGCCCTTGGCCCGCTCGATGCGCTCGGCGCCGAGCTGGCGCAGGATGTCGACGGCCTTGCCCTCCAGGCCGGTATCGTCGAAGGCCACCGCCACCAGCATGCCGGTCAGGCGCGGCGGGATGGCGTTCTCGCCGTCGCCGCCCTTCTCGGCCTCGCCGGCTTCCTTCATCTTGCTGAAACTGAACAGCGAGCCGACGTGGCCGCCGACCAGGCCGCCGACGATCGGGCCCAGCGGCCCGGTGAGCGGGGCCGTGGCGGCGCCGATGGCGAGCCCCACGGCGCCGCCGGTGGCGACACCTTTCACGACCCCTTCCGGGGTTTCCTTGGCCCCGGGCGACAGGATGTTGTCGCCGCCGAGCGGGGTCGTGTCGTGCTGGCCGGGCTGGCTGACATAGAAGCCGCTGATGCGGTCGGCGTCGAACCCGGCGTCGATCAACGCGCGGCGTGCGCGCTCGACGTCTTCCTGAAGCTGTACGTGCCCTGCGATGATGGTGGACATAGCGGTTCCTCCTGGTCGTGGTGGCTCAAGCATGCTCCCGTCGCGCTTTCCGCTCTGTACGCCGACGCACCTAAGCCCAATGAGCTCAGCGTCAGCGCCACTGTCCGTAGACCACGCCGGGCGGGTCCGGTTCCAGCGTGACGGGCGGCGGCGCGCTCTGCCATTGACGCGGATCGATCCGGAAGTACTTGAGGAATTCCGCGTACAGCGCCGGATGGCGCATCGACAGCTGGTGCGGCTGTTCGAAGAAGCTCTCGGTGGCCACCGCGAAGAACTCGGCCGGGCTGCTGGCGCCATAATGGTCGAGCACGCCGGGCAGGCCCCACATGGCGTCGTGGCGCAAGTTGGCAAAGTCGCGCGACAGCACTTCGGACCAGCTGCGGTAGCGCTCGCGGCTGCCCAGGTAGGGGGCGCCGTTGGTGCTGCCCGACTCGCTGTCGAGCTGGTGCGCGAACTCGTGCAGGACCACGTTGTGGCCCGGCGGCTCGGGCTGGCCGGCGCGCCGCACATGGTCCCAGGACAGGATCACGCGGCCATCGCCCCAGGATTCGCCCAGCAGGTCCTGGCGCGCCTCGGTCACCACGCCGGCCACGTCGACCTCCTTGCGCGGCACCAGGAAAGCGCCCGGGTAGACCAGGATCGTGTGCAGCGCCGGATACAGCGCGGCCGGTTCGTCGTCGGCGGCGCGTCCGAGCAGCAGCAGGCAGGCCTGGCCGGCGATGGTGACGCGCATCTCGTCGGTCAGCTCGAGGCCGGCGCAGCCGACGAATTTCTTCTCGAACAGGAATTGCTGGACCATGCGCGCCAGCTTGCGCCGCTGGTTGCCGTCCATGCCAGCATACTGCGCGACGTTGCGCGCCAGCACCGCCACCTGGGCAGGCGGCAGCGGACGCGCCAGCGCGCGGCGCCGGCGCCAGTGCGGCACCAGCCAGGCCAGCAGCACCGCCGTGGCGAGCAGCGCGAGGATCAGGGTGTCCATGGCCATGCCGTCCGTCACTGCGCCCGCTCGGCCAGCCAGGCCGCCAGCTCGTCCGCGCCGCCGATCAGGCGGCCGCCGACGAAGACCTGGGGCCAGGTCAGGCGTCCCGTCACGCCGCGCAGCACGCTGGTGGTGATTTTCTGGTCCTCGGAAATATCGGTGAACACGATGCCGGCTTCGCCGAGCGCGCGCTTGGCACGCGCGCAGTGCGGACAGCCGGGACGCGAGAACATCACGACCGGCTCGGGCACCACGGCCTTCGGGTTCAGGTAGCGCAGCATGGTGTCGGCATCGGACACTTCGAAGGGATCGCCCTCCTTGTCCGGCTCGATGAAGACCTTCTCGACCACGCCGTCGCGCACCAGCATCGAATAGCGCCACGAGCGCTTGCCGAAGCCGAGGTCGCGCTTGTCGACCAGCATGCCCATGCCTTCGGTGAAGTCGCCGTTGCCGTCGGGGATGACGGTGATGTTCCCGGCGTCCTGGCCGGCCTTCCACTGGTTCATCACGAAGGCGTCGTTGACCGAGATGCACAGGATGTCGTCGACGCCATTCGCGCGCAGCACGGGCGCCAGCTCGTTATAGCGCGGCAGGTGGGTCGAGGAGCAGGTCGGCGTGAAGGCGCCGGGCAGCGAGAACACGACCACGGTTTTGCCCTTGAACAGCTCGTCGGTGGTCAGGTCGCGCCACTGGTCGTCGGGACGCGCCTTGAAGGTCACGTTCGGCACGGGTTTTCCCTGCAGCGTTTCGGCACTCGGTAACATCGTCACTCCTTATCGGTTGAACGGGCGGTCCGGGGACCGTCGCATGGCGGACAGGTGAGGATTATTGACCGGTTTCCAAGGTGCCTCGTGCAAATAGTTGTTTACCCAACATCGCCGGATCGGCGCGGCCCAAAAAACAAAACCGCGCCCAGGGCGCGGTGAATGACGACAGCGATCGTCGGACCGGAGCCGGCGCGGGTCTCTGCCGCGCCGGCTCCGGGCGCGCACTCAGGCGCGTTCCTTGGCAGTCTGGCCTGGAGCCGGGCCGAACAGCGCAGCCACCAGCGGATCGCGGGTCACCGGGCTGCGGTTCACGCGGATGGCGTAGTGGGTGTCGTCGGCCAGGATGTGGAAGTGGCGGCCGCTGCCGGCCATGTTCTGCTCGCGCAGGCCCGGCCGCTCCTTGCGCGGGGTGGCGCCTTCGCGCTTCGGCTGGCAGATCGCGGCCAGGAAGGCCTTGACGCGCTCCGGGTCCGGCGAGATCTGGTACACGGCCTTGCCCAGGTAGGTGGCGGTGCCTTCGATGTAGCGCGCCAGCTCGATGACGCCGGCTTCGCGCAGGTCGCGGATGTATTTACGGGCGCCCGACGGCGAGAATTTGAGGAACCAGGCGATCTCGTCGGCCAGCATTTCGTGGTTCGAGAGCTCATTGATCAGCTTTTGCATGTTCTCGATGCGGCGCTGCGTGGCCGAGGTCGAGCGGACGCGCTCGATCGGCGCCAGCGAGATCGGGGCGCGCTCGGTCGGCTGGGGCGGGACGCGCTCGATCAGGGCCGAGTTGCTGGAAGTGTGCACTGCGCCGGTTTCGCCTTGGGCCGCGTTGTGGTGAGTCGTTGCATGCATATTCTTGAGCTCCAATGAAAGAGAGAGACTGTGTGGTCCGGGTCGCTGTGTGTCGTTTGACACCCTGACAACACCTCGGTTCCGCTTAACTGGACTCAAGATTGCCTGCGCCTGCCCGTCCGGTCTGTGCGCCATCCAACATTCGACAACATTCCGACAAGCATTTTTGTCACTCCCACACGCAGGCTTTCGTCACCTTTTTGTTTCCCGTCAAAACACAACGCACCGGATTGGTGCGTTCCGTTGAGAAATGTGGGTTTTCCGTCACTGTTGTAAAATTGCACAGCGCTTTCCACTTGGTGCGCTATCGCACCGAGTTTGCGGAACTTGCACTGTTAATGTTTATCCAACATCCCTGTTTAGGCATGCGATGTCATCTAATTTTTAACCAACGGGAGTTACCTGTGAATAATTCGAAGAAGATCGCCCTGGCTGTGGCACTGCTGTGCTCGGCTGGTGCAACCCTCGCCCAAGAAGCCACCACCGCCAATGTCATCAATCCATCGTGGTACATCCAGCCGAGCGTCGTGCACGCGAAGCCCGACGCTGACTTCGGCGTGGACGAGCGCGACACGGGCGGCGGCCTGAAGTTCGGCAAGGCAGTCAGCGAGCTGTGGGACATCCAGATCGGCGGCACCCACACCCGCTTCGAAGACAACGGCGCGCGCTACCGCCAGACCCTGCTGGGCATCGACGCCCTGCTGATGCTGTCGCGCGGCAAGGTCCGTCCCTTCGTCCTGTTCGGCGCCGGCGCCCAGCGTGACAAGGTCAACAACATCGTCCGCAACGTCAAGAAGACCTCGCCGTACCTGACCGCCGGCATCGGCTTCCAGGCCGACCTGACCCCGCAATGGTCGCTGCAGGCCGACCTGCGCAGCGTGCACGGCCACCTGCGCGACGAAGACAACTTCGGCTTCAGCCGCAGCAACAACAAGTACCTGTCGGTCGGCCTGAACTACGCGTTCAACCCGCCGCCGGCTCCGGTCGTCGCTCCGGCCCCTGCCCCGGTCGCCGAGGCACCGGCTCCGGCCCCGGCTCCTGAACCGGCACCGGCGCCGGCACCGGCCCGCTTCGAAAAAGTCACCCTGGAAGCGACCAAGCTGTTCAACTTCGACAAGGCCGAGATCATCCTGCCGTCGCCGAAACTGGACGAAATCGCCGCCGCCCTGCAGGCCGACCCGAGCGTCACCGACGTCGACGTCACCGGCTACACCGACCGCCTGGGTTCCGAGAAGTACAACCTGGCCCTGTCGGAGCGCCGCGCCAACGCCGTGCGCGACTACCTGGTCAGCAAGGGTGTGGACGCCAACCGCCTGAAGGCCTACGGCAAGGGCGAAGCCAACCCGCTGGTCACCTGCAACCAGAAGAAGCGCGCAGAGCTGATCGCCTGCCTCGAGCCGAACCGCCGCGTCGAAGTCGAGCAGATCACCGTCGAGCGCAAGGTCCAGTAAGACCTGAGCCCTGGCAGTCCCGCATGGGACTGCTGAGCACAAGGGGGCTGCGGCCCCCTTTTCATTTGGAGGAAGGCTTATGGCTGTCAGCAAGTGGATACCGTATTCGCGCCAGATCGTGCACGTGCTGCGCTGCGCGGTCTCGGAATGGCTCGACCACCGCGCCTCGAGCAAGGGCGCCGCACTGGCCTTCTACACCTTGTTCTCGCTGGCGCCGATCCTGGTGCTGGTGATCGCCGTCGCCGGCTTCTTCTACGGCGCCGAGGCGGCCCAGGGCCAGCTGCTCAACGAACTGCGCGGCCTGGTCGGCAAGCAGGGGGCGGAAACCATCCAGGCCATCCTGGCCGGCGCCCAGAACAAGGAAACCGGGCGCTTCGCCACCATCGTCGCATCGATCCTGCTGTTCATCGGCGCCACCACCGTGTTCGCCGAGCTGAAGGACTCGCTCGACGAGATCTGGGACGTGCCCAAGCCGACCGGGTCCGGGGTCTGGGTCGTGATCCGGACGCGCCTGCTGTCCTTCGGCCTGATCCTGGTGCTGGCCTTCCTGCTGATGGTCTCGCTGGTCGTCAGCGCCGGCATGGCCGTGGTAGAGCGCTATATCGGCGGCATGTGGAAGGAAGCGGCGCTGATCCTCGGCTGGGTGGCATCCGGCATCAGCTTCCTGGTGATCGCCACCCTGTTCGGCGTGATCTACAAGCTGCTGCCGAAGATCAAGCTGTCCTGGCACGACGTGACCATCGGCGCCCTCGGCACCGCGGCCATGTTCACGCTCGGGAAATTCGGCATCGGACTGTACATCGGCAACAGCGGCGCGGCCGACAGCTTCGGGGCGGCAGGTTCGCTGATCGCCCTGCTGCTGTGGGTGTATTACTCGGCCCAGATCTTCTTCCTGGGGGCGGAGTTCGCGCGCCAGTACGCGCTCAAGATGGGCAGTCTGCGCCACAGGCCGGCGCACGAGACGGGCGACAAGAACAAGGCCCCGATGCCGGGGACGGTCAAGCCGTGATGGAAGCCGGGGCGGTCCTCGCGGGCCGCCCCTGGAATGCGGTGTCCTATTCGCCCAGCAGTTCGGACACCACTTCCATTCCCTCGACGCGCTCGGCGACCACCTTCAGCACCATCACCACCGGCACCCCCAGCAGCAGGCCCCACACGCCCCATAACCAGCCCCAGAACAGCAGGCTGACGAACACGGCGGCCGGGTTCATCTTGGCGATCTTGCCCGTCATCCAGGTGGCGACCACCATCCCGACCAGGGTCGCGATGCCCAGCGAGGCGCCGGCCACCAGGATCACCATGCGTACCGATTCGAACTGCAGGAAGGCCACCATGCCGGTCGCGGCGGTGATCAGGAGCGGTCCGAAGTAAGGCATCAGGTGGGCCACGCCGGCGAAGGCGGCCCAGGCGCCGGCGTTTTCCAGGCCGATCGCGCGCAGCGCGCCCCACATCAAGAGGGCCAGCAGCACATTGGTGACCAGGAGCATGAACATGTAGTTCTGGATCGAGGTGTTGATGTCGTCCAGGATGTGCACCGTGACTTTCTTGCGCGTCAGCGAGGGCCCGGTCAGCTTGACCAGCTTGCGCTTGAAGGTATCCCCCGCCAGCAGCAGGAAGAACACCAGGAACACCACCATGGTGGCCTGCGACAGGAAAGTGGCCAGGCCCACCGAGCCCGCCAGCACCCAGTCCATGACGCGGATGTTCGAGCCGGCCGCGGCCGGCGGCAGCTGGGCCTGGCGCCGCGGCGCCGCCTTGCGCGTATCGCCGCCGACATTGTTGGCCGCGCGCTCGATCTCCGCCGCGGCCGCCTGGACCTGCTGGATGGTCGAGCGCTGGCCGCCCTGGTTGTTGGTAAGGATCTTGGTGATCTTGTGGGTCAAGGTCGGCAGTTCGTCGACGATGTTGAAGAATTCGTCCTGCAGGCGGTAGATGGTGCCGGCCATCAGCGCGACGATCACGGCCGTGACCAGGGTGGCGCCGACGACGCGGCGCACGTGCAGGCGCTCGAGCCAGAGCACGACGGGATTCAGGGTGTAGGCGATGAGGATGCCGAGCAGCAGCGGCACGAAGAATTTCTGCGCCCATTGCAGGGTGAACACGCAGGCGACGGTCGCCAGGATGCCCAGCGAGATGCCGCGTGCGTTGACATGTACCGGCAGGCGCAGGCCGCCGGACTGGAGGGCGAGGTCTTCCTCGTCCGCCGGACGGGCTTCCAGGCCGTCGGGATGCGCGTCCGGGGCGGCTTGATCAGGCAAGGTGGCCGGCGTGACGGACGCCGGATCGGAATGGGCTAGCTGCATGGAAAACGCCTGAACAAAATACCGGGCCGCCCCGGTGACCCGCTATTATTTCACACGGATGTCGTTTTTGACCGAAGTCACGCCTTTGACGCCACGTGCGATTTCCACGGCGCGCTGCGCGTCGCCCGGCTGGGCCACGAAGCCCGACAGCTGGACGTCGCCCTTGTAGGTTTCGACATTCACCTCGGTCGCCTTCACGTTCGGGTCGGCGGCCAGGGCTGCCTTCACCTTGGTGGTGATGACGGCGTCGTCGACGTATTCGCCGGCGGTCTTGGCGGTCGAATCCGGATTGTTGCTTGCGCAGCCGACGGCGGTGATGGCGACAGCGGCGGTGAAAGCGGCGGTGATGAGGCGTTGTGCGATTTTCATGATGGCTCCTTGTTGGTAGTGGTCAGTGATACAGCATTGCCCTGTCGGGCGGTCGTGCAGTGCCGGCCCGGCCGGCATGCGGATTCCTATTTGCCGAACGCGGTCTTCGCGGCGTTCACGCACTGGTCCTTGGCGGCGCCGGCGAAGGCGTCGCATTTTTCCAGCGCCACGCGGTATTCGGCGGCGATCTTGTCCTCGCGCGCATCGAGGCGCGCTTCGATGGTCTTGCGGTCGGCCTTGGCGTCGGCCTGGGCCGCCACCAGCACGGCCTTGGCCTGTTCGAGGCAGACGTCGCGCTCGTTGCCGGTCAGCGCGGCGCAGCGCACCTTGTCGCGGTCGTGGTTGGCCGAGGCGATGCGCATGCGCGCCTGGATGTAGGCGGCCAGGGTGTTCTTGTAGGCGGCCTCGGCCTCTTCCTCGACCCGGACCCGCGCGGCGCGGGCATCGGCCACGCACAGGTCGTGGGGATTGCCGGCGATCAGGTCGCACTTGGCGCGGGCCGCCTTGTAGTTGGCTTCGGCAGCCTCGCGCGCCTGGGCATACGCCGTCTTCGCATCGGGCACCGACTGCTGCGCGCGGCTGTGGCCGGCCCAGCTGAGGGCGGCGCCGAGCAGCAGGAGCGCATGCGAGGTTTTCATTTTTTCTTCTCCATTTGTCAACACACTAAGTGACTTTGTACACGTCACGCTGAGCGTTTTCTGTTCGGTACCGAACACATTCACGAGTGCGCAACAGTCCGGCTCGTTTGGCGCGAAAGGTGGGTGCGTCAACGCACAGACCCCTGTTGGGTGCGTGATTAATCTGGCCACATACTTTTGTCAGGAGAACAACATGAAAGCTACCCGTACTTTCGCCGCCGTCATCGTGGCCACCGGCGCCCTTCTCACTGGCTGCGCCAGCAACAGCTCCCAGCCGTATAACAACGGCGGCTACGCAAGCGGCGGCTATGCAAGCACCGCCTCCATGGGCTACGGCACCATCGAGTCGATCCAGGTGACCCAGGCCAACGGCCGCACCAGCGGCGCCGGCGCCATCCTGGGCGGCGTGGTCGGCGCGCTGGCCGGCAACCAGGTCGGCAGCGGCAGCGGCCGCACCGCCGCCACCGTGGCCGGCGGCGTCGCCGGCGCAGCGATCGGCAACAAGGTCGAAGGCAACCGCAATGCGGGCGGACAGGAGATGTATCAGATCAACATCCGCATGGATAACGGCGAATACCGTACCGTGAACCAGGACAGCGTGTATGACCTGCGCGTCGGTAACCGGGTTCGCATCGTCGACGGCCGCGTCTATCGCTACTGATGCACCGCAGGTAGCAGGCAGCGATGGGCGCGCTGTTGCTCGTCATCCTGCTGGTGGCCCTGGTCGGCGTGTTGCCGACCTGGAGCCACAGCCGAAGCTGGGGATATGGCCCGGTGGGCGTGACCGGCGCGCTGGTGATCCTGCTGGTCGTGTTGCTGCTGACCGGATGGCTGTAGCGTGAGCCGGCGCGGTTGCGCCGGTCTATTGAGGCAGGAGGCAAGCATGGGATATCCGAACCGCCTGTTGCGCGGGGTATGCGCCTGCGCGCTGGGTTTTGCCGGACTGGCCGCTTCGGTGGCCCTGGCGCAGACCGAGGGCGAGCAGGCGCCGCGCCATACCGATGCGGTGGTCGATCCAACCGTGGCGCGCCAGCAGGCGCGCGAGATCGCCCAGGGCGACCCGGCGCGCTGGTACCGCAACGCCCCGACCCGCCAGGCAAGGCTGAAGACCCTGCAGAAGGAAATCGGCGCGGCGCTGCAGGAAGCGCAGAACGCCTGCAGGAAGCAGCCCGCGGCCGAACGCAGCGCCTGCATGAAGGAAGCGCGCGCCACCTGGCAGCAGGATATGGCGCAGGCGAAGGCGCAGGTGGACCAGGAGCTGTGAGGGCTGCTTGACCGGTGTGCTTCGACAGGCTGGCTGCCTTGGCGGCCGGTTTGTTTGCGTCTGCGTGCCCGGAGCGGCAAACGCCAACCGTAGGGTTGGCGGCTCTGCCGCCGACGCGGCGATCGTTGGCGGCGTCGTTGCCGTGAATGGGCTGGCCGACGCTGTTGAACGCGTCGGCGGCCGAGCCGCCAACCCTACGCCGCTTCTCTCAAATGCTGCTGGTTGAACGGGTCGGCGGCGGGCCCGGCTGCGCGCCCCGGCCAATCCTGCGCCCGTCTCGAACCGCGCGGACAAAAAAAGACGGCGTCCAATCCCCGATTGAGACGCCGCTCAAGCCCCACCATATTCGTGGCAGACTTCTTGTGCTTCTTGTCGCGCAGCCGCTTAGTGCGTGAGCTTCTGTTGCTGCACCTTCCTGCGATTCAGATACCAGCCCAGCGCCCCCACCGCCAGCACCGCGCCCGCCGCCGGCTTGCCCAGGCGGCGCTGGCGAACAAAGTTCACCACCGCCAGCGCATACGGCATCAGCACCGACACATTGGTCCCCGTGGGCTTGAGCAGCGCATCGGCGCGTGCCCGCAGGGCCCAGGTGGCGTGGTCGATCGCCGAATGCAGCATGACTTCGGGCCGCGCCGCGTGCCGGATGTGCGCCTTCGCGTGCACCACGCTGGCGCGGAAGTATTCTCCTTCGCGCAGCAGCTCCTGCTTGCGGGCCGCCGGATCCAGGCTGTGCTTGTGACCGGCCAAACCAGTCGTTCCGTCATGATTGTGCATGATTCCTCCCCATCGTGTCGCCGCTTAGCGCAGCATGTCGCGGTCGTTCTTCAGTTCCTTCATGGTCTCGGGGAAGCCCAGCTTGTTTTGCTTCAGCAAGGACAATCCCTTCGCCACCAGCACCGCGGTGACAAGAAGAAAAATGACGAACATGATCAACAGGATCTTCCAGCCCATGGCGTCCCAGGCCAGCGCCACGACCATGGCCGTACCGTAGGCAATGGCGAACCACACGGACAGCGCGGCGACGGCGAACACCGCCACCAGCTCGATCACGTGGTTGCGCACCTCGGACAGTTCGAGCGCGGCGAGCTCCACCCGCGAGACCATGAGGCCGAACAGGCTCTTGCCCAGGCTGGAGATCCCGCCCATGAGGCCGGGGTTATGCACTACGTTATCGTTTTTTTCCACGGCAGCCCCCGGCGCAGGTTATTTGGTGTTCTTGCTGAGCAGCACTCCGAGCAGGATGCCGACGCCGGCGGCGACGGCCATCGTGCGCCATGGGTTGTCCTTCACGTAGACATCGGCCGTGTGCGCCAGCTCCTTGCTGCGCTCCAGGGCCTGGTCCTGCACGTAGCTCGCCTTGCCCAGCGCACGGTCCAGCATCTCCATGCCGCGGTGGCGCAGCTCGTCGGCCTTCTCGCCGGTGAGGTTGGCCGCCGCCGACAGCATCGATTGGGCGTCGCGCACCAGGGCCTTCATGTCGGATTGGGTGGCGTAGGTGGCGCCGCTGATCGGATGCGAGCTGCCGTTGCTGGAAGAGCGGTAGGTGTCGTGCATGATGTACTCCTTCGTGTCGTCGTAATGGTGGTGAATTCTTGTCGCCCTGCCCTCAGGCCATCAGGTCGCGCATGTCGTCCGCGTGTTCCTCTTCGACCGCCATGATGTCGATGAGCATGTTGCGGGTGGTCGGGTCCTTGTCGCCGATGGCGGCGATCATCTGGCGGTAGGACTCGATCGCCACCCGCTCCGCGATCAGGTTGGCCCGGATCATGGACTGCACGTCCTCCGACTCGTCGTACTCGGCGTGGCTGCGCGCCGTCAGCGTGGCCGGGTTGAAGTTCGGCGAGCCGTTCAGCTGGACGATGCGTTCCGCGATGCGGTCGGCGTGGTCCTGTTCCTGCTGCGCATGCTCGAGGAATTCGGCCTTGATATGGCCGGTCCCCGGCCCGCTCACCGTGTAGTAGTGCCGCTTGTAGCGCAGGATGCACAGCAGTTCGGTGGCGAGGGCGTCGTTGAGCATCGCGATGACGGCTTCGCGGTCGGCCTGGTAGCCCTCGGTCACTGCGCCTTCGTCGAGGTTGGCCGCGGCGCGGCGGATCGCCGCGATGTCGAAGCCGTGCGCCAGGTTGGTCTTTTGTTCCATAGTCGGTCCTTATGTTTCAGTGTGCCCGGGCGGCGCCATGCCTGCCCGGGCGGTCCCCGCCTCAGCGCCCGGCCGAGCGCGGCGGAATCTGCGCGCCTTCGTTGGACAGCACGATCTCGACCCGGCGGTTCAGCTGGCGGTTCGAGGCCGTGTCGTTCGAGGCCACCGGGAAGGCTTCGCCATAGGCGCGCATGGCGATGCGGTCGCGCGGCACGCCGAGCGAGCCGAGCGCCGTGGCCACGGCATTGGCGCGCCGCTGCGACAGCTCCTGGTTGTAGGTCTCGCTGCCGACACTGTCCGTAAACCCTTCGACCAGCACGGTACGGTTCGGGTTCTGCGCCATCACGTCGGCCAGCTTGCGCAGGGTCGACATGCCGTTCGGCGTCAGGCTCGACTTGTCGGTGCCGAACAGCACGTCGCCGATGGTGACCACGTAGCCGCGCTCGGTCTTGACCGCGTGCAGTTCGACCAGCAGGGCCTCGAGCTGGGCGGCGCGCTGGGCCAGGGCCGCGTTCTGCTCCTGGGCGGCCTGGGCCTGGGCCTGGGCTTGCGCGGCCTGCTGCTGGGCCGATGCAGCCTGGGCCTGGGCGGCCTCGGCGTCGCGCTTGGCGCGGTCGGCTTCGGCAGTGCGGGCTTCCAGGCGCACGGCGTCGCGTTCGCGCGAGGCGTTGGCGATGTCGGCCTCGGCGGCCTTGGCCTTGGCGACTTCCTGGGCGGTGGCGATCTTCTGCTTGGCCACATAGGCCAGGCGGTCGATGTCGCTCAGGCTCTCGCGGCGCGCCGCGGCCGAATTGGCCTGGTCGAGCGCATCGCTGGCGGCCTTGAACTCGAGCGGCGCGTGGGTCGCGATCTGCGGGTTGTTGTTGGCGGCGACGAAGTCGGCCCTGGCCTGGTCGAGGGTCGGGGTGGTCACCGGGGCGCTGGCGCAGGCAACGGCCAGCACGGCGGCGGCCAGCATCGAGATCACGGGCTTACGGTTGTTCATGGTCTGGTCCTCTTCTTGTTCGGGCGCCATGGGCGCGGACGCATGGATCGCGGCAAGGCAAGCGCTTCCGTGCTTGCCGCTCGGCTTGTTTTCAGCGGTTACCGCTCTGCTTTATTGCTGCTGCTGGGTGGTGCCGGTCTGGCTGGTGCCCATCTGGGTGGCGCCCGCATTGGCGCGGTCGACCTCTTCGCGCAGCACGCGCAGGTCTTCGTTCAGCTGGTTCGAGGCGGCGTTGGCCTTGGCGGAACGGGCCTTGCTCTGGGCCAGCTTGGCGTCGGCCTGGGCCTGGATTGCCAGTTCGCGCGCCAGCTTGTAGTCCTTGGCGGCCAGCGCCTGGTTGGCGCGCAGCATCTTGTCGCGCGCGGCGCTGATTTCTTCCGGCGCCAGCTCGGCGGCGCCGGCCGATACGGCGTTCTCGACGGCGTTGCGCGATACCGCGACGTCCGCGGTGGCCGGGGCTTTCTGCTCGCTGGCGCAGGCCGTCAGCGCCAGCACCGCGCACAGGCAGCCGAGGCGGGCCAGTTGAGTCATCGGATGATTCTTGTCCATCGCAGTCTCCTGGTTGAAGAAAGGGTTAGACAACGTTATAAACCTGTTATCGGATGAGATCGGTTCGCTGGCGCACATTGCCCTGGCGAAGGCTCCGGGGTGCGTGCGGCACCGCACATCAGTACGCCGCGCCTTGCGCTACGCTCGGCCCAATAATCCCTCTACAGGAAGGACCCGCCATGGCCGAATCGACGACGCCAGCGGCCAGCGACGCCAAGTCTGGCCGCAAGAACAAGATCCGCAAGCACAAGCTCCTCCTGACCATCCTCGGCATCGCGATCGCACTGCCGGTGCTGGCCGTCATCTTCATTCTGACCTTCGACTGGAACCGCGCCCGGCCGTGGATCAACACGCGGGTGAGCGACGCCATCGACCGTCCGTTCGCGATCCGCGGCAATCTGCAGGTCGAGTGGGAAAGCCCCGCCAAGACGATGGCGCCGGCCGAACGCACCTGGCGCGACCATATCCCCTGGCCCTATCTCTACGCCAACGATGTGTACGTGGGCAATCCCGCCACCATGCCGGTACGCGACATGGCCAGCGTACGCCAGTTCTCGTTCTCGCTCAATCCGTTCGCGCTGCTGCACAAGACCATCCACATTCCGCTGTTGCGTTTCGAGTCGCCGCGCGTGGACCTGCTGCGCCTTGATCCCACCCACAACAACTGGACCTTCAAGCGCAACCAGGAAGAATCGCGCTGGAAGCTGGATCTCGAACGCGTGGTGCTGACCGACGGCGTGGTGCACATCAAGGACGCCGTCACCAAGGCCGACGTCACGGCCCAGGTGCGCACCCTCGACCAGGATCCGAAGTACGGCGTGGGCTGGACCCTGAGCGGCACCTACAACGGCGCGCCGGTCAAGGGAGGCGGCAAGGCGGGCGCGGTGCTCTCGCTCAAGCAGCAAAGCACGCCCTACCCCATCCAGGCGGACATGCGTTCCGGCAAGACCCGGATCGCGGTCGAGGGCACGGTGACGCGGCCGTCGAAACTGGCGGCGCTCGACCTCAAGCTGCAGCTGGCCGGGCCGAGCATGGACCAGCTCTACTATTTCACCAAGGTGCTGCTGCCGACCACGGGGCCGTTCTCGACCTCGGGCCGCCTGACCGGCACCCTGGGCGAGGACAGCAAACGCTGGGTCTACGACGATTTCACCGGCAAGGTGGGCTCGAGCGACATCGGCGGCCGCCTCGAATATGTCACCGGCGGCAAGCGGCCCAAGCTGTCGGGCAACGTGCGCTCGAAGCAGCTGGTGTTCGCCGACCTGGCCCCGCTGATCGGCGCCGACTCCAATGCCGCCAAGCAGGAGCGCAATGCCGATACCCTGCAGCCGGCGGGCAAGGTGCTGCCGGTCGAAGAATTCAAGACCGAGCGCTGGACCGTGCTCGACGCCGACGTGCGCTACGCCGCCGACCGCATCATCCGCGACAAGACCCTTCCGATCAGCAAGCTCTCGACCCACCTGAAGATGCAGGACGCGGTGCTGAGCCTGGAGCCGCTCGAGTTCGGCATGGCGGGCGGCACGGTCCGCTCCACCATCCGCCTGGACGGCAGCGCACGCGAAGGCAAGAACGCGATCCGGGCCACGGCCAAGGTAGCTGCACGCAAGATCCAGATCAAGCAGCTGTTCCCGCAGATCGAGCAGATCCAGCAGGCCACGGTGGGCCAGATCAACGGCGACGCCCAGCTGTCGGCGGTCGGCAATTCGGTGGCCAGCCTGCTGGCCAAGTCGAACGGCGAACTGAAGGCGCTGGTCAACCGGGGCACGGTGAGCAAGATGCTGCTCGAGATGGCCGGCCTGAACGTGGGCAACATCATCATCACCAAGCTGTTCGGCGACAAGCAGGTACAGCTCAATTGCGTGGCGGCCGACTTCGCCGTCACCGACGGCATCGCCAAGACGCGCAGCTTCGTCATCGACACCGAGGAAGCCCTGATCACGGTCGACGGCGCGATCAACCTGGCGGGCGAGCAGCTCGACCTGCGCATCAACCCGCAGACCAAGGCCTTGCGCATCTTCTCGCTGCGCTCGCCGCTGTATGTGCGCGGCCCGTTCAAGAAGCCGGATGTGTCGATCGACAAGGGCGTGCTGGCGCTCAAGGCAGGCGGCGCGGCGGCGCTGGCGGCGGCCGCGGCGCCGGTCGCGGCTCTGCTGCCCTTGATTAACGCGGGGCCGGGCGAGGACAGCGACTGCGCGCGCCTGGTGGCCCAGGCCAGGGAAAAACCGACCGCGCCGCCGCCGGGCAAGACTCAGCGGCGCTGAATTGGCGCTGAGTTGACGATCCGTGGCGCATCCGTGTGTTGTCGAACAGATCAGATTCATGTGCGGGAATATGCTGGCGTCAAGTCATCGAACATTGAACGCTGGAATGAACGGAAACCGCACCATGCATCACCTCGGCTCCACCGCCACCTTGCTGGCTTGCCTGGCAATGGCGGGGGTGGCCGGGTGCGCCTCCACCGACGCAGACAATCGCCGCGGCGTGGCCGCCATCGTGGACGATGCCGCGATTACCGCGGGGGTGAAGGCGGCGCTGGTGGGGGATCCGAACCTGAAGGCCTCGGAAATCAATGTCGAGACCTACCAAGGCGTCGTCCAGCTGAGCGGCTTCGTCGGCTCGGCGGAGAGCGTGGCGGCCGCAGCGACGGTTGCCCGTACCGTGAAAGGCGTGAAGTCGGTCAGGAACGACCTGCGCTTGAAGTAGAACCCACCGATAGGAGAACTACCCATGAAGACTATTAAACAAATCGTCGTTACCGCATCGCTGGCAACCGCCGCCCTCGGCCTGGTCGGCTGCTCGGGCATGTCGCAGCAGGACAAGAACACCGCCATCGGCGCCGGCGCCGGCGCGGTCATCGGCGGCGCACTGACCGGCGGCAGCGCTGCCGGCACCGTCGGCGGCGCTGCCGTGGGCGGCGTGATCGGCAACCAGGTCAAGAAGACCAACTAAGCCGTCACAGCACCGACAGGCAAACGCCCGGCTTGGCCGGGCGTTTGTTTTTGTAAGCGGATGGTGTCCCGTAGGGTGGACGGCTTGCCGTCCACGCGTTCAAGCGGCCGGCGGGTCGCCGCACAGGCGCTGGAACCGTAGGGTCGGCAGCTTTGCTGCCGACGCGTTCAAGCGGGGGTGCCGGTCGCGGTGCGATTCGTGAGGATGTGATTGGACGCGTCGGCAGGGGACCTGCCGACCCTACGGTCGTGTGACCGCGCATGCGATGGTTGGACGCGTGGGCGGGAAACCCGTCCACCCTACAACACGCTTCGCTGTTCACTCGAACCGCGGATCAATTTACATGAAACTATGCACCGGCAAGGCTCCCGCCTCCTTCACGATCTCGTAGCAGGCGCATGAAGCCGCCGCCAGGCCCTTCGGATCGAGGATCTCGATATTGCCCCGGCTGTAGTCGATCAGGCCCTGCTGCTGCAGCGCGCTGGCGGCCTTGGTCACGCCCACGCGCCGCACGCCAAGCGCGTGCGCCAGGAACTCGTGGGTCAGGTGGAAGCGGTCGGATTGCAGCCGGTCGCGGGTAACCAGCAGCGAGCGCGCCAGACGGGCTTCCAGCACGTGGAAGCGGCTGCACACGGCGATCTGGATCGCCTGCGCCAGCAGCTGGTCGGTGTAGCGGTAGAGCACGCGCTGCAGGGCCGGATTGCGCGCCACCTCCTCGCGGAAGCGGGCGCTGTCCATGCGGCTGGCGCTGCCGGCGCGCTGCACGATGGCGCGTACCTGGGTGGTGTCGTGGCCCAGCGCGACGGTGGCCCCGAGCATGCCTTCGCGTCCCACCTGCCCCACCTCGAGCGTCATGCGGCCCTCGGCCACGCCGAGCAGCGAGATCAGGCAGTCGTGTGGGAAATAAATGTGCTGGATCGGGTCGCCCGCCTCGCACAGCACTTCGCCGACCTCGACCTTGACCAGGTCGAGGGACGGCAGCAGCTGCGCCAGGTCCTGGGGCGGCAAGGCGGCAAGCAGAAGGTTGCTGTGGTGCCCTGCGACCTGCGGGGGCACAGCAAAATTCATCGTGTCCTCGTGATGGGATTTCATGGGCTGGCTGGCACCGGTGTCGGATACATTTGCAAACAATTTAGGCCAGCGTAACGGCCCAACCCGAGCGAGTATGTACGGTGACGCACGGAAGTGCAGTTCGTTCCTAGAGACAATGTTTGCTCGAATAGGCGAGCCGCGCCCCGCATCCCGGCGGCGCCGTCTTCATGGATCACTGGAAAGGACAAGACATGAACAACACACCGACCACCCCCGGCGCTCCGGGCTCACCCCTGCGCGGCCGCCACCATCCGCTGATGATCCTGGCTGCGCTTGCCGTCCTGCTGTTCTGCCTGGTCGGCACGGCCGCGATCATGGGATGGATCCCCTCCTCGATCAGCGGCACCGCCAACCGCCAGCTGAGCGAGGCTGACCGCATGGCCCTGGCCGCCAGCCTGCCGCAAGGCGCGCCGCAGCCGGCGCCGGGCGTGGCGCCGATGGCGCCGGCCCAGCAGGCTGCCGGCATCCCGGGCCAGCCTGCGCCGCAATATGCGCAAGGCTATGCCCCCGAGACAGGCCCGGTTTACCCGCCCCAGCCCGCACCGCAGGCCTATGCCCAGCCGCAGCAGGCGCCGGCCGTGATCCATCCCCAACCTGTGAGCAAGCCGGCCAAGAAGGCCACCCAGGTGGCTGCCGCCAACAGCGGCCGCGACTGGTGCTCGAATTGCGGCAACGTGGAATCGGTGCGCACGATCAAGCAGCGCGCCGAAGGCAGCGGCCTGGGCGCGGCCGGCGGCGCCGTCCTGGGCGGCCTGCTGGGCAACCAGATCGGCGGCGGCAGCGGCCGCCAGATCGCGACGGTGGCCGGCGCGGTCGGCGGCGCGGTGGTCGGCAACCAGGTCGAAGGCAACATGAAGGCCACCACCAGCTACGAGATCCGGGTGCGCCTGGATGACGGCAGCCTGCGCACCTTCCGCCAGACCAGCGCGCCGCAATGGCGCACCGGCGACCGCGTGCGCATCGTGAAGGGCCGCCTGCGCTCGGTCGCCTGAGGCGGCGCCGGGCTGGGCGCGACCCAGCCCGCATGGCTAGCACATGGCCGGATTTCCGCAAGGAGTCCGGCCAAATATTTTCTTAACTGCAATGTGCGGCAGCGCACGGAAGAACTGCTGAGCTACCCCGAAAATGGATCCACGCTGAAACAAAGTGGCGGTGCGGAAACAAAAACAACGGGGAGAGAGCATGAACAGCCTGGCGTGGATCGGCATCATCATTTGGGGAATCGTATTGACCGGCTTCGGCCTGCTGACGGCGACGCCGCCGTCCGAGACAAGCGGCCCGGTCCAGGCGCACGATGTCGTGTTCCTGGTGGCGGGCGGCCTGCTCACCTGCCTGATCGGGATTACCGGTCTGATGGGGCTGATGGGATGGATCCCGGGCTTGCGCGAGGAAAAAAGTTGCGCTTAATGTACGCCATCGAACGGTGCTCAAGCACGGCGGCAAGCATACTGGAATCACAGCGCGCACAGCGCAAGACTCTCAGTCGAGGAGACCATTATGCTTTACACCATTGCCGTCATTCTTATCGTTCTCTGGCTGCTGGGCCTGGTGACTTCGTACACCATCGGCGGCTTCATCCACATCCTGCTGGTGGTCGCGGTCATCATGATCCTGGTTCGCCTGATCAGCGGGCGCGGCATATAGCGCAGCTATAATGCTCGCCCCGTTTTTGTAAGACCAATCCGTTTCGCGGTCGCGCCTGGAACGGGCGCCACTCCGAAACGGATTTTTATTTGAGGAGACTTCTATGCATACTACCCTGACCAAGTCGGCCGTCGCCGCGGCCCTGGTGGCCCTGACCGCCACCGGCTGCGCCGACATGAGCGCCACCCAGCGCGGCACCGCGACCGGCGCCGGCATCGGCGCGGGCCTGGGCGCCATCATCGGCGGCACCACCAGCGGCGGCGGCAGCGGCCGCGCGACCCGCGGCGCCGTCATCGGCGGCGCCGCCGGCGCGGTGATCGGCAACATCTGGTCCAAGCGCATGGAAGCGCAGAAGCAGCAGATGGAACAGGCCACGCGCGGCACCGGCGTGCAGGTGACCCAGACCCAGGACAACCGCCTGAAACTGGAAATCCCGAGCGACGTGTCCTTCGACACCGGCCGCTCCGACATCAAGCCGAACTTCCAGCCGGTCCTGGAGCGCTTCGCCCAGACCCTGCAGGAAAACCCGGCCACCACCGTGACCATCATCGGCCACACCGACAGCACCGGCACGACGGACATCAACCAGCCGCTGTCGGTCGACCGCGCGGCGCGCACCCGCGACTATCTGGCGGGACGCGGCGTGAATCCGAACCGGATCACGATCGAAGGCCGTGGGGCGCGCGAGCCGATTGCCTCGAACAACGACAATGCGGGCCGGGCGCGGAACCGCCGTGTGGAGATTTATGTGGCGGAGCGGGCGCAGGGCTGATTGGTCCGTCCGCATTTCGCTGCATCGACAGCCGCCGGATGAACACCGGCGGCTTTTTTATTCCACCAGCCCCAAAACCCTACAC
>NZ_JAGPWC010000031.1 GCF_018119405.1 Massilia sp. ST3 | reverse complement strand
GGCCGCGGCCGCGCTGTTCATCGCGCCGCTGTTCATCCCGCTAGTCATCGAAATATTCATGCGTGGTCTTGTTCGGTATCGAGTTCGCCCTCGAGGGCGTAGGCCATCCAGCCTTCCTTGTTGCCGGCCATCTCGTCCAGGCGCGCCTGGACCTGGGCGCTGGCGGCGTCCACCCCGGCGCGCGCGCGTTCATGCGCGCCGCGCAGGCGGGCCAGCGCCGCGCGCTCGGCGGCGTTCCAGCGGCCGGCCCTGGCCAGCTCCTGGAGGCGAGGGCCGAGGGCCTGGACGGCAAGGCCGAGCCGGTCCCAGTCGGCGCGCGCGAACGCGTCCTCCAGGGCGGCGGCCAGGCCGTCGATGGCGCGGATCCTATCCATTGCGTTCCTGGACGCCTTTCCAGCCCTGGCGGATGGTCGTCAGGACACGGATCACCTCGTCGACCATGGCCGGGTCGAGCTTGATGCCGGCGCCGTGCAGGTGCTGGGCGCAGAAGTCGTAGATGCGCGCCAGGTTGGCGACGGTCTCGCCGCCCTGCTCGAAGTCGAGCGAGCTGGACAGGCCGTTGATGATCTCGACGCACTTGTCGATGCTGGCGGCCTTCTGCTCGTAGCGCTTGGCGGCGATGTGGGCCCGGGCGCGGGCCAGCTCGTCGAGCAGGCCGTCGGTGAGCAGGAGCACCAGCTCCACCGGGGAGGCGCGCGAAGTCTGCGCGTCCAGGTTGACGGCGTGGTAGCTGCCGTAGGCTTCTTGATAGGACATCGTTTTTCTCGTCAGTCGTCGTTGCTGAACAGTGCGTCGAACAGCGACGCGTTGTGGGTCATGGCGCCCTGCATGGCTTGCAGTTGCGTGAATTGGCGCAGGTAGCGCTGGTAGGCCGAATCGTATTGCTTGTCGAGCGTGGCCTGGCGGTCGACCAGGGCCATCTGCTGGGTGTCGGTGGCTTCCTTGCGCAGCTTGATCTGGCCGTCGACGCTGTTGCTCCAGGTCTTCAGGTAAGTGTCGAGCGCGCCGGCGATGCCGGTGCCGCCGCCCGAGACCTTGCCGATCAGCGTGTCGAGGCCGGTCGGGTTGACGGCCAGCTGGCGCAGCAGGCGGTCCGAGCGCAGCTCGAGCGTGCCTTCCTTGGTCGCGATGATGCCGTAGGCGGCCAGCGAATCGCCGCTTGCCGGACGCAGCAGGTTGTTGAGGCGCTCGTTGAGGGAGCGGATGCCGCCGTCGTGGGCGAAAGCGCCGCCGGCCGCGCCGGTTTCCGGATCGCCCGCGTTGGTCAGCTTGTTGAGCGTGGTCTTGAGCTTGTTGTAGGCGTCGATGAAGGCCTGCACGTTGGCGGTGGTGGCGCCGTTGTCGGCGCCGACCGTGATCCCCACCGGGGCGGCGCCGGGCGCCTGGGCCTTGGTGAAGGTCATCGACACGCCGTCGATGTTGGTGAAGGTGTTGGTGGCCTGGACGATCGCGGTGCCGTTCTCGGAACCGACGCGGATCTCGGCGTCCTGGGCCGCCACCAGGGTGCGCTTGCGCAGCGGGTCGGCGTTGGCCTGGGCCAGGCTCGAGGTGCCGGTAACGCCCGAGGTATCGATCGTGATCGCGGTGGCCGCGCCGGTGCTCTTGGCGGTCAGCACCAGTTCCGAGGTGGCGCCGGTGGTCACGATCGAGGCCGTGACCATCGAGGTGTTGCCGGTGGCGCCGTTGATCGCGGCCGCCAGCTCGCGCGTGCTCAGGGTGCCGTTGGCGTCGGTGTCGGCGGCGCCCAGGTTGACCGCGAAGGCCAGCGAGCCGCCCATGTTGATGTTCAGGGTGCCGGCCACGCCCGCGTTGTCGGTCAGGCCCGAGTAGGACACCTGGCTGGCGGTGGCCAGCTGCTTGACGAAGAACGAGTAGCTGCCCGCCGCCGCGGTCGAGCTGGCGGTGGCGCTGCCGATCGAGGTGTCGCTGAAGGTCGCGGCCTGGGAGAACATGGTCTTGGTCGCACCGGTGAGCGAGCTCAGGCTGGTCTGGAAGGCCAGCATCGCCGAGCTTAGTTCGTTCAGGCCTTTTTCGGTCGCGGTGGCCTGCCGGTTCTGGGTGTCCAGAATCTGCTGGCGCGCCAGGACGTACTTGTCCGCCAGCGACTGTGCGGTGGTGATCGGGTCGTAGGTAGGTGCGGTAATTGCCGATGCCATGTCGTTCTCCTTGTTTTGCTGCTCGTTGCTGCTCGTTCTTGCTCGTACTGGGCTTAGTCCGCCCGTCCTGCCATCCATGACTGGGTGGCGATATCGTCTTCGCGCTTGCGGGTCGCGCGTTCCTGGTCGCGTGCGGCCAGCGCCTGCTGCTGCTCCAGCACCTTGCCCAGCAGTTCGCGGCGGGTCCAGGCGTCGGTCAGCTTGCGCTGCGAGACCGCCATGTTGGCCTCGTGCAGCTGCAGGTCGACCTTGTGCGCGTCGGCCATGGCCATCACGTTCTGCTTGTAGGCGCCGCAGTTCAATGCCTGCGCCAGCGGCAGCGCACCGGAGGGGCCGCTGCCCTCGGTCAGCGAGTTCAGGCGCGCCAGGTTGTTCTGGTAGCGGTTGCGGGTCGCTTCCTGGCTGGCCAGGTCGGCCTGCAGGCGCTCGACCTCGGTGCTGCGCAGCTGCACCATGGTGCCCAGGCTGGCGATCATGGCCTGTTGTTTGTTCTGGCTCATGCCATCATCGCTTTCAATGCATCGATGCAGCCGGGCAGGGGCGCTTCTTCACGCGTGCCCTGGCACAGGAAGGCTTCGATCTGCGGCTGCAGGCGCACCGCCTTGTCGGTTTCGGGATCGGCGCCCGGTACGTAGGCGCCGAGCGGGATCAGGTCGCGCACGCGCGCATGGCGCGCCATCGCGGCCTTCAGCTTGCGCGAGGCGGCCGCGTGTTCCGGGCCCACCACCTGGGCCATGCAGCGCGAGATCGATTGCGCCACGTCGATCGCCGGGTAGTGGCCGCGTTCGGCCAGCTCGCGGGTCAGGACGATGTGGCCGTCCAGGATCGCGCGCGCCGAGTCGACCACCGGGTCCTGCTGGTCGTCGCCTTCGGCCAGCACGGTGTAGATCGCGCTCATGCTGCCTTTCGGGTTCTCGCCGTTGCCGGCCGATTCCACCAGCTGCGGCAGGTTCGAGAACACCGAGGGCGGATAGCCGCGCGTGGCCGGCGGCTCGCCCAGCGAAAGGGCCACTTCGCGCAGCGCCATCGCGTAGCGGGTCAGCGAATCGCACAGCAGCAGCACGTTCTGGCCGCGGTCGCGGAAGTGGGCCGCGATCGAATGGCACATCTCGGTCGCCATCACGCGCATCAGGGGCGATTCGTCGGCCGGCGCCACCACGAGCACGGCGCGCTTCAGGCCTTCCGGGCCGAGCGACTTCTCGACGAATTCGCGCACCTCGCGGTTACGCTCGCCGATCAGGCCGACCACGATCACGTCGGCCACGGTCTGGCGCGTGATCAGGCCGAGCAGCACCGATTTGCCGACGCCGGAACCGGCCATCAGGCCGACGCGCTGGCCCTTGCCGATGGTGAGCATCGAATTGATCGCGCGCACGCCGACGTCGAGCGCTTCCTCGACCGGCGCCTTGCGCAGCGGGTTCACTTTGGGCGGGGTGGTCGACAGGGGCTGGTCGCCGCCCAGCTTGCCCAGGCCGTCGATCGGTTCGCCCATGCCGTTGACCATGCGGCCCATCCACGAGGGACCGATCATCAGTTCGTTCTTTTCCTGGGCCGGCAATACGCGCGCGCCGGTCACCAGGCCGGTCGCCTTCTTGAACGGCATCAGGTAGGACACCTTTTCCTTGAAGCCGACCACCTGGGCGTCGAGCCAGCCGCCGTCGACGGTCTCGATGCGGCAGCGCTGGCCGGTGTGCAGACGGCAGCCGACCGATTCCAGCAGCAGGCCCTGGGCGCCGACCAGGCGGCCCGTGGGCAGGGCCACCGGCACCGCGCCGAGTTCGACGGAACGCAGGCGTTGGGCGATGGCCGTCATGCTTCTTCCTCTTCCTCGTCGGCCAGCAGCTGGTCGCGCACCTGGTCCATCACGGCGGTCAGGCGGCCCTGGCAGCCGGCGTCGACTTCATGGTCGCCCGAACGCACGCGGCATTCGCCCGGCTCGAGCGCCGGGTCGGGCAGCAGGGTCCACTTCTTGGCGCGCTTGGGATCGAGTTCCAGCACGCGGCGCAGTTCTTCCGGATTGAGGAAGACCTCGACCTGTTCGCGCGAAGGCGGCATCACGGCCAGCGCTTCCTCGACCAGGGTCAGGAGCTGCACCGGCTGCAGCGCCAGTTCGGCGCGGATCACCTGGCGTGCGATCTTGCCCACCAGGTCCACCACTTCCTTGCGCTGCGCGGCGCGCAGGTCGGTCTTGAGCTTCTTCAGGCCCTTGAGCATGGCGTCGACCGGCTTGGCGATCTGTTCCAGCTGCTCCAGGGCCATGGCGCGGCCTTCTTCGATGCCGCGCTGCAGGCCTTCGGACTGGCCGAGCGGATAGCCGTCGGCGCGGCCCTGGTCCAGGCCGGCTTCATAGCCTTCGCGCTGGCCCTGGCGGTAGCCGTCGGCCAGCGCGGCCTGCCATTCCTCGGCCGAACCGGCGCCGTTGCCGGGACCGGTGGTCCCGGGCGGCAGCGCCGTCGTGAACTGGTGCAGCGGCGGGAAGTGATAGGACCGGAATTGCTTCATTCGGCGGTTGCCTCGGCAAACAGCTGGATGTCGATTTCACCGGCGTCGGCAAGCGCCTTCACGGTGACCATGATTTCGCGGCGGGTCTGTTCGATGCGCGACATCGGCACCGGGCCGGAACGGCGCATCAGGTCCTCGAAGCTTTGCGCCTGGCGCTTCGGCATCGCGCTCAGGACGGCGTCGCGCAGGGCCGGCTCGGCGCCCTTGAGCGCGATCGCCCACTGCTCCAGCGGCACTTCGTCGAGCAGGCGGGTGATGACCTGTTCGGTCTGGCGCGACAGGATGAAGAAGTCGTACATCGACATCTCGATCTGCGACACGACTTCCGGATCGTGGGCGCGCAGCAGCTCCACCATGCCGGCGCGGTTGTCCTGCAGGCGGTTGAGGATTTCTGCGACCTGGCGCACGCCTTCCACGCTGGCGCTCTGGGTGTCGAGCGCCGACAGGCAGCGGCCCACCAGGTCTTCCAGTTCGTGCAGCACGTCGCGGTCGATCTCGTCCAGGCGCGCCATGTTCAGCAGCACCAGTTCGCGGCCGTCGGCCGGCAGGGCTTCCAGGATCTGCGAGGCCAGCGCCGGCGGCAGGAAGGCCAGGAACACGGCCTGCATCTGCACGTGCTCGGACGACACGAATTCGGCCAGCCACTTGGGCGAGGCGTACTGCAGGCGCGCCATCATCGGACGGATCGCGTCGCCGTAGATCGTGTTCAGCACGCTGTTCGCGATGTCGCTGCCGAGCGCCAGGTCGAGCGAGCGCTTGAGGTAGCTGCGCGAGGCGCCGTGCAGGCCGCTCTGCTGGCGGTAGTCGTCGAAGAAGTTCTGGATGGCCGTCTTGACGGTGTCGACCTTCATGCCGCTCATGCGCGACATGACCTGGGTCAGTTCCAGCAGTTCGTCGCGCTCGAGGCAGCGCAGCACGGCGGCTGCGCCTTCTTCGCCGATCGACAGCAGCACGATGGCGGCTTGTTCGACCGGGGTCAGGACGCCGGTTTCGGCGCCGTCGAGGTTATTCAGTTCGGCCATGTTTTTTCTGCACCCATTGTTTGACGACTTCGGCAACGCGCTCAGGCTCTTTGCCGGCGAGGACTTTCAAATGGTCGACCATGACGTCGACAGGGGAACCGGCCGGAGGCAGGTCGTAGTTTTCGAGCAGGGGAACCACCGCGCCCGGACCGCCGGCGGCGGAGTGCGGGGCGCCGAGGGCGGCCACGGCGCCTGCCGGCAGGGCGGGCTGGACGTCGTTGCCCGGCAGAGCGGCTGCGCCACCCGATCCCGAACCCGGCAGGGCGGGTGCGGCGGGGGCAAGCGGAGGCTGCGGCGCCAGGCGCGTGGTGACCGCGCGCAGGAGCGGGCGGGCCAGCAGGAAGTAGGCGAGCAGGGCACCGATAGCATAGACGCCCCAGCCCGTCATGTCGACCACGTTGTCGCGTTCCTGCCACCATTCCTGCGCGGCCGGCGCGGCCGGGAATGTCAGGCTTGAAACAGCCAGCACGTCGCCGCGCGCCGCATCGATGCCGAGGCCGCTGCGCAGGATCTTGTCGATGTTGGCCAGCTCGGCCGGGGTATAGCCGACTTTCGGATTGGCGGCGCTGGCATTGTTCAGCACCACGGCGACGGACAGCTTCTTCAGGCGGCCGCGCGAACGCTTGATCTGGGTGATCGCGCGGTCGTAGGCGTACTGGCGGGTGGTGGCGTTCTTGCGCGCGCTGCCGTCGTCCGGCTTGGCGGCTGCGGCTGCCGGGTCGGCGGCCTGGCCGTCGGCGGCTGCGGGATCCGCGGCCTGCGGCGGACGGTTCGACAGGGTGCCCGGCACGCCCAGGGCCATGCGGTTACGCTCCATCTCTTCGCGCATCGCTTCGCTGGTGACCTTCGGCGCTTCGCCGTATTTTTCCTGGGTTTCCTCGACCTTGTCGTTGTCGACGTCGGCGGTGACGCTCAGCTTGAAGTTGTTGGCGCCCAGCACCGGCGCCAGCAGTTCGTTGACGTTGTGGCGCACGTCGTCGGTGTAGCGCTTGGCGGCGCTGTCGCCCTGGACCGCGCCGTCGAAGCCGTCGCTCAGGTCGACGCGCGAGGACAGGTAGTTGCCGGCCTGGTCGACCAGCGACACGCGGGTCGGCGCCAGGTTGGCGACGCTGCTCGAGACCATGTTGACGATGGCGGCGATCTGCTCGTTCGACAGGCTGCGGCCGGGCTTGAGCGCGATCACGACCGAGGCCGAGGACTGGTCGCCGGCGCCGGTGACGAAGGCGCTGGTCTTGGCGATGGCCAGGTGCACGCGCGCCGAGGCGATGGCGTCCATGGTCAGGATGCTCTGCGCCAGCTCGCCTTCCAGGCCGCGGCGGAAGCGCACGTCCTGCACGAACTGCGACACGCCCAGCGGATCGTTCTTGTCCATCAGTTCCAGGCCGGCCGGCAGCTGGGCGGTCACGCCCTTGGCGGCCAGCAGCATGCGCACCTTGCCCAGTTCGCCGGCCGGCACCATCACCTGGCCGCTTTCCGGGTGGACACGGTAGGGAATCTGTTCGCCTTCGAGCACGGTCATCATGTCGCTCGCGGAGACCTTCTCGCGGGCGCCGAAGACCGGCTTGTAGCTCGACTGGTCTTGCCACAGGTACATCATGACGGCGGCCGTGATGGCCACGGCCAGGCCCAGCAGCAGGGGCAGGTTGTTGCGCAGTGCCGGAGGCAAGGCCGGGGCTGCCAGCTTGCCGCCGAAAGCGGACTTGAGGGTAGAGATCACTGGAACGTCTCGTTAGGAAGAAAAAGGATCAGACCGGAAGCTTGAGCAGTTCGTCGACCGCGCCCATGACTTTATTGCGGACCTGCATCAGCATCGAGAAGGACAGGCTGGCTTCCTGGGACGCCAGCATGGCGCCCACCAGGTCGTCGCTCTTGCCCGCATCGACGGCCGCCATGCGGTCGGCGGCGGCGCGGTCTTCGGCGTCGACGCCGGCGATGGCGTTCTTCATGGTCTGTGCAAACGAGAAGCCGCCTTGCGAATTGTTAAATGTGCCTTGCGCCGCGAAGTCGGCGGCCGGCTGAATCGCCAGGCGGCTCGCTTCGTTGGTCAGTTGTGCAAGGTCGGCTTTGATCAAACCGGCGAGTTCAGTTGCCATCGGGGTTCCCATGCAGTTTGTATGTTGTTTGGAGACGACAAAATGTGACTTATTTTGTTGTCCCGCAGCCTCGGTGAGGGCCTAAATTGTTAAATCTTGGTCTACGAACGCCCGTTTGTTTCTGCTCCCTTTACGCCGTATTTACCTCTGTACGCAGGGGAGAGGGCCCTTGAAGCTGCGATGCGATGAAGTGATCTTACCGTAGGGCAAGTAGGAAATCAAAGGAGAATCTCAAAGTGTCGTACGCAAATATCCCTGTATAATAGTTGCTTGTGGGAATGAAAAAACGTCATTTCTCGTTACTCTGTAACAATTAACTATGCCCATCAATCCACCCGACCGTTCGCGTGACTATCAAGTGCTCGATCCGGCCCTCCTGGGCCGGCCGGTGCATCTGCTGCCGACCTTCGCCGCCCGCTTTGCCGAAACGCTGGGCGAAGCCATGGCGTCGCCGGCCGGGCGCCGCTATTGGGGCGCCTATCGTTTGACCGAGCTCAGCTTCGAACGCGCACCTGAACAGGCTGGCTTGCGCTGGATGGGCGCCCAGGGGCGTTTCGGCATGGCCGCCGTCGCTTTCGAGCGTTCCCTACTGCTGGGCCTGCTGGAAGGGCGCTACGCCCGCCGCACCCCGAGCCCGGGGGCGCAGCGCGACCTGGCGAATGAAAGAGTCACCGCCACCGAGGAACGGCTGGCGGCGACCCTGACCCAGCAGCTGGCCGGCATGCTCGACGCCCGCGTAGCGGAAGGGCTGGCGATGGTGGGTGCGCAAGCGCCGGCCGAGATGCCGCCTGGCCAGGTGACGCCGGCTGCGGCGCCGGGCAAGGCGGGCTGGGTGATCCGGGTGGCGCTGCGCGTCGCCCAGGATGAGACCGACAGCCTGCTGTGGATTGGTCTGGACCAGCAACTGATGGGCCATATCCTTCAGGGACTGATGGCGGAGAAGGGCAGCTCGCGCAGTACGCGTGGCGCTTCCGAACCGCTGGCCGCGAGCCTGCACGTCAAGCTCGACGGCCGTCTGGTGAGCAAGGAGATCACGCTCGCAGCGCTGTTCGACCTCAAGGTCGGCGACGTGATCCCCGTATCGGTCGGGCGCGCCGACGTGCTGCTGGACGAATCGCGCCTGTTTACGGCCGCCGTGGCCGAACACAAAGGGAAGTTGTGTTTAACCTCTTTTGAAGATGCCGAATAAATGGACATGAATCTCAACGAGCAACTGACTGGCGCCGACGTCATCATCGACGACCTCGACGGTGTGGAAGCGGCCACCGCCGCCGCCGGCAAGAAGGCCGGCCGCCAGCTGCCGCAGATGATGCGCCGCATCCCCGTCACCCTGACCCTGGAAGTGGGCTCGGCCCGCGTCTCGCTGCAGGAACTGATGTCGATCGGCCCGTCCTCGGTGCTGCCGCTCGACGCCCTGGCCGGCGAACCGCTGGTCATCAAGGTCAACGGCACCGCGATCGGCCGCGCCGAAGTCGTGGTCGCCGGCGAACAGTATGGCCTCAAGGTCGTCGACCTGGACGGCCTGAACCTGGACCTGCTCGCTTCATGATGGGTCTGTCCCGCGGCGCAGCCCTGCGCCGCGTGTTTCACCGTTCCTTGCCGCTGGCCGGTGCGCTGCTGCTGTGCGCGCTGCCCGCCGCTGCCCAGCAACAGGACGTGCTGCCCGGGATCATCCCCGGTTCCACCCAGGGGATGACGGTCAAGTCGCAGATCCTGGTTCTCATGACCCTGCTCGGGCTGCTGCCCGTCATGGTCATGATGATGACGAGCTTCACCCGTTTCGTGATCATCCTGTCGCTGCTGCGCCAGGCCCTCGGCCTGCAGCAGGGCTTGCCGAACCGCATCATCACCGGCATCGCCCTGATCCTGACCCTGCTGGTGATGCGTCCAGTCGGCGAAGCCGTCTGGCGCGATGCATTCATGCCTTATGACAAGGACAAGATCGGCCTCGAGCAGGCCCTGAAGATCGCCGAAGTACCGGTGTCGCGCTTCATGCTGGCCCAGACCAGCAAGACCTCGCTGGCCCAGGTCGCGCGCCTGGCGGGCGAACCGGCCAACCTGGCTCCCGAGCAGCGCGGCTTCACGGTGAAACTGGCGGCCTTCGTGCTGTCCGAGCTGAAGACCGCCTTCCAGATCGGCGCCATGCTCTTCATTCCCTTCCTGATCATCGACCTGGTGGTGTCGTCGGTGCTGATGGCGATGGGCATGATGATGCTATCCCCGCTGGTGATTTCGCTGCCCTTCAAATTGCTGCTGTTCGTGCTGGTCGATGGCTGGACCCTGACTGTGAACACCCTGGTCGGCAGCATCCACGGCTATTAAGATAGAGAGAATCGTCGAATGAGTCCCGATATCGCCGTCGACCTGGTGGTCGAAGCCCTGCAGATCGTGATGCTGCTGGTGATGGTGCTGGTGATCCCCGGCCTGCTGATGGGCCTGGTGGTCGCGCTGGTGCAGGCCGCCACCCAGATCAACGAGCAGACCCTGAGCTTCCTGCCGCGCCTGCTGGTGACCCTGCTGGCCGTGATCGTGGCCGGCCACTGGATGACCACGACCCTGATGGATTACTGCATCTCGGTCTTCCAGCGCGCCGCGACGCTGGTCGCCTAGGCGCGACTTCGCTGATGGAACTGGTCAGCTTCCTGCTGCCCCTGCTCGGCGCCCTGTGGTGGCCCTTCGCGCGCATCATGGCGATGATGGTCACCGCGCCGGTGCTGGGCGAGGGCGCGGTGCCGATGCCGGTCAAGGCCCTGCTGTCCGTGGTGCTGGCTTTCCTGATGCTGCCGATTACCAAGGGCGGCGCCATGCCCGACCCGTTCTCGCTGGCGGGCGTGGTGGCCATGTTCGAGCAGGCCATCATCGGCGCCGTGATCGGCCTGGCCCTGCAGTTCGCGATGGCCGTGATCACCATGCTGGGCTTCCTGGCCTCGAGCCAGATCGGCTTCTCGATGGCGCAGATGAACGATCCGGTCAACGGCGCCGTGTCCGACGTGGTGTCGAGCCTGATGTCGCTGGTGGCGATGCTGGTCTTCTTCGCCATCGACGGCCATCTGATCCTGATGACGGTGCTGGGCCAGAGCTTCAAGGCCTGGCCGGTGGGCGCCGGCTACGGGCCGATGCTGCTGGAAACCGTGGCCCTGAACCTGGGCTGGGTGTTCGCGGCCGCGGTCCTGCTGGCCCTGCCGATCGTGTTTTCGACGATGGTGGTGCAGATCGGCTTCGGTTTCCTGAACCGCGTGGCGCCGAGCCTGAACCTGTTTTCGCTGGGCTTCTCGCTGGTGACGATCTTTGGCTTGCTGATGCTGGTGCAGCTGGTGCGCTTCATCCCCGACCATTACGTCGCCATGACCAACCAGGTGCTCGAGATGCTGACCCAGCAGATGAGGATGGCCCATGTCCGATAGCGCCGGCGACAAGACAGAAAAGCCCTCACAGCAAAAGCTGAAGAAGGCGCGCGAGGAAGGGCAGGTCGTCCGCTCGCGCGACCTGTCGACGGCGGTCGGGATCCTGGTCAGCCTCAAGGTGTTTTCCATGATGCTGCCGGATTACCTGGAGAGCTTCCGCACCCTGTTCCGGATGGTGTTCGTGCCGCTGGGCGAGGCGGGCGCGATGGAAAACGCGATGTCGGTGGTGTTCACCGGCGCCGCGATGCTGCTGATAAAGATGGTGCTGCCCCTGGCCGCGGTACCGGTGGCGATCGTGGTCGCCAGCGTGGTGCCGGGCGGCTTCGTGGCCTCGAGCAAGAACATGGCGCCGAAGTTCGACCGCCTGAGCCCCATGAAAAACCTGGGCAACCTGTTCTCGCAAAAGCACTGGATCGGTTTCGCCACCTCGGCCCTCAAGGCGATCGTGCTCGGCTGCGTGCTGTGGTTCGCCTGCCGCGGCGGGATCCAGGGCTATGTGGAGCTGCAGCGCATGGCGCTGGGCGAGGCCATGGCGCACGGCGCCGGCCTGATGTTCGACGCCCTGATGGCGATGGTGATGGTGTTCGTGATCTTCGCCCTGATCGACGTGCCGGTGCAGCACTTCCTGTTCATGCGTAACCAGCGCATGAGCAAGCAGGAAATGAAGGAAGAGCACAAGAGCAACGAGGGCCGTCCCGAGGTGAAGCAGCGCATCCGCCAGCTGCAGCACCAGCTGGCCCAGCGCAGCGTGCGCAAGACGGTGCCGACGGCGGATGTGGTGATCGTCAACCCGCAGCACTACGCCGTGGCGCTGAAGTACGATACCAACCGCGCCGAGGCGCCCTTCGTGGTGGCCAAGGGCGTGGACGAGATGGCGCTGTACATCAAGCAGGTGGCGCGCGAGCACAAGGTCGAGACCCTGGAGCTGCCGCCGCTGGCCCGCGCCATCTACAACACGAGCCAGGTCCAGCAGCAGATTCCCGCCCAGTTGTACCAGGCGGTGTCGCAGGTGCTGAACTACGTTTTGCAATTGAATGCGTTCCGTGCAGGCCGGCGCCAGGCGCCCCCACGGTTCCCCAACGAGGTGGTGGTCCCATCTCATCTGAGTGAGGTTTCTCCATGAATTCCATCAACGCCTTCATCAGCGAGCTGAAGCGGCAGAAATTCGCCGCGCCGGTGTTCCTGATCGCGCTCCTGGCGATGATCATGCTGCCGCTGCCGCCGATCCTGCTGGACGTGCTGTTCACGTTCAACATCGTGCTGGCCCTGATCGTGATCCTGGTCTCGGTCTCGGCCAAGCGGCCGCTGGACTTCTCGGTCTTCCCGACCGTGATCCTGGGCACCACCCTGATGCGCCTGGCGCTGAACGTGGCCTCGACCCGCGTGGTCCTGCTGAACGGCCATAACGGCCCGGACGCGGCCGGCCACGTGATCGAATCCTTCGCCAACGTCGTCATCGGCGGCAACTTCGTGGTCGGCCTGGTGGTGTTCGTGATCCTCATGATCATCAACTTCATCGTGGTGACCAAGGGCGCGGAACGTATCTCGGAAGTGTCGGCGCGCTTCACCCTGGACGCGCTGCCGGGCAAGCAGATGGCGATCGACGCCGACCTGAACGCCGGCCTGATCAACCAGGAACAGGCAACCCAGCGCCGCAAGGACGTGGCGGCCGAAGCCGACTTCTACGGCGCCATGGACGGCGCCTCGAAGTTCGTGCGCGGCGACGCCGTGGCCTCGATCCTGATCCTGATCATCAACCTGGTCGGCGGTATCGCGATCGGCGCCCTGATGCACGGCCTGCCGATGGGCGAGGCCTTCAAGGTCTACGCGCTGCTGACCATCGGTGACGGCCTGGTGGCCCAGATCCCGGCGCTGCTGCTGTCGGCCGCCGCCGCGATCCTGGTGACCCGTATCGGCGAGTCGGGCGACCTGGAAAAGCAGGTCGGCGGCCAGCTGCTGGCCCAGCCGGCGGTGCTGTTCGCCGCCGCGGGCGTGATGGTCATCCTCGGCCTGGTGCCGGGCATGCCCACCTTCACCTTCTTCATCTTCGCCGGCGTGGTCGGCTATGTCGGCTGGAAGCTGACCAAGCGCGTCAAGGCCCCGGACAATGCCGGCGTGGCCGCCATCGAAGCCGCCCTGCGCGAAGAGCGCGCGCCGGAACTCGATTGGCAGGCGCTGCCGGTCGTGCAGCCGGTGACCGTGGCCGTGGGCTACAAGCTGGTCGGCATGATCGATGCGGCCCAGGGCGAACCGCTCACCAAGCGCATCAAGGGCGTGCGCCAGAGCCTGTCGGAGCAGATGGGCATGCTGCTGCCCGCCATCGGCGTGCGCGACGACCTGGCCCTGCGCCCCTCGCAGTATTCGATCAGCCTGTCGGGCACCGTGGTGGCCGAGGCCGAGGTCATGCCGGAACACCTGATGGCGATCCCGTCGCCCAACGTCTACGGCGAGCTGGACGGCATTCCCGGCATCGAGCCGGCCTACGGCATGGCGATCACCTGGATCACCCCGGACCAGAAGGCGCATGCGCTGGGCCTGGGCTACCAGGTGGTCGAGGTGGCGAGCGCGATAGCCACCCACACCTCGAAGGTGGTGCGCGAATACCTGCACGAGCTGTTCCGCCACGAGGACGTGCCGGCGATCCTGGAGCGCCTGACCGCCTTGTCGCCCAAGCTGGCCGGCGCGCTGGACAAGGCGCTGACCCACACCCAGCTGCTGCGCGTGTTCCGCGTGCTGCTGGCCGAGAGCGTGTCGCTGAAGGACATCGTGGTCATCGCCACCACCTTGCTGGACAGCTCGGAAACCACCAAGGACCCGATCCTGCTGGCGGCCGAGGTGCGCTGCGCGCTGCGGCGCCAGATCGTGTCCAGCCTGTACGGCAAGAAGAAGGACATGCCGGCCTTTAACCTGTCGGCCGAACTGGAAAACATGCTGCTCGGTTCCCTGAACCAGGCGCGCCAGAACGGCGGCGGCAAGGTGGCGCTGGACAACTACCCGATCGACCCGCAGCTGCTGTCCCAGCTGCAGATCAACATGCCGGTGGCGCGCGAGCAGATGAAGCAGGCGCACACGCCGCCGCTGCTGCTGGTGCTGCCCCAGGTGCGCCCGCTGCTGGCGCGCTACGCCCGCCTGTTCGCGCCGGGGCTGCATGTGCTGTCGTATAACGAGATTCCCGAGAACCGGGATGTGTCGATCGTGGGGACGGTGGGTTAAGCAGTACGCAAGCGCCGGTTGAACGCGTGGACGGCGGAGCCGTCCACCCTACGTGGCGCTTGCTGTAGGGTGGGCGGGTTCCCCGCCCACGCGTTCAAGCGCCCTACGCGCTCCTGAAATTTTCTTCCATCGGCAGCACCAGCGCCAGCTCCGCCGCCGCGCGGAACACCGGCAGCGTCAGCACCTGCGACGCATCGCCCGCGGCCACCCGCGCATGCGCCGGCCCCACCGGCAGCCGGTCACGGAAACTCCAGCGCAGCACCTTCAGTCCCGCGCGTTCCACCGCTTGGTCCAGCATCGGCTGCAAGCTCCGCAGCTTGCCCAGCGCCAGCGCGTCCGGCGCGCATAACTCCAGCGCCACGCCGCCCGGCATCGGCTCCACCTGCACCACGACCGCCGTGCCGTCGGCCAGCTCCAGCTCCAGCCTGAGCGCCGCGCGGCCGCGCTTGCGCCGTCCGGGCGGGGCGTCGGCGCCGTCCTGCACCACGCGCAGGTGCTGGTCCTTGGGGCCGCCCGCATGCACCGTGAAGCGCCAGGCGTCGCCCGGCAGCACCGTGCCGTCGGCCTGGCGCAGCACGCGCCCGTCCTGGTTCGCCACCAGCACCGCCGGCGGCAGCTGGCCGGCGTGGGCGCGCAGCTCGCGGTTCATCAGCTGGGTGCCGTAATTGCGCACCATCGCGCGCCAGGACGCCGCCAGCGCGGGGCCGTCGGCCTGCGAGAAGTGCAGCTGGCGCGCCATGAACACCTGGTCCGGGCGCATCGCGGCGCTTTCCGCACCGGCTTCGGCCGCCGCCGGCGCCGTTGGGGAGGGTGACAGCATCTGCGCCACCGGCAGCGGCAGGTCGCCGGCGTCGAAGGCGGTGAGGGCGACCGGCGCCGCGGCCGCGACCGCGCCCACGTTGAGCTGCGGCGTGAGCGGAGGGAGAAGGGGGACGACGGAAGGGATACTCGCCATGGCAGTCTACCGATGGTTCAACAAACAAAAAGGGCCAGCCTGTTCAGGCTGGCCCTCGATCATACCCCGGGACGGGCCCGGGAGGCAGCCATTACTGCAGGAGCGACATGACCATCGAGGACATGCTGTTCGACTGCTTGAGCATCGCGGTGCCGGCTTGCAGCAGCATCTGGCTGGAAGTCATGTTCGCGCTTTCGGTCGCGAAGTCGACGTCCATGATCAGGCCGGTGGCGGCCTTGCTGTTGGTGCTGATGTTCGACAGGTTGTTGTACACGTGCTCAAGACGGTTGGCCGCGGCGCCCAGGCCCGAACGCACCTTGTTGACCGAGTTCAGCGCGGTTTCCAGCTTGCCGATGGTGGCGTTGGCGGCGCCGGTCAGTTCCACGCCGGTGGCGGTGGTGGTGTAGTTCGAGGTGGCCGAAGCGACGTCGGTGGCCATCGAGGTCATGTCGGCGCCCAGGTTGACGGTCATGGTTTCGCTCGACGAGGCGCCGATCTGGAAGGTCATCGACGAAGCGACGGTACCGCCGACCAGCAGCTTGGTGCCGGCGAAGGTGGTGTTTTGCAGGATGTTCTTCAGTTCCAGGCCCAGTGCGTCGTATTCCGACTGCATCGCGGTCTTGTCGCTGGCGGTCGACGAAGCGTCGGCTGCCTGGGTGGCCAGGTCCTTCATGCGGACCAGCATGTTGCCGACTTCGTCCAGCGCGCCTTCGGCGGTCTGCAGCATCGAGGTCGAGTTCTGGGTGTTGCGCATTGCCACGGTCATGCCCGAGGTCTGGGCCTTCAGGCGGCTGGCGATCTGCAGGCCGGCGGCGTCGTCCATTGCCGAGTTGACACGGTAGCCGGTCGACAGGCGGGTCATCGAGGTCGACAGGTTGCTCTGGGTGCGGGAGATCGAGTTTTGTGCCGACAGGGCAGCGTTGTTGGTGTGCAGGCTCAGCATGTTGGACTCCTGGTCTAGGAAGAATTCGGTTCGTATGTCGTTTCGAGCGGACTATCTTGCTGTGTGTCACTCGCTCTCATCAGTACAAGGCGACAGGTTTAAGTCCGGCATTAAGTGCCATGCGGAAATTTTTTTAAATATTTTTTGCCGTGCATAAAAAACAAGGGCGCGGCTCCCTCTAAAGTGGAGAAGCCACGCCCCAAGACATTGTTAAATCGAAAACCTCAAGCGCCCCCGATGACGGTCCGGATCACCTGGGCCACGACCGCGATCTTGTCCGCGTCCATGGTCTGCCCGGTCGGCAGCACGATCACGCTGGCGGCGACCCGCTCGGTGTCGGGCAGCACCAGCCTGGCATGCGGGAACAGCGAGCGGTAGGGCTCCATCTTGTGGCAGCCGGGCCAGAAGTAGCGGCGCGCCATGATGTTCTCGGCGCGCAGGGCGGTGACGATCTCGTCGCGGCCGGCGGCGCAGTCCGGGGCCACCTCCAGGATCACATACTGGTAGTTGTTGCGCTCGCCCGCGTCGTAGTCGATCAGGCGCACGCCCGGGAGATCGGCCAGCACCGCGCGGTAGCAGTCGTAATTGGCGCGGTTGGCGGCGATCACCTCGTCGATGGCGTCCAGGTTGACCAGGCCCATTGCGGCGGCGATCTCGATCATCTTGCCGTTGGTGCCGGGGTGGCTGACCTGGTCCAGGCCCGAGAAGCCGAAGTTGCGCATCAGGCGCATGCGGTCGGCCAGGGCGTCGTCGTTGGTGACCACGGCGCCGCCCTCGAAGCTGTTGAAGAACTTGGTGGCATGGAAGCTCAGCACTTCGCAGGCGCCGAAGTTGCCGATCATCTTGCCCTGGTGGGTGCACGAGAAGGCGTGGGCGGCGTCGTACAGCAGGCCCAGCTTGTGCTCGTCGGCGATCGCCTGCAGCTCCTCGACCGGGGCCGCGCGGCCCCACAGGTGCACCCCGATGATGCCGGTGGTGCGCGGGGTGATCATGCGCCGCACCGCCTCGGGCGAGATATTGTGAGTGGCCGGGTCGACGTCGGCGAACACCGGCGTGATGCCCTGCCACTGCAGCGCGTGGGCGGTGGCCACGAAGGTGTATGAAGGCACGATGACCTCGCCCTGCAGGCCCATGGCCCGGATCGCGATCTCGAGCGCGATGGTGCCGTTGCACATGGCGACGCAGTGGCGCACGCCCAGGTGGGCGGCGATGCGCGCCTCGAATTCCTGCAGCAGCGGGCCGTCGTTGCTCAGCCAGCGGCGGTCGAAGATGTCGTTCGCATAACGCAGGAAGGCCTCGCGGTCGCCGATGTTCGGCCGGCCCACGTGCAGCAGTTCTTCAAAAGCCGGCGCGGCGCCGTTCACGGCCAGGTCGGCGCGGGTCCGGATGGTCTTCATTGGGCTTCTCCTTGTTCGGAGCCGTCGGTGAGGTCCGACAGGCGCACCCGTAGCGGGGCAGCCGGCTGGCCCTCGCACCAGTGCAGCCACATCAGGCGCAGCGCGTACTCCACGCTGGCCGCGGCCACGCCCGGATAGCCCACCACCGAATTGGTGAAGCGCTCGCGCATGCTGGCGCGCAGGGCGGCCAGGGTGTCCAGGTTCTCGTTCAGGAAGGCGCCCAGGCGCAGGAAGGTCTCTTCGTCGTCGGCGATGAAGGAGCTCAGGCCCAGGTGGGCCAGGTAGCAGACCGCCGAGTGGCTCGGGTTGGTCGGGCCGATCGTGGCCAGGGTCGGCACGCCCATCCACAGCGCGTGGCAGATCGTGGTCGAGCCGGAGTAGGGGAAGGGACTGAGGCAGATGTCGACCTCGTGGTGCTGGGTCAGGTAACCGTGCACCGTGGTGCGCTCGCGCAGGATCAGGCGTTCGCGCGCGATGCCTTCCTCGTCGAACCAGCCGAGCAGGGTGTCGTCGGTGCCCTGCTGCAGGCCGCCCAGCAGCATCTTCGAGGTCGGCAGGGAGCGCAGCAGCTTGGCCCAGAGCGCGATCACGTCGCGGCTGACCTTGCTCGTGCGGTGGAAGCTGGCGAAGGTCAGGTAGCCGTTGGTCCGGGCCGGCAAGTCGTTCACCGGCGGCGCGTTCGGGTCGGGCATGAAGGGCGCCGACAGCGGCAGGCGCACGATCTTTTCCGAGAACTGCTCGTCGTAGCGGCCTTCCGGCAGGTGGAACTGGTCGGACAGGTAGTAATCCATGGCTTCCAGGCCCGTGGTGCCGGCATAGCCGATCCAGCTGGCCTGCACCGGCGCCGGCTTGCGTGCGAACAGCGCCAGGCGGTTGCGCGCCGAGTGGCCGTTCAGGTCGATCAGGATGTCGATGCCGTCCTCGCGGATCATGCGCTCGACCGCGTCGTCCTCGAGGTGGGCGATCTGGCGCCACTCGGCCACGTAGCCGCGCAGCTGGCCGGTCATCTCGTCGCTGACCGTGTTGTTGTAGTAGACGTGCAGGCGCAGTTGCTGGCTGTCCTTCAGCAGCGACATGATCGGCTCGATGAAGCGCGTCACCGCATGGTGGTACAGGTCGGCCGAGACGATGCCGATGTTCAGGCGCTTGTTGGGGTCGCGCGGGTTGGCGTGCGGCTGGCGCAGCGCGCTGAGGGGCTGCTCCCAGCGCCGGCTGAATTCGAAGTGCTCGGCGGTGAGCTGGGCGCCGTCGTTGCAGCAGTGGCTGAGGATGAACAGCATGGCGCTGTGCGAGGTGGGACTGGGCGCCACCTCCAGGCCGCGGCGCGCGTGCGCCAGCGCCTGCTCCCACTGACCCAGCTCGAAGCAGCTGTGCGCCAGCGCGCGCAGGATCAGTTCATGGTCGGGGGCCAGCGCCAGGCCTTGCTCCAGCACGGCGCGGGCCGGGCCGATCTTGCCCTGCAGCTGCAGGGCCACGCCCAGTTCGTAGAGCGCGTCCGCGTGCTGCGGATCGAGCTCCAGCGCGCGTTCGAAGCAGCTGACCGCTTCGTCGAAACGGCGTAGTTCGCGCAGGGTGCTGCCCAGGCTGATGTGGGCGCGCACGTGGCCGGGGTCGCGCGCGATCACGCCGCGATAGGCCGCTTCGGCCGCGTCGTGCCGGTGCAGGTGCAGCAGGCACTGGCCCAGGTCCAGGCGCGCATTGACGTGGTCGGGCACGAGTTCCAGCACGCGCCCGAAGGTGTCGGCGGCCGCCGCATGGTCGCGCATGCCGTGCTGGCAGGCGGCCAGGGTGAAGAGCAGGTCGAGGTCGTCCGGGCGGAGCGCCAGCGCCTGCTGCGCCTGTTCCAGCGCCTGCGGCAGCTGGCCGGCATGGCGCAGCGCATCCGACAGGCCCTTGCGCAGCTCGGGCTCGTTCGGCTGCAGCGCCACCGCGCGGCGGTAGCTCTCGACCGATTCCGGGTAGCGCTTCAGGTCGAACAGGGCGGGGCCCAGCACGGCGTACAGGCCGGTCAGCTTGGGGTCGAGCTCGAGCGCGCGGCGCTGGCTGGCCACGGCCTCGGCCAGCATGCCGTGGCGCTGCAGGGCCAGGCCGAGCAGGGCGTGGGCCTGGGCGTTGCGCGGGCTGTTGCGCACGGCCTTGCGGTGCTGCTCGATCTCGGGGTGGGTGATGCTGGCAGGGAGGTTGCTCATGGCGGCTCAGGATTGTTTGGTCGAGGGACCCTGCTCGCACAGCAGGAAGATGCTGGCGCACAGGTCCGGGTAGTGCTGGCCCAGGGCGTAGCAGCCGTCCAGGTAGGCCGGCGAGATGATGTCGGTCTGGAGCAGGCGGTCCCACTGGAAGTTGGCCAGCGCCTTGAAGAAGATGCCGGAGCGGTGGCGCACCGCCAGGCCGCCGGCGACGGCGTCGCGTTCCAACGTGTCGAGGCTGTAGGTGCGGCGGTGGCCGTGGTCGAGCTCGGCCGGGGTGACGGCCGCGTTGTGCTCGATCAGGCCCATCTTGACCGCGATCTGGCGCGAGGGCGCGTTGGCGTTCGGGCATACCAGGAACAGACGGCCGCCCGGCGCCAGCCATTCGTCGTTGATCCGGCGCAGCAGGCCGACCGCGTCGTCCAGGTGCTCCAGCACATGGGTCAGCACGATGTTGTCGTAGCGGCGCGGCAGCTGGACCTCCTCGAAGCGCGCGTGGAAGAAGGTCGCCTTGTCGCCGACCAGCGCGCGCGCCGCGTCCAGCGCCTCGCTCGAGGCCTCGACGCAGGTGACGTCGTCGAAGTGGGCCAGCAGGCGGCGCGTCAGCGCACCCTGGAAGCAGCCCAGTTCCAGCAGGCTGCCGGGGCGGAAGAAGGGCTGGAAGCTCTGCAGCATGTAGGGGTGCATGACATCGAAGTCGAAGCCGTAGGCGTACTGGTGGCCCTGGCTGTCTTTTGCTTCGGCGTTGTAGTCGCGGTCGTTGGTCATGGTCGTTCCAGTAGTAGGGGCAGGCGCATGCGCAGCATGCGGTCCTGGTTTGCTTCGCCATCCTCGGCGAAGCCGTGTTTCCGGTACAGCGCGACGGCGGCGGCGTTGTCCGTGCCCACCTCGAGCGCGGCTTCGCGCATGCCGCTCCGGAGCGCCACATCGAGCGCCTCGTGCAACAGCCGGCCGGCGATGCCGCGCCGCGCATGGCCGGGCGCCACGCTGACATTGCTGACATAGGCCACGCCGCCGGGGTCGTTGCAGTAGATCGCCACCAGGCCGATCAAGGCCTCATCCTGCCATGCCTCGAGCAGGCGCGCCTGTCCCGCAAGCTTGGCGGCATAGGCGCCGAGCGCCACCCGCCTGCTGAGCGGCGGCACGAAGGCCGCGTCGCAGGCGCGCAGCAGGGCCTCGACCTGGGCGGCCGAGGCGCTGTCGCGGCGCAGGTCGACCAGGTTCATGGCTCCAGCACCGCCAGGCCGAAGCCGTCGCGCCCGAAGGCATTGCCGTTGTAGAGCAAATAGACCTTGCCGTCCAGCTTGAAGACGTGGGGATAGCACTGCATCTCGCCGTCCCAGGCGCCCGGCTCGACGGCGAGGGGGATCATGTCGTCGTCGCGGGTCCAGTCCACCAGGTCGTCGGACCAGGCGTGGCCGATGCGGTAGCCGCGGTCCGGATTGCTGCGGAAGTCGAAGGACTGGCGGTAGCAGAAGAACATGTGCCAGCGGCCGTCGACCTCGACCACGGTGGGCAGGGCCTGGCTCTCGTCCGGGCCCAGGCGGTCGGCGACGATTTGCCGTGCTTCTTCCTTGGTCCAGTGGATGCCGTCGGGCGAGGTCGCGTGCCCGATCTTATACGTGCGGTCGGGCGCCGCGTCCGCGCTATAGCGCTTCCAGCCGGTGCCGAAGATGTACCACATGTGGAACTGGCCGCCCGCGTGCAGGACGAAGCCGTCGCCCACCAGGCAGGGCTCGTGCAGCGACTGGGCCAGCACCGGGCCGCTGCCCAGGCGCTGGAAAGTGCGGCCCTCGTCCTTGCTGACGGCCAGGCCGATCGCGGTATCGACCGAGACCGACACGCGACGGTTCCAGCCGGTGGTGTAGGCCAGCACCTGGCCGCCGTGGCGCAGCACATTGATGGGGAAGATCCCGTGCTCGTCGAAGGCGCCCAGTTCGCCCAGCGGCAGCACCGTGTGGTCGGCCACGCGCAGGATGGCCGACAGGCTGCGGTCCATGTCGACATAGGCCACATGGCTGAGGAACTTGCCGCTGGCGTCCTTGGCGCGGGTGGAGAAATAGATGCGCACGTGCTCGTCGCAGACGAGGGTCTGGGGCGATTGCGCGAACAGCTCGCAACCGTTGGGAAGCGTGTGCTGGGACGGGTCGAAGATCTTGCCGAGTTTGGTCCACTTCATGCTGTCACTCCAGTTCGCCGTCCAGCACCGCCAGGCCAAAGCCGTAGCGGCCGACGCCGTTGCCGAGGTAGGCCATGTAGATGCGGCCATCGAGTTCGAACACATGCGGGTAGCTGACCATCTCGTCGTCCCAGCCTTCCGCCGAGACGTCCAGGCCGGCCCTGGCGTCGTCGCGCGTCCAGTGTTTCAGGTCGGTGCTGGAGGCATAGCCGATGCGGTAGCCGAACTGCTTGCCGCGGTAGTTGCTGCTGTAGCGGTAGCAGAAGAACATGTGGTACTTGCCCTTGGCGTAAATGACGTCCGGGCTGGCCTGGGCTTCGTCGTCCTCGATGCGGCTCTCGACCAGGTCGCGGTTCAACTTGGTCCAGTGGACGCCGTCGCTTGATGTCGCCATGCGGATCTTGTAGACCGGCTCGGCGCGGCCCTCGACCAGCTTCCACTTGCGCCCGGCGATGTAGAACAGCTGCCACTGGCCTTCGAAGCGGCGCACTTTCGGTCCGCTCAGCACGAAGGGTTCGTCCAGGGTATAGGGCAGCACCGGGCCGCGTCCGGCTTTCCTGAACGTCGCGCCGCCATCCAGGCTGGTGGCCATGCCGATGGCGGTATTGAAGGGGACCGACTCGCAGCGCGTCCAGCCGGCGTAGTAGGCGCGCACCTCATCGCCTTCGCGGGTCACCGAGACCGGATAGGTGCCGAATTCGTCGAACTCGCCCAGGTCGCCCAGCGCCAGGATGGGCTGCTCGGCCACGCGCAGCACGCGGGTGAGGTCGCGCCGGTCGAGGTCGACCCAGCTCGAGTAGCTGACGTACTGGCCGTTCGCATCCGGAGCCGGGCGGCAGGAGAAATACACGCGCACGTAATCGTCGCACACCAGGGTGGCGGGGGCCTGGGCGAATTCCTTGAGCCAGGGCCGGTCGGGTACGTCCTGCGGGGTGAACACCTTCCCCAGTTTTATCCATTTGTACATAGGCTAGATCAGGTCGTAGTGGGTACGCACCCAGGCGCGCACCGTGTCGAGCGGGTTGAACATGAGGACGTCGACGATCGACAGCCAGGGCACGTGGGGCTTGCCGTCCAGCTGGGGATAGTCGAGCGGCCGGACGCGCAGGAAGCGCAAATCGATGCCGCGCGCGGCGAAATCCTCGCGCGCGTAGAGCTCCGTGCCGCCGATGGGATTGACATAGCTGCGCGCCCCCAGCGCCTCGCACAGCGCCAGCACCTTGTCCTGGCTTTTCAGGCCGTGGTCGATGTTCACGGTCGAGGACACGCGGATCGGCGTCGTGATCGCCAGGTGTTCGCAGGTGGCCAACAGGGCCGCGTGCAGGAAGCGGAACAGCTTGTCCTCGGGGCAGGCGGCGATGCGCTCCAGCAGCGGCAGGGTCTGTGCGTAATGGGGGGCGCGGCCGTAGGCGCCCTTGAGCTGGGCCAGCCATTTGTGACGCTCCTTGCCGGCGGCGAGGAAGCGCTCGACCACGTCCAGCTGGTCGGCGCCGGCCTGCAGCGGCAGCGAGAACATCGCGTCCTCGCCGTTGCGCAGCATGCGGTTGCGGTTGATCCAGCCCTTCTTGGTGTACTTGATGTTGTCGTAGACGACGAACACGTCGCTGGCGGCGATCAGCTGGAAGTAGCCGATGTAGGGCAGGAAGTAGGGCTGCATGATGGCGAGCACTGGGTGTGCCGGGCCGGCCGCGCGCGCGACGTCGCCCACGCCGCCGGTTTGCGCGGCGGGCGGTGGCGGGCTTGCAGGGCCAGTTGCTGAATCAGTGGTGTGCACACCACGGATTGTAACGCCGGGGCAGCTCGAGCAATACACATATGCAGCAAAAAATTTCCCGTTGGCAAAAATACATGGAGTAGATGAATAAGGCCCCTGCGCCATGGCGATCTTGATAACCTGCCGGTGCTCAGGAATACGAAGTAGCGGATATCGCCCTCATTACTGCGGTTTTTCCGCAACTCCCGGACATTCACCGATTTGGAGCATGTTACCATCGCTCAATAATGTTTCTCTATTGCAATTTCGGCAATGGAGAGTCTCCCCACTTGACGACAGCCCTCCCTCTACTCACTCCCATGTCCGCTACTGTTTCTTCCCCGGCGCCAGCCGACGCCGTCATTTCCAATACCAGCGAAAGCACTGTCGAGCCTTCCTCATCGACTGCGGCGCGCATGGCGCAAGCTATGTTCGTCACCTATTATGGTCGACCGGCAAATACATTCGAACTGAGCAACTGGACGACCAACATGGAAGGTGCGCTCGAGCATGGAATCGATGACCTGGGGCATGATTTTTTCGGGAGCTCGGCCGAGTTCGTCGTCCGGCTTGCCGGCAAGACCAACGAGCAGGTCGTCGAACATCTGTACCGGCAGCTGTTCGGCCATGGCGCCGACGCGGCCGGGCTCGCGTTCTGGTCGCACGCCCTGGAGCAGGGCAGCATGACTCCGGCCGCGCTGGCCAATGCGCTCGTGACCGGCGCGCAAGGGGCCGACAAACTCGCGTACGAGAGCAAGTTGGATGCCGCGATGTCGTTCACCGAAGCGCTCGCCGGCAGCTCCGGCCTTTATGGGCGGGCCGACGCAAGCATGGCATTGTCGTTTCTGGATGCCGTCACCGGTCCTGAAACCGCGCAACAAGCCGTCGCTTCCTTGGCGGAGCTGATGACGCAGATGGCGGCGCTGCCGGCGAACGCGCAGGCTTCCGGGACCGTGCATATCGAGGGAATGCTCGCTGTCGGAGGAACTGTCCTTGCCGCGCACGATCTGTACGATGCCGACGGCATGGGACCCGTCAGCTACCGGTGGTATGTGGGGGGACGCCTGGTCGACGGTGTGAGCGGTCCGTCGCTGGTCCTGTCCGAGGCGCATGGCGGCAAGACCGTGTGGGTCGAGGCTGCCTTCATCGACGGCCGGGGCGCTGTCGTCAGCGTGAACAGCGAACTGAGCGGTGTGGTGTCGATGTCGTCGGCGGGCCAGGCCATCGAGCGCATGTTCGTCAGCTGCCTCGGACGGCCCGCCGATCCCGCGGCATTTCAGGACTGGATCGAGCGCCTTGCTACGGCGGGAGAGGGCGGCCTGGAGGTGCTGAAGGAAACCCTGCTCGCTTCCAGTGAGTTTGCCGCGCTGTATGCCGGCAAGACTCCAGCGGCAGCCGTGCAGCTGGTCTTCCAAACGCTTTTCGGCCGCGAGCCGGACACCGCCGCGATCGAGTTCTTCAGCGGCCAGCTTGCGAGCGGGACGCTCTCCATCGCCGACCTGGCCGAGACGGTCGCGGCCGGCGCGCAAGGCCTTGACCGCGAGGTCCTGGCGAACAAGCTCCGCGTCGCCGAAGCCTATACGGGCGCTGCCGCAGACGCGGGCGATGTCTTTGCCGGCTACGAAGCATTCGACGAAGCCCGCGATTACCTGGCAACGATTGGCGATGAAGCTTCCTCCACGGCTGCCATCGCCGGGATCGGGGACGCCATCATGGCCTTGCACGCGCTCGAACCGAACCATCCGATGCGCGCCAGCTATGGGATGAGCGGGACTTTCGGTGTCGGTAATCTGTTGTCCATCTCACCGACGTTCACGGATGCGGATGGCGTGGGGCCCCTGCATTACCAGTGGATGGCGGATGGCAGCGATATCGCCGGCGCCAGCGACCCGAGCTTCCGCATCACCGAAGCCGAGCTCGGCAAGGCGATCACGGTGCGGGTCAGTTATACGGACGGCCGCGGTTTCCTTGAAACCCTCACCAGCCGTCCGATCGAGGCGCAGGACTACCATGAGGGGACAGCCGGGGCGGATACGCTCGCTGGCGGCGCCGGCATCGATATCTATACCGTCAACCATCCGGGCGACATCGTCGTCGAGCAGGCCTCCCAGGGTGCCGACAGGGTCATGGTGTCGCTTCCAGGCGGCTCCAGTTATGTGTTGCCCGCCAATGTGGAAGACGGCAGGCTGGCCGGTTTTGCCGCCGGCAATCTGAGCGGAAATGAGCTCGCCAACGAACTCGTGGGAAACAATGGCGCCAATGTCCTCGACGGCGGCGCGGGGCGCGATGTGTTGTATGGCGCCGCGGGCGACGACGTGCTGCTGGGCGGCGCAGGCGACGACACGCTGCTCGCCGGAAGCGGACGCGACCTGGCCGACGGCGGCGCCGGATGGGACCGCGTGATCCTCGACCATGCATTCGATGCGTACCAGGTGTCCCGGCCCAATGCCACCGATACCGTCCTGCGTCACACATCCACGTCGGATACGGTCGTCCTGCGCAACGTCGAGTACGTCCTTTTTGCCGGCGATGGAATGACAATCGGCGAACTGCAGGAAGGCGTGCCGGTCATTCCCAATGCCTCGCCGACCGGCGAAGTCCGCATCGAGGGCCGGGCGGAGATCGGGCAAGTGCTGACGGCCGTGCCGGAGCTGGCGGATCCGGATGGCCTGGGCTCCTTCGATTTTCAGTGGTATGCCGACGGCCAGCCGATCGATGGCGCCACGGGGGCAAGCCTGGTGCTGACCGAGGACATGGCCGCGCGTTCGATCAGCGTCGCCGCACGCTATACGGACGGGCAGGGGAACCTGGAAGCGGTGCAGGCCTCACCGGTCACGCCGGCGCCAATCGTGCGGTCCGACAGCGGCTTCCAGGCCATGCAGCAGCTTTTCGTGACTTTCCTCGGACGTCCTGCCGAACCCGCCGTCCTGGTCCATTGGATGGGCGAAGCGGCGCAGTCCGGCCTGCCGTCCGCGTTGGCGGCGCTGCGGGCCTCACTGACCGGCTCGCTCGAATTCGCACGCCTGTATGACGGGACGGCGCAGGAGAACGTGGCGCGCGTCTACCAAACCCTGTTTGGCCGCGATCCTGATGCCGCCGGACTCGCATTCTGGAGCGGCCTGCTGGCAAACGGCCAGTTGAACCTGCCAGATCTCATCCACACCCTTGCCCGAAGTGCGCAGGGCAATGACGCCGTCGTCCTGAATGCCAAGGTGGGGGCCGCGGGACTATTCACGGCGTCGATCGACACCGTGCGGGAAACCGCGTCGTACAACGGATGGGACGCCATGGATCTGGGGCGCGCGTATCTCGCCGGTGTCGTGAGCATGGCAACGGCCGCAGCAGCCATCAACATGCGGCACGACAGCATCCGCGCGCTGGAGCAGCTGGCGCCCGACAGCCCCGCCGCAGTCCAGCTGTCGATTTCCGGCAAGGTCTCGCCTGGCGAGACCTTGAGCGCCACCTACCTGCGCATCGACGCTGACGGCCTGGCGCGCGCCACCCTGCAATGGCTTGCCGATGGCGTGCCGGTCCAGGGCGCGACCGGTACGACGCTGCTCGTGACCCCGACCCTCATCGGGCAGGCGATCACGGTGCGTGCGAGTTTCGTGGACGGGCGCGGTTTTACGTCCAGCTTCACCAGCGATGCGGTGGAGTCCGGTCAGGACCGGCTCGTGGGCACGATCGGACGCGACACCCTCGCCGGCGGAAGGGGCGACGACTCGTACCGCGTCGACCGCCCCGACGACATCGTGGTCGAATTGGCGGAACAGGGAATCGACCGCGTAGAGGTGGCATTCAGCGCGCCAGGCACGTACCAGCTGCCCGCGCATGTCGAGCATGCGCAGGTCCTTTCCGCGGGAACGATGGCGGTCCACCTGACCGGCAATGCCCTGGACAATGAACTAATCGGAAATGGCGGCGCAAATACCCTGATAGGCGGGGAGGGCAACGACATCCTCGACGGCAAGGCCGGTAAGGACACCATGGTCGGCGGGGGCGGCGACGATGTGTACGTGGTCGACGTGGCGACCGACGTGGTGGTGGAAGCCGTCGACGGCGGCCGCGACACGGTACGCACGGCACTCGCGAGCCTGACCCTCGCGGCAAACGTCGAGAACCTGGTGTATTCGGGCAGCCAGGCGTTTGCCGGCACCGGGAACGAGCAGGCTAACGAGCTTCGTGGCGGCAGCGGTGCCGACAAGCTGGCGGGCAAGGGCGGCAACGACTGGCTCTTTGGACATGAAGGCAATGACGGTCTCGACGGCGGCGCCGGCGACGACAGGCTGTTTGGCGGCGCTGGCAACGACACGTTGCTTGGTGGCGACGGGAATGACGTGCTGCAAGGCGAGGCCGGCAGCGATGTCATGGATGGCGGCGCCGGCGACGACCTCGCTGTGATGGGCGGCGACTTTGCCGACTACGAGCGCGCGCGCCCGAACGCGACCGACACGGTCCTCGTGCGGAAGACGACTGGCGAGACCTATACGCTTCGCAACGTCGAGCAGATAAGGTTCGACGACGGCATCAAGACCATCGCCCAGGTCCAGGTCAACCTGCCGAGCGCGGGAGATGACGTGCTCGAGGGCGGCACCGGAAACGACCTGATCGACGGCGGACTGGGCAATGACAGCATGGCGGGTGGACTGGGGAACGACCGCTACGTGGTCAATAGCACGGGCGATACGGTCATCGAGCGCGAAGGCGAGGGCATCGACCAGGTCGATGTCGCCTACACGGTCAAGGGGGTGTACACCCTCGGCCAGCATGTGGAAAGGGCCACGGTCGTCGCAGGCGCGGGCGTGGCCGTCAACCTGATCGGCAATGCGCTCGATAACATCCTCATCGGAAATGGAGCCGCGAACGTGCTCGAAGGCGGTGACGGACGGGATCTCCTTGACGGCGGCGCCGGCAAGGATACCCTGGTTGGTGGTGCCGGCAATGACACCTACGTCGTCGATGCCGTCGGCGAGATCGTGCGCGAAGAGGCTGGCGCAGGTCACGACACGGTGCTGACCTCGCTGGCCGCCTATATCCTGGGAGCCGACGTCGAGGGACTGTTCTATACCGGGACGAAGGGCTTCTCCGGAACCGGCAATACGCTGGGCAACCATATCTCGGGCAGCGAGAACGGGGGCGACGACAAGCTCTTCGGCGGGCTCGGCAATGATCTCCTGACCGGCTGGACAGGGAACGACACCCTCGATGGTGGCGACGGCGACGACTTGCTGTTCCCCGGGACAGGTATCGATGTGGTCAACGGCGGCGCCGGCACCGATACGCTGCTGCTCGAGGGGGCGCTCGAGGACTATGTCATCCAGCGTCCGAACCTGACCGATACCATCCTGATCAACGAAGCGCTCAAGGTGCGCATCACCATGCGTGACGTCGAACTGGTTGAACATGCCTACGGCGAATGGAGTACGGTGGACCTGAGCCAGTTGCACCACAATGTCGCCAGCGTTGGTGCCGACACCCTGGTCGGCACCGCGGGCGACGATGTGATGGACGGCGGCGCGGGTAGCGACCACCTCAGCGGCGGCGACGGAGATGACCATTACCTGCTGGACCTTGCCACTGACGTGGTGGTGGAAGAGGCGGGGGGAGGTCGCGATACGGTCGAACTTGGATTCAAGGCGCCGGGAACCTACGTCCTCGGTGTGTACGTCGAGAATGCCATTGTCACTGGCACGGGCGCCGTCAACCTGGTCGGCAATGGACTCGACAACGTGTTGACCGGTAATGCCGCGGTCAATGCGCTCACCGGCGGCAACGGTGACGACCTGCTCGATGGACGCGGGGGCAAGGACAGCATGAGTGGCGGAGCCGGTGACGACATCTATGTCGTCGACATCGTCGGGGATCTCGTGATCGAGGCGGTCGACGGTGGCGACGATACCGTGCGCACGAGCCTGGCGTCCTATACGCTCGGCGCCGAGGTCGAGAACCTCGTCTACGCGGGGGCCAAGGCCTTCGCAGGCACCGGCAACAGCATGGATAACGTGCTTGCCGGCGGGGCGGGCAACGACAGGCTTGCGGGAGCACTCGGCAGCGATTTCCTTGAAGGGGGGAGCGGCAACGACAGCCTCGACGGCGGAGCAGGCGACGACACACTGCTCGGCGGGATCGGAAACGACAGCTTGCAAGGCGGCGCCGGCGCCGACCTCCTGCAGGCCGGCACCGGCGCCGACATCGTCGATGGCGGCGCCGACGAGGACCGGCTGCAGGTGCTGGGCGCGCATGCGGATTACGCGCGCACCCGCGTCAACGCGACCGACCTGATGCTGGTGAATAAGCTCACTGGCGAGAGCATTACCCTGCGCAACGTCGAACATGTCGATTTCTCCGACACCACCAAAACGCTGGCACAGCTACTGGCGGACCGGGGCACCACGGCCAACGACGTTCTGACCGGCACGGACGGTGAGGACTTGCTCGACGGGGGCGCCGGCACCGACCTCATGTCCGGTGGCCTTGGCGACGACCGCTATGTCGTCAGTGCCGCCACGGACATGGTGGTCGAGCTGGACGGCGAAGGCGTCGATACGGTCGAGGTGGCGTTCACTGCCAAGGGAAACTACGTCTTGGCCGACAACGTCGAAAACGCAAGCATCACGTCGGCCGCGACGCTCGCTGTCAATGTCACTGGCAATGCACTGGACAACGTGATCAAAGGCAATGGAGCGGCGAATGTACTCGCAGGGGGGCATGGTGCGGACATCCTGACCGGTGGCGCCGGCAAGGACGTGTTCGTCGTGGACAGTGACTCAGGCGTGGATACCGTGACCGATTTCGTGTCGGGTGCGGACAAGATCCGCATCGTCCAGGGCGCGTTCCGCGTGGGCGATGGCGATGCAGCACTCGAAGGCGGACTGGTCCGCTCCGGCGCAGGCGGATTCGGCGCCAGTGCCGAACTGGTCATATTTACGGCTAACATCATGGGCGAGCTGGACGCGGAGTCCGCCGCGCTGGCCATCGGCTCCGCCGCCGCGAACTATGCCGCGGGGGCGACTGCGCTATTCGTGGTCGACAACGGCAGCGACAGCGCGGCCTATCTCTTTACTTCCGATGGGACCGATGCCCAGGTGTCGTCGGGCGAGTTGATGGAAGTCGTGCGCCTCATCGGCACATCCTCGACGGTGCTGGCGGATTACCTGTTCTCGATCTGAGCCATTGGCCGGCGGGGTGCTGCGGAGCCAGCGCCCCGCCGGCAGGTATAATGGCCTCGATAGTGACTGGACGAAAGGCCATTGCGATGCCAAGGGTCCGGGTTCAAGCCTCGTCTGGAACTGAGCAGATAATTTGTCGATAGTATGAAATACCGCAAGAGAACCTTAAGTGTCGCGCCGATGATGGACTGGACCGACCGCCACTGCCGCGTCTTCCACCGCCAGATCACCCAGCACACCTGGCTGTACACCGAAATGGTCACCACCGGCGCGCTGGTCTACGGCGACGTCGAACGCCACCTGCGCTACGACGAGGTCGAGCATCCGGTCGCCCTGCAGCTGGGCGGCAGCGATCCGGCCGACCTGGCCAAGAGCGCCAAGCTGGGCGAACAATATGGCTACGACGAGATCAACCTGAATTGCGGCTGCCCCTCCGAGCGGGTGCAGAAGGGCGCCTTCGGCGCCTGCCTGATGAGCGAGCCGCAGCTGGTGGCCGACTGCGTCAAGGCCATGCGCGACGCGGTGTCCATCGACGTCACCGTCAAGCACCGCATCGGCATCGACTACAACGAGGAGTACGGCTTCGTGCGCGACTTCGTCGGCACGATCGCCGACGCCGGCTGCCAGACCTTCATCGTCCACGCCCGCAACGCCGTGCTCAAGGGCCTGTCGCCCAAGGAAAACCGCGAGATCCCGCCGCTGCGCTACGAAGTGGCCTACCAGCTCAAGCGCGAATTCCCCGACCTGGAAATCCTGATCAACGGCGGCGTCAAATCCGACGACGAGATCGCCCTGCACCTGGAACACGTCGATGGCGTGATGCTGGGCCGCGAGGCCTATCACAACCCCTGGGTGATGGCGAACTGGGATGCGCGCTTCTATGGGCAGGAAGGGCGGCCGCGCTCGCGCACCGAGGTGCTGGAAGCGATGATCCCGTATATCGAAGAGCAGTTGCGCCGCTACGGTCCTCTCGGCCTGAAGCTCAACAGCATTACCCGCCACATGCTGGGCCTGATGACCGGTTTGCCGGGCGCGCGCGCTTTCCGCCAGGTGCTGTCGGATTCGAAGAAGCTCGCTGCAGGCGATCCGCGCCTGCTGCTGGAGGCCGCCGCGAAGATGCCGGTCGCCGCCTGATTGCGGCAGTATTTATCTTTTAGTCATCAAGAGGGCGTGCTCCGGCGCGCCCTTTTTCGTTTCTTGTCGGCAAATTGCCACACATTGTTAACATTTCTGCTACGCAATGTTGCTCTAAGCTTGCCCGATAGCAAGTAAGAACTGATAATTCCCTCTAATTCAGAGATTGCATGACATCAACGCTGTTGTTCCGTCGAAACAGATCGGATGGCCAGGACAATTTCTGACTGTTGGCCCAAAGTTTTGATTTATCCTGTCGGAAATATGCAGAGCTGCTGAGCAAGCTTCTGCGATGCGTCGCACGGCGCACTCCACCCCGGGCGAGTCCGATCAATAGATACACAGGGAAGAAGCGAATGAATTTGAACAACATGAAGGTCGGCACCCGCCTGGCGCTCGGTTTTGCACTGGTGCTGGTCCTGCTGGTCGCGGTGACGGTCGTAGGCATCCTGCGCATGGCGCAGATCCAGGATCGCCTGGACCAGGTGGTGAGCGTGAACAACGTCTCGACCGCCCTGGTGGTCGACATGCGCAATAACGTCGCCGAACGTGTCGCTTCGCTGCGCGTCCTGACCCTGATGACCGACCCGGCCGACATGGAGCCGGAAATGAACAAGTTCAAGGCCCAGACCGAGAAATACAACGAAGCCCAGCGCAAGCTGTCGGCCATCTTCGCGGAACACGCCAGCGACAACGAAAAGAAGCTGCTGGCCCAGATCAAGGAACACGAAGCGGCCGCCATGCCGGCGATCGCCAAGGCGGCTGAGCTCTACCTGGCGAACAACGCCATGGACGCGACCCGTGTGATGATCAAGGAAGTGCGTCCGGTCCAGAAGAAGTGGACCGAAGCGCTGGACCAGCTGGCCGTCCTGGAAGAGAAGCAGAACGCGCAGAGCGCGACCGACGCCCAGTCCGCCTTCGTCAACGCCCGTAACTTCATGCTGATGCTGCTGGCCCTGGCCCTCGTGATGGGCGGCGTGGCAGCGTATGTGATCACCCGCAGCCTGCTCAAGCAGCTCGGCGCCGAGCCTGGCTACACCGCCAAGATCGCCGGCAGCATCGCCCACGGCGACCTGTCGATCGCCATCGAGACCAAGGAATCCGATCGCGGCAGCCTGCTGGTCGAGATGAAGGAAATGCGCAACAGCCTGGTCGACATCGTCGAACAGGTGCGCCGCGGCACCGAGACCATCGGCACCGCCTCGCGTGAAATCGCGGCCGGCAACATCGACCTGTCCTCGCGTACCGAACTGCAGGCCAGCTCGCTGGAAAAGACCGCGTCGGCGATGGAAGAACTGACCTCGACCGTCAAGCAGAACGCCGACAACGCCCGTGAAGCGAACGCCCTGGCGGCAACCGCCTCGGACGTGGCCCGCAAGGGCGGCGACGTGGTGTCGCAAGTGGTGGGCACCATGGGCGAGATCAACAACTCGGCCAGCAAGATCGCCGACATCATCGGCGTCATCGACGGCATCGCCTTCCAGACCAACATCCTGGCGCTGAACGCCGCGGTGGAAGCGGCGCGTGCCGGCGAACAGGGCCGCGGCTTCGCGGTCGTGGCATCGGAAGTGCGTAACCTGGCGCAGCGTTCGGCAGCGGCGGCAAAAGAAATCAAGACCCTGATCGGCGACTCGGTCGAGAAGGTCGAGCGCGGCACCAAGCTGGTCGGCCAGGCCGGCGTGACGATGGACGAAGTGGTGTCCAGCGTGCGCCGCGTGACCGACATCATGAGCGAGATCGCCAACGCCAGCGCCGAGCAGAGCGCCGGCATCGAGCAGGTCAACATGTCGATCATCGAGATGGACAGCATGACCCAGCAGAACGCCGCGCTGGTGGAAGAAGCGGCAGCCGCCGCCCAGAGCCTGCAGGACCAGGCCGGCGAACTGGCGCGCGTGGTCAGCATCTTCAAGCTGGAAGAAGGCGAGCAGTTCCAGTTCGAACCGGCTGCTCCGGCGGCAGTCACCACCGCGGTGGTGGCGCGTCCGGCAGCCAAGCGTCCGGCCCCGCCGGCGCTGAAGAAACCGGCCATGAAGGCCGCCGCGAAAGCAGCGGACCAGGGCGGCGAAGAGACCGTCGCCAAGCCGAAGAAAAGCACCGCGACCGTCGGCAACGACGAGTGGGAAGAATTCTAGGATTTGAAGCAGTGCGCCGGCGAGCGAGCCGGCTTGAGACTGAAAAACTTTATCAACTTACTGGGGAAATCACATGAAAAACCTGACCGTCAAGCTGTTCGCAGCCCTGGCCCTGACCGGCGCCTGCGCCTCGACCTTCGCCGCCGAAGTCCCGGCGTCGTTCGACCCGAAGAAGTGCGCGATCGAATACCCGAAGGCCTCGCTGATGAACGAAGAGCAGGGCACGACCTCGGCGTCGTTCCTGGTCAGCGCTGACGGCACCGTGACCGACTCCAAGGTCGACAAGTCGAGCGGCTTCAAGAACCTGGACAAGGCGCTGATCAAGGGCCTGAGCGGCTGCAAGTTCAAGCCGGGCACCAAGGACGGCGCACCGGCCCAGACCTGGACCAAGGTCGACTACGCCTGGAAGCTGGACTGATTCATCTCCTGCAGCCGGTCCGTCGCCGGCTGCACCGCAGTACCCCGCCGGCCTTCGGGCCGGTTGTCGTTTCCGCATCGCCCCCTGCAGCATTCCCCGCACTCCCCGCATCGTTTCCCCGGCCGCAGCGCCGCCGCTTCACACCGATTTACATTTGCCGCCGCTGTTACATCTTTGTGGCCTCATGTATCGGCTGTAATAACTTCCTTCATTCGCCCATTGCAAGGGCCGGGCTCGCTATAGTGGTCTCACACCAACCGAAAGGAGAGCACCATGAAAAGCATTCTCGCCGCCACCGCCGCCGTCCTGATCAGCGCCGCCGCCTTCGCACCGGCCCAGGCCGAGGCCGCGATCCGTACCGAAGTCGTCGTGGTGCACAAGGCGCCGCCGGCGCCGCGTCACGAAGCCGTCCCGGCCGCACGCCGCGGCTACGACTGGGTGCCGGGCTACTGGGACTGGAACGGTCGCCGCCACGTGTGGGTCAGCGGCCACTGGGAGCGCGACCGCCCGGGCTATGCCTACCAGCGTCCGGAATGGCGCCGCGACGCCAACGGATGGCAGCTGGAACGCGGCGGCTGGCGCCACGGCGAACGCGTTGCGGCCCGCCGCGACCGCGACGGCGATGGCGTCCCGAACCGCTACGACGAGCGTCCGCGCAATCCGAACCGCTACTAAGCATTCTTGATCTAGGCATGACGCGCAGCCGAACCAGGCTGCGCGTTTTTTTTGTCCCTGTCCCTGTCCATCCCGGTGTCGCTGCTGTCCTCGTCCTCGTCGGAACGCACCCGGTTGCGGCCGCTCTGCTTGGCCCGATAGAGCAGGGCGTCCGCGCGTTCCACCAGCAGGGTGGGGTCGGTATCGTCGCCGGTGGCGAAGCGCATCGTGCACACGCCGGCGCTGATCGTCACCACACCGGGCGGATTCGCCGCATGCGGAATCGCGGCGCGCATCACCGCGATGCGCAGGTGTTCCGCCACGTTGCGTGCGCCGCGCGGGTCGGTGTCGGGCAGCAGGATCGCGAATTCCTCGCCCCCGTAGCGCGCCGCCAGGTCGGTCGGCCGCCCCAGGCTGTCGCGCAGGGCCGCCGCCACCTGGCGCAGGCACTCGTCGCCCGCCACGTGGCCATAGGTGTCGTTGTACTTCTTGAAGTAGTCCACGTCGACCATGACCAGCGACAGCGGCTTGCCGCTGCGTCCGGCGCGGCTCTTCTCCACCTGCAGCAGGTGTTCGAAGCGGCGCCGGTTGGCGATGCCGGTCAGGACATCATTGTCTGCCAGGTGGGCTAGCTCGCGGTTGTCCTGCTGGAGCACCGCGCGGGCGCTCACCAGCTCCTGCTCGAGGCGGTCGCGGATCATGATCTGGCGCACCAGCCGCCAGGCGCCGCCGCACAGGAGTGCGAGCACCACGAGCAGCGCCGCCGCCAGGATCGAGGTCGACTGCCACCACTTGGCCAGGATTTCGTCCTTGGCCTGGGCGGTGGCGACGATCAATGGGAAGCCGTCGAAGTGCCGGTAGCTGTACAGGCGCTCGACGCCGTCGATGTAGGAGCGGATCATGGCCGTGCCGGCCGTGGGACTGCGCTTGTAGAGGGCGTAGATGGTTCCCTTGGTAACGTCGTTGTCGACCAGCTTCTCGTCGAAGGGATGGCGATAGATCAGCCTGCCTTGGTCGTGCATCAGCACGATGGTGCCGGAGGCGCCGGTATCGAAGCGCTCGTAGATGCTGGAGAAATAATCCACGCGGATGGTGCCGAGCACCACGCCGGCAAAGCTGCCGTCCGGATTGTCCAGGCGCCGCGAGACGGGCAGGATCCACACCCCGCTCGAGCGGCTGCGCACGGGCAGGCCCACGTGCACGCTGCGGTCCTTGTTGACGCGGTGGTAGCGGAAGTACTCGCGGTCCGAGTTGTTGCCCCGGATCGGCTGTTCGAGCGAGGTCACCACCCAGCTGCCGTCGGCGCCATACACGAACAGGCCATGCAGTTCCTCGACGCTGGAGACCATGTTGCGCAGGTGGAGGCGCAGGCGCTCGCGGTCGGTGCCGACCATGCCGTCGTGCTCGATGCGTTCGACCACGCCGGCGAGCACGCTGTCGACCACGCGGATCGTCCCTTCGCCCTGGGTCGCCAGCGCCAGCGCCATGTTGGCGGTGACGGTGGCGGTGTCAGCCAGGCGCTGCTGGCGCGAGTGCCAGGCGTCCCAGGTCACGAAACCGATCAGGAGCATGCAGAACGAGACCAGCACGGCGATCACGTAGCGCACGGCCGGACGCTTCTTGGCGGTGAGGCTCGAGATATGGGGATCGGAGGAGCGGTCGGGGCGCATGGAGGTCACGGTTGGACGGTGCCCTGCAAGCATATCACCCGTTCGGCGGGGAGGGCGCGGAAAGCTGCGTTGCCATCTGGAACTACCTTCGCGCCCCGGCGCCGGAAAGCAAAAAGCCCAGTCCGGGGACTGGGCTTTCGCTTGAATTCTTGGGGTGGCTGATGGGACTCGAACCCACGACAACAGGAATCACAATCCTGGACTCTACCAACTGAGCTACAGCCACCATTGTCTTGCTTTTCTGTCCCGCTGTTGTCGAGACAGAACAAGATTATACAAAGTCCTCGGCAATGTGGCAAATTTAAATGTGGGGTGGGGGTTGAGGGCGCGGGTGGGCGGGCAAACTTGGGTTCCCGCGAAGGCGGGAACCCAAGTTTCGACGCATACCACCAGCGCCTATTCCCACCCTTCCGGCACCGCAACCCCCACCTCCCGCACCTCCGGCTCCACCCCCAGCAAACTGGAAAACGCCGCCCGCAAGGCCGTGCTGCTGGCGCTGGTAAACGCCCGCAACTGCGCCGGCCCGCCATCCGCCGCCCGCAGCAGGCTTTCCGCTTCGAGCAGGCGCGCCAGCTGCCTGGCCACCGCGTCGCCGGTATCGATCAGGACCACGTCCGACTTCCCCATCCGCGCCAGCACGCGCTCGATCGAGGCGCGCACCAGCGGGTAGTGGGTGCAGCCCAGCACCAGCGTGTCCGCGCCTTGCTCGATCAGGGGCTGCAGGTAGCGTTCCAGCATGGCCGCGGTCTCGCTCGAATCGAGCTCGCCGAACTCGATCTGGTCGGCCAGCCCCACGCAGGGCTGGAGCAGGAAGGCGGCGCCGGTGGCGTCCACGATCTGGTCGCGCAGGGCCAGGAACTTGGAGCCGAGCAGGGTGCGCTCGGTCGCCAGCACGCCGACCTTGCCGTTGCGGGTGCTGGCCGCGCCAGGCTTCAGGCCCGGCTCGACGCCGACGATGGGCATCGAAGGATAGCGTTCGCGCAGTTCGCGCACGGCGGCCACGGTGGCCGTGTTGCAGGCCACGACCAGGGCCTTGACCTGGTAGGTGGTGAGGTACTCGGCGATCGACAGCACGCGCGCGACGACCACCTCCTCGGGCTTGTCGCCGTAGGGAGCGAAGCCGGAGTCGGCGAAGTAGAGGAGGTGTTCGTGCGGCAGCTGCGCCTGGATGTGGCGCAGCACCGAAAGGCCGCCGACCCCCGAGTCGAAGATGCCGATCGGGGCGTCTGGGGAGAGCATGGAAGTCATGTTCGGGCGGCGCGAAGGTTCATTGAAACGCGCGGGCGCACCAGGACGCCCGCGTGGCCTATCAGGCGGTGGCGACCGGGATGCCTTTCAGCGACTCGATCTTGGCGGCCCATTCCTTCGGACCAGTGATGTGCACCGAGGTGCCGGTCGAATCGACGGCCACGGTCACCGGCATGTCGGTGACTTCGAACTCGTAGATCGCTTCCATGCCCAGGTCCTCGAAGCCGACCACCTTGGCCGACTTGATCGCCTTCGACACCAGGTAGGCCGAGCCGCCGACCGCCATCAGGTAGGCCGACTGGTGCTTCTGGATCGATTCGATCGCCGCCGGGCCGCGCTCTGCTTTACCAATCATGGCGATCAGGCCGGTCTGCTCCAGCATCATGTCGGTGAACTTGTCCATGCGGGTCGCGGTGGTCGGGCCGGCCGGGCCGACGACTTCTTCGCGCACCGGATCGACCGGGCCGACGTAGTAGATCACGCGGTTGGTGAAGTCCACCGGCAGCTTCTCGCCCTTGGCCAGCATGTCCTGGATACGCTTGTGGGCGGCGTCGCGGCCGGTCAGCATCTTGCCGTTCAGGAGCAGGGTCTGGCCCGGCTTCCAGGCGGCGACCTGTTCCTTGGTCAGGGTGTTCAGGTCGACGCGCTGCGACTTCTCGGTGTCCGGGGTCCAGTGCACTTCCGGCCAGGTCGACAGCGCCGGCGGTTCGATGTAGGCCGGGCCCGAGCCGTCCAGCACGAAGTGGGCGTGGCGGGTGGCGGCGCAGTTCGGGATCATCGCCACCGGCTTCGAGGCCGCGTGGGTCGGGTACATGTTGATCTTCACGTCCAGCACGGTGGTCAGGCCGCCCAGGCCCTGGGCGCCGATGCCCAGCGCGTTGATCTTGTCGCACAGCTCGATGCGCAGCTCTTCCAGCTTGTTCTGCGGGCCGCGTTGCTTGAGCTCGTACATGTCGATGTCTTCCATCAGCGACTCTTTCGCCATCAGCATCGCCTTCTCGGCGGTGCCGCCAATGCCGATGCCCAGCATGCCCGGCGGGCACCAGCCGGCGCCCATCAGGGGCACGGTCTTGATGACCCAGTCGACCAGCGAGTCGGACGGGTTCAGCATGACGAACTTGGTCTTGTTCTCCGAGCCGCCGCCCTTGGCGGCCAGCTTGACGTCGACCGTGTCGCCCTCGACCAGTTCCATGTGGACCACGGCCGGGGTGTTGTCCTTGGTGTTCTTGCGCTCGAAGTGCGGGTCGGCCACGATCGAGGCGCGCAGCTTGTTGTCGGCGAAGTTGTACGCGCGGCGCACGCCTTCGTTGACGGCGTCGGTGACGGAACCGGTGAAGCCCTCGAAGCGCACGCCCATGCCCACTTTCAGGAACACGTTGACGATGCCGGTGTCCTGGCAGATCGGGCGCTTGCCTTCGGCGCACATGCGCGAGTTGGTCAGGATCTGGGCGATCGCGTCCTTGGCCGCCGGGCTCTGTTCCGCTTCATAGGCGCGGGCCAGGTGCTGGATGTAGTCGGCCGGGTGGTAGTAGCTGATGTACTGGAGTGCTGCCGCGACGGATTCGATCAGGTCGCTCTGGGTGATGACGGTTGCCATGATAGTTCTCTAAAGATGGAAATTAGTGCTTGGCCTGGTGCGTGGTCATGACGATGCGGTCGGTGTAGGCGATGGCCATGGCCGACAGCAGGAAGGCGCAGTGGATGATGGTCTGGAACATCAAGGTCTGCCATTCGTAATTCGCTGCGTTGATGAAGGTTTTCAGCAGGTGGATCGACGAGATGCCGATGATCGCCATCGCCAGCTTGGTCTTCAGCACCGAGGCGTTCACATGCGACAGCCATTCCGGCTGGTCGGGGTGGCCTTCCAGGTGCATGCGCGAGACAAACGTCTCGTAGCCGCCGACGATCACCATGATCAGGAGGTTCGAAATCATGACCACGTCGATCAGGCCCAGCACCACCAGCATGATGGTGGTCTCGGTCAGCTTGGTCGGACGGACCGCGCCCGGCACGGTGACGGCGTCGAGGATGTGCTGGAGCGAGGCGACGTTGCCCATCGCGGCGCCGATCAGGTCCTTCAGCTCGACCCAGAAATGGAAGACGTAGACGCACTGCGCCAGGATCAGGCCGAGATAGAGCGGCAACTGCAGCCAGCGGCTGGCGAAAATCAGGTTGTTCAGCGGGGTCAGCTTGGGAGCTGGATCGTTCGGAGAAAGCTGGGACATCGGGAAAGAGACTCCAGGAATGCGACAAAACAGCTGAGCATTCTACACCGGCAGCCGTCTTCATGTCCGGGCCCGGGATCCGCTTTGCATGCCCAAAAGTAGCGTTCTTGGTGCGGAAGCAACATCTTTTCCAGCGCACGGCCAAGCCGGGCAGGAATCGTCCGGTTCCATACGGCGTTCGATTGTAAAAACACCATCTGTCGAAAGCGGGAGCGCTATACTGGCATCTCCTTCATGGAATCGAATGGCCATGGCCACCTCGGTTTGGCAGCGCATCGCGGGCATCGCGATGCTGGCGGTGCTCTACTACCTGCTCGGGCGGTTGGCGCTGCTGTCGGCGGTTCCGCCCAGCTACGCGGCGTCGGTCTGGCCGCCCGCGGGGCTGGCGCTCGCCGGTCTGCTGCATCTCGGCTACCGCGCCTGGCCCGGCATCGCGCTCGCTTCCTTCGTCCTCAGCCTGCAGGTCACCCTCGGCACCACCGGCGTCACCGCACCCGCGGCCCTGACCGCCCTGGGCATCGCCGCCGGCGCCACCCTCCAGGGGCTGCTGGCGGCGGCGCTGGTGCGCCGCTGCTGCGGCCCCGCGGCGGACACGGCCGACGCCGGCGGAGTAGGGCGCATCGTGGCCATGCTGCTGCTCGGCGGCCCGCTGGCCTGCCTGGTGGCCGCCTCGGTCGGCGCCGGCACCCTGTGGGCGCTGGGCCTGCTGGCGCCCGCCGATGCCGGCTTCAACTGGTTCACCTGGTGGGTGGGCGATACCATCGGCGTCCTGATCGCGCTGCCCCTCTACCTCGTCTGGACCCGCGATCCACGCTACATCAGCCCGCGCAGCCGTCTCCTGGCCACCTTGCCGATGCTGGTGCTGCTGGGCGTGGTCGCCCTGCTGTTCACGCGCACCGCCGCGCTCGACCGTGAACGGGTCGAAGCCGAGTTCACCAGCCGCAGCGAACTGATCGCCCATAACCTGGAGCAGACGCTGGCCGAATACACCGAAGGGCTGCATGCGCTCGCCGGCTTTCTCTCGGTCAGCGATGCTCCCTTGCGCCGGGATGGCTTCCGCCGCCTGGTCGACGACATGCTGCGCCGCCATCCCAACCTGTTCGCCATGTCGTGGAACCCGCTCGTCACGGCGGAGGAGCGCCCGGCCTACGAGCGCGCGATGCGCGCGGACGGCGTCGCCCCGGCCGGCATCCGCGTGCTCGACCGGCGCGAGGAGCTGGTGCCGGCGGGGGAGCGCCCCGAGTACGTCCCGGTCACCTACATGGAGCCCTTGCGCGACAACCTGCGCGCCCTCGGCTTCGACCTGAGCTCGGAGCCGGTGCGCAACGCCGCCCTGCGACGGGCGCGCGACACGGGGCGTGCGGCCACCACCGCGCCCGTGCGCCTGGTGCAGCTGGAAAGCGAGCGCGGGGGAGTGCTGATCGTGGCCCCCGCCTACCGGGCGGGCATGCCGCGCGCGACGGTGGAGGAGCGCCGGGCCGCGCTGCGCGGCTATGTCTCGGTCGTGCTGCGGGTCGAGGTGATGATGAGCGACTTCCTGCGCGGTATCGACCTGACCGGCATCCGTATCCGGCTCACCGACCGCGCCAACGGCGCCGCGACGATACTGGCCGAGACGCCGCGATTCGCCGCGGCCCGGCACAACGATTTCACCGAGCTCGCCGCCGAACGGATGAACGTCGTGCACCGGGCAACCATGCTGGTGGGCGACCGCCCTTGGGAATTCAGCTTCATGCTCGACAGCAGCAATCCATTGCCGCAGCGCTCGGCCATGGCATGGAGCGTGCGGGTGATGGGCCTGATGTTCACGGCCTTGTTCAGCGTCTTCATGCTGATCATGGTCAGCCGCAACGTGACCATCGAACGGCAGGTGCAGGAACGCACCGCCGAACTGCGCGACAGCAACACGGCGCTGCAAACCTCGAACGCCGACCTGGCCGACAGCGAGCAGGCCCTGCGCGAAAGCGAGGAGCAGGCCCGCAGCATCCTGGAGACCGCGCGCGACGCGTATGTCGCGATGGACGCCGATGGCCGGATCGTTGCCTGGAACCGCGAGGCCGAGTCGACCTTCGGCTGGCAGCGCGCCGAGGCGATCGGGCGCAGCCTGCCCGAGCTGCTGCTGCCCGCCCGGCCCAACCGTCCGCGCGCCGGCCGCATCATCCGCCAGCTGGCCAGCGGCCGCAGCCGCCTGCTGAACCGCCGGATCGAAACCACCGCGCTGCGCCGCGACGGCAGCACGCTGCCGGTGGAGCTTACGGTCTGGACCACGGGGCGCGGGCAGGGCCAGCGCTTCCATGCCTTCCTGCACGACATCAGCAGCCGCCGCAAGGCGCTGCGGCGCCTGGCCGCGCAGCAGGCCGCCGCCGCGGCGCTGGTAGAATCGGCGACCCTGGCCGAGGCGGCCCCGAAGGTGCTGCAGGCGGTGTGCGACGCCATCGGCTGGTGCGTAGGCTCGATCTGGATGATCGATACCGAGCACGACCACCTGCACTGCTGCGAATTCTGGAGCCGCGAACAGGACACCGCGCCTTTCGAGACCACGTCGCGCCTGCGCCGCATGGTATGCGGCGAAGGCCTGCCGGGGCGCGTCTGGGACAGTCGCCAGCCGGTGTGGATCCGCGACATCGCCGCCGATCCCGCTTTCCCGCGCCAGCAGGAGGCGCTCGAGGCGGGCCTGCATGCCGCCTTTGCCTTTCCCGTCACCGCCGGCGACGACCTGCTGGGCGTGGTCGAATTCTTCTCGCACCATGTCGCGGAGCCCGACCCAGGCCTGCTCAAGATGATGGAAACCGTCGGCAGCCTGCTCGGCCAGTTCGTGGCGCGGCGCCGCGCCGAGGCCGCGCTGTTCGAGGAGAAGGAGCGCGCCCAGGTCACGCTCAGCTCGATCGGCGACGGCGTGGTCGTGACCGACCTCGCCGGCCGGGTGACCTACCTCAATCCGGTGGCCGAAGCTCTCACCGGATGGAGCCTGGCGCAGGCCGAAGGGCGGCAGGTGGAAGAGGTATTCAGCCTGGTCGCCCATTCCGACGGCGCCGCGCTGCCTTGCCCGCTGACCCTGGCGATCCGCGCCAACCGCCGCGTGGGCCTGAGTATCGACACCGAACTGGTGCGGCGTGACGGCGGGCGCCGCGCCGTGGAGGACGCGGCCGCCCCGGTGCACGACCGCGACGGCGAAGTGGTGGGCGGGGTGGTGGTGTTCCACGATGTGAGCGAAGCGCGCGCGATGCAGATGAAGATGTCGCACCTGACCCGCCACGACCACCTGACCGGCCTGCCCAACCGGGCCTTGCTGCACGAACGCCTGGCGCACGCGATCGGCCAGGCGCGCGAGCACCATGGCGAGCTGGCCCTGCTGTACATCGACCTGGACGGCTTCAAGCATGTCAACGATTCGCTCGGCCACGAAGTGGGCGACCTGCTGCTGCAGATGGTGACCCAGCGCCTGCTGGACTGCGTGCGCGCGGTCGACACGGTCAGCCGCCAGGGCGGCGACGAATTCACCATCCTGCAGCCCGAGATCCGCAGCAGCAGCGACGCGGTGCGCGTCGCCGAGCACATCCTGCAGGCCGTCGGCCAGCCTTTCCATATCGGCGAAGCGGAACTGAACCTGACGGCGAGCGTGGGCATCGCCCTGTATCCGGCCGACGGCGCCGAGCCAGGGATCCTGCTGAAGCACGCCGACGCGGCCATGCACCGGGCCAAGCTGAGCGGGCGCAACCACTATCACTTCTTCACCCGCGAGATCAGCGAGCGCGCCGACCGCCGCCTGGCGATCGAGAGCGCGCTGCACCAGGCGCTGCGCAACGACGAGCTGGTGCTGCACTACCAGCCCAAGGTGGCCCCCAGCACCGGCGCGCTGACCGGCATGGAAGCGCTGGTGCGCTGGCAGGAGCCGGGCGGGCGCCTGGTGATGCCGGGCGAGTTCATCGAGGTGGCCGAGGACAGCGGCCTGATCGGCCGCATCGACCGCTGGGTGCTGGAAACCGCCTGCCGCCAGAACCGCGCCTGGCAGGAGGCCGGCCTGCCCGTGGTGCCGGTGGCCGTCAACCTGTCGGCCGCGAACGCCCAGATCGAGCAGTTCCCGGCCTACCTGGCGGGCGTATTGCGGCGCACCGGGCTGTCGCCCAGTTGCCTGCAGATCGAACTGACCGAAAGCCAGATGCTGCACGATACCGAACTCTTCGAAACCCTGATCCGCGGCATCAACGCCCTCGGGGTCAAGGTGGCGATCGACGATTTCGGCACCGGCTATTCAAGCCTGGGCTACCTGCAGCGCTTCCCCTTCGACGTGCTCAAGATCGACCAGTCCTTCGTGCGCGTCCTGACGGACAGCAGCACCGAATCGGCCATCGTCGACGCCATCACCCGGCTGGCGCGCGCCTTCAATTTCTCGGTGGTGGCCGAAGGCGTCGAGACGCACGAGCAGGCCAACATCCTGAAGGGCTATGGATGCGACGAGATGCAGGGCTATCTTTACAGCCGGCCACTGCCGGCCGACCAGATCGAGACCCTGCTGCGGCGGGACGCGGAGATTGCCCGGTCCTAGCCGCGCAGGCCTGCCTTGTCCGTGCTTGAACTGTTTGCAACAGGCGTTGGTAGAATGCTCGCTGGGCCGACAGCCCTGTAAGGGCTCAGTAAGCGAGCACCCCTAAGGTGTCTGATAAAACCTACTACTAACTATGGAGACTGGCATGGCTGAGAAAGAGACGAGTCACGAAGAATTCACGCTGCAGGAAAACCGCGTGTTCCCGCCGCCGGCCGCCTTCGCCGACAAGGCGGCGGTCAAGGGAATGGCCGAGTACGACAGGCTGTGCGCCGAGGCGGCCAGCGACTACGAAGGCTTCTGGGGCCGCCAGGGCCGCGAGCACATCGAGTGGCACAAGCCCTTCACCAGCGTGCTCGACGAATCGAATGCGCCTTTCTACCAGTGGTTCAAGGACGGCCAGCTGAACGCCTCGTACAACTGCCTGGACCGCAACCTCAAGAACGGAAACGCCGACAAGACCGCCATCATCTTCGAGGCGGACGACGGCACGGTCACCAAGGCCAGCTACCGCGAGCTGTACGAGCGCACCTGCAAGTTCGCCAACGCGCTCAAGTCGCGCGGCATCAAGAAGGGCGACCGCGTCGTCATCTACATGTCGATGTCGATCGAAGGCGTGACCGCGATGCAGGCCTGCGCCCGCATCGGCGCCACCCACTCGGTGGTGTTCGGCGGCTTCTCGGCCAAGTCGCTGCAGGAACGCATCATCGACGCCGGGGCCGTGGCCGTCATCACCGCCGACGAGCAGCAGCGCGGCGGCAAGGCGCTGCCCCTGAAGTCGATCGTCGACGAAGCCCTGGCCATGGGCGGCTGCGACACCATCAAGGACGTCATCGTCTACAAGCGCACCGGCGGCAACATCGCCTTCAAGGAAGGCCGCGACATCTGGCTTCACGAGCTGGTCGAAGGCCAAAGCGCCGAATGCGAACCGGAATGGGTCGACGCCGAGCACCCGCTGTTCATCCTCTACACCTCGGGTTCAACCGGCACGCCGAAGGGCGTGCAGCATTCGACCGGCGGCTTCCTGCTGTGGGCCGCGATGACGATGAAATGGACCTTCGACATCAAGCCGGACGACGTCTACTGGTGCACCGCCGACATCGGCTGGGTCACCGGCCACAGCTACATCGCCTATGGCCCGCTGGCCGTGGGCGCGACCCAGATCGTGTTCGAAGGCGTGCCGACCTTCCCGAACGCCGGCCGCTTCTGGGAAACCATCGCCAAGCACCGCGTCTCGATCTTCTACACCGCCCCGACCGCGATCCGTTCGCTGATCAAGGCCTCGGACGTGGACGCCAAGGTACATCCGAAGAACTATGACCTGTCCAGCCTGCGCCTGCTGGGTTCGGTCGGTGAGCCGATCAACCCGGAAGCCTGGATGTGGTACTACAAGAACGTCGGCGGCGAGCGCTGCCCGATCGTCGACACCTTCTGGCAGACCGAGACCGGCGGCCACATGATCACCCCGCTGCCGGGCGCGACCCCGATGGTGCCGGGTTCCTGTACCCTGCCGCTGCCGGGCATCATGGCCGCCATCGTGGACGAAGCCGGCGCCGACGTGCCGAACGGGCAGGGCGGCATCCTGGTCGTCAAGCGTCCGTGGCCGTCGATGATCCGCACCATCTGGAACAACCCGGACCGCTTCCGCACCAGTTACTTCCCGGAAGAACTGGGCGGCAAATACTACCTGGCCGGCGACGGCGCAATCCGCAACAAGGACACGGGCTACTTCACGATCACGGGCCGCATCGACGACGTGCTGAACGTCTCGGGCCACCGCATGGGCACGATGGAGATCGAATCGGCCCTGGTGGCAAACCCGATCGTGGCCGAAGCCGCGGTGGTGGGCAAGCCTGACGAAACCACCGGCGAATCGATCTGCGCCTTCGTGGTGCTGAAGCAGGCGCGCCCGAGCGGCGAGGAAGCCAAGAAACTGGCGACCGAGCTGCGCAACTGGGTGGCCAAGGAAATCGGCCCGATCGCCAAGCCCAAGGAAATCCGCTTCGGCGACAACCTGCCCAAGACCCGCTCCGGCAAGATCATGCGCCGCCTGCTGCGCGTGCTGGCCAAGGGCGAGGCGATCACCCAGGACGTGTCCACTCTGGAAAACCCTGCAATCCTGGAGCAGCTGAAGGAAAGCGCCTAAGCTCCCGTGCGAATGCCCGCTCCTCGCAAAAGGAGCGGGCACGCCGTAGGGTGGGGGGGGGGGGGGCGCCCCCCCCCCCCCCCCCCCCCCCCCCCCCCCCGCGGCTCTATATCGTGCTCTCCGGCCTGCTGGAAGTCGCTCCCGACGCCCATGCCGGCGACGACAGCGGCACCAGCCGCATCCTGCCGGGCGAGAGCGCGGGCGAGCAGGCGGTGCTGGACGACGCCGTCAACCTGGCCGCCATGACCGCGGTCGAGGACAGCGAACTCCTGATCGTCGAGCCGGAGCTGGTGTGGGAACTGATCGACCGCTCGAATGTCCTGGCGCGCAACCTGCTGCGCCTGATGTCCTTCCGCATCCGCGCCGCCAACGCCCTGCTGCGCCGGCGCCAGAAGCTGGGCGAGTTCTACCGCCAGCTGTCGCTCAACGACGGCCTGACCGGCCTGTATAACCGCGCCTGGCTGAACGAGATGCTGCCCAAGCTGGTGGCGCGCGCCAGCCAGGACGGCAGCCCGCTGTCGCTGGTGATGATCGACCTCGACCATTTCAAGCGCTTCAACGACACCCACGGCCACGTGGCCGGCGACGCCGCCCTGGCGGCCGCCGCCAGCGTGATCCGGGGCGCGCTGCGCCCGTCCGACTTTGCCGTGCGCTATGGTGGCGAGGAAATGATGGCGGTGCTGCCGGATACCAGCGCCCAACTGGCCACCATGGTGGCCGAGCGCCTGTGCCAGCGCCTGCGTGAAGCGGTGGTGTTCCCGGACATGCGCCTGCCCCTGCCCCACATGACCGGCTCCTTCGGCGTGGCCAGCCTGGCGCCGGGCGCCGACGAACGCGTCCTGGTCGCCGCCGCCGACGCCGCGCTCTACCGCGCCAAGGAAGCCGGCCGCGACCGGGTATGCTTCTGATCGGCTGACGGCGCACGCGAACTGTGCCACCATGGCGCCGGACCGCACAACACAACAAGAACACGCATGAGCACGCATACTTTTCTCTGGCACGACTACGAAACTTTTGGCGCCACCCCGCGCCGCGACCGCCCGGCCCAGTTCGCCGCCATCCGCACGGATGCCGAGCTGAACGAAATCGGCGAGCCGATCATGCTGTACTGCCAGCCGGCCAACGATTTCCTGCCCGACCCGCAGTCTTGCCTGATCACCGGCATCACGCCCCAGCATTGCCTGGAACAGGGCGTGCCCGAGCACGCCTTCGCGCAGGCCATCGAGGCCGCCTTCAGCGAGCCCGGCACCATCGGCGTCGGCTACAACACGATCCGCTTCGACGACGAGGTGACGCGCTTCCTGTTCTGGCGCAACCTGATCGATCCGTATGCGCGCGAATGGCAGAACAATTGTGGACGCTGGGACCTGCTGGACGTCGTGCGCATGGTGTACGCGCTGCGTCCCGAGGGCATCGAGTGGCCGCGCCGCGAGGACGGCAAGCCCAGCTTCCGCCTGGAACACCTGACCGCCGCCAACGGTCTGTCGCACGACGCCGCCCACGACGCGCTGTCCGACGTGCGCGCCACCATCGCGCTGGCGCGCCTGATCCGCACCAAGCAGCCGCGCCTGTTCGACTTCTGCCTGGAACTGCGCCGCAAGGACCGGGTGGCGGCCGAGATGGGCCTGCACCTGGACCCGTCCCAGCGCCAGCCCTTCCTGCACGTCTCGGGCATGTTCCCGGTGGAATACGGCTGCCTGGGCCTGGTGTGGCCGCTGGCCCAGCACCCCACCAACAAGAACGAAATCTTGGTCTGGGACTGCCGCCACGATCCGTCCGAGCTGTTTACCCTCGACGTGGAGACGATCCGCACCCGCATGTTCACGCGCAGCGCCGACATGCCCGAGGGGATGACGCGCCTGCCGATCAAGAGCGTGCACCTGAACAAATCGCCGATGCTGGTCGGGAACCTGAAGACCCTGAGCCCGGCACAGGCCGCGCGCTGGGAGATCGACCTGGAGCGGGGCCGCGCCCATGCCGCCCTGGCCGCGGGCGGGCGCGACATGAAGGCCGTGTGGGCGCAAGTGTTCCAGAAGCCCGCAGCGGCGGCCGAGGTGGACGTGGACGAGGACCTGTACGGCGGTTTTGTGAGCACTGGCGACCGCCGCAAGCTGGAATCGTTGCGCCGGGAAACGCCGGCGGTGCTGGCGGGCCAGCGCCCGAGCTTCGAGGACGAGCGCCTCAGCGAACTGCTATTCCGCTACCGCGCGCGCAATTTCCCGCACACCTTGTCGGAGCAGGAGCAGCAGCGCTGGGAAGACCACCGCGCGGCGCGCCTGTTCGACGGGGCGGCGGGGGCCAGGACGGTGGACCAGCTGTTCGGGGAGATCGATGCGCTGTCGGAAACGGCGGATGAGCGGGCCGAGGAGATCCTGGGGGCGCTCTATGATTATGTGGAGATGGTGGCGCCGGAGAGGTACTGATCAGCTTAATGGCTGAGGTGCGAACTTGGATCCCGGCCTTCGCCGGGATGACGTGCATGTTGTGCGGGCCACGGGCGTATTTGTTGCCCGCCACCTAAAAACCGTCGTCCCGGCGAAGCCCGGGACCCAAGTTCCACCGCGCCACCATCACCGTTCACTCAGCCACGCGCCGCGTTGATCGCATCCCGCGTCTCCAGCGCCACCCTGCGCGCCGCCGCCGCGAAGTCTTCCCCCTCCAGCGGCTTCGCATACAGGATCGCCCGCGACGAATTGATCATCATCCCCGCGCCGCCTGCCGTGCGCCCCGCCTTGACGGTCGCCTCCACATCCCCGCCCTGCGCGCCGACGCCCGGAATGAGCAGCGGCATGTCGCCCACCAGCTTGCGCACCTGCGCGATTTCTTCCGGGAAGGTCGCCCCCACCACCAGCGCGCACTGTCCGTTGCGGTTCCACTTCTCCGCCACCAGGCGCGCGACATGCTGGTACAGCGGCTGCCCGCCCACGTCCAGGAACTGCAGGTCCGAGCCGCCCGCGTTCGAGGTGCGGCACAGCACGATCACGCCGCGGTCCGCCCATTCCATGTAGGGCTCGACCGAGTCGAAGCCCATGTAGGGATTCACCGTCACCGCATCGGCGCCGTAGCGGTCGAAGGCTTCGCGCGCATACTGGTGCGCAGTGGCGCCGATGTCGCCTCGCTTGGCGTCCAGCACCAGCGGGATGTGCGGGTAGGTGTCGCGCAGGTAGCGGCAGATCTCCTCCAGCTGGTCTTCCGCGCCCAGCGCCGCGAAGTAGGCGATCTGCGGCTTGAAGGCGCAGGCCAGGTCGGCGGTGGCGTCGATGATGGCCTTGCAGAACTGGACGATGGCGTCCGGCTGGCCCTGCAGGTGGGCCGGGAAGCGCGACAGATCCGGATCCAGCCCGACGCACAGCAGCGAATTGTTGCGGGTCCAGGCTGCGGAAAGTTTATTGATGAAATTCACGTCGGGCCTCTCGTTGGGATGTCATTGCAAACCCAATATTGTACCCGGCAGCCATCGCGGGTTCATCCTCCGACGGCAGGACGCGCCAGCCGGTGTTTGTTTCATGTATATTTTGACTATTCAACAACTTGTATGGACAAAGCCATCATGACGCACTCCCTCCTCTCCCGCTGGACCCGGTTCCTCGGCCTTCTCGTGATGGCCGGCACCCTGCTGACCGGCTGCGGCTATAACGAATTCCAGACCAAGGACGAAGCCACCAAGGCGGCCTGGGGCGAAGTGGTGAACCAGTACCAGCGCCGCGCAGACCTGATCCCGAACCTGGTCAACACCGTCAAGGGCTATGCCTCGCACGAGCGCGAAACCCTCGAGGCGGTGACGCGCGCCCGCGCCGCCGCGACCAGCTTCCAGATCACGCCCGAAGTGCTGAACAATCCGGAAGCCTTCCAGAAGTTCCAGCAGGTGCAAGGCGAACTGTCCGGCGCCCTGTCGCGCCTGATGGTCGTGTCCGAGAAATACCCGGACCTGAAGGCCGACACCAGCTTCCGCGACCTGCAGTCGCAGCTGGAAGGCACGGAAAACCGCATCACCGTGGCGCGCCAGCGCTACATCGCGGCGGTCCAGGACTACAACGTCACCGTGCGCAAGTTCCCGAACAACCTGACCGCCATGGTGTTCGGCTACGAGACCAAGCCCTCGTTCACGGTCGAGAACGAAAAAGCGATCTCGACCGCGCCGACCGTGGACTTCGGCAAGTAAGATGCGTAGCCCGCTGCGCACCCTATGGGCCCTGGCCCTCACCATGATGCTGGCGCTGGCCGGCCCGGCCTTTGCGCAGCTCAAGGAAGTGCCGCCGCTGGGCGCGCGCGTCACCGACCAGGCCGGCATGCTGGACGCGACCCAGCGCCAGCGCCTGGAAGCGGTACTGGCCGAGTACGAGACCAGAACCGGGAGCCAGATCGTGGTCCTGCTGGTCAAATCCACGGAACCGGAAGCGATCGAGCAGTACGGCATCCGCGTCGCCGACGCCTGGAAGCTGGGCCGCAAGGGCGTGGACGACGGCGTGCTGCTGCTGGTGGCGCGCGACAACCCGAGCGCGCTGCGGCGCCTGCGCATCGAGGCGGGCCGCGGCGTGCAGGGCGTCCTCACGGATGCGCAATCGAAACGCATCCTGCAGGACGTGATCGCCCCGCACTTCCGCCAGAACCACTATTACGAGGGCCTGGTGGCCGGCGTGGGCGCCATCGCGACCCTGCTCGACAAGGAATCCTTCCCCGTCCCGCCGCAGCAGCAACAGGCGCCGCAGCGCCAGGCGGCGGACGACGGCGGCGGCTTCTCGCTGTTCGGCATCATGGCGATCGTGTTCGGCTTCATGCTGCTGCGTTCGATGTTCCGCCCGCGCCGCCGCTCGCGCCTGGCGCCGGGCTGGGGCCATAGCGGCCTGGGCAGCGCCACAACCGGCTTCATCCTCGGCAACATCATCGGCGGCATGGGCCGCGGCGGTGGCGGCGGCGGATTCGGCGGCGGCGGTGGCGGATTCGGGGGCGGCGGATTTTCCGGCGGCGGAGGTAGTTTCGACGGCGGCGGCGCTTCGGGAGATTGGTAATGAGATTTGGAGAAAAACTGAGCCGGGCATGGCGCCACCTCACCAGCAGCAAGGCCGAGGCCAAGCGCGCCTTCCCCGACGCCACCTTGCAGGCGATTGCCGACGCCATCACGGCCGGCGAGCAGACCCACCGCGGCGAAGTGCGCCTGGTGGTCGAACGGGCCCTGCCCTTCGACTGCGCCTGGGACGGCGTCACCAACCGCCAGCGCGCGATCGCCCTGTTCGCCGACTGCGGCGTGTGGGACACCGAGGACAATTGCGGCGTGCTGATCTACGTGAACCTGGCCGAGCACAAGGTCGACATCGTGGCCGACCGCGGCATCGACCGCAAGATCGGCAGCGCCACCTGGCAAACCGTCTGCCAGACGATGACGGACGGCTTCAAGCAGGGCAAGTTCCACGAAGCCAGCTTGAGCGCCATCGGCCAGGTCAACGAACTGCTGCGCCAGCATTTCCCCGCCGAGGGCGCCCGGCCGAACGAATTGCCTGACAAACCGCTGATGCTCTAAGCGTCTTGTCATCGGTACAATGGCGATTTTTCCGACACTGCGAAAGGCCGCCATGAAACTCCAACAGAAGATCGCCATCGTCACCGGGGCCAGCCAGGGCATCGGCCTGGCCTGCGCCCAGCGCCTGGTGCAGGAAGGCGCGCGCGTCATGCTGGCCGACCTGCGCCCGGAAGGCGCCGAGGCCGCCGCCCAACTGGGCGACGCTGCGCGCTTCTTCCGCGCCGACGTCAGCCAGAAGGCCGAGGTCGAAGCCCTGCTGCAAGCTACCCTGGACGCTTTTGGGCGCGTCGACATCCTGGTCAATAATGCCGGCGTGACCCACGCCGCCGACTTCCTCGACCTGCAGGAAGAAGACTTCGACCGCGTGCTGCGCATCAATTTGAAATCCATGTTCCTGTGCAGCCAGGCCGTGGCGCGCGAGATGGTGAAGCGTGGCGAAGGCGGCTGCATCATCAACATGTCCAGCGTCAACGCCGAGCTGACCATCCCGAACCAGGTGCCCTACGTCGTGTCGAAAGGCGGCGTCAACCAGCTGACCCGGGTCGCCTCGATCAGCCTGGCCCAGTACGGCATCCGCGTCAACGCCATCGGTCCCGGCACCATCCTGACCGAGCTGGCCAAGCAGGCCGTGCTCGGCAGCCCGGAAGCGCGCCGCACCATCCTGTCGCGCACGCCGCTGGGGCGCTGCGGCGAACCGGAGGAGATCGCTTCGATCTGCGCCTTCCTGGCCAGCGACGATGCTTCCTACATGACCGGACAGACCTTGTACGCCGATGGCGGCCGCATGGCGCTGAACTACACGGTCCCTGTACGCGAGTAGGAAAAGATGAGGGGCCTATAAGATATTTCCGAATCGAATGTCTGGTATCCGTATTCTAAATTGGACGCATATTCGGCAACGCAACATAATGGCACCTGTCTCCACTATTCTCCTCCAAGAAAATAGTCTTCAAGCCCGCGCAATGCGGGCTTTTTTTTTGGCCGGCGGTCCGGTGAGTGAATGTGGCCTTGGTTCAGGCGCTTGCAGGCTGGCCAAGGGTATCTAGCTCGCTGTGCCATGAGGCACGGCCGGTGGGTTCGCGTCCGATCGGTCGCGGCCGCGTGTTTGAGCGGCTTCCTTGCCCGTCACGCGGTGTTTGAACGCGTCGGCGGCGTAGCCGCCAACCCTAGGGTGCGGCTGTTTCCCCAGGCAGCGGCCGTACGCGCAGCCAAGCGAATTCTGACGCGATGGTTGTTGGTGGCGCCGTTTTGGGGGCCGAATGAGCTTGCTGCTAAGCATCACCGCTTGGGGTGAAGGCCCCTCCGGACCTGCACGCCGCCCCAGCGCAACTCGACCGTATACCCTAGATTCGGTTCTCATCGACTTCCGCACGTTTGATGCTCGTCATAGGTTCGTCACAATCCGTCCCTATACTTGAACTCACCTGCAGTACACGCAACCGATATGCGTGATTGCAGCAGGTGTGGTGCGCCGCGGGCGCAGCACACCAACCGGTTACGCGTCTCTTGGCCCGATCTTGGGTTGTGCCCGCCGATTGCTGGCGGGCATTTTTTTCTGCTGATGAGAAACATGCGGAAAAATAGTTGCGGTATAGCTTGAAGCCGCCCCTGATTTGGCTATCATGAAGCTCGCCCTCCCGATTCTCTCATCAGTAGCAAAGCGGAGCGGCGTCGACGAAACGATACAGGGAGCTTGTCCTATGAATCTGCGTGCCACCCATACCCCATCGCCTTCGCCCGGAAACGACCCTACGCCTGGCCGGCGCCATCACCAGGCTGGCGATCTCATCCTTAGTGAACTGAATCCGCATGCCGTGGTCGACCAGCTCGACGGCGACACTGTGCCACTCAATCTGCTGACCTTCGGCAACGTGCGCGAAGTCTGCCCGAAATGCCGGCACACCCATCTCAAGCTCGTGCTGCGCCAGACCAGCGTGCGCATGGCCCATCTGTTCTGCGCGGACTGCGAAGCCTGCTTCGACGCCCACTACGATAACGGCGTTTCCGCGCTGACTATTTGAGCGGTAGCAGCGCGTGGGCAACAGGCTGGACGGCGTGCTAAGCTAGGCGTTTTCCCGTCCTGCCCGCCACGCCTGCCATGCCTGCCCTGCTCTCGCTCCTGCACGACCCCAAGTACCGACTTGCCTTCCGCTCCATTGCGCTCGTCCTGTTTGCCGGCGTGGTCATCGCCGGCTCCATCCCGGGCGCCCGCGCCGAGGTCGGCCTGTACGTGACGGGCCTGGTGCTGCACGGCCTGACCTACGCTTTCCTGGCGATCCTGTGGTTCCTGGGCAGCAGCGGCAACACCGCCGCGCGCGCGCTCAAGGCCGTGCTGGCGATCGCCCTGATGGGGGCCTTGGACGAGCTGGTGCAGAGCTTCCTGCCCTACCGCTCGGGCGACATCCGCGACTGGATGATCGACGTCACCGCTGCCACCATCGCTTCCCTCCTGCTCGCCGCCTGCCTGCCGAAAGCCGCGGCCGTACCACAACAGTGACCCAAACGCGCGGACTAAGTTCCGTGCGTTCGCCTTCTTCTTGATCCAGTCCCGCTCCAGCCCGAGTCAGCTGGAACGCCTGCCGAGTTCGTGCCTCTTAACAGCGTGGCACGCTGCATCGTCACGCACACCCACTGAACCCATAGAACAAGGAGCGAGATCATGAATGGAAAACAACAGAGCGTGGTCCTGGCGGGCATGCTGGCGGTGGCGCTGGCCCTGTCCGGCTGCAAGGGGATGCAGAGCAGCGACGCGGCCGGCGAGACCGGCGGCGGCACCCTGGGCAGTTCCACCGGCAGCGGCCAGGCGGGCGCCGGCGACAAGGGCGACTACGGCGCCGGCACCGGCGGCGGCTCGGGCAGCAGCGGGGCCATGGGTGCGAGCGGCAGCAGCGGCGCCATCGGCAGCACCGGACAGGCCCAGGCCCAGGCCAGGCAAGGCGCCATGGGCACGCCGAACAGCACCGTGCTGGCCATCGAGACCGTGCCCAAGCCGGCCGCGGCCGGCGCCGTCGGCAGCAGTGGTGCAGCCGGCGCCACCGGCTCCAGCGAGGCCTACCGCATCACCGTGCGCATGGACGACGGCAGCACCCAGGTGCTCACCCAGGACAGCATCCCCGACTTCCGCAGCGGCGACCGGGTGCACGTGGACGGCGGCGCCATCCACCGCTAGCAGGCAGCCCCATTCCATCGCGCGCGTCCCGCCCACGCCTCCGGCTGCTGCCGAGGCGTGCGCAGGCTTGCGCAGGCGTGCGTAAGCCCGCGCGCATTCATCCGGTCAAGCCAGGCAGCCCGCTGCGCCCTCTGCTGCCCCACGTGCAAAGGCCCCGCCTGCCGCCGACGACAGTCGTGCGACAGACGGGGCCGTTATCCGTGGCCCTGGACTAGACCGCGCCTCCGCTCATGCCTGCGCTGATGCCTGCAGGCGTGGCAAGGGCCGCGAGGCCCCCGCCCGCTCAGGGATGCGACTGCGTCCCCGCCGGCATGGCCGGATCGCCCGTCTCCTCCGGATCGCGCGGCTGCAGGCTGACGTTGCGAGTGGCCGCGCTGATGATTTCCAGCGGCAGCTTCGGCGTACGGTCCGCGTTCAACAGCCCGTTCGCCTCCTGGAAGGTGTCGGTGAACTGGGTGTAGCAGAATCCGCTGAACATGAAGGTTTCGTTCACCACCTGCAACAGGCGCCGGTACGAGACCAGGAAGCTTTCCGAAGTGTGCGCGCGGGTGTAGCCCCAGGTGGTCTTGTCCGCTTCCGGATCCTGCTTCTGATCGTAGGCGATGCCGCCGAACTCGGTCAGCACGATCGGCTGGCCGCGGTGCGGGAAGCCGTCCAGGGTCAGGATGCGGCCGCCCGGACGCCGCTGATCGAACAGGGTGCGCACCGGATCGGTGACCGCATAGCGCGCCTGCAGCTTCTCCGGATCGGCATCGTAGTCGTGGATGCCGAGGATGTCGGTGGCCGAGGCTTCCCAGCCATCGTTACCGATCACCGGGCGCGTCGAGTCAAGCGTACGCGTCAGGTGGTACAAGGCCTCCACCGCGTTGCGGTGCGCCTGGGTGAGCGTCAGGTTCGGCACGCCCCAGGACTCGTTGAAGGCCACCCACACGATGATGCAGGGATGGCTGTAGTCGCGTTGGATCGCCTCGGTCCATTCGCGCACCATGCGCGTGATGGCCCGCGAGCTGAAGCGGTAGGCCGAGGGCATTTCCTCCCACACCAGCAGGCCCAGGCGGTCGGCCCAGTACAGGAAGCGCGGATCCTCGATCTTCTGGTGCTTGCGCACGCCGTTGAAGCCCATCAGCTTGACCAGTTCGACGTCGCGCTTGAGGTGCTGGTCGGACGGCGCCGTCATGAAGGATTCCGGCCAGTAGCCCTGGTCGAGCACCAGGCGCAGCTGGTAGGGACGGCCGTTGAGCATGAAGCGGTCGCGGTTGATCGAGACCGAGCGCAGCGCCGTGTACGAACGGATGCGGTCCAGCACCACGTCGCCGCAGCGCAGGGTGACCTCGGCGTCGAGCAGGGTCGGACGTTCCGGGCTCCACAGGATCTCGTTGCGCGAGTCGTCGATGCCGGGGTCGGACAGCGCGATCTTGCGGTTCGCCTCGCCGGCCAGCAGTTTGTAGTAATCGTCCGCAAGCAATTGCTCGCCATGCCAGATCTTGACCTCGACGAACAGTTCCTGCTGGATGTCGCCGGCGGCAAACACCTCGCAGCCGATCTCGTAGGTTTCGAAGATCGGGGTCCAGCGCAGCGAGGCGATGTAGGTCTGGGCCACCTGCTCCACCCACACGGTCTGCCAGATGCCGGTGGTGCGCGGATACCAGATCGAGTGCGGTTCGAGCAGCCAGTCCTGCTTGCCGCGCGGCTTGGCCAGGTCGGCCGGGTCGTCCTCGACCCACACGGTGACGGTCTGCTTGCCGTCCGCCTTCATGGCGCCGGTGATGTCGGCCGAGAACGGGGTGTGCCCGCCCTCGTGCTCGGCCACCAGCTGGCCGTTGACCCACACCCGCGCGATGTAGTCGACCGCGCCGAAGTGCAGGATGGTGCGGGAGCCGTTGGGCATCATCTCGAAATCGCGCTCGTACCAGACCACCCGGTGGAAGCCGGTGTCCTGGATGCCGCTCATTTCGGTTTCCACCGCGAAGGGCACGGTGATCTCATGGGTCCATTCGGCGACGCCTTCCGGCATGCTGTAGCGGCCTTCGTCGTCGAAGCAGAAGCGCCACTTGCCGTTCAGGTTCAGCCACTGGTCGCGCACCAGCTGGGGACGGGGATATTCAAACTGATTCATTGTTGTCCTTTCTGTCAGTCGGAACCGGAACCAGGATCCGGCCCTGTCGTCCATGCTTGTTGTAGGCCGCCAGCGCGATGGCGGCGGCTTCCTGGGCCTGTCCGGCCCGGCACAGGGCCACGCAGGCGCCGCCGAAACCGGCGCCGGTCAGGCGCGCCCCGAGCACGCCCGGCGCCGCGCGCAAGGCCGCGCACAGCTCGTCGAGTTCGGGAATCGATACTTCGTAGTCGTCGCGCAGGCTGAAGTGCGACGCGTCCATCAGTTCGCCGAAACGCTCGGCGCTCACGCCGCCGGCGGCTTCCAGCACGCGCAGGTTTTCCTGCACCACGTGGCGGGCCCGCTCGCGCAGCGGCGACGGCAGGCTTTCCACGGAACCGGGATCGGTGACGTCGCGCAGCGCCGGCACGCCCAGCTTGCGCGCCGCTTCCTCGCACTCGGCGCGGCGCTCGTTGTACTTGCTGGCGGCCAGCTTGCGCGCCACGCCCGAGTCGATCACGATCACCTCGGCGTCCGGCGGCAGCGGCACCAGGCGGTGCTCGAGCGAACGCGCGTCGATGAAGAGCATGGTCTCCTGGTCGGCCAGGCTGGACGCCATCTGGTCCATGATCCCGCAGTTCACGTGCGCGTACTCGATCTCGGCGCGCTGGGCGATCTGCGCCAGCCTGACATCGTCGAGCTCGAAGCCCAGCAGCGAACGCAGCGCGCGAAGGGTCGCCACCTCGAGCGCGGCCGAGGACGACAGGCCGGAGCCGACCGGCAGGTTGGTCTCGACATAGATGCGCAGCGGCGGCACCTCGATACCCTCCGCCTGCACCAGGCGGATGCAGCCCTCGATATAGCTGCCGTAGCCCTGCGGCGCACTGCCGTCGCGGGCGAAGGTGACGGTCGCGTCGAAGGTCGGCGAATAGAAGTGGAAATGGTCGTCGCCGCTGCGGCTCATCGCCACCAGCGTGCGCTGCGGCGTGGCGGCCGGCAGCATGAAGCCGTCGTTGTAGTCGGTGTGCTCGCCCAGCAGGTTGACACGTCCGGGGGCCGAGGCATTCACCTCGGGCGCGCCGCCAAAAAAGGTGTCAGTCGTAAGCATCGTTATTGCGCCTCCAGCCAAAGCGGCCGCTTGCGGCCATGTACGTCCAGCGCCGGCCAGGCCGGGTCGAACGTGAGATTCTCGAGCCCATCGGGGCCGAGCAGGAAAGTGTCTTCGATTTTCAGGCCCTCGAAGCTGGGGTTGAACGCGAACGCCATGCCGGGCTCCAGCTGGGTGGCGGTACTGGCGGTGGCGACGATCTCGCGCGCCAGGTAGCCGGTGATGCCGCCCTGGTGGTGCTCGCGGATGGCCTCGTCGCGGTCGGCATGGCGGTAGGCCTGGGCCAGCGCGTGGTACACCGCCGACAGCGACTTGCCCGGCACCACCGACGCCAGGCCGGTCGCCTCCACGTCCATCAGCGCGCGCTGGGCCTCGGGCGCGGCGCCGAAGCTGACGAAGCGGGTCAGGTTCGCATACAGGCCGTGGCGGCGCGCGCAGAACACCAGCATCGCCCGCCTGCCGATGCGTTCGTGCGACGGCGTCGGATGGCGGTACAGCGGCAGCCGCCGTTCGCCGGCAGCCAGCACCAGGGCCGGGTGGATGCCGCGCCGCCACAGGGCGTCGGCGCCGGCGCCGGCCAGCTCGTACTCGGTCCAGTCCGGACGGGCGCGCCGCAGCACTTCGCTCATGGCCTCGGCCGCCTCGCGGCCCAGGGTGCGATAGCGGTCCTGTTCCGCCGGCCCCAGCACCATGCGGTGCTGGCGCAGGCCCAGCGGCAGCGGCTGGTCGCCGTTCGCCGGCCGGTCCGACAGCACCGCGCGGCCGCCGGCGGCGTTCGCCACAAAGCGCGCGCGCAGCTCGGGCTCGGCCCAGGGCTCGATGTGGAAGGTGAAACCCGGCGGCACTTCCTCGTTGCGCAGGCGCTCGGCCTCGATCTCGTCGGTGAGCACGCAGGCTTCGTCCTGCGTCACCAGCACCTCGGCCACGCCGGTCTCGGCGGCGTGCAGCACCGCGCTCGACCCGCCCCCGGTGACCCAGGCGAACCAGTCCATGCCGCGCAGCCGGATGGCGCCGGCGCCCGCCTGCTGGAGCGCGGCGCGCAGCACGGCCAGCTTGTCGCTGACCTCGGCGGTGCGCGCTTGTACGCCCATCATTCGGCTTCCTCCAGGTTGACCTCCACCTGCTGCAGCTCGTAAGCGGTGGTTTCGGGCAGCACGTCCATGGCGAACATGCCCGCCGCCAGCTCGGTGCCGGCCAGGTACTTGAGGCGGTCGCGGGTGCGGTAAGGCGGATAGAACTGGCAGTGCAACTGGGTTTCCGGATGCTCGGCGCCGTCGGTCGGCGCCTGGTACCAGGCCATCAGGTAAGGGAAAGGCCGGTTCCACAGGTTCTCGAACTTGAGCAGCACGGTCTTGAGCGCGCGCGCCAGGCCGTCGCGCTGGGGCGGCGTCAGGGCCGCGAAGTCCTTGCAGGGCGCGGTCGGCATCACCCACACCTCGTAGGGATAGCGGGCGCAGGCCGGGACGAAGGCGATCGCATAGTCGTCCTGGTAGAGCACGCGCTTGCCGTCGGCGGCTTCGTCGCGCGCCATGTCGCACAGCAGGCTGGTGCCGTGCTGGAGGAAGTACTCGCGTTCCTGGGCCAGCATGCGCGCCGGCACGGCCGGTACGAAAGGATAGGAATAGATCTGGCCGTGCGGATGGTGCAGGGTCACGCCCACTTCGGCGCCGCGGTTCTCGAAAGGCAGCACGTAATGGATGTGCGGCTGGCTGCCGATGCGCACGGTGCGGTCGCCCCACACGGCCAGCAGCAGCGAGATGCGCGACAGCGGCAGGTGGGCCAGCCCGCGGTCCGGGTTCTGGGTGAACACCACCACCTCGCAATGACCGTTGGCGGGCGCGGTCGGCACCGTCACGGTCGGCGGGTCGTGCGACTCCAGGGCCAGCGACGGGAAGCGGTTGTCGAATACCGCGATCTCGTAGTCGCCGGCCGGCATCTCGGTGGGATGCTCCGGATCCCTGGTCGGCGCCAGCGGGTTGTACTGCGGCGGCGGCTGGTAGGTGCGGTTCTGGCGGAAGGCCGCGTAGGTCACCCATTCGCCGCGCAGCGGATGCCAGCGCAGGTGCGGATTCGCATGCTGGGGTTCGGCGAAGGGACTGGGCGCGACGAGCCCGTCCGGAATCGGCTGGTTGCTGTAGAGAGTGAGATTGCGTCCGTCCGGTTTCTTGAGGTCTTTGCTATGCATGGCAATCAATAAATTGTCGGTCACGTCCGGCGCGAACAGCACATCGTATCGAGCACGTGGATCGAGCACGTCCGATCGAGGCATGTCGATCGATGCCCTCGCGAGTGAGAACCGATCCTAACATGCTGTTTTCGCCACATTTTCTGTACAGACACGAGGCATTTTCCGAGCGTCAATGACCCTGTCCGCAGAGCGGTCGGCCCCCTTCGTGCAACTGCTTGACTCTCCTAGGAGAACGCGAAAGGTAGCGCTAACACACACCTCCAGTGTAGTTCAATTCCTACACGACGATTAGAAAAATTTACACATTTTGGCGAGCCAAACGCTTACAGGCTGAGCAGTGGCTCGGCGGCGGTACAGGCGATGAAGAGTGAGGATCTTCAGTGGGTGGAGGACCCAATTCAAACAGGTGAACGATGAGCATTGGCGGTGCCGGATGGTGGTGGGGGGGGGCGCCCCCCCCCCCCGGGGGGGTGGGGGGGGGGGGGGCGGGGGGGGGGGGGGGGGTGGGG
>NZ_JAGPWC010000030.1 GCF_018119405.1 Massilia sp. ST3 | reverse complement strand
CGCCCCGCCCTGCCGCACCGGCCCAGGCCCAGGCGCAAGCGGGCGGCCCGCAACAGGGCAACCGCAACCGCAATACCCGTCCGCCCGAAGTCGCGCCCCTGTTCGAGCAGCCGGGCGTGCTGACGCCGCGCGGCAAGTACATCCTCGAGCCGTCGATGCAGTTCGGCTATTCCTCGAGCAACCGTGTGGCCCTGGTCGGCTATACCGTGATTCCCGCTCTCCTGATCGGCCTGGTCGACGTGCGCGAGATCAAGCGCAACACCTTCACCACGGCGATTACCGGACGTACCGGCCTCAGCAACCGCATGGAAGTCGAGGTCAAGGTGCCCTACGTCTACCGTTCCGATGCGACGGTCAGCCGTGAACTGTTCACCGGCACCGCCGCCGAGCGCGTGTTCGATACCAGCGGCAAGGGACTCGGCGACGTCGAGGTGGCGGGCCGCTACCAGCTCAACGACGGCGGCGCCGACAAGGGCTACTACATCGCCGGGCTGCGCTACAAGAGCCGCACCGGCCGCGATCCCTTCGAAGTCGTGACCGACTGCAGCCGCCGCTGCGTGGGCGAGAACGTCACCGGAACCGGCCTGCCGCTGACCCTGCCGACCGGCTCGGGCTTCCACTCGCTGCAAGGCACCCTAACCTGGCTGTACCCGTCCGATCCGGCGGTCTTCTTCGGCAACCTGAGCTATGTCCACAACTTCAAGCGCAGCGGTGTCTCACGCCTGGTACAGAACGGCGAGCGCGAACCGCTCGGCGAGCTGGAGCCGGGCAGCGTGATCGGCTTTAATTTCGGCATGGGCCTGGCGCTGAACGACAAGGCCTCGCTCAGCCTGGGCTACGACCACAGCACGATCGCACGCATGCGCCAGAACGGATCGGCGGTGCCGGGCTCGGTCCGCACCCAGCTCGGCACCCTGCTGCTGGGCTACTCCTACCGCCTCAACGAGAAGCGCAGCCTGAACATCGCAGTGGGCGCCGGCGTCACCCGCGACACCCCGGACGTGACGCTGACGGTACGTGTGCCGTTCTCGTTCTGAGCTGACGGAACGCTGCACGGCCGTGCGAACAAAAAGCCAATGGGAAGGGGAGCACACGATTGAAAAAAACTTGCTGAAAAAATAAAAATTGCTTCTATAATCAGATTGCAATGTTGAGCACGCCCCTGGTTCCAGTCCTCCGGCGTGGCGCATCGCAATAACACATATACTTTTTTATTGAGGGAATAACATGGCGACTGGCACTGTAAAGTGGTTCAACGATGCAAAGGGTTTCGGCTTCATTACGCCTGACGGCGGCGGCGAAGACGTCTTTGCACACTTCTCGGCCATCAACGTTAACGGCTTCAAGTCGCTGCAGGAAAACCAGCGCGTGAGCTTCGACATCACGGCTGGCCCGAAAGGCAAGCAGGCTGCGAACATCCAGCCGCAGTAAGACCGAGCGCGGCCCGCGTTGCGGGCATGCCCAAGACTGAGAGCACGTCATCGACGTGCTCTTTGTCGTTTACGACGGTCCGCACGGCCGTGCGGGCGGCTCCACACCGTTTGCCTAGGGTCTATCCGACTGAGTCTGCACCGCGCTTGGTTTATTCGTAGGGTGGACGGCTTTGCCGTCCACGCGGTGATAGTTTGCGGCGAGATCAACCGGCACGAAAGCGGAGCACCTACTTATCACCGCGTGGACGTTCGTGATTCGAGCCACTGGCCCGAATCACCCCGTCCACCCCACCATGCGCCAGCAATTATCCGGTCGCCTCCGCGTTCGGTCAGACAGACCCTAGGCGCCGCGCCAGCCTTGGAGCAGGGTCGCGACGCCTGCCGCGACCAGCACGGCGCCCACCAGGCGCGTGGCCAGCAGGCCCGCGCGCGGATGCGCATGGATGCGGCGCTGGGCGCCCAGCGCGCCCACCGTCACCGCGCCATACACCAGGGCCTGGGTAAAGGCGATGATCAGGCCCAGCAAGGCTGCCTGTCCCCACAAGGCGCCCTGGGCGGGGCGCAGGAACTGCGGGAAGATCGCCAGCATGAACACATAGGCTTTCGGATTGAGCAGGCAGGTCAGCATCCCCTGCAGGAAGATCGCCCGTCCCCGCTGCTTGATTTGCAGCTGCGCCTGCGGCGCGATCGCCAGCGAAGGCGCGGCCTTGGCGCGCAGCAGGCTCCAGCCGATCCAGCCGATGTAGACGGCGCCCGCCAGCAGCATGGCGTTGAACAGCGGCGGCCACACGGCCAGGATGGCGGCCACGCCCAGCACACCCATCAGGGTGTGGGCGACGCCGCCGGCGATGATGCCGCCCACGGCGGCAAAGCCGGCACTGCTGCCGCCGCGCATCGAGCTGGCCAGCACGAAGGCCATGTCTAGTCCCGGCAGCGCGATCACGCCGAAGACAACAGCAAAGAACAATCCCAGTTGTGCCGCATCCATGTTTTTCTCCTGCTCCGTGGAAGATGAGGATTGCAGCGTAAGCGCCAATCAGGACATAATCGGCCCTGATTTCCACGAACATTTTCGACATGGCGAACCCGACGACCCGCGTGCTGGCGGTGCTGGAACTGCTGCAGGCCCATGGGCGCATCAGCGGCGCCGAGATGGCGGCCCGCCTCGGGGTCGATGCGCGCACCTTGCGGCGCTACATCGCCACCCTGGAAGAGATGGGGATACCGGTGACGGCCGAGCGCGGGCGCGCCGGCGGCTACGCCCTCGTGGCCGGCTTCAAGCTGCCGCCGATGATGTTCAGCGAGGACGAGGCGGTGGCCTTGTCGGTGGGCTTGCTGGGCGCCCGCAGCTTCGGCCTGGACCGCACCGCGCCGGCCGTCGCCAGCGCCCAGGCCAAGCTGGAGCGCACCATGCCCGCCGGCCTGCGCCAGCGCGTGCGCGCCGTGGACGAGACCGTGCAGCTCGACGTCAAGGGCGCGTCCGCCGCCGCCAGCCATGCGGCCTTGGCTGCGCTCTCGGTCGCGGCCCGGAACGGGCAGCGGGTGCGCCTGCACTACGGCGACGCGGCGGGCACGCCGACCGAGCGCGCCTTCGACGCCTACGGGCTGGCCTACCACGGCGGCTGCTGGTATGCGGTCGGCTGGTGTCACCTGCGCCGCGCCATCCGTTCCTTCCGCCTCGACCGCATCCGCGCGGTGGAGACGCTGGAGCGGCGTTTCGAGCGGCCGCAGGATTTCGATGCCCTGGCCTACCTGCAGCGCTCGGTCGCCACCCTGCCGCGCGCGCATGCGGTGGAGGTGCTGCTCAAGACCAGCCTGGAACGCGCCCAGGGGCAGTTCTCGCGCACGATCGCGGTGTTCGAGCAGACGCAGGAGGGGGTGGTGATGCACAACCAGGCCGACGATATCGGCTGGATGGCAAGGCAGCTGGCGAGCTTGCCCTTCGGTTTCGAGATCAGGCGGCCAGAGGAATTGCGCGAGGCGGTGCGGGAGTGTGCACGGAACCTGTTGAGGCAGGTCGAGATGCCGCCATCTTGAACGTAGGGTTGGCGGCGAAGCCGCCAACCCTACCGGTCAGTGCCTGTGCCCGCAGCCCGACATGACCGGCGCGCCCGGCAGCTCGGCGCCCGGCGCACGTCCGCTTTCCTCGTCGAAGCCGGCCACCACCAGGCGCGCCAGGTATTGCTGCCACAAGACCTGCTGCTCGCTCCCCAGCTTGTACAAATAGTCCCAGCTGAAGATCCCGGTCTCGTGCCCGTCCGAGAACAGGGGCTTGATCGCATAGTTCCCCACCGGCTCCACGCCCGTGATGCCGACCTCGCGCTTGCCCACTTGCAGCACTTCCTGCCCCGGCCCGTGTCCTTTCACCTCGGCCGAGGGCGAATACACGCGCAACAGCTCGAAAGGGATCGAAAACGCGGCGCCGTCGTCGAAGGCGATGTCGAGCAGGCGCGATTTCTGGTGGACGGTCAATTCGGTCGGATTGGGCATGGCGATCCTCGATTACTTGAAACGGCGCAGGATAGCAGCTTCCAGCTGCGGCAGCAGCGCACGGCGCGCGGCCAACACGTCGGCAGGCGTCTCGCGCACCGCCTGGGCCCATACCGGCGCCGGGAAATGCGCGTCGTCCGCATAGCGCGGGATCACATGCCAGTGCAGGTGCGGCACCACATTGCCTAGGCTGGCCACATTCACCTTCAGCGGCTGCATGACTTCGCGCACCGCCTCTTCCAGCTGGAACACGGCCTCGTTCAGCAGCAGGCGGTCTTCCTTCGCCAGGTCGCTCATCTCGCGCACGTGCTCGTTCCAGATCACGCGGCAAAAACCCGGATAGCTGGCGTCGTCGACCACGATGACGCTGAACTTCGGACCGCGCCAGACCACCGGCATAGCCAGCTCGCACAGTTCGCACCTCGTCATACCAGCACCCGCTCGATGCCACCGTTGTTGGCGCGCGCCACGTACTCGGGCAGCCAGTTCTCGCCCAGCAGGTGCCTGGCGATCTCCACCACGATGTAGTCGGCCGTGGTGCCGGAATCGTCGTTATAGCGCGACAGGCCCTGCAGGCAGGACGGGCAGGAGGTGAGGATCTTGACGTCGCCCTTGAAGCCGTCGGCGCGCAGCTTGTCGGCGCCCTTCTCCATCTCGGCTTCCTTGCGGAAGCGCACCTGGGTGGCGATGTCCGGACGGCTGACCGCGAAGGTGCCCGACTCGCCGCAGCAGCGGTCGTTCTTCTCGATCTGCACCTTGTCGGCGGTCGAGACCAGGGCGTTCACGGTCTTGAGCGAATCCTGCATCTTCATCGGCGTGTGGCAAGGGTCGTGGTACATGTAGCGGGTGCCGTTCACGCCTTCCAGCTTGACGCCTTTCTCCAGCAGGTATTCATGGATGTCCATGATGCGGCAGCCCGGGAAGATCTTCTCGAACTCGTAGGTCGCCAACTGGTCGTAGCAGGTGCCGCAGGACACGAGCACGGTCTTGATGTCGAGGTAGTTCAGCGTGTTGGCCATGCGGTGGAACAGCACGCGGTTGTCCGTCATCATCTTGTCGGCCTTGTCGTACTGGCCGGCGCCGCGCTGGGGATAGCCGCAGCACAGGTAGCCCGGCGGCAGCACGGTCTGCACGCCCACTTCCCACAGCATCGCCTGGGTCGCCAGGCCGACCTGCGAGAACAGGCGCTCGGAGCCGCAGCCCGGGAAGTAGAACACGGCTTCGGTGTCGGCCGTCGTCGCCTTTGGATTGCGGATGATCGGGATGATCTTGTCGTCCTCGATGTCGAGCAGGCCGCGCGCCGTCTTCTTCGGCAGGTTGCCCGGCAACTTCTTGTTCACGAAGTGGATCACCTGCTCGCGGATGGGCGACTTGCCGGTGGTCGGCGCCGGCGCCTTGGTCTGCTCCTTCGCCAGGCTCTTCAACAGGCCCGCGCCCATGCGCTGGGCCTTGTAGCCCAGGTCCACCATGGCCTTGCGGGTGGCGTTGATGGTGGTCGGATCGGTCGCGTTCAGGAAGAACATGGCGGCGCGGTTGGCCGGCTTGAAGCTGCGCTTGTCCATCTTGCGCAGCAGGTTACGCATGTTCATCGAGACGTCGCCGAAATCGATGTTGACCGGGCACGGCGTCACGCACTTGTGACACACGGTGCAGTGGTCGGAGACGTCCTCGAACTCTTCCCAGTGGCGGATCGAGACGCCGCGGCGGGTCTGCTCTTCGTACAGGAAGGCCTCGATCAGGGCCGAGGTGGCGAGGATCTTGTCGCGCGGCGAGTACAGCAAATTCGATTGCGGCACGTGGGTGGTGCACACCGGCTTGCATTTGCCGCAGCGCAGGCAGTCCTTGATGCTGTTGGCGATCTCGCCGATGTCGCTCTGCTGCATGATGAGCGATTCGTGGCCCATCAGGCCGAAGGACGGCGTATAGGCGTTGCGCAGGTCGGCATGGGCGCCTTCCAGGTTGAGCAGCTTGCCCTTGTTGAAGCGCCCTTCCGGGTCGATGCGCAGCTTGTAGTCGCGGAACTCGCCGATCTCTTCGTCGGTCAGGAACTCGAGCTTGGTGATGCCGATGCCGTGCTCGCCCGAGATCACGCCGTCCAGCGAACGGGCCAGCTTCATGATGCGCTCGACGGCCTTGTGCGCGTCCTGCAGCATCGCGTAGTCGTCCGAGTTGACCGGCAGGTTGGTGTGCACATTGCCGTCGCCCGCGTGCATGTGCAGGGCGACGAAGACGCGCGAGCGCAGCACGCGCTTGTGGATCGCGGTGCATTCGTCGAGGATGCATTTATAGGCCGCGCCGTTGAAGATCTGGCGCAGCGGCGCGCGCAGCTCCGCCTTCCACGACACGCGCACGCTGTGGTCCTGGACCACGTCGAACAGGGTGGCGTCCGGCTGGATGGCCAGGCGCTGCTCCAGGGTCGCGGACAAATGATCCAGGCCGAGCGAGGCGAGCTGCTCGCGCACGTCCGCCAGGCGAGCGTCCAAATTGGCCAGGATGAAGGTCCAGCGCTTGCCGACCAGCTGCACCAGGGCTTGCGCCTGCTGCGGGCGGTCGCCCAGGATCTCGGCGCGGTCGACGGTGTCGCCAGTGGCGTCGTCGCTCTTCTCGATCGGCAGGTGCTCGTTGCTCAGGTAGGCGTGCAGTTGTTCGCTCAGCTGCAGCTTGTTCTTGATCGACAGCTCGACGTTGATGCGTTCGATGCCGTCGGTGTACTCGCCCATGCGATTCAGCGGAATCACCACGTCTTCGTTGATCTTGAAGGCGTTGGTGTGGCGCGCGATGGCCGCGGTGCGGGCGCGGTCGAGCCAGAACTTCTTGCGCGCCTCCGGGCTGACGGCGACGAAGCCTTCGCCCACGCGGGTGTTCGCGATGCGCACCACTTCCGAGGCGGCCAGGGCCACCGCGTTCTCGTCGTCGCCGACGATGTCGCCGAACAGCGCCATCTTCGGCAGGGTGCCGCGCTTGGACTTGGTGGCGTAGCCGACCGCGCGCAGGTAGCGCTCGTCCAGGTGCTCCAGGCCCGCCAGGCGCAAGGTAGAAAAGGCCGGGTCGCCGTTCTTCGGCAGGCTGTCCAGGTAATCCTTGATCTCGACGATCGACGGGATCGCGTCGCGCGCCTGGCCGAAGAATTCCAGCGCCACGGTGCGCGTGAACTTCGGCATCTTGTGCAGGATCCAGCGGCTCGAGGTGATCAGGCCGTCGGTGCCCTCCTTCTGGATGCCCGGCAGGCCGGCCAGGAATTTATCCGTCACGTCCTTGCCCAGGCCTTCCTTGCGGAAGCGGCGGCCTTCGATGGTCAAGGTCTCGGTGCGGAAGGGTTCGCCCTTGGCCGCGCCTTTCGTGCTCGGATGGGTCCATTCGAGCTTGAAGGTGGCGACCGGCGCATCGTGGATCTTGGACAGGTTGTGGTCCATGCGCGTGACTTCGAGCCAGTCGCCGTTCGGGTCGACCATGCGCCAGGACGCCAGGTTGTCGAGCGCCGTGCCCCACAGGACGGCCTTCTTGCCGCCCGCGTTCATGGCGATGTTGCCGCCGATGCAGGACGCGTGGGCCGAGGTCGGGTCGACCGCGAACACGAAGCCGGCCTTCTCGGCGGCCTGCGACACGCGCTGGGTGACCACGCCGGCGCCGGTGTGGATGGTCGCGTAGTCGCGGTCCACGCCCGGCAGGCGCGTCATCTCGACCTCGCCCAGTCCGATCAGTTTTTCGGTGTTGATCACGGCCGACATCGGCGTGAGCGGAATCGCGCCGCCGGTGTAGCCGGTGCCGCCGCCGCGCGGGATGATGGTCAGGCCCAGCTCGATGCAGCCCTTGACCAGGCCGGCCATTTCTTCCTCGCTGTCCGGCAGCAGGACCAGGAAGGGGTATTCCACGCGCCAGTCGGTGGCGTCGGTGACGTGCGAGGTGCGGTGCATGCCGTCGAAGCGGATGTTGCGCTTGTCGGTGTAGGCGCCGAGCACGCGCTGGGCGCGCTTGCGCAGGTCGTACATGTCGCGGAATTCGCGCGCGAAGTCGTCGACCGCCTTGCGCGCCGCGGCCAGCAGCTGTTCGACGGCGGCGCTGCGCGCTGCGCTGTCGCCGCCCTCTTCCGCGTCGATGCTCAGGCGGCGCTTGTCGACTTCGCCCAGGCGGTGGTGCAGCGCCTCGATCAGCTTGGCCCGGCGCTTCGGGTTGTCCAGCATGTCGTCCTGCAGGTAGGGATTGCGGCGCACCACCCAGATGTCGCCCAGCACCTCGTACAGCATGCGCGCCGAACGGCCGGTCTGGCGCGCGCCGCGCAGCTCGTCGAGCAGCCGCCACGACGACTCACCCAGCAGGCGGATCACGATTTCGCGATCGGAGAACGAGGTGTAGTTGTAGGGGATCTCGCGCAGGCGCGCGGGAGCGTTATCGGCAAGCAGGGTATGGATGTGTGCGGGGGCGTTCATTGGGATGACAAATCGACGTCGGACTGGCCCGAAGGATATTCATTCTAGCTTATTGCGCTGCACCACGCTGGGGACGTGGGCAAAATGCCAAAGGCTGGATTGGAATGAAATACTGCTTCGGCGCTGTCTATACAAATTTTATTTAGACAGAGTCGGCTGTTTGCATCGAAGGTATGGAGGGGTGAGCGAAATGGCATATCCCATACCGTTCGCTCGTCGTCCCCGTGAAGGCGGGGGTCCAAGTTGTCTGCGTGGCTGCGCGAGCAAACTTGGGTTCCCGCCTACGCGGGAATGACGACTCACGGCTAACGGTGCGCGTTAGCCGATCAGCCAATCAGCCGCTCGAAGAAATCCCCCACCGTCTTCCAGAACCCGTTCGGGATATACAGCAGCACCGCCGTCATCGTCACATAGCGCATGAACTTGCCGATCGCCATGTACATCACGCTCGGCCAGAACGGCAAATGCAGCCAGCCGGCCAGGGTGCATAGCGGATCGCCCACGCCCGGCACCCAGGACAGCAGCATGGTCTTGGCGCCGTATTTCTTGAGCCAGCCGAACCAGCGGCTCTGGCGTTCGCGGGCGAAGGCCACCTTGGCGCGATAGCCGAGGAAGTAGTCGACCGCCCCGCCCAGGGTGTTGCCGACCGTGGCTACCAGGATCGCCGGCCAGAACATCGCCGGGTTCGCCTTCACCACCGCGAACACCGCCGGTTCCGAGCCCAGCGGCAATAGGGTTGCCGACACGAAGCTGATGAGGAATACGGACGTCAGCCCCACGGTCGGCGCGGCAAGCACGTTCAGGAGCCAGAGGACGGCGTTTTCGATCATCGATGGTCGGCTGGAGCGGTAGTGTCGAGCGTCCATTATAATGACCCTCACTTATCGTCACGACACGATACGACGAGCCTGTCATCCAGCCCTCGTATTGCATTACCTTGCACTGCGCGCCACGGTCATCCTCCCGGCAAACCAGTTCGCGTCGTCCCGGACCGCCAGCAATGGCCACCATTACCGCTATCCGACCATGACTACCGACTACCTGAAGAAAATCCTGACCGCCCGCGTCTACGACGTGGCCGAGGAAACGCCGCTGGAACTGGCGCCCACGCTGTCCCAGCGCATGGGCAACCGCATTTACTTCAAGCGCGAGGACATGCAGAGTGTGTTCAGCTTCAAGCTGCGCGGCGCCTACAACAAGATGGCTAACCTCTCGCCCGAGCAGCTCAAGCGCGGCGTGATCTGCGCGTCGGCCGGCAACCACGCGCAAGGCGTGGCCCTGTCGGCCTGCCGCCTGGGCTGCCGTGCGCTGATCGTGATGCCGACCACCACGCCGCAGGTGAAGATCGACGCCGTCAAGGCGCGCGGCGGCGCCAGCGTCGAGGTGGTGCTGCATGGCGATTCCTACACCGACGCCTACAACCACGCCCTGCTGCTCGAAAAGGAACAGCGCCTGACTTTCGTCCACCCCTTCGACGATCCGGACGTGATTGCCGGCCAGGGCACGATCGGCATGGAGATCCTGCGCCAGCATTCCGGCCCGATCCACGCGGTGTTCGTGGCCATCGGCGGCGGCGGCCTGGTCGCGGGCGTGGGCGCCTACATCAAGGCGGTGCGCCCGGACATCAAGGTGATCGGCGTGCAGACCCTGGACTCGGACGCGATGGCGCGCAGCCTCAAGGCCGGCGAACGCATCACCCTGCCCGACGTCGGCCTGTTCTCGGACGGCACCGCCGTGCGCCTGGTGGGCGAGGAAACCTTCCGCGTGGCGCAGCAGGTGGTGGACGAGATCATCCTGGTCGATACCGACGCCATCTGCGCCGCGATCCAGGACGTGTTCCAGGACACCCGCAGCATCCTCGAGCCGGCCGGCGCGCTGGCCGTGGCCGGCGCCAAGGCCTATGTCGAACGCTCGCAGATGCACCGCGAGCCGGTGAAGAACGAAACCCTGGTGGCGGTGGCCTGCGGCGCCAACATGAACTTCGACCGCCTGCGCTTCGTTGCCGAACGCGCGGAACTGGGTGAATCGCGCGAAGCCGTGTTCGCGGTGACGATTCCCGAGCAGCGCGGCAGCTTCCGGCGCTTCTGCGCGCTGGTCGGCCCGCGCAACGTCACCGAGTTCAACTACCGCATCAGCGACGAAAGCGAAGCCCATGTGTTCGTGGGCGCGCAGATCGCCAGCCGCAGCGAATCGCACCTGCTGGCGCGCACCTTCGAGGAACACGGCTTCCGCACCCTCGACCTGACCTACGACGAACTGGCCAAGCTGCACATCCGCCACCTGGTAGGGGGAAAGAGCGCGCTGGCGCAGGATGAACTGCTGTATCGTTTCGAATTCCCCGAGCGGCCCGGCGCGCTGATGCGCTTCCTGGAAAGCATGGCGCCGAACTGGAACATCTCGCTGTTCCACTACCGGAACCAGGGCGGCGACGTGGGGCGCATCCTGGTCGGGCTGCAGGTGCCGAAGGCGGAGATGGACGAGTTCACGCGCTTCCTGGCGACGCTGGGCTACCGGTATTGGGACGAGAGCGCCAATCCGGTGTATAAGTTGTTCCTGGGGTCGTAAGCGACCAACAGCGGACGGCGTGATCCGCGCGTCCGCTACCGATTGTTGAACGCGTGGACGGGGAACCCGTCCACCCTACCTATGAATACTCCTGATCAATCGCCACTTGGCAAAACCGCCGCCTACCAGAGCCAGTACGCGCCCGAACTGCTGTTCCCGATTCCGCGCCAGCAAAAGCGCGAGGAGCTCGGGCTGTCGGGTACGCTTCCCTTCTTCGGGGTCGATATCTGGAACGCCTACGAGCTGTCGTGGCTGAACATGCGCGGCAAGCCGCAGGTGGCGATCGCCACCTTCAGCGCGCCGGCCGATTCGCCCAATATCGTCGAGTCGAAGTCCTTCAAGCTCTACCTGAATTCCTTCAACCAGACCCGCCTGGCGAATACCGACGCCTTGCTGGCGCTGCTGCGCGAAGACCTGTCGAACGCCTTCGGCGCGCCGGTCCACGTGGCGCTCACCACGCCGGACGCCTTCGGCAGCCTCAGGATGGGCGAGTTCGAGGGCACCCTGCTCGACCGCCTCGACATCGAGATCGACGCCTACGTGCCGGCGCCCCACCTGCTCACCGCCAATCACGCCGAAGCCCCGGTCGAGGAGACCCTGGTGTCGCACCTGCTCAAGTCGAACTGCCTGGTCACCGGCCAGCCGGACTGGGGCACCGTGCAGATCCATTACGCCGGTCCGCAGATCGAGCAGGAAGGCCTGCTGAAATACCTGATCGGCTTCCGCGAGCACAACGAGTTCCACGAGCAATGTGTCGAACGCATCTTCATGGACGTCCTGCGCCAGTGCAAGCCGACCAAGCTGGCCGTGTACGCCCGCTACACCCGCCGCGGCGGCCTCGACATCAATCCCTGGCGCGCGAATTTCAGCACCGGCAAACCGCCAAACCTGCGCACCGCTCGTCAGTAAGGCGCATCGGTCCGGACGGATGTACGATTTAGGCCACAGCCGTGGCCGGCATCACACAGTCCGGACCGAAAAACGTGATCTTTTTCTCATTGCCCGTTTTTTGAGCAGCACATGTTCAAAAATTGGCGGAACACAGGACGGGCGTACGTTCGCTGGCCCGGCAGTCTAATTTCATTAAGGAAATTGCGTCCTAAATCACTGGAGAATTCGGCAGGCGGCCCCCACTTTCGTCGAGTAGGAATGCGGCTTTCGGCAAGGCCTTCGAGCGGACGCGAAATCGCATGTCACGGCTGTGAAACAGGCCTATAATTCGTGCTCGCAAGCACTCCACTTGTGCACCGCACCATATGTCATGACCAATCTTAGCAAAATCCTTTCGCTCGAGAACGTGCAGCTCGACCTCGAAGTGTCGAGCAAGAAGCGTGCTTTCGAGCAGGCCGGCCTGATCTTCGAGAACAACTGCGGCATCGCGCGTTCGACCGTGTCGGACAACCTGTTCGCCCGCGAGCGTCTCGGTTCGACCGGCCTGGGCCACGGCGTCGCCGTTCCGCACGGCCGCATCAAGGGCAGCAAGAGCCTCAAGGCCCCGCTCGCCGCCTTCGTGCGCCTGAAGGAGCCGATTCCTTTCGAGTCGCCCGACGGCCAGCCGGTCAGCCTGCTGTTCTTCCTCCTGATCCCGGACCACGTCACCCAGCAGCACCTGGAAATCCTGTCCGAGATCGCCGAGCTGTTCTCCGACGAAGCGGTGCGCAACGCCCTGGCCACCGACATGGATCCCAAATCGGTCCACGAGCGCATCATCAACTGGCAACCTAGCCTGCAAGCCCTGGGCTAAGTTACACTGTTCTGCATGGCAATCCCGCCGTGCCTTCGACAATGCCCATGCTGCAATCACCGCTGACCATCCAAAGGCTGTACGACGACAATCGCGACAGCCTCCAGCTTGGCTGGTTCGCGGGCTTCCCCGGCGGCGAGCGCCAGATCGCGGGCGACGCGGCGTCGGCGGCCGACCAGGTCGGCCACTTGAACCTGATTCACCCGGGCCGCATCCAGGTCTTCGGGCACCAGGAACTGAATTACTACCACCGCCTCAAATCGAGTTCGCGCAGCCACGTGATCGGCGAACTGATCGGCGGCGGCCCGCCGGCCCTGATCATCGCGCAGGGCCTGGAAACCCCGCCCGACATCCTCGCCATCTGCGACGAGCAGAACATCCCCCTGTTCTCGACACCGCTGCCGGCGGCCCAGGTGATCGACTTCCTGCGCGTCTACCTGTCCAAGAAGCTGGCCCAGCGCGTGATCATGCACGGCGTGTTCATGGACGTGCTCGGCGTGGGCGTCCTGATCACCGGCGATTCTGGCCTGGGCAAGAGCGAGCTGGGCCTGGAACTGATCTCGCGTTCGCACGGCCTGGTGGCCGACGACGCGGTGGAATTCTCGCGCATCGCGCCCAACATGATCGAGGGCCGCTGCCCGCCGCTGCTGCAGAACCTGCTGGAAGTGCGCGGCCTGGGCCTGCTGGACATCAAGGCGATCTTCGGCGAGACCGCGGTGCGGCGCAAGATGCGCCTCAAGCTGATCGTCCACCTGGTCAAGCGCGGCGCGCTCGACGAAGAGGTGGAGCGCCTGCCCTTCCACTTCCCCACCGAGGACGTGCTGGGCCTGCCGATCCGCAAGGTCGTGATTCCCGTGGCGGCCGGCCGCAACATCGCGGTGCTGCTCGAGGCCGCCGTGCGCAACACCATCCTGCAGCTGCGCGGCATCGACACGCTGCAGGAATTCATGGAACGCCAGCGCCAGGCCATGAGCTCGGACTAAGCGTTCCGTCCAGGCGTAAAGCCGCCGCGGTTTTTGGTATCATCGCCGCATGCACATCGTCCTCATCACCGGCATTTCCGGCTCGGGCAAATCGGTTGCCCTCAATGTCCTCGAAGACGCGGGTTACTACTGCGTCGATAACCTGCCGCCCGCGCTGCTGCCGGCCCTCGTGTCGACGGTCAATGAATCCGGCACCGGCAAGATCGCGGTCGCGGTCGACGCCCGCAGCGCCGAGTCGCTGGTGGAGCTGCCCGTCAGCGTGCGCCGCCTGCGCGAGGAAGGCCACTCGGTCAAGGTGATGTTCCTGACCTCGAGCACCCATTCGCTGGTGGCGCGTTTCTCGGAAACCCGGCGCAGCCACCCGCTGTCGCACGAGCTGCGCCCCGGCGAGAACCCGGCCTCGCGCCGCACCCTGATCGAATGCATCGCCGAGGAACGCGAGCGCCTTTCGGCGATCGAGAACCTGGGCCACGTGATCGACACCTCGGAACTGTCGGCCAACAAGCTGCGCGCCTGGATCAAGGAACTGGCCGAGCTCGCGCATGCGCCCCTGACCCTGTTCTTCGAATCCTTCGCCTTCAAGGTCGGCGTGCCGCTCGATGCGGACTTCGTGTTCGACGTGCGGGCGATCCCGAATCCCTATTACGACCTGGCCCTGCGTCCGCTCACGGGCCGCGACGCGCCGGTGATCGCCTTCCTCGACGCCCAGCCGAGCGCGGCCGAAATGCTGGAGGACATCCGCGCCTTCGTGGAGAAATGGCTGCCTTCGTTCAAGACCGATAACCGCAGCTACCTTACGGTGGCAGTGGGCTGTACGGGTGGGCAGCACCGCTCGGTGTACATGGCGGAGCGCCTGGGGGCGTATTTCGGGACGACCGAACGGGTCATCGTGCGGCATCGGGAGCAGCCGAAGAATTTGACGGCGTGATGCCAGGTGCTTTGCTCGCAAGAGCAGCCACGAACTACCAGACCACCCGCTCCTCTAGCACGTCGTACGCGCCACTGGCGCCTACGACTTCCGGCAAAGCCAGGCCTAGCGATACTCCCGCGCATCAAACGGATACGCGTAGATATTCTCGATAAAGCGCTCCCCCGTCCGCCGCTGCCGCCCCAGGTACAAGGTGGAACCATGCACGAAAGGCGTGAATTCCGCATCGTCCGGATCGTTCGAATTGATCGGCGCCCGCAGGCGTTTCGGCGTGCTCCAGCGTCCCTTTTCGCGGAAGGCGATGAACAGGTCGGGGCGCGTTTCCAGGTCGGCCGCCGAGAAATAGATCAGGTAGCTTTCGTCCGGAGCGACATAGGGATTCGACTCGCGCGCCTTGGTGTTGACCGGCAGGCCGAGGTTGCGCGGCGCGCCGTAGCGGCCGCCCACCAGCTCCGACACCCACAGGTCGGACTGCATGCCCGGCGCTTCCTTCATGAAGTAGATGCTGCCGTTGGCGGCCATCGCGGCCGACGACTCGGAGGCGTCGGTGTTGATCTCGTGCCCCAGGTGGCGCACCGCGCCCCAGCCCTGGGCCGTGCGCTCCACGGCGTAGATATCGAAGCCCTTGCGCGCCGGCCGGTCCGGCACCGGGCGGTTCGACTGGAAGATCAGGCTGCGGCCGTCCGGGCTGAACATCGGGTCGATGTCGTTGGCCCCCTCCACGCCCGAGAACGGCGCCACCGACGGCGCCTGCCAGGCGCCGTTCACCTTGCGCGCCTCCATGATCACGAGCCGCGCCCGGGTACCGCCGGACTTCACCCACAGCGCGTGCTGCCCGTCCGGGGACAAGGTCAGGCCGAAGGCGCCGTCGTCGGACACGACGCCGGGCAGGAACATGGCGGGGTCCGGCTTGGCCTGGGGCGCGGCCTGGACGGCGCAGGTCGGCAGGAGCAGGAGGAACAACAGACTGGTCAATGCCTTCATCGGTACTCCTCGGTCTAGGGCGCGCGCTTGATTGTGCTGGCGCCGGGTCTGGCGGTCAAGCCGCCATCATGTCAGGCCAGGTGCCGCAGCGGATGCGCCCAGGCCGGCCAGGCCGGCTCGAAGAAGCGCTCCACCATCTGCGGCGTCACTTCTTCCAGGGTCGCGGGGTTCCACTTGGGCGCATTGTCCTTGTCGATCACCAGCGCCCGCACGCCTTCCAGCACTTCGCCGTGCTCGAAATTGCGGCGCACCAGGTTGCGCTCCATGCGCAGGCAGTCCGCCACGTCCATCGATGCGCCGCGCACCAGCAATTCGCGCGTCACGCACATCATCAGGGGCGAACGCAGGCGCATCGCCTTGAGCGCCTTTTGCGCGAACGGGCTCTCGTCGCGCGCCAGGGATGCCATGATCGCCGCCACCGAGGCCGCGCCGAAATGCGCGTCGATCGCCGCGCGCTGCGCCTGCAGCTCGCTGGCGCCAGCTTGATCCGCGAACGGCGCCGCGAAGGCGCGGATCGCCGCCGGCAGTTCCTTGCCCGGCGTGTTCTCGATGAGCGCGTTCAGGCCGGCCAGTTCGGCGCCCGGCACGAACACGTCCGCCAGGCCCACGTAGAGCGCATCGGCCGCGCCCACCGTCAGGCCGGTCAGGCCCAGGTAGTTGCCCAGCTGGCCGGGCGCATGCGACAGGAAGTGGCTGCCGCCGACGTCCGGGAACAGGCCGATGTTCACTTCGGGCATGGCCATCTTGGTGCGGTCGGTCACGATGCGCAGGCCGCAATCCGGGCCGCCCTGGGCGATGCCCATGCCGCCGCCCATCACCACGCCGTCCATGACGGCGATGTAGGGCTTCGGATAGAAGTGGATCAGGTGGTTGAGGGCGTATTCCTCGGTAAAGAAGTCTTCCAGCAGCGCACTGCCGCCCATCGGGGTCGCGTGGCCCACGTCGTGGAAGAAGCGGATGTCGCCGCCCGCGCACAAGGCCTTCTCGCTGGTGCTGGTGATCACCACGGCGTCGACGCCCTCATGGTCCTGCCATTCGAGCAGGATGGCGGTCAGGGCGCGCACCATCTCGAGCGACAGGGAGTTCAGGGCCTTCGGGCGATCAAGGGTAATGATGCCGGTACGGTTGGCGACGCGGGTCAGGACGTGGTCGGTCATGGCGTGTGCTGTGAAATAAAAGACATGTATTTTACAGAACACGCAGGCCCACTACACAAATTGCGCAGGGGCGGCGGCTCTGCCGCCGACGCGGCGATCGTTACGGCTTCGTTGCCGCGCACGGTCCGGGGACCATGTTTGAACGCGTTGGCGGCGAAGCCGCCAACCCTACGGCTGCTCATCCGCGAGTTGGGCGCGTTCGCGGCGGAACCGCCAACCCGACGGATATTCATGGAAGGTCCAGACGCAAAAAGGGCGTCCCCTCAGACGCCCTTAGCTGGTGTGCCCTGCTGCCTGTCAGGCTGCAGCGGCTTCTTCGCCCTGGTCGGGCAGGCGCTTGATCGCCTGGTGGTTATGGTCTTTCAACATCTGCTTGTGTTTCAGAACCTGTCGATCCAGCTTGTCCATCAGCGTGTCGATTGCGGCATACAGGTCTTGCGCGACACTGGCCACGTGCAGGGTTTTGCCGGACACCTGGACATTGATTTCAGCTTTTTGCCTTTTTTCTTTTTCAGTGAGGTTGTCGACGGCGAGGAAGACGTGGGTGTCGATCACTTGATCGAAATGCCGGATGATGCGCTCGAGCTTATTCTGAACATATTCACGGATAGCGGGAGTCACTTCGAGATGGTGGCCACTGATTGTGAGGTTCATACACACTCCTTTGAAAAGGCGCGCCGCCCAGGCACAAGGCGGGAGTGGGCAACGCTGTTACAAAGCTTTGCGGAGGCTGACGGGAGGGATCTTGAGCGCTTCACGGTATTTGGCGACCGTCCTGCGCGCAATGACCATGCCTTGTTCCCCGAGCATCTCCGCGATCTTGCTGTCGGATAATGGATTCTTAGGGTCTTCTGCTCCTGTCAATTGCGCAATGAGAGCGCGGATCGCCGTCGAGGAGGCTTCTCCCCCCGCTTCGGTGGCGACATGGCTTCCGAAGAAGTATTTCAACTCGAACATGCCGTGCGGGGTCAGCATGTACTTCTGCGTTGTAACACGAGAAATTGTGCTTTCGTGTAGGCCTAGTGTATCAGCTATCTCACGTAAAACAAGGGGCCGCATGGCAACCGCGCCGTGGGAGAAAAAGTTCTTCTGGCGCTCGACAATGGCCTCGGCCACGCGCAGGATGGTGTCGAAGCGCTGGCGCATGTTCTTGATCAGCCACTTGGCTTCCTGCAACTGCGAATTCATTTGCCCTTCGCACTTGCCCTGCTTCATGAGCGAGGCGTAGAGGCTGTTCACGCGCAGGCGCGGCATCACGTCCGGGTTCAGCATCACGGCCCAGCCGTTCTTGGCGCGGCGCACGATGACGTCCGGCACCACATAGTCCGACACGTTCGACGCGAAGGCCGCGCCCGGGTGCGGATTGCACTGGCGCACCACGGCCTGCACCTCGCGCAGGTCTTCGTCGTCGCAGTCCAGCGCCTTTTTGAGCTTGCTGTACTCGCGCTGGGCGAACCAGCTCAGGTAACCTTCGACGATTTTCAGCGCCAGGCGCCGCGTCACCAGCGGCACGCCCGGCATGCGGCGGATCTGCAGCGCCAGGCATTCGCCCGCGCTGCGCGCGCCCACGCCCACCGGGTCCAGGCTCTGCACCAGCGCCAGGGCGCAGCGCAGCTCGTCCATCTCGATCTCGAGCTCTTCCGGCAGGCGCGCGTGGATCTCGTCCAACGGCTCTTCCAGGTAGCCGTTGTCGTCGAGCGCGTCGATCACCAGCTCGGCCAGCGCACGGTCGCGCGCGGAACAGCCGGTGACGCGAATCTGCTCCATCAGGTGCTCGCGCAGGCTGATGGCGCTCGCCTCCAGCTGCGGGCGGCCGTCCTCGTCCTCGCCGCCGCCGGAACCGCCGCCGGAACCCCAGTCGGCGTCCGACGCGTCGCGTTCGGCGTCGCCGCCCTCGAAACCCTCGCCGGCTTCGCCGGACGCGGCCGGCGCGGCCTCGCCTTCCTGCGCCGGGGCGGCGGGCGCCGGCGCCTCGCCGTTGGCGGGCGCATTGTTGATCGCACCGTCGGCCAGCAGGCGCACCGAGCGGTCGAGCGGATCGTCCAGCCTTTCCAGCAAGGGGTTGTCGGACAGGATCTGCTCGATCTCCTGGTGCAGTTCGAGCGTGGACAGCTGCAACAGGCGGATCGACTGCTGCAGCTGGGGAGTCAGTGCAAGATGCTGCGATGTGCGGAGTTGCAGGGATTGTTTCATGTCTTCTACATGCGGAAGTGTTCGCCCAGGTAGACACGGCGCACGGACTCGTTCGCGATGATGTCGTCCGGCCGGCCCGAGGCCAGCACGGCCCCCTGGTTGATGATGTAGGCGCGATCGCAGATACCGAGCGTTTCGCGGACATTGTGGTCGGTGATCAGGACACCGATCTTGCGCTCTTTCAGGAAGCGCACGATGCGCTGGATCTCGATCACGGCGATCGGGTCGACGCCCGCGAAGGGCTCGTCCAGCAGCACGAAGCGCGGGTTGGTGGCCAGCGCGCGCGCGATCTCCACGCGGCGGCGCTCGCCGCCCGACAGCGACATGGCGGGGTTTTCGCGCAGCTTCTCGATCTGCAGGTCGGCCAGCAGGGTGTCGAGGCGCTCGTTGATCTGCTCCTTGGTGAGGGCCCGGCCATCGACCCGCTGCAGCTCGAGCACCGCGCGGATGTTCTCCTCCACGGTCAGCTTGCGGAACACCGAGGCTTCCTGCGGCAGGTAGGACAGTCCCAGCACCGCGCGCCGGTGGATCGGCAGGCTCGAGATGTCGGTGCCGTTGATGTCGATCGAGCCGGCGTCGGAAGGCACCAGGCCGACGATCATGTAGAAGGAGGTGGTCTTGCCGGCGCCGTTCGGGCCCAGCAGGCCGACCACCTCGCCGCACTCGACCTGCAGCGAGACGTCGCGCACCACCAGGCGCTTGCCGTAGCTTTTCTGCAGGCCCTTGACGATCAGGGTGCTGCCGCTGTCGCGCGCTTCCATCATTGCTTGCCCGCCGCCGGCGCGGCGCGCTTGGGCGCCAGGATCAGGGTGCCGCGTCCGCCGCCGACCTTGCTCTGGCCGCTGGCGTCGTTGCGCACGCTGGCGACTTCCTTGCGGTTGTCGTAGGAGATGAAGGGCGCATTGATCTCGTTGGTCACGCGCTTGCTCTCGAGTTCCTTGACCACGGCGTCCGAGAACAGCTTGACCATTTCGTTGCGCTCGTCGTATTCGATGCGCTGGGCCTGGCCTTCGACCCACAGGTCGGGGCCGCCGTCGCGCTTCTGGCGGAAGGTGGCGACCTTGCCCGGGTTCGAGGTCAGGGTCACGCTCATGTAGCCTTCCGGCGTTTCCTTGACCAGGGCGCGGTCGGACTTGAGCACCAGGGTGCCGCGGGTGACGACCACGTTGCCGGTCAGGATGCGGGTCTGGGTGACCTCGTCGACGTCGAGCGAGTCGAAATTGATGACGGCCTGCTTGAGCGAGTCGGCGCGCTCGGCGAAGGCCGTGAGCGACAGCAGGGAAAGGCAAAGTGCGGCGAGGTGTTTCTTCATCATGTTGTGGTCCTGGGTTGAGGCGGCCTTGTCATGGACGGCCTACTGGCGCGCGCGTGGCGGATAGACGATCTGGCCGCGGCTGGCGATGTGCAGCTTCTGGGTCGCATTGTTGGCCACCATGCCGGTGCCGCGTACGCTGGAAGCGCCCAGCTGCATCTCGATCGGCTGATCGGTCTTGAGGATTTCCTCGTCAGGCAAGGCGGTGAGCGCCTGAGTGCGCACGCGCAGCGCTTCCGACTTGGCGGTGCGTGCACGCTGCAGGTCGACGTTGCCGAGCATGTCGACGCGGTGTTCCTGGTGGTAGATGCGGGCGCGGTCGGCGGTGACCGTCATCGGCGGACGGCCCGGCTCGACGCCGCGCAGCACCGGCTGCACCACGGTCGAGACGTCGCCCTCGGGGATATGGGTCAGGCGCTTGCCCGACACCAGGTAACTCGGCTGGCCACCCTCGGTCATGCGCACGAAGGAGAAGTTCTCGACGATGTAGTCGGGCTCCGTCGGCGGCCCGCCAAGGCGCGCGCCGGCGTCGTCGCCGTCGAAGGCCTGCAGCAGCCAGAAGCTGCCGAAGGCGCAGAAGACTGCGATCATCATGATCGTCAGGAGCTTCCAGCGGTGCGCGGTGCGCTTGTTGTTTAGATAGCCGACCATCGCATGCTCAGGCGAAGTAAGGCGCGAGCGCCTGTTCGTAGGTGCCCTGGGCGCGCATCACCAGGTCGCACACCTCGCGCACGGCGCCGCGGCCGCCCGCGTTGCGCGTCACGTAGTGGGCGCGGTGCTGGACTTCCGGGTGGCCCGAGGGCACGGTGACCGCGAAGCCGACGCGCGTGAACAGCGGCAGGTCGATCACGTCGTCGCCGATGTAGCCGCACTCCTCCGGCGTCACGCCGGTTTTCGCGAGCAGCTCAGCGAAGCCGATGCGCTTGTCGTGGAAGCCCTGCCAGACGTGGGTGATGCCCAGGTCGGCGGCGCGCTTGACCACGATCGGCGAATTGCGCGCGCTGATGATGGCGGTCTGGACGCCGGTCTTGTTCAGCAGCTGGATGCCCAGGCCGTCGAGCACGTTGAAGGTCTTGGTGACTTCGCCGTCCGGGCCGTAGGTGAGGCTGCCGTCGGTGAGCACGCCGTCGACGTCGAAGATCATCACCTTGACGCGCGCGGCGCGTTCCATGTGTGCGAGCGGCAGCATCAGATCACCTTGGCGCGGGTCAGGTCGTGGATGTGCAGGGCGCCGACCAGGCGGTCGTCCGCATCCACCACGAGCATCTGGTTGATGCGGAATTCCTCCATCACGGCGACGGCGTCCACGGCCAGCTGCTCCGGGTGCACGCGGCGCGGGTTGGCGTGCATGACGTCGCGGATGGTGAGGTTCGAGAAGTCGTGCATGCGCTCGATCAGGCGGCGCAGGTCGCCGTCGGTGAACACGCCGATCGGGCGGTTGTCGGCGTCGACCACGGCGGTCATGCCCATGCCCTTCTGGGTGATCTCGAGCAGGGCCTTGGCCAGCGGCACCTCGGGCGCCACGGCGGGAATCGCCGCGCCGCTGCGCATCACGTCGCGCACGTGGGTCAGCAGGCGGCGGCCCAGGGCGCCGCCCGGGTGCGACAGCGCGAAGTCTTCCTCGCGAAAACCGCGCGCGTCGAGCAGGGCCACGGCCAGCGCGTCGCCCATGGCCAGGGTGACGGTGGTGCTGGTGGTCGGGGCCAGGTTCAGGGGGCAGGCTTCCTTGTCCACCGCGATGTTCAGGTGGACCTCGGCCAGCTGCGCCAGGCGCGAGGCCGGCCTGCCGGTCAGGGCGATCACGTGGGTGCCCATGCGCTTGACGGCCGGCAGGATGTCGAGCAGTTCGCTCGACTCGCCCGAGTTCGAGATGGCGATGAAGACGTCGTTCGGCGTCACCATGCCCAGGTCGCCGTGGGCGGCCTCGCCCGGGTGGACGAACATGGCCGGGGTGCCGGTCGAGGCCAGGGTGGCGGCGATCTTGCGGGCAATGTGCCCCGATTTGCCCATGCCGGACACCACTACCCTGCCCTTGCAGGCGTACAGCAGGTCGGCGGCGCGCACGAAACTGTCGTCGTCGCCCAGGCGCGCATGCAGGGCGCGGATCGCGTCGGCCTCGATGGCCAGGGTCTCGCGGCCCAGTTCCAGAAGCCGGCGCGCCTGGCTCTCGTCAAAACTTTTCAGCATTGTTTTTTCATCGGTTACACTCATACCGGAAGTATAAACGAATTGGGAAAGCAAAAAACTTGCCAGTCATAACAAACAACAACACCGACCGTCATCAGGACTGGAACAGGGCCGATGCATTCCGGACTTGAACTGACCCTGCTCCTGCTGGGCTGCGCCGTGCTCGGCGTGGTCGCCTTCCGCATGCTGCACCTGCCGCCGATGCTCGGCTACCTCGCCGTCGGCGTACTGATCGGCCCCCACGCCCTGGCTTTGGCCGACGACAGCCCCGCCACCCACGCGCTGGCCGAATTCGGCGTCGTGTTCCTGATGTTCTCCATTGGACTGGAATTCTCCCTGGCCCAGCTCAAGGCGATGCGGCGCATCGTTTTCGGGCTGGGCATGGCGCAAGTCGTATTGACGATCGTCGCCACCATGCTGTTCGGGCAGCTGATCTCCATGCTCACGCCGCAGCTGAACATCAGCTGGCAGGCCGCTTTTGCCCTGGGCGGGGCGCTGGCCATGTCCTCGACCGCAATCGTGGTCAAGATGATCACCGAGCGCCTCGAGCTCGAGAGCGAGCACGGGCGCCGCATCATCGGCATCCTGCTGTTCCAGGATTTGGCCGTGGTGCCGCTGCTGATCCTGATTCCCTCGCTGGCGCGCAACCCGGAAGACCTGCCGGCCACCCTCGGCCTGGCGGCCCTGAAGGCGGCCGCGGTGCTGGCCCTGCTGCTGTTCTTCGGCCAGAAGCTGATGCGGCGCTGGTTCACGGTGGTGGCCAAGCGCCGCTCGCAGGAACTGTTCATGCTCAACCTGCTGCTGGTGACCCTGGGCGGGGCCTGGATCACCGAGCAGGCCGGCCTGTCGCTGGCGCTGGGCGCCTTTGTGGCCGGCATGCTGATCTCCGAGACCCAGTACAAGCACCAGGTGGAAGAAGACATCAAGCCCTTCCGCGACGTCCTTCTGGGACTGTTCTTCATCACCATCGGCATGCTGCTCGACCTGCGGATGGTGCTGGCCAACTGGTGGCTGGTGCTGGCACTGCTGGTGCTGCCGGTGCTGCTCAAGTTCGCGCTGATCGCCGGGCTGGCCAAGCTGTTCGGCTCCTCGGACGGGGTCTCGATGCGTACCGGCCTGGCGCTGGCCCAGGCCGGCGAATTCGGCTTCGTGCTGCTCAACCTGGCCTCGGACTCGAAGCTGATCGACCCTTTCCTGATGCAGCTGGTGCTGGCCTCAATGGTGCTGTCGATGCTGGCGGCCCCCTTCATGATCGCCAACATGGACAAGATCGTCATGAAGATCGCGGCCAACGAATGGATGATGCAGTCGCTGGCCCTGACCCAGCTGGCGACCCGCACCATGAAGACGCAGAAGCACGTGATCATCGCCGGCTTCGGGCGCAGCGGCCAGAGCCTGGCGACCCTGCTGAGCGAGGAAAAGCTGCCCTGGTACGCGCTCGACCTGGACCCGGAACGGGTGCAGGAAGCGCGCGCCGCCGGCGCCAACGTCTCCTACGGCGACGCCTCGCGCCGCGAAGCCCTGATCGCGGCCGGCGTCAACCGCGCCAGCGCCCTGGTGATCACCTTCGCCGACACCCGCCTGGCGCTCAAGGTGCTGCATCTGGTGCACGAGCTGGCGCCCAACCTGCCGGTGATCGTGCGCAGCCACGACGACAGCGACCTCGACCTCCTGAAGGGCGCGGGCGCCACCGAGGTGGTGCCGGAAGCGCTGGAGAGCAGCCTGATGCTGGCCTCGCACGCGCTGGTGATGCTGGGCGTGCCCCTGCGCCGCGTGGTGCACCGGGTGCAAGCCGCGCGCGACGAGCGCTATGCGGCGCTGCGCGGCTACTTCCACGGTTCCGGCGACATCACGGACGACCCGGAGCACACCTATGTGCGCCTGCATTCCGTCACCTTGACCGATGGCGCGGCGGCGGTGGGCAAGCGGCTGGCGGAACTGCGGCTGGATGAAGTGGGGGCCGAGGTGACGACCCTGCGCCGCGGCGGCGAGAAGCTCGAGGCCGGGCCGGAGACGGTGCTGGACGTGGGCGACGTGGTGGTGCTGCGAGGTGAAGGGGATGCGGTCAGCCGGGCTGAAAATCGCCTGCTCTGATCGTAGGGTTGGCGGCTTTGCCGCCAACCTTACGGGTTACGCAATCGTAACGACCTTGTTGCGCCCGCCCGCCTTGGCCTGGTACAGCGCCGAATCGGCCGTCGCCACCAGGTCCTGGGCGATGCCTTCGATCGCATGCTCGCGGTCGAAATCGGACAAGCCCGCCACCCCGATCGACACCGTCACGGCCACCCGTTCGCCGCTGCCCAGGTCGACCGGCTGCGCCGCCACGCTGGCGCGGATGCGCTGCGCCACCATGGTGGCCGCTTCCAGGTCGGCGTCGATCAGGAGCACCACGAATTCCTCGCCGCCGAAGCGCCCCAGCGCGTCGGACATGCGCAGCTCGGCCTTGATGCGTGCGGAGACTTCGCGCAGCACCTCGTCGCCGCCCTGGTGGCCGACCGTGTCGTTGACCCGCTTGAAGTGGTCGATGTCGATGTACATGCAGGACAGCCGGTAGCCCTGGCGCCGCGCGCGCGCGATCTCTTCCAGCAGGCGGCGGTCCATGTAGCGGCGGTTGTAGACGCCGGTAAGCGAATCGGTCAGGCCGATGTACTTCAGCATCTCGTTGCTGATCACGTTTTCCAGGCAGATCGCGATGATCGAGCCCATGTGCTCGACGAAATCGGTGCCCAGGTTCGGCGTGAAGCGGTTCGGATCGGCGCTCCCCAGGTTCAGGCTGCCGATCAGGCGCGTGTTGCGCATCAGGGGCACCAGGGCCACGCTCTGCAGCCCGGCCGGCGGGTGCGGGAACATCGCGCAATGCTGGGCCGGCGCGTAGGCGCCCAGCAGCGGACGCGCGCGGCGGCCGCTCGCCAGGTCGAAGCCCAGCTCCACGGCCTGCTCGCAGAACATCAGGTGCGGGAACTGCTCGAAATCCACGCCCAGCTTGTGCATCACGGTATAGATGTCGGCATCCTCGTCCACCAGCGACAGGGTGACGATGTCGAGCTCGGAAATCACCGGCAAGGTGCGGAAGATCGTGCCCACCAGCTCGGGAAAGCTGCCGGCGCCCACGATCTGCAGGTCGAAAGCCTGGTGGCGGCACATGATCTCGTGATTGCGTTCCGCCTGCTCGAGCAGGTAGGCCATGCGCGCGCGCAGGCTTTCGTTTTCCGCCATCAGTTCTCGCGTCGACGCGTCCGGCTCGTGCATGGGAATTCCTTTCAGCAATACCCGTAACATTACGCCATCTGTCCTTGCTTGGAAACGAAAAACGCCCCCAGAGGGGCGCGAAAGGGCCGCGTTGTCGTCGAATTTGCGACACCTGTTATGGCCTTGTCAACGGCCGGATGGGTTCGCCCGGGGCGCTTAGAACGCGATGCTGGCGTCCAGTTCCTGGCCGACGCGCAGGACCGCACCAGCGCCGTCCTGGACAATGCAGTTCTGTCCGATGCAGACGGCGCCCTCCATGCGCGCATTGGCGCGGTAGGTCTGGAGGATGTCCATCGGATCGGGGCCAGGAATGCCGGTGGCCTGGTCGATGGCCGGAATCGGGCAGCGCGCGCAGGGCTTGACCGGGCGCAGCGACACGCCGTCGGCGGTGAAGGCTTCGACGAAATCCTCCTCGAAGGCGTCGATGCCGTCCACGACCAGGTTGGGCCGGAAGCGGTTCATCGGCAGCGGCGCGCGGCCGGCGGCAAGCATTTTCGCATTCAGGTCGTCGAGGGAGGCCTGGCCGATCAGCAGGAAGGGATAGCCGTCGGCGAAGCGGGTTTCGGCGGGCGTACCGCCGGTCCACTTGGTGCTGGTGGGACGGTGCACCTCCGGGCGGAAGCGCACCAGGCGGCAGGAGGCCTGCAAGGCGTCGGCAAACCAGGCTGCGGCTGCGTCGCCGCAGTCGGCGGCGGCCACGCTGTGGTCCCAGATCTGCACCTGCAGCGTGGGCGCAGCGGTGTCGTGGGCCAGCGGCAGGCGCAGGGGCGGCATGCCGGGCGCCTCGACCACCAGGAATGGGTGCTCGACGCGCGGCGTGACCAGGGCCATGCGCGGATATTCGCGCTGGGTCAGGAATTGCCCTTCTCGCGTGACCAGCATCCACTCGCGGTCGTGCACGCCCTCGGCCACCAGGCCGGACAGGGCCAGCGTGGCCTGCGGCACGGACAGGCCGGCGCAGGATTTGATCGGATAGAGGACGAGTTCGGTCAGGATGGCCATGGCGTTCGAATGCGGGGAAAGGCCATTAGTATCGCAGCAATCGGCGTTAGCGTCCGGCAGCGGCCGCCTTTGCCTTGTCGTCGAGCTCACGCTGAATGCGCGCCTCGAAGTTGCGGCTGCTGGCCGAGGCCAGCTTGCGGCAGGCCTGCGGGTCGACGAAAGGATTGGCGCCGGCCTTCTTCTTCGCCGCCTTGGCGAACAGGTCGCTGAAGGACGGATGGGCCGTGACCAGCACGTCGCAGGGCATGTCGGCGATGCGGGCGATGGTCTTGCGGAAGCTTGCGATCAGGTCCGGGTGGGTGGCGTCCCCGCTGTAGTAAAAGCCGTCGGCCGATACTGCGGTGAGGCTGTCGGCGTAGACGATGACCGCGCAGGCGCCCTGCTCGCAGGATTCCCAGCTCCAGCTGGTGCCGCCCGGCGTGTGGCCCGGGGTGTAGTGCACGGTCAGCCGCAGCGGACCGACCGCGACGCTCTTGCCGTCGGCGATCTCGCGCACTTCGGCGACCTTCGGGATGTGGTAGCGGTCCTTGGGGTCGTATTGCGGATCGTCCTTGCCCGGCGTGCCGTCGCGCAGTACCTGGGCCGCGTGCGGACTGGCGATCACGACCGCGCCGCTGGCGCGCTGCAGTTCGGCGATGGCGCCGGCATGGTCGAAGTGCGGGTGCGAATTGAGGATCACCTTGATGTCGCGCATGCGGAAGCCCAGCGCCTCGATGTTCTTGCGGATCAGGGGAGCGGACTGAGGCAGCGCGCCGTCGATCAGGACATGGCCTTCGGGACTGGTGACGAGTACCGAGGACAGGCCGGCGGTGCCGACGTACCAGGTGTTGCCGTGGATCTTGAAGGGGGCGGCGGGCTGGTTCCACTCGTCGCACATGCTGCAATTGATCGCGGGTGCGGCCATGGCGGCCAGGGGCATGGCAGCCAGCGTCATGGACAGGACGGTGGATGGATTGTTTTCTTCATGAGATGGCGCGCGCTCAAAAATGAAAAAGGGTCCCGAAGGACCCTTTGCAACACATTCTGGATCAGACGTTGAACAGGAATAACCCTTGTAATCCATTGATTTCTATCAAAATTCTTTTCGGAACCCGAAAAACGTACTCTATATCGTACTCATCTGATTGCATGCTAAGTGGATTCGTTACTTTGCCTCGGAGCTCGACATTACTTCGCTGGTCTGTCTTTACAAAACCCGAGACAGAATGGCTTTCCCACCAATTGAGTTCAGCAGAGCTGGCGATGGATACGCCTGTCTATGACCACATCTTCTTCGAATAATGCCGGCGGCCTTACAGTTCGTGTTCGACGTCATCGAAAAAAGTTAGCCCATATTTAACAGCAGTTTGCCGGTCTAACCTCGCGTTGTGCCCTTAAGGCACAGGCGCCGCCGCCCGACGCGGAATCCTCTGTATGTAGAGTGCGTCGCCTGACCAGCTTGCTGGTCAGGCTGCCAGGCCGGCAACCAGCGCGTCCCGCTACACCAGGCCGGTGAGCATGCGCGCCTGCGGTGTGTTCTGCTGGTCGGAGGGCAACAGATCCCACAAACGGCCGCAAATGGCGCGCACTTCACTCCAATCGTCGCCCGCGATAGCGCGCCGCCCGGTGTCGAACAGACGGGTCGCCTGGATCTGGTCATTCATTGACGGCATCTTGGTACTCAAGTGATCAAACATACCGAGCAGGAAAGCAGGCGTGCGCGACAAGATGCCAAATTCGATATGTCGCAGCTCCTCGCTTACTGCCTGGATCTTTTCCGGCGTATTCGATGCGATGAAGGTGTGCTCGCGAGCAAGAATCTCCTTAATCTGATTGCGTTCGCGATCGTTGCCGGATTCTTGCACGATTCCGATGCAGCTTTCCTTCACGCTCTTGTACTCGCTGCGCGCGTGTTCAAGCCGCTTACCAGCGGTTAGTTCGTGCATCGAGCATGCCAGCTCGCGCTTGGCGTCTTCGAGCTGGAACTTCCGGTCGGTAACGTCGTCGTCGCGCAGCGCGGCAATTTGGCCCATCAGCTCCTGCACGCTGGAAAGCGTTTTCTCCAGTCCGGCCGCGACATCGCGCTGCCCGCTCTTTTCCGCGTCCGCGATTTCTTCCTGCAGTCGCTCCTCGAGCCTGAGCGTTTCAGTGGCGAGCACTGACGTCGACACATCGCGCTGTTTCGGATTGAAGACTTGCGAGAACTCCTGGTCGGTGCCGTTGAGATAGGCGCTCACGGTGAGGTCACGCGATTCGGACAGCGTGAACTTCATGTCGACCTCAGTGCCCTTGATCAGGTCGCGCGTCAGCTGCCGGCCGGTGATGACCAGGGTGCCCAGCGGCTTATTGGTAGATGCATGGCGCTCCTGCGGGCCTTCCACTACCAGAATCCGCAGAGCTTCGTCGGAGCCCTTGATGATGGTCTTACCGATTTCTGCGGTGTACTTGGTGGTGGACGGAAGCACCACATTTTTTCCAAACAGTGTCTGTAGTCGGGTATCGTTGGCGTCAGTCAGGTCCAGCACCAGACAAAGGTCGTCGGGAAGCATCTGGCCAGCGACGGTATAGCGCCCTTGCGCGATCTGGATGATGTCCTCGTCTAGCCGGACTTGCGTGCCGTGCGCGTCGAATACCTTGAAGGTGAAGATATTGTATGCCCCTTCGCGCAGCGGCAAGTCTTCCATGATCCTGTTAGAGAGCTTTTTCAGACCACTGTCGAACGCCCCGTCAGTGCCGACGATCCGATACTGCATGCCGTCGAGATCCCCCTCGACCCTGGCGCTGAAGATCTCCTCGGACTCCTGCGAAGTCTTGTTGTACGCCATGCGGACTTTCAAGGGTGACGCACCGGAAGCGGGTTTTACCTCTGCGTCTCGCTGCTTTTCCTTGGTGCCTGCAAAAAACGCAGCCCCGACGGCGATCGCGTTGGTCGGGTCGATGCTGGTGTTGACAGCAATGCCGAGCACTTCCTGCACACGCCGGCGCACGTACGGAATGTAGGTCGAGCCGCCGACCATCAACACGAACTGCAGATCGCTGGGCTGCAATTTGTTACGCGCGAGGATGCGCTTAACCATGTCAATCGAATTGTCGACCGCATCCTTGATGACCGATTCGAATTCGCTTCGCGTGACAGTGAGGATCGCATCGATCTCGTTGCCGTCGTCGTCCTCGACTCGGGTCGCCCCGAGGTCGATCTCGGTCGAGGTCTTGGCCGACAGTTCGACCTTTGCCTCCTCGGCCCGGCTCAGCATCACGTGCCAGAGTGCATTGCGGCTGCCACTAAGACTCTTCAGCGAGCCGAGCAGGTCGTCGAAGCGACCGCGCCGCAGCAGTTCGGGCACAACTAGCTTTTCCACCAGCAGCTCGTCGAAATCGGTGCCGCCAAGGTAATTGTTGCCTTCGTGGTCGACAACGGTCAGCTCGCCCTCGACGATGCGCACCAGCGCTGCGTCGAAGGTTCCGCCGCCCAGGTCGTAGACCAGCCATTGACTGTTTTTCAGGTCGACGTTGCGTTCTTTGTTGGCGTAGGCGAGGCTGGCAGCGATCGGCTCCTGAAGCAGCACGACCGTCTTAAAGCCTGCCTGGCGCCCGGCTTCCTTGGTTGCGTTGCTTTGCAAGGTGTCGAAGGACGCGGGAATCGTAATCACGGCAGCGTCCACTTCTTCACCCGACTGCACGAAGGCTTTGAGTTCCTTTAGGACGATAGTCGACAATTCAGTTGGCGTAAGCGAGGTGCCGAGCGCCTTGATGTTGAAGCTTTCCGACGTGCCCATCTTGCGCTTGAAGCGGCTGACTACGCTGCGCGCGTCGCGTTCCAGAAATTCTCGGGCCTTGTCGCCCACCATCGTCCGATCGTTGCGAAAGCCGACGACGGAGGGTAGCGTCTCCTTGAAGCCGCTCGGATTCTTGAACACCTGCACCTCACCCTTGTCGAACTTGGCGATCAGGGAATTCGATGTGCCGAGGTCGATGCCGAAATTAATCGTGTTGCTCATGCCTGCTCTCCGTTCTGGGTGTTTGCTAGTGAATCAGCCGCGTTGCCCGCGTTGTGGGTGATGTCCGTCTCCAATTCGGTGGCGGCACTGGCCGGTTCGCGTGTCTTGACCACAACGATGCCGCGCTGGACGACGACTGAGTAAGCCTGTTTGCCCTGCCGGATGACAGGTTTGATGACCTCGGTCACCACCAGGTCGTCGGCACCGGTGCCGGCGATTGAGGCTTCCAGGTCGGTCCGAGTTTCGCTGAACGGCTGGCCCATTGGATCCTCGTAGAACAGGTCCATGCCAGCGAACGCATCCTTAATGCGTTCGACGTTGCGGAGCACATTGGCGCTATCGCCGTGCAGGGTGAGCTTACGCTCCATGTCGTAGACCTGGTTCAGCGTCTGCAGCAGGTACTTTGGATAATCATGGTAGACGGGCGAATTCATGGGTTCGACTTTTCCTTTTTTGTTGCGTATAAATGCAGGACAATTGCATTCCAGGTTGTCGCGAGCGGCAGTTCGGCGCGCGCCTTCGGCCTGCTCCGGCTACCCAGCACGAGCGAGCCATTGATCAGCTGCGAAGTTAGCTCGCTCCAGGGAACCGTAGTGCGGTTGGTAAAGATCCAGCCCTTTTCGTCCATCGTTAAACCATGCCTACCCACCTCGACCGGACCGACGCTTACCTCGCGTCCAGAGTCGATCTGATTGGCAAACGACTCCAGCACGTCGCCCAACAAGAAGTGAAACGCTGCGTCGATCAGCTTTGACCATTCCGAGCGGTGCGCGTCCTGATTGCCCATTTTGGTCCAGGTGGCGACGATGTCTGGGCCGCGGTGAGCCTGGAAACCGATGGTGTGCTGCATGGTCCGCGGCGAATTGTTAATCACCGTCATTCCCCAACGCACGCCAGCGATGTTTGTGGGCGCCAGTAGCGTTGTGCCGTCACTAACGCCGGCACGCGTGATCTGCAGGCGTTTCTGGCCGGCTGCGATGGATGCTTCCTTGCTGCGCTCCTTGGCGATCAACTCGTTCAGCGCATTCTCGTCCGCCTTCACCATGTGCGCCAGCGCAGGCAGCTTGTCGGCACAAACCTTGGCCAGCTCCAGTATCTGCATCGCCTTCTGTGCGTCGCTTTCGCGCCCATAATGCGATACCGCCAAGCCGCGTAGGGCGTTTCCGACCGCATGGTGTACGGCATGGAATTCGATCGGCAGATGAGGCAAGAAGCTGCCGAGTGATCCAGCCGCCAGCCCGCGCTGGATCTCTTCCAGGCTAATGGTCCTGTCATCGGCTTCCTTGTCGAGCGCGACAACGGGAGCGGCAAGGCGCTCGAGGGCGCGCTTGGCACCTTCGATACAGTGTTCCGCATGGCCGTCCGCAACCCAGCGGCGGCCCTTGAGGAGGCAGGTGACGACATCGACGTTTCCTTGCTCGATGGCGCGCGTGAGGACCCGGTTGTACTGGGCGGCGAAAGCGGGCCCGATCACGCGCAAGACCGACTCATCCTGCGCATACGGCATCAATGGTGCCTGATCCAGATCCGCGCGGCGCAGGAAAAGATTGAGTTCGCCGCGCGACAGGAAGCCGCACAGCGCCTTGTCTTCGAACACGAGATGATGTGTACACCACGCGTCGTCGTCACTAAGTTGATCAAGGGTGGACAGCGCGGTCGACTTGTCTAGCACCAGTCCAGGCATCCATGCCAGGCGCCCATCTTCCAGCTCGATTTCGCGCAGCACTGCCTGGCGCGCCTTTTGCAGCGACTTCGGTTGACCGCGCAGGTCCTCCGGCATCCCGGCATCGAGCAGCTCGAATGGATTGATGTAGTGCTGATACCACTCGGTCTGTGCCAGCAAGGCCGCAGGAGCGCGCGCGATCTTTTCTGCCAATACATTCAGCTTGGCATGTAACGCATCGCTGAGCCTGGGCAGGTGACTGTTCTCGGACCCGAGGTAAGCCGCGGTGTCGAAAGCGTCGAGCGCATCGGCGTCGCGTCCAAGCGTTTCATAGACCAGCCCCAGGTTGAAGTAGGCCGCTGTGCCGCTCTGCCGGCAGGTGCATTCCTCGTACATGCGCGCCGCTTCTGCTGGCTCTCCCTGCTCCGCCAGCAAGTAGGCGAAGTCGAACAGCATGTCGTCTGTCAGTTCCTTGGCATCCCGCAGGGAGCGCAACAACCCGAGGCGGCGCTGAATCGTGGACGGTGAATCGTCGTCCGCCAATGCGCGCGCCAGTGCTCGCATGGTCGGCGCGTGTTCGTTGTCAGCCGCCAGCGCCTCCTCATAGCGGGCAATCGCCTCGTCGAGATCACCCGATGCTTGGTAGACTCTACCCAGCTCGCACCAGCCGGCGGCGAAATATGGAGCCAGTTCCGTGACCTGTTCGAGTGCAGGCAGCGCCCGGCCATCGTCGTCCAGGCGCCGTAGCGTGAGCGCCAGCTGCCACCAGGCGTTCGCATCTTGCGGTCCCTGGGCCGTCGCACGGCGCGCCGCCAGCAGCGACTCTTCCAACCTGCCTTCGGACCGCAGCCGAGAAGCTCGCTGCGTTAATTCTTGTACGTCGACTTCATCCATGAGCTCAATAACCCTACTTCGACGCGATGCTGCACCGGCGATTATTAAATCTATTTCAACAAGCGCACTTACTCTTGCCTTTCGCCCATCACCGCCGACGCGGCTAGCGCCGAAACACGACTCGACGCGACCAAAATCTATGTTCGATGGGAAATTAATGGAAAAGATAAGACGTTTGTTGACAAAACGCAAATAATAATTCCGCCATACCCTTGTTTAACAAAGTTGTGAGGATTGGTTAGCAGGTCAATGCAGTAAACAACTTATGAATGCACGCGTGCCAGTGTCCGGTTGACAGCTGAACGGAATCTAGTTCCACGCCGTGTTTGTCTAACGGATTACGATGAGCGTACGATCTGATAAGCTACAAGTCCGGCCAAGGTAAGCGAAGCGGTAGATGCGCGCTAAAATTGCCCCACTTTGCGTCCCTGCTAAGTCATGACTGCATGAATGTCGCACTTCGTTGCTGGCAACGATCGAATGGGTTGCTAGCTTCACGTGGCTGCACGTCGACTACAGGATCCAGTGCGCTTCGACGATCCGCCTGCGCCGTCCCTCGCGTACTGGGCCGCCGCTAGGCAGGTCGGCGCCTCGCTGCAATCACCTTGTGCCGTCGAGTTAGTCGCACGCCTCACTGCATGGATCCGTTTCTGCATTCCTTAGGGTCCAAGGCCGCTAACTTCGCCCTGCCGAGCATTAAGAATTGCGGTTACCGCGGCCTAGCGAAGAACTCAGTGCAGCTGCACATCTTGCTCATCGCCGAATATTATCGCCGGCTTCTGGCCCAAGATATTGCCATTTCGCCCGTACCGCCGATCGCCGGTGGTCAGCTCATGAACCCGATCCTTCGACATGCAGTGCCGTTAGTTATTTCAAGGTCGGAGGGAAGGACATGTCCCCGCTCGTCCCTTGCTGCGCGCCCAAGCGCTCGGCATAACACTTTTCCCAAGCGGCGGGGCGGAAGGTTCATTAACTTAGCCACGACCTCCTCGTCCAATTTAGGCACAAAAGCTGTGCCCCAACTATTTTCGGCCAGCATTCGGCCATAGATCGACTGCGCAATGTACGCAACCTGCTCGGGCGTGGGAGCCTGCACATTCAGCACAGTCATTCGAGACAAGAGCGGTGCCGGGATACCATCGGTGCTGTTGGCAGTGGCGATCCAGTTCACATGGCTGGCGTCGATGCCGAAGTCACGGATCGACAGGTCTATGAAGTCACGGGCGCATCGCGGCTCCAACAGGGTGTAGAGCGCGGCCAGCGGGTCGTATTGACGCTGCTGGTCGGTCTTGTCGAGTTCATCCAGCACCACCACAGGGTTAGCCTGTGGCTGATAGGCCAGCAGTTCAAACACCACACCCGACTCAGAGTTGGACCAGTAAGATTCCGATCCGGCCAAAGGTGCGCTCGACTGCGTACTGGCCATGTCGATAACACGGAACGGGAGGCTGAGGCGCCCTGCCAACCAACGCGCAGCTTCGGTCTTGCCGATACCTGCTGGGCCGACAAGCAGGATGGGCGACCAAGCGACGCGGCCGTCACCCATGGCATGCAGCGCGAAATGGTCGTGCAGTACCTCGGCCAATTCCGCGAAGTTGGGGAAGTCGCGCTGGAAGTCCTCGATCAGCTTAGCCCAGTCATCGGGTAGCTCACCTAGTCGGCGATGCTCATGGCCGGCTGCGCGGATGCGCTCGGCGATGTACTGTGCCCGCTTGGCCTTCTCTCCCGGTTTGGCGCGGTGGCGCTCCACAAAGCTGTGCAGGCTAGCTGCCTCAAGAAAGGCAATCTGCGGTGTCGCCCTGGATTCCGGCCGGGATAGCTGCTCCGGCGTGGATTTGGGCGGCGTCATGTCGGGCAAAGCCTGCAAAATGGCATGCACGGCGCGGTCGGTGGAGGAATCGAGCGGCTCGTCACGAATAGACTTCTCGGGCTTGGCAGTTGGGGACAGCAAGCCCTGCGCGACTGCGAGCTTCTGGTTGCGCTTGAGGTCCTCCGTGTACAAGCCGATGGTGGCCGCGTGCCGTTTGCAGCGCACGCCTTGACTCACATTAGCATCGCCACCAATCACCGGGGCAGAACACACCGGGCAGTGCTGCTGTGCCGCGTGACGGGCAGCTTCAATCAAATCCAGCAGCGCTCGGTCGCGGTTGATGCTCGCGCCCACCAATTCCACCCGCAGGCTGAGCTTGTCCCGCTGCGTGGTGGCGCAAAAGAGCGGCAAGTGTCGGTAGTCGGCCTGCTTCATCAGCAACTCACATTGCTCTACGAAGTGCTCTAGCACGGCCAAGTGACCCGGGGCAGGCTCCACTACTTGCCGAGCCAGCCAGGGATGCCGAGCTTTCAGGATAGTCAGAGCTTCTTGGTACGCGGCGCGACTCTGGGGGCGATGGCGGGCAGTGCGTGTCATAGCATTCTTCCTTTTTAACTATAATTTACTATAACAATAAAAACGGCGTTCATCCAGTCTCGTCAGTAAAGCGGTAAATTGTTATAGTGATTTATTGTGATCGCCGAGAAAGCTCCCATGCCTGCTTTAACCAACGAGCAACTCCCCCTACTGGCGGGCGCTCTGCTGCGCCTGCGCGGGTTGACGCTGGCCGCCGTCTTCGAGTCTACGGGCATCCGCCCAGCCAACCTTTCTGCTTGGTTGAAGGGCAAACCTCAAGTGATCTCGACGAGCCGGGTGGCAGCCCTGATGTACCACCTTGGGGTGCAAAGCGGCCAACTTCGCGCAGACATCGTGCATACGTGGGCAAACCAAGGCGAGTGGGAGCACCTGCGCACGGTGTTCGCGCTCCTGCAAGATCCCTTGACCCCACGCTGCATGTTCTTGAATGAGCACCGAGGAATGAGCCAGACCATGTTTTTACTGTGGGGCGATGCCTGGGTCCGTCTTTCCATCACCCCAGCGCCGATGGCCTCAGACGATCTGACCGCATTGGTCCGGCCCGACCGGGTGATACTTCTCCCGGTTATGCTGGAGGGTATTCCAACCCAAGCGGTAGATGAGACCCGTTCTGCGTTGCTCGGTCTGGCCGAACAGGGTGGGCAGGAGATTCCTTGTGGTGAGTTGGCTCACGGCTTCATGCAGCGCCTGCGAGACCCAGGCGACAAAGGGTATGTGGCCACGGGTACGGATGCCATCGGCTGGACACTACTGGAAGGAACCCTGCGCAGAGCCATGCAGGCAGGGATGAGTCCAGCTGAACTGGCGGTACGCATCGACAAATTTTTGCCCTAATGCGCACACACGGCACATGGCCGCAACGGGGTTTCAACTAGAGACCTGCGCTGGACGCAATCCGATGTCGCGTTGTCCCCATCTGCCGCTGCCCACGAATCCTGGCGGTTTCGCGATCAGCGGCCACATTCTTTGAGCTTCAAGAATGCAGCTCAAAGAATGTGCGGAATGCCGTGGGGACAGCCTGCCAGGCGTGGTGCGCCCAGCTTGAATGTGTGCAGAACGGTGCCAACCCTGTATAAGCAAGGTGGCCTCAATGTGCGAAGACGGTGGCAACAGCGCGCTCTGGACTGTGCCATCAATGCGGCGACACCATGCTGCCAATAGTGCGAAGAGCATGGCGCGCAAGGTGCGAACATTTGACCGATGGCGCGTCAAAGCGCCTCGTCCTGCGCTGCCACCATCCATACCCGTTTCAGCGGTAGTTCGGCCTTGAGATCTTCGTCCAATCGCTCGTACTGCTCGAACAGTTGTTCGAGCAGCTCCTTCTGCGTCCACAGGCGCAGCCGGAAGAACTGCGAGGCCAGCTCTTTCTGCACATTGCCCTTGAAGCCACCCCATGCCACGAACAGGCCTTGGTCGGCATTGAACTTCGTCATGGCGCCCAGCAGCTTGTCCACTGGTTCACGTCCAATCGGCGAATCCTCGGACTTCACCTCCACGCATAAACGCGGCGCAGAAAAGCCCAGAGGGCCGGAACCAGCCAGTATGTCGGCGCCACCGTCTGCGCCTTCTGGGCTGCGGTAAGTGGTGTAGCCCTGTGCTTTCAGGATGCCTTCGACCAGTCGCGTCAAGCCGTGCCCCTTGAAGCGTGCGGCCACCAGCGCGGCGATCTGGTCTCGTGCCAGTTCATCCAGGTCGGTGTCTGCCGCCTCCACGTCGATCGTCGTTGCCGTGGTTGCTTTGGCAGGTGCTGCCAGCGTTTCCGCCTTCCACCCATTGGCACGCATGGCGGCGATCCGCTGCTCTGCGTTGTTACGCTGGATGCGGCAGATCGTCAGAAACGCACCGAAGGAGAACAACAGGTCTTTGCCAAAGTGCGTGCGCGGGATGGCCTCGCCGATCCACTTGACGGATCGCCAATGGAAGAAGGGGTTCGGGCCAGCCTTCTCGACACGGTAGTCGCCCGTGATCTCACCAATGTAGACCGCAGGCTGCGTCTTCAGCGGCAGCACCACCAGATCGCCCTTCTGCATCTCATGCGCGAACGGCCAGACCTGGCTTACCCAGTTCAGAACGGTCTTAGGCTTGGCCTCCGGGTAGCGTTGCGTCATTTCGGCCGTCAGCTCGCCTCGCTGCAGGAGCTTGGCGACGTCCACGTCCAGATCCTCCCAGGTCACGTAAACCCGGTTCTCCTGGATAAACTTCTGTTCGTATTCGCCGTGCGAGCCAGCACGGATGAGCCAAATCGCCATTTCTTCTCCCAAACTGTTCGTTTTTCAGCCCATGCTCCACGCTTCCTGACTTCCTGACAGTCCTGGACATTGACTGGCCATGCCTCGTAGCCTAGAATCGTACTCAACATGGCCCCTCTCGGTGACCCTGCTTCGGCGGGGAAGCTGCTGAGGGGTTTTTTCTTACCTGCGCTCACCACGCCGCCGCCCAGTCGCCAGGGGCGCCCATGCCTGCGAGATTCAGGCCAAGGTGAGACAGACCGGGGAACGCCAGCAGATGCGCTTTCATCCGATCAGGCCAGCTCGACCGTGGGTTGACCACGCCCAGCAGATGCCGGGTGATCTTCAAGAGCAAGAAGCAGCGTGCCCGCGCGTGCGTATCGGCCTCAAAAAATGTGACCCACGCCAACTCGGCCGATGATGGCAGCTTCGGCTGGTCAACGATGTTTCGATTCCAGAGACGGCTGTGGTGGGCGCATATATTGCGCAGGTAGTTCAGGCTACGCAGCCATGTGGCAAACACCCGGCCGTTGCTCACGCCGTACCGGCTGGCAATCGCGTCTTGCTCCGCCTCGCGCATGCCATTGAACAGCGTCGAAAGCGTGCCGAAGTCCCACACCTCGCAGGCCACCCAGATTGCCAGCGGCAGGCCGTACTTAGATCGGTTGTGCCGAACGAACTCCTCCCTGGAGCGGCCGATCAACTGAGCGTGCTTCCCCAGCCATTCGTGGTGTCGCGTAACGCCTGAGTCCTTATCCAGCTTGACACTGAACTCGTCGTGGAACAGCTCGGGCCTGAGGTAGGCAAAGCGGTCAAGCTGCCCCAAGATGTGAGACACGTCCACACGCAACGCCACTTCAATGCGTTCCAGCGCGTCCATCACCAGCAGCCGTAGCTGCTTGTCGAACACGTACAAGTCCACTGCGTTCTGGAAGGTGGTCCCCGCCCGAAAGGCATCGAGTGCGATGCGCTCTTCACGCACCTTCTTCGGCTTGCGGCCATGCTCATCTAACAGGCACAACGGCTCGCTGCGTTCCCGGAACGCGAACCAGTAGCCGCTGAGGCGGTAGAAGCCGATGCGCTCCAGAAGATCTAGCGCGCGAGCCCGGTCGGTCGCGACCATGCCCCGGCCGATCAATCGATCTAATTGATCGGCATGGCTTTTCCAGGGCTTGGTATAGCTCATTTGGAGAAACCTTTATCGTGGGACCATGCTCTATTGTTGTATTTGTAATGCGACAGCTGCCGCGCCCTTCGATTTGATGAAGTCAAAAATTGGCCTAAAAGGTTCAAAGCAGGGAGCGTCCAAAGTCGGGACTACCTCTTTCGCAAATTTAACTTTGTGTTTGTCGCCTTTAAATTTAATCATGCCAGTTTTGGGGTCAGGACGAAACCAGTCGTCCATTCCTTGGCAGCCCCAAAAAATATGCTCAATACAAAAATGAGGGTTAGGCTTGATTTTCTCGATTGGATTTTGGCTGTCCCACACTTGTTCCCGCAACTGGTTATCCGGGATCGGCAAAAGGAAGGCATAGGCATTCTTGCCGTCGAGCTTCCGTGCGAGCCCAAGCCCAATATCGGTAACCTGATGCTTGCCGCCTAAATCACGCCAATCATCATACGCATCATCAAAGTCAAAAAGCGCAAAAAGTTGCTTGTCGGGGTATGCAGAAAAGACTTCATTTCTAGCAAATAGAACTTTAATAAATCCTCGATCAAAAGCATCTTGGACGAGAATTGTAATTTCCTCATCCGGATAAAGCTTCTTATAAGCTGTATTCAATATGCTTACATCTGACGGCCCTTCGACAAAAAGAATCGGCCTGGAAGATAATCGCATGACATTATCAATTAACAACCGGCTTTCGTCTTCGGTATATTGGATGAAACTATCAGAAAGTTCGTGAATTACATCTTTCTTTGAACGCTTTTGGCAAGAAACGGCAGAATTCTCGATCTTGAAGAGATTGATCTGCTGGTCTTCAATAGGGCACAAGGTTGCGGCACTATGGCTACTCATTAGCACATGACAATTCTTGTCAGCAACACCAGTGATCTCAAAAACCTGCTTTAAAAAATCAAACTGCCACTCTGGATGCAGAAATGAATCTGGCTCATCCAGTAACACAACACAGTTCCGGTCCTTGAATAGCTCAGCAATGGAATAAATATAAACAGACTGAAACTGACCATCACTAAAGTGTGATACGGATGCATCGAATCCGTGTTCTAGCTGCAAGGAAACCGTAATTTCCGACAGCATTCCCAAGGTCTTCAAGTTATCCAACTGACGGAATAATTCTTGAGGGCTGAAGTCCGTAAACTCCAGCTGGATTTTATCGATACCGAAGTAAAGAATATAGCGCTCATCGGAAGAAAAATACCCTTCCGATCGCAACGGGCTTTCGGTCGCCGTATTGATGCACTGGTGGAGCCTATCAAGAAAGGTTTTAGTAATACCTTGCGGCTTCCAGTAGCGGTCTGACTCATCATTTAGCTCAATATCAAAGCGCGAATCAGCCGCATATACGGGCCGCTTTAAAACCATCCGGATTTCCGGTGCCACGTTAGCTATTCCCAGCTTTTGACAAATGAACTGCCGAGCCTTGCAGTCATTAGGCTGAATTAACAGTACAGCCAACAGTAGCTCTTTGTATTCAGGGCCAACACCAATAAAGAAGCGGCTCTCATCGAAGTCTGCTCGTTTAATTCGCTGCCTAAAGTTTCCTTCATATTGGTCTACTAGCGCCGCCACTGTCTTGTTGTGACCGGAATAATAGATGAGCACATTGTCTGGAACTTTGGTTTGTCCAATAGTTTTTCGCTTTCGACCATTAATAGATAGACCACGGTCTTTGGGTTTATCCCGTAGCGAAATATCGTCAATCTCACCCCAACTCCACTCTATGGTCGTTTCTACACCGGCAATTTCATAGAACAAGCGGTAGCTAAACCCGAGGTCTGCCTTCCTCCTATCGAATTCGGCGAGATGACGAAATATTTCGATCAACGCTTCGAACAAGTTTGATTTGCCTGTGCCGTTTTTCCCCACAAAGACATCGATAAAACTCTCGCCATCGAACGGCAGCGTGAAATTTTTAAGATTCTTATAGTTGCTAATGAAGACTGATTTCAGGCGCATGACGGTAAATTTATACTTGTGCCATAACGGCATTGAATAGTTTTGACTGCGTCAAATTGGCCGAGTCAATATTCGCCTCTAGCTGATCACAGTGTTTCATCAAGCTACGGATTTTTTTTACAATTTGACGTTGCTCTTCTAGTGGTGGTAAAGGTATCGGTAGGCTACACAATGTTTTTTGATTAATTTTTGGCATTGTCCCAGAGGTGCCAGACGCTCGTTCGCGAAGAAAATTTCGGCTCGGCGCAGCACTCATCGCAAAGCACACATATTCGCAATCCACCTCCGCCGAAACACGCAATTTCATCATTAAGTCTGGATATATGTATGCGTTTTTCTGACCTCGATAAATTGCAGGAACACCGACATACTCAAGAGTATTTCCGCGCTGCACGAGGATGTCTCCATCCTGTAGCCAAAGATCGGAGTCAGCCGGGATTTCTTCATCAATAAACTTTGAATGCTCTCCTTTGAATATTCCAGATGTCGTTGCGCTCAATGTCAAAGATTTGACGTTGGTTTCATAGTCAACAGCCTTCGGCGAGTATCCATTGGTAGGCCCGAAGGTCAAAATTGCATCCAAGGGCACTAACGCCCATTCATCCGGAATTACATTGATCAGGTCGCTTGATGCGATTTTCTCTGTGGCCGTCCTGCGAATCTTTAGACGTATCCGTTCAGATTTCACCCTTTCCAGAAGATCGCTCACGTTAGGAGAAGATCTGTTCCGCTCGGAGAGCTTGCCCATTATCGCCAGATTAAGAATTGATTGGCGCAACGCGGCCACATTTTCTTTGACGGCGTAGAGCTCGTAAAAATGTTCGGCAAGAAAGGCTCTTGCACTGAGGTGTTCGTCGGCTGAAGCGACATTCAGCAGTTGCCGGATGGCCGACGCATGCGCCGTCAAGCGCTTTTCATTTTGTGCCGTGCGCAGTTTTTCCAGTTCGTCACAGCGAGTCATCAGTTCGTCGATTTTGGCGACGATGCGGTGTTGCTCTTCAAGTGGGGGGAGCGGGATGAGTAGCTCGCAAAATTTAGCAATGGAAACGCCGCCGATGATCCCGGTCATCGCGGCTCTAAACGACGCGCGGAAATCTGGCGACAGATAAACGTAAAGGATGAATCGCGACGGAATCTGCCCATATAATTCGTTGGCAAACAGTTTATTGCCGAAACAGATGTTGCGATCGGTCAGGCCACACTTTTTCCCGGCACTACCGCCTTCAGCACAAATCAACACCGCACCTTGGTGTGCGATCCTGAATTTTTCCTCATCCGGAGGAATGCAAACACCGTTGTCGTAGTCCAGTGGGTCGAAACCGTAACCGACATCCTTGGTAGCGATGTAGGGCAACCCTTTTGCGCCAGCATATTTCGATTCTTTTTCAGATGCGTTGATGCTGTTGCCGTTGAAAATATTACCAATGACGCCAAGTCGAACCCACTGCCACCCCTGAGGCAAAGAGTAGAGCTCTTCAACGGCAGTGATCTCCGGCAGAGGTTTTGGCACTTTGATCATGCGCTCTTTTACCAGCCGCTTCTTTTCTGCTTCAATAGACTTGAGCAGTTCGCTAGCTGGTGAACCATTTGGATGTTGCGGCACCAATTTCCCCTGCATCGCAAGCTTCAAGATCAGCTCGCGCAATTTTGGAATACCATCGGGCGCAGCAAAGGCCGTATCGAAGTGTTGCTCTAGCAGTTCCATCACTCTCCCCCGAGGGCGAGCATCAGCTCAGTCTTCAGAGCACGCTGCGCCTCGGCCAGTTGGCGGCTGATCTCTTGATATTCCGCCATCAACTCGATTGGATCACGGTGGTTCACCTCGACAGCATGCGGGTTCTTGCAGTCCAGGTTGTAATTTCGTGCAGCAATGTCTGCAGCCGAAACCTTCCAGGCATTTTTGGTTGTCTTGCGCCCCTTGCGAGCGGCGCCACCCCACCACACTTTTTCGAGATCGAATTCTTTGATATCCAGCGGCTTGGAGCGCGAATAGCTCTTATAGCCATCCGGGTAAGGATGTTCAAAAAACCAAACGTCTTTAGTCGGCTCTCCTTTCTCGAAGAACAGCACATTGGTTGCGATGCTCGTGTAGGGTGCAAAAACTCCCTTCGGCAAGCGAACGATGGTGTGCAAATTGAACTCTTCAAGAAGTTCGCGTTTCAGCGTGGTTTTAGTGCCCTCACCGAACAGAAAGCCATCCGGCAGCACTACGGCAGCGCGGCCCGTGTCGTGCTTGAGCAGATGCATGATCAGCGCCATGAACAGATCGGCGGTTTCGCGGGTCTGGTACTTGCGAGGGAAGTTGTTCTCTATGCCGTCTTCTTCCATGCCACCAAAGGGTGGATTGGTGATGATGATGTCCACACGATCTTTCGGGCCGTAATCCTTGAGCGGACGACGAAGGGTGTTATCGTGTCGGATATTGCTGGGTACATCGATGCCATGCAACATCAAATTGGTCATGGCTAGCATGTGGGGCAGTGGCTTTTTCTCCACACCATGGATGCTATCTTGCAGCGTGAGGCGATCCGACGCTGTCTTGACCTGAGGCTTCAGGTGCTCGATGGTGCAGGTCAAGAAACCACCTGTGCCGCACGCCGGATCCAGCACGCTCTCGCCCAACTGTGGGTCGAGAATGTCCACCATGAACTGGGTGACGGCGCGCGGTGTGTAGTACTCGCCAGCGTTGCCCGCCGATTGAAGGTCAGCCAGGATCTTTTCGTAGATGTCGTTGAACAGGTGCCGGTCTGTCGAGGAGTTGAAATCGACATCGTTCTCAATGGTGTTGATGACCTGCCGCAGCAGGGTGCCGGATTTCATGTAGTTGTAGGCATCCTCGAACACCGAGCCAACTACTTTTCCGTGGGGAGTTACACCCGCGGTGGTCGCCAGCTTTTTAAGCGAAGGGAAGAGTTCGTTATTGACGAAGTCAATCAACTCTTCACCTGTGATGCCCTCTGCATCTTTGGCCCAGTTGCTCCAACGAAAACGACTTTGCAGTGGCGATTTGTAGCCCGGGATCATGAGCTGCCATTCCTGCTCTTTGTCGTCGAAAATTTTCAGGAAAAGCAGCCAAACGATCTGGCTGATGCGCTGAGCATCGCCATCAACGCCGACGTCCTTACGCATGATGTCTTGAATGGTTTTAATTAGGGTGCCGATAGACATGGGCGGGGTTCCAATAAGTAATTATTATGCGCGCAGCTGTGATCAGCCGTAGAGCGCTTGTTCGAGTTCGTGAATGGCACGCTGGTATCGATCCAATCCACCAAAGGCCCGGATGATCTCCATGGGAGTGCCGAAACTTGTGAATGGCGCGATGGTGAGGATCTGCGTTTCTTCAATGGGACCAACGCCTTCATCCGCATACTTGTCCAGCAAGGCCTGCAGCACACGCTGCGCCTGTTCGCCATAGCGGGTGAAGTAATCGCGCTTTTTGACCTGTTCGGCGCGTTCTTTTCGGGTGAGCGGCGGCTGATCCCAAGCTACGTGACAGACCAGATCGAAAGGGTCAAATTCCTTGCCGGACTTGTGGCCGATTTCTTCAGCCAGCGCATCAAAGAGCACGCCTTCGTTGGCCAACTCGTCAATGATGGCTTGCTTTTTCTCTGCATCGTTCCAGCGACGCAAGAAATCATCGAGTGAACTGAATTCTCTGGCGAGCGCCTTTCGTGTGTAGTCTTTCAAGGATTCCGTAACCAAGCGACCAGCAGCATCGAAATACTGCACGCGCTCAGACGCTACCTTGACTTCTACATTGGCGACAATATAGCGGCGGATAGTGCTTCCTTCCTCGCCGAGGCGCGGTTCGGCTCCCCCCGACCATGGCAATTCATCTGCCAGCGGATAAGTAAAATCATTCTGGGCTGATGAGCCGCCGCCATTGTCAGGAGGCACTGGTGATTCGTCGCCCTTGGGTTCATAGATCTGCACCGGGTCGCCGTCGAAATCGGGGTCAGCAAACAGTTCGGTTGCCTTCTTGAAATCGATGATGGTGAAATAATACTTGTCGTAATCCTCGTTGATACGGGTGCCGCGACCGATGATCTGCTTGAACTCCGTCATGGATTGGATGCGCTGGTCCAAGACGATAAGTTTGCAGGTTTGGGCATCCACGCCTGTGGTCATGAGTTTTGAGGTGGTAGCAATGACAGGGTACTTGGATTCCGGGAAAATGAAGTTATCGAGCTCGCCTTTGCCTTCTTCGTTATCGCCGGTGATACGCATCACGTACTTGCTGTTCTGAGCAACGAGATCTGAGTTCTCATTGACCAATGCCTGCCTCATACGCTCTGCATGATCAATGTTGTCGCAAAACACTATGGTTTTATCGAAGCGATTGGTCTGCTTCAGGAACTCGCTGATTTTTTTTGCAACCAGTTCAGTGCGTTTCTCCAGAACCAGGTTTCTGTCAAAATCTCGCTGGTTGTAGATACGGTCCTCGATCTCATTGCCGTGCTTATCAAGCATGCCCTTATCGGGACGCCAGCCGAAGAGGTCTTTATCCAGATCGATGCGCACTACCTTGTACGGCGCCAGAAAGCCGTCGTCGATACCCTGCCGAAGGGAATAGGTGTAAATCGGCTCGCCGAAATAGTCGATGTTGGAGACTTCTTTGGTTTCCTTCGGTGTCGCCGTCAGTCCGATCTGTGTGGCCGATGAAAAATATTCAAGAATTTCACGCCACGCCGAGTCGGCTGCTGCGCTGCCGCGATGACATTCATCGATGACTATCAGATCAAAGAAGTCACGGCTGAACTGCTTATAGATGTTGCGCTCTTCTTCCGTGCCGGTGACGGCCTGATATAGCGAAAGATAAATTTCATACGACTTGTTGGCTTGCCGCTTCTGGATCTTGGTCATGGCCGAGCCGAAGGGCTTGAAGTCGTTTGTCATGGTCTGATCGACCAAGATATTTCGGTCAGCCAGGAATAGGATTCGTTTCTTGGCTTTTGACCTCCAGAGACGCCAGATAATCTGGAAAGCGGTGTAGGTCTTGCCGGTGCCGGTGGCCATGACCAGCAGCAGGCGGTTTTGGCCGCGAGCGATGGCTTCAATCGTCTTGTTGATTGCAAGTAGCTGGTAATAACGCGGTGTTTTATTGCTGCCGTCGCTGTAATAGTCTTGTGAGACCAGTTCACTCTGCGCGGTGTTTAGCCCTAGGTATTCGGCCCACCATTGCCAAAGCACATCCGGTCCAGGTAACTCATTCAGGGCCAACTCACGCTCTATGACACCGTCTTTGGCAATTTTGTTGTGAAATAGGAAACCGTCGCCATTACTGCTGAACACAAAGGGCACCTGCAGCATTTCCGCATAGCCCAGCCCCTGTTGCATGCCATCGCCTAACGAGTGTTTGTTGTCCTTTGCCTCAATAACTGCGATTGGCATGTTGGGTTTGTGAAACAAGACGTAGTCCGCACGCTTGTTCTTAGCACGCGTGTGCAGCTTGCCACGAACGATGATGCGTCCCTTAGTGAGTGGAAACTCTTCTCGTACCTGAGCGGTAATGTCCCAGCCAGCTTGCTCAAGCGCTGGTGTTATGAACTTGGTGCAAATGTCACGCTCTGACAGTTCTTTCTTGTTCATACGCTGTCCTCTCCCGGTCGTTGCTCAGCGGGCCTAGCCGTCAAATCGTGAACTCGCGCGTACTCCAACACCAAGATTTCGATCATCGATGCCACCGAGCGGCGCTCGCGATCAGCTGCTAAGCGCAAAAGTTGCTTGATCTCGGCGGAGGTACGGATTGAAAGGGTTTCGTCCTTCAGGCGTGACATGGCATGTCTCGTCAACGATGGTACGCAAATGTACTGCATTTGCATGCGTTTACGCAATGCAATGTTTTACCATATGCGCTACCTCAAAGGGGCCGTGTCAGGTCAGCGCTAAGGGCAAAATGGGGTAATGGCAGGCGACATTGCCCCAATGGTGGGCGGAGTTGCCTCATTCCAGCTGAGCACGGGGCGTAGGCATGGCAGGTTGGGCCGAGGTTCTGAGCACCTTAACGGGCAAATCTGCTTCGATGCGCACCGGGCGCAGCGCGTGCCCATCCCGCGCCTGATGTGCTATACCGTAATAGCGCCGAGTTTTGGCGCTGCGATGTCCGAGGCCCCGGCTGGCAGCATCGACATCACCGGTGGCCTTTACATCCGCGCTCCATTGGTGGCGGAAACAGGTGGCAGTGATCGCGTGAGCGTGCTCAGGCCAAAGGCAGTGCCCGAGGCGCTTGAGCTCTGCCGTGAAGTTCACGGCTTTGCCAATTTGAATTTGCAGTTCTGTATTGGTCGCCGCTCTGAGGCGCTTCACTAGCACGGCGACCAGCGGATGGGTGTCATCCACGGCGTACGCTACAAAGCGATGCGGCTGGCCCTGGTGCGCTGTGACTTTGGAGCCCGTCACGTAAACGCAGACCGTCTCCATGCCCAGGCTTTCGTCGTACTGCAGCCGGGTGTTAATGCCCGTCACAACCTCGCTCGGACGAGCGCCGGTCAGCGCCGAAATCAGCAGCGCATCGGAGTACTTGCCATGCGCACCGCGCTCACATAATTCCTCCCGCCAGGTTGATGGCAGGCCCCGCAGCGCCTGACGCTTGCTTCGGCGCTTTCGACTCGGCTGGGTCATGCCCTGTTGCTTCAACGTGATCAAGGCACACAGCAGTTCGTGCAGGCGGGACAGCACCTCTTCCAATCGCTCCCAATCCAAGTTCTGCGCAGCGGACAGCCCTTCAAGGTGCTGGGTCACAAGGAGGCGGCAATGAAACTTCAAGGCGCTCATCCGCTTGTAGAAAGTTCTCGCGCTTCCAGTGTCTTGCACCGCTGCTACCAATCCGCCGGGGAGGGTCTGCGCGCGCTGCAGAAGCACATGAGCCATGCGCTGGTACTCTGCCTCGGTGCGGGGGGATCGCGCTTTAGAAGGCTCGTGAGACATCGTAGCTGGCAGCATGGCGACGCATTCACGGGCCATCGCGTTCAGGCATTCAGCATCGGTGTTCATGGTCGCGCGCCTTTGACCAAGTCTTCAAAGACAGCAGCCGGTACCTGACGCAGCCGTCCTTCCCGGAGGACATCGAGCAGCTTGCTGCGGCCGAGCGGTACATATCCATGCCTGGGCTTGCCGCTCTCCAGGGTAACCTGCTCGCAAAACCCAGCCTCTTCGACGCGAATGAAGCTGCTCGGGTTATCGGCGGGCCAGCAGAAACAGAGGCCGGCCCACGTTTCCAGCTCTGCCGCTGAAGCCGGGGCCGGTAGAGAGGGCTCGGTCTTAACTCCGACCAAGTTTTGCGCGACCGAGTAGGCATAAGCCCCAGCATCTCTGGGAGGACGGCCAGCCTGATACTGCTTGGCCACCGCCGTGATGATCGCCTGCGTGTCTGCCTTAACAATGCCCTTGCGCTGTGCATTAGCAATGGCTGCCTCTACCTGCGCGTGGCTCTCTGGCGGAATGCCCGACTTATCCACAGGCACCTGTGCCTGGGCTTCTAGGGTTGGCGTTACGTTAGAGTTGGGTTTAGCGTTGGCGTTATTGTTATGCTGGGAAAAGTTGGATGAGGCATCGATACGGTATCCATGAGGTACGGATGCGTCATTTTCCGAGAATTCGCCGGCCAGCAAGGTGTTCAGCAGCTCCCGCTGCTCCTCGTTCAAGCGTGCTTTGTAGTCGGCCAAAAACGGGGCCAGCCAGGGCTCCGGCAACCGCCGAATGTTCTCCATGGTGCGGGCACGTAGCTTCGGACCCATAGTCTGACTGGCCAAGTTGTGAAACCACCAAATGCGAACCCACACGAACATGCGTTCGGGGTCAAACCAGACGAGGTCTTCCGCACGCAAGCGCTCTACGACCTGCAGCCACTGGTCCTTCGACCAGCCGACTTCGGCGGCTGCAATGCGAGGTACTAGAGGATAGGCGCCAATCACATTCGACACTGGGCTGGTTAGCAGATACAGGAGCGCGGTTTTGTCTTCTGTCGTGCACTGCTGAAGCAGCGGGCTGTGCCAGAAGCCGTGGTCGTTGACGGTTCTTTGTCGGCCCATCTTACTTCACCTCCTGAATCTTGCCGCGCTGAGCAGCTTGGTGCTCCAACCAGGCGTCGATCTCGTGCTCCAGAAAGCCGGCCACGCGGCCGCCTAACTGGATAGGCTGGGGGAAGTCGGCGCTCTTGCACAGCCGCCAGAGGGAGGTGCGGCTGAGTGCGATTTTGTCGCAAACGTCCTGAATTCGCATAACGCGCAGCATGTAATACTCCTCGAAACATTGTGAAAACACCAGAGATGTTGCGCGTCGGGGAGTAATGATGCACGGGCATTAAATGACACCAATCTGCCAGAATTCTTGGCCGATGAACTACTCGTTCTCGGGCGCAAAGTCGGGCAACTGTCCAATGCCGTGGTGGCGATCTGCTGTCAGCTCCTTCAAGCTGACCGTGTATTCGTTCGGCTCTGGGTCGAGGTACGGATGGTCGAATGATCCTGCAGTCCATTCGACATAGGTGAACTTGTCGCGCAGTGGTTTCAGGGCTGACAGCGCGGCGCTTTTAGCACGTACTTCGTGCTCGCCCCCGGCGACAAAGATGGCGGCCAAGCACATCACGGCGTCAGAGGACTGTGGATCACTCTGCTGCTTCTCCGTGCCGCTGTGAGCCACGCGCACTGGCGACCACCCGTGCTTGTGGCACAGGAACACGAACTGGCGCGCTGCCCATCGCTCGGCGATGTTTTCGGGACGCCCGCGCTTGCGTGGTGAGCACAGCCGCTTAGCCCCCTGCTCCAGCCAGCGCAGGTCTTGCCACTGCTGCATGTGGTTCGCGGACCTGGGGCCGTAGGGCTCGCCAGAAACCTCATGCTGGATGCCGAGGTCGTAGCTTCGATGTTCATCCAGCTCGTTCACATAGGCTTGATGGGCAAGGTCTTGCTGGGCCGCCAGCGTGTCCAGATCGCTCTCGGTAAGCCCCTCCAAGGCAAAGCGGAGTTGTTGCGCTGTGAGAGCGATCGCTTCATAGCGCTGCCGCCTTGATTCGCTTTCGTGGGCTTGCTGTCGCAGCGTCGCATACTGTGCCGCCAATGCTGCTGCGGCTTGAGTGAAGGCAAGGCATCCTTCGGACATCTCGCGACCCTCCTGCGTGCCCACCCGGGGAAAATGACGCGCGATCACAGCCGCCAGAGGGGCGAGCGCGATGTCTTTGCGTATGAGCGATCTCATCTTAGCCCTGCTCATGGGCGGCTCTCCATTTATCGAGGTGATCCGCCCAGTCCTGCATCATCACCTGTCGCTCTTCAAAATAGGTAGCGTGGTTGTAGGCGCGTCGTACATTGTTCTGGTCGGAATGCGCCAGCTGGGCTTCGATGGCATCCGGCCGGTATCCCATCTCGTTGAGGCGGGTGCTGCCTGTAGTACGAGTGGCGTGTGGGCTGTAATTCCCGGCCCAGCCGAGCACCTTTAACGCTTGCCGCAGTGATGCAACAGACATCGGGGTGTTGCGGTTGTCACGACCGGGGAACAGATGCTTGCGCTGCCCGGTAAGGGCTTTCAAGCCGCTAAGCATCTCGACGGCTTGCTGCGGCAAAGGCACCAGGTGCTCCTTGCGTGCCTTCATACGCTCAGCTGAGATGCGCCACAAGGCGCGGTCCAAATCGATCTCCGCCCACTCAGCTTCGGCCACCTCGCTCGGGCGCGCAAGTGTCCACCACATCAGCTGCATACAATAGTTGATCTGAAAGGTGCAGCGGTGATTGTTGAAGTCGTTCAACAGCTTGCCGATCTGATCGGTAGTGAGCGCCGTCTTGTGCTGGGTCTTGTTCGAGGGAATGGCCTTGCGCACGGGCCAGACCGGATCACTGTCTGCGCGCAGCGTAGCTACGGCAAACTCGAAAACGGCCGACATGGTGCGACGAGCTTCGGCGGCCACGGTTGGGGCGCCACGCTTCACTGTGCTTTGAAGAATTTCGAGCACGTGGACGGGAGTAATAGCGCGGATAGGCAGTTTGCCAATCGCAGGAAATACGACTCGCTCCAGCATGTCAAGTCGACGGTTCTTAGTGACGTCCTCCCAGTCCTTCGTCTGCAGCCATTCACGCGCCACCAGGGCGAAGGTGATTTCGGCGTCGCTGGCTTGCTTGACACGGTCCAGCTGTCGTTGCTGGGCAGGATTGACGCCTTGCTTTACAAGCTGGCGTGCAGCTTCGCAACGCTCGCGTGCTTCAGCCAAAGTAACGGTTGGGTAGTCACCAAGGGCAAACATGCTGGCTTTACCGTTCAACGTGAACCGGAAGCGCCATGCCTTTACCCCGCTGGGCTTCACCTCAAGGCATAGGCCCCGATAATCGCTAAGACGGTAGAGCTTGAGCTTGGGTTTGGCATGGCGGCAGTGAGAATCAGTCAGCATGGTGAGCACTTTGTAATGGGCACATCGCCATTGTACTCACATATCCTCCATGCCAAAAAGAAACATACTCACCTTCATACTCAATACGAAGATGGCTACCCACGAAACTTCTAGCAACAACAAGAAACAATAAAGCCGCGTAAGTGCGCGGCTTTATTGAGGTTTTTTGGATTTCAGTGTCTTTCCTGATGTTTCAGGAAAACACTTCCACCCATCAGACGTTGAACAGGAAGTTCAACACATCCCCATCCTTGACGATGTATTCCTTGCCTTCGGCGCGCATCTTGCCCGCTTCCTTGGCGCCGGCCTCGCCCTTCAGGGCGATGTAGTCTTCGTAGGCGATCGTCTGGGCGCGGATGAAGCCGCGTTCGAAGTCGGTGTGGATCACGCCGGCCGCCTGCGGGGCGGTGGCGCCGACTTTCACGGTCCAGGCGCGCACTTCCTTCACGCCCGCCGTGAAATAGGTCTGCAGGCCGAGCAGCTTGTAGGCGGCGCGGATCAGGCGGTCGAGGCCCGGTTCTTCCATGCCCATGTCGGACAGGAAGGCGGCCTTGTCGGTGTCGTCGAGGTCGGCGATTTCCGATTCGATGGCGGCGCTGATCGCGACGATCGGCGCGTTCTGCTTCTGCGCGAAGGCGGTCAGCTGGTCCAGCATCGGGTTGTTGGTAAAGCCGGTATCGGAGACATTGGCCACGTACATCGCCGGCTTGGCCGTGATCAGGAACAGCTGCTTGATCATGGCCATCTCGTCGGCGTCCAGGCCCATGGTGCGCACCGGCTGGCCTTCGTTCAGGTGCGGCAGCAGGCGTTCGCAGATGGCGACCAGCTTGGCCGCGTCCTTGTCGCCCGAGCGCGCCTTCTTGTTTTCGCGGTGGATCGCCTTCTCGACGGCGCCCAGGTCGGCCAGTGCCAGTTCGGTCTGGATGACTTCGATGTCGTCGATCGGGCTGACCTTGCCGGCCACGTGGATCACGTTGTCGTCCTCGAAGCAGCGCACCACGTTGACGATGGCGTCGGTCTCGCGGATATGCGACAGGAACTGGTTACCCAGGCCCTCGCCTTTCGACGCACCGGCCACCAGGCCGGCGATGTCGACGAATTCGACGATGGCCGGCACGATGCGTTCCGGCTTGACGATGTCGGCCAGCGCCTGCATGCGCGGATCCGGCACCTCGACCACGCCCACGTTCGGCTCGATGGTGCAGAACGGGTAGTTTTCAGCCGGGATGCCGGCCTTGGTCAGCGCATTGAACAGGGTGGACTTGCCGACGTTGGGCAAGCCGACGATGCCGCATTTGAGGCTCATGGGAATTCTTTCTCTCTGTAGACGCAGGCGGTCACAAGGCCGCCCTCAAACCTCACATTGTACCTCTGGACGGGGTGTATTGCCCAAAAACCGACCGCGCGACACAACAGTTCGGGCCACAGCATGACATCTTGATACCGCAGTGGAACCGAAGGCCTGCCCTGGGTTGGCTCATCATGGAGGTGGGACAAGAGATCAGGCATGCCGGCCGTTTCCTTGCTTTCTGCCAAGGAGTCCGCAATGCCCTTGCTGAACAATCTCACTTGCTGACATGCCTGCGGAGCCATGATGCCGAGACTATGCCTTTCACCTTCTACGCTGTTTCTCATCTTGGCAGCAGGCGCAATGCCGAGCCAGGCACAAGAGGCATCCACCAATCCATGGATGACGGGCGAACGGCTCGTCAAGCTCATGGGTAACGTCAATCCCGCCGAGCTGGCGTGGACACCGGAAAGCCCTTTCCCCAGTAGCGCAATGGCCGCCGAATACCGCGACATGCTGAACGGCGAGTTTGTCCAAGGCTACTTGCACGCTTTGCACGATGCAAGCGAAGGCAAGGAATGGTGCTGGAGCCGGCACAAGCCAAAGCCGGACACGCTCATCAGCGCCGCAACGCACAGCCTGCAGCGGATGCCAGCCCACCAGCTCGAGCGCAATGCGGCCGATCTGGTCATTGAAGTATGGCGCAAGACCTGGCCTTGCCCTGCCAACCAGCGGAGGAAACCATGAAAGTTCCGTACGCCACCCTCAGGATGCACTTCCCCGATACCACCAACGTGCCCCCCGATGAGTTGTACCAATGGATCGGCTATCCGGAAAACGCGTCTGATCCGAATTTCCGGAACACGTGCGCCATCCGGCTCAGCCTGGCCCTGCTCGGCGCCGGCTATCCGAATCCCGGGGCATGGCCGATCAAAGCCGGAAAATACAAGGGCCGCGCCATCGAAACCAGGCAGCGCACACTGAGCAACTGGTTAGTGCGCAAGCTCGGTCAGCCCGAGAAATTCGGCAGCGGCAAAGAGGCCGAAGACAAGGTCGGACCACGCCGAGGCATCATTTCGTTTTTCAGCATTTATGGGGACCTTAATCCACAAGGGCACATTGCCATCGTCGCGAAAGACCGCTGGGGCCTGTACACGCGCTGCGGGAACGAGTTGGACGGCTCGATGACTGGCTGCTACTGGAGCTCCCGCGAAGTCTGGTTCTGGGAACTCCGGTAATCGACCTCTCTCCAGACGATCCCCTAGGGACCGGACTGCTCAATGGGACGCGTCATGACGTAGGCGTCGACATAGCCCAGCTCCCGATGCAGAAAGGCTTCCCGCAAGGCTCCCGCTACGACGAACCCATGCTTCTCGTAGAGCGCGACCGCAGGCCGGTTTGTCGAAACGACAAAATTGAACTGTATCGAACGGAAACCGGCGGCGCCGGCCAGCCGGATCGATTCGCGCAGCATTGCGCCGCCGATGCCTTTTCCCTGCATGTCGGGCCGCACCAGATAGGTCGCGCTGCCGACGTGCGAGGCCCGCCCTGGGAGATTGGCATTGAGTTTGAACATGCCGACGACCTCGCCCTCGAACAAGACCACATGGGCCTGCACGCTGGTCGCCAGCCACATCGCGTCGAAGGCGCTGTCCGGGGTGTCTTCGGTAAACGGCAGCGCATCGCCGGCGCGGCATACTTCGCGAAACAGGGCCGCCATCGCATCGCGATGTCCCGCTTGCGCAGGTACGAAGTTCACGGGAAGGGTCATGGTTAGCAATTCCTATCGGGTCAGATCGGCTGGATGCGCGCCAAGTCGGGCCGTTCGGCGAAAGCCGCCAGCTCGTCGCGCAGCCTTTCCCCTTCGCCGATGGCGCGCTGCCAGTTGCGGATGCGCGCATCGTGGTCGAGGCCGTAAAATGAAAAATCGTTCCGGTCCGGCAGCTTGCCGCGCGGGAGGGTCTTCAGGAATGCCTCGGATGGAGCGACGATCACGACGTTGTCCAGCCAGCCGCGGTTCGCGCCACGCGCGGCCCTGCGCCACGGCAGGCCCTTGTCGAGCCAGCCCGGCACGATGTGCGGCGTGAAGTGCGGATAGAGCACGATGTCGCTGCGCCCTTCCCCGGCGGCGCGCGCATACGGCAGCGCCAGGTGGTAGTCAATGACGCCGCCGTCCCAATAATGGCCGGGCGGCAGCGCGGCGATGGCGGTCACCGGCTTCATGATGAGCGGCAGAGTGCCCGAGGCCAGCAGGCCGGAAGCCAGGTTCTCGCGGCTCAAGGTAGAGAAATGGGTGGTGAAGGCGTCGAAGCGCTCGCGCAGCCAGGGGGCGCTGGAACGCCGGTCGCCGATCACCACGCGCTCCATCAGCCGGCCCAGCCAGGCGCGCGAGCCGATGTTGTGCAGCGCCGCCGAGGCGAAGCCGCGCAGCTCGGCATAGCGGTGCGCCGGCGCGGCCAGCGAGCGCAGCCCGCGCACGGTCAGCAGGTGCAGGCGGTGGTGCGGGTGGTTGACGATGTCGTCCTCATGCCCACACACGAATTCGCCGAGCAGGCCCTGCACCACCTGGTCGATCTCCTGCTGGCTCGGCTTCTTGCTGGTATAGCGCTGGCCGGCGTACAGCTCGCCCAGGCGCGCGAAAGCCTTGACCGGGTCCTTCTGGCAGGCGGCGGCCATGCGCCAGGCGCCGATCGAGGAGCCGATCAGGGTGCGCTCGCGCGGGGCGCCGGGGAACCATTCGCCGAACATCCATTGATCGAGCGACTGGAAGATCAGGCCTTTCGGACCGCCCGCCGCGGCGGGCACGATGGCGATGTCCTGGGCGCGCAAGCCCTGCGCGCGGATGTGCGCGAGCGCGAGCGGCCCGGCGTGGAAGGTAAGCGACTTCATGGACGAAATTATCGCAGAAGGCGGGCCGCACCCGGGAATGCTTGCGCCGGCTCAAACATCGCTTGTGGTCTCTACGTAACATGGATCGGTCGCGTGCCCGGAGATCGTCCATGCCCTTCCGCCTCGTCGTCCTGTCGTGCCTGCTATGGCTGCTCCTGCCCATCCATCCGGCCCAGGGGCGCGACACCGGCACCGATCATTCGGTCATCGTCGAGCGCTACGTCCAGCATTTCGTGGTCGAGCCGGACGGCAGCTACCTGCTCACGGTCGAGCAGGTCAAGACCCTGGCGGCGCGCGAGGCGGTGCACGATCATGCGCAGTACTACATCGGCTACAACCAGTCGCTCGACGAAGTCGTGTCGATCGAGGCTCATACCGAAAAGGCCGACGGCCGCCGCCTGGCGGTGCAGCCGCACCAGATCCGCGACCAGCAGGAAAGCGCGAGCGTCGAAGCGCCGATGTTCCAGGACACGCGCCTGAAGATCATCGTGTTTCCCGACGTGCAGCCGGGCGACCGGGTGGCGGTGCGCTATGTGCTGCGGCGCCACACCCCGCTCTTCCCCGGCCAGTTCGAAGACCTGTCCTCGGCGCGCTTCTACCCCCACCGCGACTACCGCCTGATCTACGACATGCCGCCAGGGATGACGCTCTATGCCGACGCCGCCGGCTTCGCGCCGCTGCCGGATGCGAGCCCGCCCGGACGGCGGCGCTACCAGTGGCGCTACGTGGACGGCGAGAACGCCCGCATCGAGCTCGATTCGGTCAGCTACCTGGACTACGGCAAACGCCTGGCGGTGTCCACCTTCCCTGACTATGCGGCCTTCGCGCGCGCCTATCATGTACGCGCCGCCGCCAAGGCCCTCCCCAATACCAATATCGCCGCCCTGGCCGCCTCGGTCACGCGCGGCATCGCCGACCCGCAGGCGCGCGCCGTGGCGCTGTCGGACTGGGTGCGCCGGAACATCCGCTATGTCGGTGTCTACCTGGGCCCGGGCGGGGTAGTGCCGCATGAGGCGTCCAGCGTCCTGATCAACCGCTACGGCGATTGCAAGGACCACGCCGCCCTGCTCGAAGCGCTGCTGCGCGCCAGCGGCATCGAGGCGACGGCCGGGCTGGTCAACAACGGCGACGCCTATCGCCTGCCCGACGTGCCCACTTTGGGCGTGCTGAACCATGCCATCGTCTACGTCCCCGCCCTGCAGCTGTTCCTGGACCCGACCGCCGAATCGGTGGCGGGCGGCTTCCTGCCGCCTTCCCTGCTGGGCAAGCCTGTCCTGCTGAGCAATAGCGGCGCCTTCGCCATGACGCCCAGCTGGCAGCCCTCGCGCAGCCGCACCAGCACCCGCTTCGACATCCTGGCCGACGGCAGTAGCCGCTTCAAGGCCACGCGCACCAGCAGCGGCGCCTCGGCCGAGCCCTACCGGCGCGTGGTGCGCACCACCCCGCAGGCCGAGCGCGAGCGCTTCGTCGAACGCATGCTGCAGGGATTGGGGCAGCAGGGAGCGGGCGTGTTCGAGCCGGGCGACACCGACGGCGCGAGCGACGACTATACGCTCTCGTTCTCGGGCAGCAGCGGGGCCTTCGCCCACTTCCCGGGGCCGGTCGGCCTGGCGACCACGTATAACTTCTGGGGCGGGCTGGGCGATGCGGTGTCCGGCTTCATCCAGGAACCGGAGCGCCGGCAGGACTTCGTCTGCCCGGCCATCGACGCCGAGGATGAGCTGCAGTTCCGCCTGCCGCCGCGCGCGCGGGTGCTGGCGCTGCCGCGTCCGCTGGTGGTCGAGGATGGGAATTTTGCCTACCGCTCACGCTATGCGCGGCGCGGCAATACGGTCCTGGTGACGCGCCGCCTGCAGTTCCGGCACACGCAGGCCACCTGCTCGCCGGACGACTACCGGCGCATGCGGCCGGCGCTGGAAAGAATCATGCGCGACCTGCGGACGCAGGTGGTGATCGAGAAAAGCTGAGGCTATTCCTAGCAGAACCGTCAGCTTGCTACGAGCGCAAGAGGCTTCGTACACTGGAGCCGACAGGCGCCGCAAGGACGGCGCATTTTTTGATCGGTAGTCACCCATGAAATTTTTCACCACGGACCCCAATGGGGTGTTCATGACAGCGTCCGCGATCGTACTCGTGTGGGCCGCCGCCTTCGGCTTCGGCGCCCATGCGGGTTACACGGCGGTGCGCGACTACTACTACGCCCAGGATGTGAAACCCGCCGCAGACCGCTAGTTGGTGTGCAGCTGCATGGTTGCCACGTCGAGCTTGCCTTCGCAGGCGAGCGGGATGATACGCAGGCTCTTGTCGATCGATTCCTCGATCAAGATCTGTTCTTCGCGGCGCGGGCGGTGCAGCACGAAGTCGGCCACGCCCTGCTGCAGGTTGAGACTGCGCGGGTGGCCGATGCCGATGCGCAGGCGCCAGTAATCCTGGGTGCCGAGGGCGGACGTGATGTCCTTCAGGCCGTTGTGGCCGCCGGAGGAACCGCCTTTCTTGAGCTTGGCGACGCCGGGCAGCATGTCGAGCTCGTCGTGCACGACCAGGATTTCGTCCGGATTGATCTTGTAGAAGCGCGCCAGGGCGCCGACCGACTGGCCGGAGCGGTTCATGTAGGTCAGGGGCTCGAGCAGCCACACTTCATTGCCGGCGATACGGGTCTTGGCGACCATGGCGTTGAAGCGCGCTTCACGCTGCAGACGGCAGCCCGGCAGCGAGTTGGCCAGGTTGTCGACCAGCCAGAAGCCGGCGTTGTGGCGGGTTTGTTCGTATTCGGGGCCGGGGTTGCCGAGGCCGACGATCAGGCGGATGGACATGCTGTCTACTTTGATTCTGGGAAAAACAGGATTATCGCTGAAAAAGCCGGGGGCACGCCTTTCGTAGGGTGGGCGGCTCCACTCGGAGAGTCGATCAGCCCGTCCGTTAGCGCCGCCCACGCGTTCAAGCAACGCTCATGCAGCCCGCGCGTCTGCTCATCCGCTTGTTGGACGCGTGGGCGGCGTCGAAGTCCCGGGCCAACTCCATTGCCGGGTGTAGCCGCCCACCCTACCAATCTGGGGAAAACAGGTTTATCGCTGAAAAAGCCGGGGACATGCCTTTCGTAGGGTGGGCGGCTCCACCCGGAGAGTCGAGCGGCCCGTCCGTTGGCGCCGCCCACGCGTTCAACCAACGCTCATGCAGCCCGCGCGTCTGCTCATCCGCTTGTTGGACGCGTGGGCGGCGTCGAAGTCCCAGGTCAATCCCATTACCGGGTGTAGCCGCCCACCCTACAAAACTCCGCCAATAAAAAACCCGCCGGGCAAGCCGCGGCGGGTTTTGTTCCGGCGCGCCGCTTGCGCGGCGCGGGAAAGATGCTTACTCAGCAGCGGCTTCAGCCGATGCCGCGCCACGCGGGATGGTCGAGGTGGCGATGGTCAGGTCCTGGCCGTGGGTGACCGCGGTCACGCCTTCCGGCAGGGTCAGGTCGCTCACGTGGACCGACTGGCCAGCTTCCAGCTTGCTCAGGTCGACTTCGATGAACTCAGGCAGCTTGCCCGGCAGGCAGGCGACGTCCAGCTCGTTCAGAACGTGCGAGATGACAGCGCTGTTCAGCTTGACGGCCGGCGAGATCTCGGCGTTGACGAAGTGCAGGGTGACCTTGGTGTGGATCGGCTTCGAAGCGTCGACGCGCTGGAAGTCAGCGTGCAGGACCAGTTGCTTGTATGCGTGCATCTGGAAGTCGCGCAGCAGGACTTGCTGGGTCTTGCCTTCGATTTCGAGGTCCAGGATCGAACCGTGGAAAGCTTCTTTCTTGAGCGCGTGGTACAACGCGTTGCCGTCCAGGGCGATCAGTTGCGGGGCGTCGGCGCCACCGTAGATGATGCCTGGGGTCTGGCCAGCGTTGCGCAGGCGGCGGCTCGCTCCGGTCCCCTGCTGAGTGCGGTTGAATGCGACTACTTTCATGTGAAACTCCAAAAATAAACGGGCCCCGCATGCCGGAGAACCTTCCCCGGCCCGGTTGCCCAGAGTGGCGGCCATCCCCGCGACCAGGGACAGCCAAGAAATGAGCGCCGATACTGCGCACTCAAGAAATACTGTGAATCTTTTATACGTCAACGGCGCGCCGGCTTTTGAGCCAGGCGCGCCGCGAAAATCCAGCGGGTAGTGCTTAGTCGACGAACAGCGAGATCACCGAGTCGCCTTTCACGATCCGCTTGAAGGTCTCGGCCAGCAGTGGTGCGCTGGTGAGCTGGCGGATCTTGGTGCAGGCGGCGCCGGCGGCGCTCAGCGGGATGGTGTCGGTGACAACCAGTTCGTCCAGCGGCGAGTTCGAGATACGCTCGATCGCCGGGCCCGACAGCACCGGGTGCGTGCAGTAAGCGACCACTTTCTTGGCGCCGCGCTCTTTCAGCACTTCGGCAGCCTTGCACAGCGTGCCTGCGGTGTCGACCATGTCGTCCATGATCACGCAGTTGCGGCCTTCGACTTCACCGATGATGTTCATGACTTCCGACACGTTCGCCTTCGGGCGGCGCTTGTCGATGATCGCCAGGTCGCAGCCCAGGCGCTTCGCCAGCGCACGGGCGCGCACCACGCCGCCAACGTCCGGCGACACGACCAGCAGGTCGTCGTAGTTGCGCTTCTGCAGGTCGCCCAGCAGGATCGGGGAAGCGTAGATGTTGTCGACCGGGATGTCGAAGAAGCCCTGGATCTGGTCGGCGTGCAGGTCCATGATCAGGACGCGCTCGACGCCGGCTTCTTCCAGCATGTTGGCCACGACTTTGGCCGAGATCGCCACACGCGCCGAACGCGGACGGCGGTCCTGGCGGGCATAGCCGAAATAGGGAATGGCGGCGGTGATGCGGCCCGCCGATGCGCGCTTGAGCGCGTCAACCATCAGGATGATTTCCATCAGGTTGTCATTGGTGGGAGCGCAGGTCGACTGCAGAACGAACACGTCCTTGCCACGAACGTTCTCGTTGATTTCGACCATGACTTCGCCGTCAGAGAACTTCGAGACCACGGCCTTGCCGAGAGGGATGCCGAGGTTTTTTGCGACCCCTTCTGCTAGTGCCGGATTGGCATTGCCGGTAAAAACCATCAGGTTTTCGTAAGCCATGGGAGTCCCAAGAGATGAAGGGTTGATACTGGAAAAACAATCAGCCGGAAGGTCCGGCTGATTAGGCTTGTGGCGGGCGATGTCGCCGCCGGGATTTCCTTGCTGGACGCATTCGCATCGACAGACCAAGAAAACTTTGGCAGGGGAACAAGGATTCGAACCTTGGTATGCCGGAATCAAAATCCGGTGCCTTAACCAGCTTGGCGATTCCCCTACACGAACTTTACTGCTTGTCGCTGCGATCTACATTGTAGCGTCTAACGCGTCGACAGGCAGGATTTTATTCTATAACTCACTGATTTTGCAAGAGCGATTTCATCAGTGGGTGACTCTTCAGCGACTTGGCCTTCCATGCCGTCCACTTTCCTGGCATGGCCGCCAACACCCGGTCGGCAGCGGCTTCGCTGGAGAACGCGCAGAATACGCACGCCCCTGAGCCAGTCATCCTGGCATCGCCGTAGCCGCTCAACCATTCAACCGCCTCTGCTACCGGCGGGAACAGGCGCATGGCCACGTCCTGCAAATCATTCTTTCCGAAGCTCAACCGACTGCCTGAATCGGCGTAGCTGCTGGAAAAGTCCGCTATTATGACGGGCTCCGTATTTCTTGTCAAATCGGGCGCCGAAAAAATCGCCGGCGTCGGCACCGCCACACCCGGCTCGATCACCACGTACCAGCAGTCGGGGCCCGGCACCGCCTGCAGCGCTTCGCCCACCCCTTCCGCGAACGCCGTCTCGCCGAACAGGAAGAAGGGAATGTCGGCGCCCAGCGGCAGGCCGAGGTCCATCAGCTCCTGCCGGCTCAGGCCCGCCTGCCACAAATGGTTGGCCGCCATCAGCGCGGTGGCGGCGTCGGACGAACCGCCGCCCAGCCCTCCTCCCATCGGCAGGATCTTCTCGACCGCGACCTCGATGCCGGGCGGCAGGCGGCCGTGGCGGCGTACGTACTCGGCCTGCAGCAGGCGCAGCGCGCGCACGATCAGGTCCTGCTCCTGGGGCACGCCTTTCACTTCGGTGGTGCGGACGATCTGCTCGTCCTCACGCAGGTCGAAATGCAGGGTGTCGGCGCGGTCGATCAGCTGGAACACGCTTTGCAGCAGGTGGTAGCCATCGGCGCGGCGGCCGACCACGTGCAGGAACAAGTTGAGCTTGGCCGGAGCCGGGCAATGGTGCAGCGAACGCATGGATCAGCCCGCCGGAGTGATGACGATGCGGATCGCCAGGTCCTGGATGTCGTCGGCGGCGCTGCGCTCGGCGTCGATGCGGCGCGGCAGCGGCTGGGCGCTGGTCTCGTCCTGCCAGGACACGAAGCGCAGGCGCCAGCCGTCCTTGGTCACCACGCTGTTGTTGGCCGGCGAGGCGGCGAAGCGCTTGCCGTCGGCGTCCAGCGCATAGCCTTGCAGCCAGTCGCGCAGGCCCGAGACCGGCAGGGTCCAGCCCAGGGTCTGCTGGGTCAGGCTGTCGATGTCGGCGGCCGTGCGCGGCGCGCGGTCGGCCTGGGTCAGCGTCGCGCCTTCCGGCGTCACGGCGATGGTGGCCAGGGTCTGGCCCAGTGGAGAAGCCAGGCTGACGTCGATGCGGCCGGGGCGCTGTTCCCAGCTGAAGTTGCCAGTGAGCGATTCCTGGCGGCCGTCCTTGATGTAGTTCACCGACAGCTTGCCGTCCAGGGCGATGGTCTCGCGGTAGGCGCCGACGGTGGCGGTGGACAGGGGAGCGCCGGTGGTGGCGCAGCCGGCCAGGGCGGCGGCGAGAGCAATGAGGGAAAGACGTCGGGTAATCAGCATCGGTAGAGGTTCGGTAGGGTTGGCGGGGGGGGCCCCCCCCCCCCGGGGGTG
>NZ_JAGPWC010000003.1 GCF_018119405.1 Massilia sp. ST3 | reverse complement strand
TGCAGCCGTCAGGGTGGTTTTGCCGTGGTCAACGTGACCGATGGTGCCGACGTTGACGTGCGGCTTGGTCCGTTCGAATTTTTCCTTTGCCATTTCCTATTTTCCTTAAAAAGAAACGATTGTTTTTTTGATTGACGGGGGCAGGGTCATCCCTGCCCCCTTGTTAATTACTTGGCTTTTGCGGTGACGATGGCGTCGATCACATGCTTCGGTGCTTCAGCATAGTGCTTGAATTCCATCGTGTAGGTCGCACGGCCCTGGGTTGCCGAACGCAGCGAGGTCGAGTAACCGAACATTTCCGACAGCGGAACTTCGGCCTTGATGATCTTGCCGCCGCCGCCCGGGATTTCGTCCATGCCCTGCACCATACCGCGGCGGGACGACAGGTCGCCCATCACGGTACCGGCGTAGTCTTCCGGGGTCTCGACTTCCACGGCCATCATCGGCTCGAGGATGACCGGGTTGGCTTTACGGCAGCCTTCCTTGAACGCCATCGAACCAGCCATGCGGAACGCGTTTTCGTTCGAGTCCACGTCGTGGTACGAACCGAAGGTCAGGGTGACCTTGACGTCCACGACCGGGTAGCCAGCCAGCACGCCGCTGGTCAGGGTCTCGCGCACACCCTTTTCGACTGCCGGGATGTATTCGCGCGGAACCACGCCGCCCTTGATGGCGTCGACGAATTCGAAGCCCTTGCCCGGCTCTTGCGGTTCGATCGACAGCACGGCGTGGCCGTACTGGCCACGGCCGCCCGACTGCTTGACGAACTTGCCTTCGACGTCGGTGACTGCCTTGCGGATGGTTTCGCGGTAGGCAACCTGCGGCTTGCCGACGGTTGCTTCCACGCTGAATTCGCGCTTCATGCGGTCAACGATAATTTCCAGGTGCAGCTCGCCCATACCACCGATGATGGTCTGGCCCGATTCTTCGTCGGTGCGCACGCGGAACGACGGGTCTTCCTGAGCCAGACGGTTCAGTGCCAGGCCCATCTTTTCCTGGTCAGCCTTGGTCTTCGGCTCGACAGCCTGCTGGATCACCGGCTCCGGGAACACCATTTTTTCCAGGATGATCGGAGCGGCCGGGTCGCACAGGGTTTCGCCGGTGGTCGCTTCCTTCAGGCCGACCGCAGCGGCGATGTCGCCTGCACGGACCTCCTTGATCTCTTCGCGCTGGTTCGCGTGCATCTGCAGAATACGGCCGACGCGTTCCTTCTTGCCCTTGATCGGGTTGTAGACGGTGTCGCCCGAATTGATGACGCCCGAGTACACGCGGAAGAAGATCAGCTGGCCGACGAACGGGTCGGTCATGATCTTGAATGCCAGCGCAGCGAACTTCTCGCTGTCGTCGGCCTTACGGGTGACCGGCTGGTCGTCTTCGTCGGTACCAGCGACCGGCGGAATGTCGACCGGCGACGGCAGGTACTCGATGACCGCGTCCAGCATTGCCTGCACGCCCTTGTTCTTGAAAGCGGTGCCGCACATCATCGGGACGATTTCGCCGTTGATGGTGCGATCGCGCAGCGCCTTCTTGATCTCGGCTTCCGACAGTTCGCCTTCTTCGAGGTACTTGTTCATCAGGTCTTCCGACGCTTCAGCGGCGGTTTCGACCAGCTTCTCGCGCCATTCGTTGGCCTGGTCGACCAGTTCGGCCGGCACGTCGCGGTATTCGAACTTCATGCCCTGGGACGCGTCGTCCCAGAAGATCGCCTGCATCTTGACCAGGTCGACCACGCCCTTGAAGTTGTCTTCGGCGCCGATCGGGATCTGGATAGGGATCGGGTTGGCCTTCAGGCGAGCGCGCATCTGCTCGTAGACCTTGAAGAAGTTGGCGCCGGTACGGTCCATCTTGTTGACGAAGGCCAGACGCGGAACCTTGTACTTGTTAGCCTGACGCCACACGGTTTCCGACTGCGGCTGCACGCCGCCCACTGCGCAGTAGACCATGCAAGCGCCGTCCAGGACGCGCATCGAACGTTCCACCTCGATGGTGAAGTCGACGTGGCCCGGGGTGTCGATGATGTTGAAGCGGTGCGGTTCGAAGTTGTTGGCCATACCCTTCCAGAAGCAGGTCGTCGCTGCCGAGGTAATGGTAATGCCGCGCTCTTGCTCCTGCTCCATCCAGTCCATGGTAGCGGCGCCGTCGTGCACTTCACCAATCTTGTGGTTCACGCCCGTGTAGAACAGGATACGCTCGGTGGTGGTGGTCTTGCCGGCGTCGATGTGAGCGGAAATACCGATATTGCGGTAGCGCTCAATGGGGGTAGTGCGTGCCATAATTTTTCCTAAATCTTTGAATGGACAAAACCGAGCAGCATTTTGAAATCAAAATGTGCCCGGCCTGAACAACGGATACTTGGCCGCACCCCCTTCGAGGTTTGGCCACTTGCTTAGAAGCGGAAGTGCGAGAACGCCTTGTTCGCTTCAGCCATGCGGTGCACTTCGTCACGGCGCTTCATTGCGCCGCCGCGGCCTTCCGCCGCTTCCATCAGTTCACCACCCAGGCGTTGCGGCATGGATTTTTCGCTGCGCTTGTTTGCGGCTTCGCGCAACCAACGCATGGACAGCGCCATACGACGAACCGGACGAACTTCCACTGGCACCTGGTAGTTGGCGCCGCCGACGCGGCGGGATTTCACCTCGACCATCGGCTTGCAGTTGTTGATCGCGGTCGTGAACACTTCCAGCGGGTCCTTGCCCGACTTGGATTGGATGTGTTCGAACGCACCGTAGATGATGTTTTCTGCGACCGACTTCTTGCCGGACAGCATCAGAACATTGACGAACTTGGCGACATCGGTGTTGCCGAATTTTGGATCCGGCAGAATCTCGCGCTTGGGTACTTCACGACGACGTGGCATTTCAATTCCTTCCTGTCTTCAGTTGAGTGCTTGCGCACTCGCGAGGGGCCCTCATGACCCTTCACTTACTCGGCCTTCCGGCCGGCTCAACTTATCTAGTTAATGTGGCGTAACTGGAAAATTACTTCTTCGCAGCCTTGGCACGCTTGGCGCCGTACTTCGAACGCGCCTGCTTACGGTCTTTCACGCCCTGGGTATCCAGTGCGCCGCGGACCATGTGGTAACGCACACCCGGCAAGTCTTTCACACGGCCGCCGCGCAGCAGCACGACCGAGTGTTCTTGCAGGTTGTGGCCTTCACCGCCGATGTACGAAATGACTTCGAAACCGTTGGTCAGGCGCACCTTGGCGACTTTACGAAGTGCCGAGTTCGGCTTCTTCGGCGTGGTGGTGTACACACGGGTGCACACGCCGCGCTTTTGCGGGCAGTTTTCCAGTGCCGGCGACTTGCTCTTCACAACCGCGGCTTCACGCGGCTTGCGAATCAGTTGATTGATGGTTGGCATCGTTCTTAATCCAACAAAGTACTACTACGTTGACGACCCGGACCGGCAAAAAACCTGGCCCGGGGACTAAAACCTAGTCCCGTATCCTACAGACTGCAGAGGCGACGAAAGCCACTCACCGAAGGAGCGGCTGCGAATGCGTATACGATGTGCAGAATAAATTCGAGAACTCGCGAGTATAGACCCGATGGTCAAGCGGGTCAACCGATTTGCCGTCCCGCCAACCCATCGCCGGGCTTGGGCGCGGTAAACCGTGGCGATTGTGGCATGACCGCGACAGACGGACATCTTCGCGGCATCAGGCTGGACTGAGGGACATAGCCGCTCAGCCTGTAAAGAAAGCATAATAGCCGATTTTCCGGCCTCTTCCGTCGATGCGAACCCTGCTGCGCGCCGCCCCTCCCGGCACCATCTATCTGCTGCTGAGCTACGCAGCCCTGTCGCTCGTCCCTTTCCTTGCGCCGCTGATGGGCGCGCCGCTCGACGATCCCTGGCGCCTCGCGGGCATCGGCCTGTTCGGCTGGATCACGGCCTGGGCCCTGTGCAAGCGGCCGGCCTATTTCCACTGGGCGCTGCTGCCGGCCTTCCTGGCGCTGCCGACCGAGCTCTACCTGCTGACCTATTACGGCCAGGGCATCTCCACCCACCACCTGGGCATCATCGCCGAGACCAGCCCCAGCGAGGCCTCGGAATTCCTGGGCAGCCAGGCGTGGCTGCTGGGCGCGGCGCTGCTTGCGGTGCTGGCGTGGTGGATCTCGACCTGGGTGGTGGCCTGGCGCACCCGCGCGCTGGACTGGGAAGACCGCTCGCGCTGGGTGGTGCTGGCGGTGCTGGGGACGGGCCTGCTGGTGCTGGTCTACAGTTATAAATATGGCGTTGCGCCGCAGCGCCCCGCCGCCCCGGCTGCCGTCGGCGGCGCCGGCGTGCACCTGGTGAAAGCTGCGCCCGCCGCCTCCGCGCCCCGGGCCGTGCGCGTCGAGGCGCCTCTTCCTGCCCTGCCGCCGCTGCCGTACTGGGCCAAGCTGCCCTTCGACCTGCGCGCCGTGGCCCAGTCCTGGCCCTTCGGCCTGGCGGCGCGCGGCGTCGATTTCTACCGCGAACGCGTCCACCTGGCCGAGCTGAAGGGGCGCAGCGCCGCCTTCCGCTTCGGCGCCCACCAGGAGGGCGAGGCCCACGCGCCCCAGGTGGTGGTCATGGTGCTGGGCGAATCCTCGCGCTACGACCGCTGGAGCCTGAACGGCTACGCGCGCCCGACCAATCCGCTGCTGTCGCAAGAACAAAACCTGGTGCCCCTGGCGGATGTGATCACGCCGGTCTCGGCCACCCGCCTGTCGGTGCCGGTCATCATTTCGCGCAAGCCCGCCATGCAGAGCCTGAAGGACGGCTTCTACGAAAAATCCTTCCTGTCGGCCTTCAAGGAGGCGGGCTTCAAGACCTTCTGGCTGTCGAACCAGGTCTCGTTCGGCAAGTTCGACACGCCCGTCTCGGTATTCGCCAAGGAAGCGGACGAGGTCGAATTCCTGAACCTGGGCGGCTTCACCGACACCGCCAGCTACGACGCGGTGCTGCTCGACCCGCTGCGGCGCGCGCTGCGCGACCCGGCGCAGAAGGTGCTGGTCGTGCTGCATACCCTGGGCAGCCACTGGAACTATGCCCACCGCTATCCGAAGGAATTCGACCGCTGGCAGCCTTCGCTCCATGGCGTGGACAAGCCGGACGTCACCGACAAGTCGTTGCAGCCGAGGATGAGCAACAGCTACGACAGCGCCATCCTGTATACGGACTGGTTCCTGGCCAACGTGATCGGGGTGCTGAAGGAAAGCGCCCTGCCGGCTTCGCTCCTCTACGTGGCCGACCATGGGCAGACCCTTTACGACAAATCCTGCAGGATCGCCTTCCATGGCCATAACACGCAGTACGAGTTCCACGTGCCGGCCTTTGTCTGGTATTCGGACGCCTACGGCGAGCGCTACCCGGACAAGATCGCCCAGCTGCGGCGCCACCGCAAGGCCAGGCTGTCGACCGAGAACATGTTCCATACGGTGCTCGACCTGGCCGACATCCGCTATCCCGACGAGCAGCTGGAGCGCAGTTTCGTGAACGCGAAGTTCAAGCGCCACACGCGCTACGTGGACAGCTACGGCTGGACCGACTACGACAACGCCACCATGAAGGGCGACTGCCGCGAAGTGATCGCCCGGGGCAAGCCGCTGCCGCGCAGCTGAGCACCGTGCTAGGATGCCAGGTCTCTCACCCGCCTCCGCCCGGCAAGCGCATGACATACACGCTGTTCCTCTTCGACCTGGACGATACCCTGCTCGACTTCAGGGCGTCCGAACAACTCTCCTTCACCCGCACCATGCGCGAACTCGGCCTGCGCCAGCCTGGCGCGGCGCTGTTCCCGGACTATCAGGCCATCAACCTGGACCTGTGGAAGCGCTTTGAAGAAGGCAAGGTGACCAAGGATTTCCTCAAGGTGGAGCGCTTCCGCCAGACGTTCGCAACCCATGGGCTGGAACTGGACGCCGAAGCCGCCAGCCGCCTGTACCTGGAAGCCTTGCCCGAGACCGTGGTCCTGGTCGACGGCGCGCTGCGCCTGTGCGAATCGCTGGCCGCGCTCGGCGAAGTCGGCATCATCACCAACGGCATCGACCACATCCAGCGCCGCCGCATCGCCAGCTCGGGGCTGGGCGGGTATGTTTCCTTCGTCGCCACCTCGGAAGCCTGCGGCTACGCCAAGCCGGACAGCCGCTTCTTCGAGTACGCCACGCGCATGGCGCGCCGCTTCTCGCACGACGAGACGGTCATCGTCGGCGACCGGCTCGACGCCGACATCCTCGGGGCCAACCGTTATGGCATCGACAGCTGCTGGTTCAATCCGGGGAAGCTGGTCAATGCGTCGCTGGCGCGTCCCACCTACGAGGTCGGCGGCCTGCAGGAAATCCTGTCCACGCTTCGCATGTCACAAGCGGCCGGCAGTCCATGTTGAGAAAGCCAAGCACTTGAACCCGACACTTGCCAGCCTCGATCCCGGTCACGTTCCGCTCGAACAGTCCTTCCTGAAATTTATCGCTGCGATCGAGGAGCACGCAGACGCATTTCCAGCTCCTACGCTCAATCTCCTCAAGGCGGCGCGCCTGCAGCGGCAAGAGATCCGCCATTCCAATCTGCTGGCATTCTTCCTCGACCCCAGCCAGCCGCATGGCTTGTCGGACGAGTTCATCAAACAGCTTCTTCTGCGGGTCGCCCCGCGGGATGCATCGGCGAGTGCGCCTTTCAGCAGGCTGCTACGCTCGATGGAAGGCTATGCCGACGTGCAGGTGCGCCGTGAAATGATGAATATGGACGTGCTGATCTGGTCGGAGCGCTCGCGCATGCTGCTGGCGATCGAAGCCAAGGTCGATGCACGCCAGGGCGATAAACAATTGCTGCAGTACAGGCAGCGACTCGAGGAAGAATTCAAGGATTATTCGCGCGACCTGCTGTTCCTGACGACCGATGGCGTGGCGCCAAACGACGACATGTGGATACCGGTGACCTGGGAAGACATGTACCGATCCCTGATGGATGCCATGCGCCGGAAGACCGACGTGCTGTCGGAGCGCGCTCGCTTTGCAATTGAACAATACCTGGAATTACTCAGCTCGGAGGTCCTTGTGAACGAAGTCGACATGCATCTGGTGAACGTCTGCCGCAAGCTGTACTCGGAACACAAGAGAGTGATCGATTTGATCATCGAGCACGGCGCGGTGTCTTCGTTCACGGAGGCAGCGGAGGAATTTCTGTTCAAGTCCACCGACATCCGGAAAATCAGCCTCAGCCCCACGCGGGCGGCTTTTCTTCCGGCCAAGATCGACGAGGCCTGTCTTGCAGGTGGTTTTACTACCGCCAAGGGCAACTACTGGGGCCAGGATGCCGCCATCATCATGTGGTTTGCCCTCGACGGCGCAAAGCTGGCCTTGATCGTTGAAGTTGGCCCCTGGGCCGATGCAGGAAGGCAGGAAGCCGTCTTGGGATTGAAGAACATCATGCCGCCGAAAGGCCGGGTGAATCGCAAACTGAGCGAGACCTATTCGCGCATCTGGAGCTATCGCATGAACTTCAGCAGCGATGATCCAGGCACTGACGAAATCATCGAGAAAATGAAGGCCTTGTATGAGCGGATCGAAGGTGAAACCGAATCGATCTCTGGTTTCATCAGGACCTTGAACAAGCAAGCGCGCTAAGAAGAGATCATCGTCCGCGCCAGCAATGCAATCGCGGCCGTCCGGACCGTCTGCCGCGCACGCAGGGATATCGCTCCGCCTGAAGTCGTGGTTGCCAGGGTGGCAATGGGAAGAGTGTAAAGCCGCTCAGGAACGGATATCGACCACTTCATCCTCCGGCTTCGCGGTACAGGCCGCATCGAGCGGCTCTCCTGTGCGCCGGACCACGATGCGCTGCGCGTCATGGCAGATCTCGACCCGGCGCGTCCCCGGCGCGCGGCGCAGCACGAACTCCTCGATCGAGGCCGGCACGCTCACGTGCAGCGCCAGCGCATGGATGTCTTCCAGCGGGTGGTCGTTCAGGTGCACCAGGGGCACGAACTGGCCGGCGAACATCAGGGCGTGCGAAGGAATCCGGACCGGGCCGGCGGCATAGCCCTGGGCGCGCAGCCAGTCCTGCGCCTGCTGGCGCGGCGCCTCCTGTCCGTCGAGCCGTCCCCACGCGCTGGCGAGCAGCTCCGCTACCCAGCCGTTGCAGTTCTGGTAGCGGGTGCCGTAGGCATAGGCGTTGGCGCTGTATTGCCCGGCCAGCAGGGCCAGCGCCAGGCGCTTGTCCAGGGCCGCCCGTTCCAGCAGCCCCGCCTCTTCGTCGGGCAGGAACAGCAGCGCCATGTGGCCGCGCGCTGGCGCGTCGGCCCCGAGCGCGAAGCCGGGCACGCCCTGGTCGAACAGGCGCGGACGCGCTTCGTCGCAGGCGTAGTAGAGCTGGCGCACGGCCCAGGAGCCTGCGGCATCGTCCTTCAGGGCGACGCCGGCGTGCGAGTACAGCAGCTTGAAGCGGCTCAGGTCGGTGCCCGCGCGCGCGATCAGGGCGACCCGCGCACCGGAGCGTTCCAGTTCCTGCTTCACGACCCCGGCGAAGCGCAGCACGCGGTCCTGCTCGGCGGCCGTGATGTCGCGCGAGCGTTCGCAAAAGGCCGGCAGCCCCGCCCAGGCGCCGGTGCTGGCGCACAGGGCCAGGCCGGCCAGGGCCAGCCTGGCCAAGCGGACGGCCATCAGCCGGTGACTTTATGCGATTGCAGTTCGCGGTACCACTCGTCCTGCAGCGCCAGGAAGAAGGGACGCTGGGTGTCGGCGTAGGCGAATTCGAAGCCGTACACGCGCTCCTTGACCTCCACCACCTCGCCCGCGTTCACGCGGCGCTGGGCCAGGGCGCGGTCCGGCACGTCCAGGTTGAACTCGCGCGCGCCGGCCACCGCGCGCAGGGTCAGGCGGGTGGCGCCCGGCTTGCCCGGCGCCTGGGCGACGTTGATCACGCGGTACTGGCCGGCGGCCACCTTGTCGTCGTCGCTCGAGCTGGTGCTGGAACCGCTGATCGAATCGGAAATGCTGGCCGACGAGGCCGAGCCCGCGCTGGAGGCCGAGGACGTGAAGCTGTCCGCCTGGGCGGGAACCGACAAGGCGGCTGCGAAGGCGGCGGAGCCGAGAATGCGGGAGAGTATCGTGGTGCGCATGAAGGTCTTTCGTAAAAGCGTGCGGATGAGGCTATGGTACAAGTCCCGCGCGCCGCTGAGAAGGCGCAAGCGCGCGGCGGTGCGGCTTGTTTGTAACAAGATGTCAGGTCTGGCGCGCCAGCGCCACGAAGGCTTCCAGGTAGTCGAGCCCCGCATCCTCCTCGCGCGTGCCCAGGAAGATCTGCTTGGCGATACCCTGCCGGCCCAGGCGCACCGGGACCACCGGCATGCGCGCGGCGTATTCCTGCACCAGCCAGCCCGGCAGCGCGGCCACGCCGCGTCCGCCCGCCACCATCTGCACCATGATGTCGGTGGTCTCGATCGTCTTGCGCTCGCGCGGCGCGCAGCCGGCCGGCACGAAGAAGCCGTTGTAGATGTCCAGGCGTTCGATATCGACCGGATAAGTGATCAAGACCTCATCCGACAGCTCGCAGGGCTCGACGAATTCGCGGCCGGCCAGGCGGTGGCCGCTGCCGACCACCAGCATCTGCTCGTAGTCGAACACCGGCACGAAGCGCAAGCCCGGCTTGAACAGCGGATCGGGCGTGACCAGCAGGTCGACCTCGTAGGAGGACAGGGCCTGCAGGCCGCCGAACTGGAATTTCTGCTTCACGTCGACGTCGACCGCCGGCCAGCTGGCCAGGTAGGGCGCCACCACCTTCAGCAGCCACTGGTAGCAGGGATGGCATTCCATCCCGATGCGCAGGGTGCCGCGCTGGCCCTGGGCGTACTGCGCCATCTGGCGCTCGGCATGGTCGAGCTGGGGGAGCACGCGCTGGGCCAGGCCGAGCAGGTAGTGGCCGGCCTGGGTCAGGCGCAATGTCCGCCCCTCGCGCGTCCACACCGGCGTGCCAAGCTGCTGCTCGAGCTTGCGGATGGTGTGGCTCAGCGCGGACTGGGTCAGGAACAGCACCTCGGCGGCCGCGGTCAGGGAGCCGCGGCGGTCGACTTCGCGAATGATGGATAGGTGAATACGTTCGAGCATGGCTCAATCATGAATGAAATTAATGGATACATGAAATCATACCAATTTTATTCATGAGTCGGCTCGCCTATGATGGGCTTATCCACTTGCCAACGAATGAACATCATGACCATCACCCACAATCTCGGCTTCCCGCGCATCGGTGCGCAACGCGAACTGAAGTTCGCCCTGGAGCGCCACTGGAAGGGCGAATCCTCCGCCCAGGAGCTGGCGGAACTGGCATCCGGGCTGCGCGCCCGCCACTGGCAGCAGCAGTCGCGCCTCTCGCTGGCGCCGGTCGGCGACTTCTCGCTCTACGACCAGGTGCTCGACATGAGCTTCACCCTGGGGAACGTGCCGCAGCGGGCGCATGCCCACGAGGGAGATCCGCTCGGCGCCTACTTCCGCATCGCGCGCGGCCGCTCCGGCCATCACGATTGCGGCTGCGTGCAGGCCGGTGAGATGACCAAGTGGTTCGACACCAACTACCACTACATCGTCCCCGAATTCAGCGCCGCCACCCGCTTCGCGCTCGACACCAGCCGCCTGGCCGAACAGCTGGCGCAGGCGCGCGCGCTCAAGGTGAAGGCCAAGCCGGTCGTCATCGGTCCCCTCACCTACCTGTGGCTCGGCAAGGCCCAGGATGGCGTGGAGCGCCTGTCCCTGCTGCCGCAGCTGCTGGCAGTGTACGCCGAACTGCTGGCCTGGTTCGCGCGCGAGGGCGTGGAATGGGTGCAGGTCGACGAGCCGGCCCTGGTGACGGAACTCGATGAGGCCTGGCGCAGCGCCTATGTGACGGCATATGAAACCTTGCGCGGCAGCGGCGCCAGGCTGCTGCTGGCGACCTACTTCGGCCCGCTGGAAGACAACCTGCCGCTGGCCTGCGCGCTGCCGGTCGACGGCCTGCACCTGGATGCTATCCAGGCGCCGCACGAGGTGGAGCCGGCGATCCGGGCGCTGGGGCAGGACAAGGTGCTGTCCCTGGGCGTGGTCGACGGCCGCAACGTCTGGAAGACCGACCTGCACGCCACCCTGGCCTGGCTCGAGCCGGTGCAGCGCCAGATCGGCGAGCGCCTGTGGATCGCGCCGTCCTGCTCTCTGCTGCACGTGCCGGTCGACTTGAACCAGGAAGAGGCCCTCGACCCAGAGATCCGCTCCTGGCTGGCCTTCGCCGTGCAGAAGCTGGAGGAACTGGACATCCTCGCGACCGCCCTCGGCCAGGGCCGCAGCCGGGTGCAGGAAGCGCTGGTGGAGAACGCCGCCGCCATCGACCGCCGCCGCGCCTCGCCGCGCGTGCGCAATCCGGCCGTGGCCGCCGCGGTGGATGCCATCGCACCAGGAATGGGCCGGCGCGCCAGCGGCCACGCCGAGCGCAGCGCGCGCCAGGCCGCGCGGCTCCAGCTGCCGGCCTATCCCACCACCACCATCGGCTCCTTCCCGCAGACCGCCGCCATCCGCCAGGCGCGCCGCCAGTTCAGGCAGGGGGAACTCGACGCCGCCGGCTACGAGGCCGCGATGCGCGCAGAGATCGCGCGCTGCGTGCACGAACAGGAAGCATTGGGACTGGATGTGCTGGTGCACGGCGAGGCCGAGCGCAACGACATGGTCGAATACTTCGGCGAACAGCTCGAGGGCTATGCCTTCACCGCCAGGGGCTGGGTGCAGTCCTACGGTTCGCGCTGCGTCAAGCCGCCCATCCTCTACGGCGACGTGCGGCGTCCGCGTCCGATGACGGTGGCCTGGACCGCCTACGCCCAGTCGCTCACCGGCAAGCCGATGAAGGGCATGCTGACCGGCCCGGTGACGATGCTGAACTGGTCCTTTGTCCGCGACGACCAGCCGCGCGCCCTCACCTGCCGCCAGCTGGCGCTGGCGATCCGCGCCGAAGTGCTGGACCTGGAACAGGCCGGCGTGCGCGTGATCCAGATCGACGAGGCCGCCCTGCGCGAAGGCCTGCCGCTGCGCCGCGCGCACTGGGACGCCTACCTGGCCTGGGCGGTGGACGCCTTCCGCCTGGCCGCCAACGGCGTGCGCGACGAGACCCAGGTCCACACCCACATGTGCTATTCGGAGTTCAACGACATCCTGGGCGCGATCGCGGCCATGGACGCGGACGTGATCACCATCGAGACCTCGCGCTCGAACATGGAGCTCCTCGCTGCCTTCGACGATTTCCGCTACCCGAACGAGATCGGGCCCGGCGTGTACGACATCCATTCGCCCAATATCCCGAGCCAGGAAGCCATCGTGGGCCTGATGCACCAGGCGGCGGCGCGCATCCCGGCGCAGCGGCTGTGGATCAACCCGGACTGCGGCCTCAAGACGCGCAACTGGGAAGAGGTGCGGCCGGCCCTGGCCAACATGGTGGCGGCGGCGCGCACCCTCAGGCAAACGGCCGAGGTCTACTAGAGATATATCAAAAACTAATTTGGGACATCACAACATATCATTGGATTTATATTTTGCGGCGCAGCATACTGCACCTGTCTCCACTATTTCTCCTCCAAGAAAATAGTCTTCAAGCCCGCGCAATGCGGGCTTTTTTTTCGCCTGCGCGACGGCACGGCGGCCCGCTCACATCTGGCGGAACAGGTGCACGAAGCTTCGGCTGACCGGCAGCGACTCGGCGCGGCGCTTCAGGTGGATCGTGGCGGTCTCGCTGCCGCGCGTGATGTGGCTGACGGCGCGCAGGTTGACCGCGACCGCACGGTGCACCTGCACGAAATGGTCGCCGTCGAGCTGCGCCAGCAGTTCCTTGAGCGGGGTGCGGACCAGCGCCTCGGCCGGCTGGCCATTGTCGTGCCAGGCCACCGCGGTGTACTTGGTGTCCGAACGCAGGTAGTCGATCTGGTCGACCGGGATCGGGCGCACCATGCTGCCGACCTGGGCGTAGATCCAGCGCAGCGGCCGTGGCGGCGCATCGCGCCGCAGCTGCATGGCCAGCTGCTGCAGCAGCGCCTCGGTTTGCGCGACAGGCAGTGCGGCCGCCAGGCGCTCGCGCAGGCGCGCCACCGTCTCGGCCAGGCGCGCCATCTCGACCGGCTTGACCAGGTAGTCCAGCGCGCCCTGGGCGAACGCCTGCACCGCATACTGGTCGTAGGCCGTGACGAAGACCAGGTGGGCGCGCCGGCCGATCTGGCTGGCCGCCTCGACACCCGAAATGCCGGGCATGTGCACATCGAGAAAGCAGATGTCCGGCGTGAGCGCCTCGAACTGCTCGATGGCCTCGCGGCCGTTGCGGGCCTGCGCCACCACGCGCAGCTCGGGCCAGGCCTCGGCCAGCTGGCGCGCCAGGGCGTCGCGCAGCAGCGGTTCGTCGTCGGCGATCAGCGCGGTGGGGTGGTGCATGGTTCGCTCTCCAGTGCCGGGAATTCCACTTCGGCGCAGACGCCGTGGGGTTCGCGCGCCGTCAGGCGCAGCTGGGCGTCGCCGCCGAAGGTCAGCGCGAGCCGTTCGCGCAAGCCGGCCAGCCCGGTCCCCGGCGGGCCGGCATGGACGAAGCCGACGCCGGTATCGTTGACGCGGGCCAGGCAGCGCGTACCTTGCCGCTCGATGCTGATCTCGATGGCGCCGCCCTCCTCGCTTGGATCGATGCCGTGGCGAACGGCGTTTTCGACCAGGGTCAGCACGGTCGTGGCCGGGCAGCGCACGTTCATGAGCGATTCGTCGGCGTGCAGCGAATAGCGCAGGCGATCCGGCATACGCATGTGCATCAGTTTCAGGTAAGCCTCCACCAGGCGGACTTCCTGCCCCAGGGTGTTGCAGCCTTCGTCCAGTTGCGGGATGGCCGCCCGCAGGTAGGCCGTCAGGCTGCGCAGCACCGCCGGCGCCTGCGGCGAGCCGATGTCGACCAGCGCCTGCACGTTCGCCAGGGTGTTGAAGAGGAAATGCGGCGCGACCTGTGCCTGCATCAGCTTCATGCGCGCATCCAGGGCCTGGCGCGCCAGTTCGCTGCGTTCCAGGTCGAAGGCCAGCGCCTGGTGCCGCGCCAGCGCGTCCTTCTGGCGTATCAGCGCCACCAGCGCCGTCCACGACCCCGCCAGCAAGCCCGCCATGGTCAGGAGCATGAACCCGGAAAGCCGCTCGTGGACTGTCCAGAAGGGCCGCGTGCCGGAACCGGTCGAGGCGAGATAGATCGCCAGCGTCGCGAGCGGCATGACCAGCGCCACGCCGCCGACCTGGAGCGCCCAGCGCCCCACCGGCTTCGGCAGGCGGCGCGGCCAGCGCTCGAGGAGGGAAAACATCAGCACCCCCATCAGCGCGAGGATGGCCGCACGGAACACCAGCGTCATCGGCGACTTCCACACGAAGCTGAGCGGGATGCTTGCCACCATGGCCACCGCCATGGCGACCGCGACACGCCGCAACAGCATCCTGGCGCCGAGCGGCTGGCCCTCATTGCTTTCAATAATCATCTGCTCTCCTATGGATAGAGGCAGTATGACCCAGGCCCCGCCCGGATGCATTCGCCATGCGACGAAATACGGCGGGAGCAGACGGGCTACGCCCTGGCGCGACGAGGCGAATGCGCTTAGACGCTCAACCCAAGCTGCCCCAGGATCGCATCCTTCATCTCCTGCAGCTCCGGGCTGGACACCTTGCGCGGATGCGGCTGGGTGACGGCGAAGCTGGCCTGCACCGTGGCCGGGCGCGGCGACAGCACCACGATGCGGTCGGCCAGGTATAGCGCCTCTTCCACGTCGTGGGTGATCAGGACCACGGTGTGGCGCTCTTCCTGCAGGATGCGCAGCAACTCGTTGCGCATGCGCAGGTTCATCAGGGCGTCGAGGGCCGAGAAAGGCTCGTCCATGTACAGGATCTCGGGCTTGACGACCAGCGCGCGGGCGATCTCCACGCGCTTGAGCATGCCGCCGGACAGCTCGCGCGGATAGGCGTTCTCGAAGCCCTTCAGCCCGACCATCTCGGCGTAGTGGTCGGCCAGGCGCGCCTTGTGCGCCCGCTCGCCCTCGTTCAGGCCGAACATCAGGTTTTCCTGCACCGTCAGCCAGGGGAAGACCGAACCGTGCTGCGAAATCACGATGCCCTTGGGGCCGGGCCGCGTCAGGCGCTCGCCGTCGATCGTCACGGCGCCGGAATCGGGCTGCTCGAAACCGGAAATCATCTTCATCAGGGTCGACTTGCCGCAGCCCGACGGCCCGACGATGGCGAGGAACTCGCCGTCCTCGATCTGCAGCTGGATGCCGCCCACCACCGGCAGGCTGGCGCCGCCCTTGGCGAAGCTCTTGCGGATATCGTCGATGACAATCTTAACGGCCATAGCGCCACCTTACCGAGTTGAGTCCTTCCAGCCTGCGCATGACGACGTCGAGCAGCAGCCCGATGACGCCGATGATCGCCATGCCCGCCACCACCAGGTCGTAGCGGTTGCCGGCATTGCGCGCGTCGATGATCATGTAGCCCAGACCCGAGGCGCGCACGATCATCTCGGCCGCCACCACCACCAGCCAGGCCACGCCCAGGCCGATGCGCATGCCGACCACGATGTCGGGCAGCACGGCGGGCACGATCACCTGGTGGAACATCTTCTGGCGCGAGACGCCGAAGTTCATGGCCGCGTGCAGGTAGCGCTGCTCGATGGTGTGCACGCCGTTGGCCGTCTGCACGATCATCGGGAACACGGCCGCCAGGAAGATCAGGAACACCGGCGCCACGTCGCCCACGCCGAACCACAGGATCGCCAGCGGAATCCAGGCGATCGGCGAGATCGGCCGCAGGATCTGGAACAAGGGGTTGAGCGTGTGGTAGACGCGGTCCACGCGCCCCATCCATAGGCCGACCGGCACCGCCACCGCCACCGCCAGCAGGAAGCCGACCGTCACCCGCATCAAGGATGCACCGATATGCTGCCACAGGGTGCCGTTCTGCGCCAGCTCCACGGTGCCGGCCAGCACCTGGCCCGGACTCGGGAAGATCAGGCTCTGGCTCTGCACGACGACCACGTGCCACAGGACGACCAGGGCCACGATCAGCAGCAGCGCGAGCCAGCTGCGTTTCAGTTGTTCGACAAGTTTATCCACGGATGGTGTATTCCTCGGTCAAGCGGTCCAGGCGCCAGCGCAGGCGCGCCAGGCCGGGTTCCGGGTAGGGTTCGACGATCACCTTCATCGAGCCGCTGCTGTGGGCGGTGCAATTGAATTCGTTTTCTGAGACGGTCTCGAAGGGCAGGCGGAAGTCCTGGCCCGGCATGATGAGCACCGGCCCGAAGACCTGCGGCACGGTGTCCTTGTTGCGCAGCAGGAGCACGTCCTGCACGCCCTGGGTCAGGCGGATGGTCGAGGGCAGGATGTCGCGCTTGTCGCCCTTCATGCGCCTCTCCCAGGTGCCGGCCGGGATCTCAAACAGCTTGTCGCGGCTGCTAGCGGCCGGCGGCGCGAACATGGCCCAGGCCAGCGGGGCCAAGGCGCAGGCGAGCGTCAGCCACAGGGGCCAGAAGCGGCGCAAGGTCTTCACGCCCTACTTCTTCAACAGGATCGCCAGGTCGTGCGCGATATCGGCGGCCGGGCGGCCGAAGGGCATCAGTGCGCGCAGCATGCCGCGCCGGTCGACGAAGTACAGGTAGGACGAATGGCCCAGCTGGTAGCCGGCCTTGCCCTCGACGGGCTGCTTGCTCACGCTGATGCCGTAGTCTTTCAGCACGCCCTGGATCTGCTCGGGCGTGCCGCCGATGCCGATGAAGCTCGGGTCGAACTTGGCCAGGTAGCTGCGCAGGTGGCTGGTGGTGTCGCGTTCCGGGTCGACGGTGACGAACACCACCTGCACGTCGGCGGCCGCCGCCCCCAGCAGGGTGCGCGCCTGGGCCAGCGAGGCCAGCGACACCGGGCACACGTAGGGGCACTGGGTGTAGCCGAATTCCAGCACCACCACCTTGCCGCGCAGGCTGGACAACTTGAAAGGCTTGCTGGTCGACGCGGGCAGCGCGATCTCGGGCGCGGCGCGCGGCGGATCGAACACGCCGGATTTCAGGGCCTGGCCGTGGGCCAGGCTGCAACACAGCAGCAAGGAGAGCAATAAAGTCTTCACAGCGGAATCGGTACCGGTTTGATGTTCTTGTAAAAACGTTCGTCGACGTAGCGCTCGTAGGCCACCGGGCGCTTGAGTGTCTTCGCTTCGACCGACAGCTGCATCAGCTCGTCGAACTCGGCGCGGATCAGGCGCAGGTCGCCGTAGGTCACGCGGTCTTCGGGGTTGTCCATGACGAACTTGATGATCTTCGGGTCCTGGCCAAAATAGGTGCGGCTGGACGCGATCTGCGCCGCCTTGTCGCGGTTCGCCGGTCCCTTGTCGAGCCAATCGCCGGCCGCCTGGATATGGTTGACCAGGTCCTGCACCAGCGCGGGGTTCGACTGGATCAGGTCTTCGCGCACGGTGAGCACGCAGCAGATGTAGTTGCGCCATTCGTCGCGCGTCATCGCCAGCGGGCGCGCATAGCCGGCGCGCTGGGCCGCGGCGCCGAAGGGCTCGCCGGTGCAGTAGGCGTCCACCGCGCGCGCATACAGCGCGGCCGGCATGTCCGGCGGGGCCATCTCGATCAGGGTGATGTCCTTGGGCGACATCCCGGCGCGCGCCAGCATCTTGCGCAGGAAAAGGTAGTCGACCGCGAAGCGGCTGGGAATGGCGATGCTCTTGCCGCGCAGGTCGCGGAAGGAGCGCGCCGGCGAATCGGTGCGCACCATGATCACCGCGCCGGAGCGGTGGCCGAGCGAGACGATCTTGAGCGGGATACGGCTGTCGACCAGGTCCATGACTAGCGGCGCCAGCATGTAGGCGGCCGGGATGCGGCCCGTCATCAGCGACTCCTTGACCTCGGGCCAGCCGCTGAACTTGGCGTAGGCGAAGGGCGAGGGACCGGCGCCGGTTTTCGCGTTGACGGCGATGCGGGCCTGGCAGGCGATCGGCAGGGTCAGGTTGCAGGTGACGGGCAGGCCGCCGACGACCAGCGGCTTGTTCGCACCGGCCGCGCCGGCCGGTGCGGCCGGCAGCGCCAAAGGCGCGGCCGCGGCCAGGGCGCTTCTGAGCACCTGCCGGCGGCGCAGCGCGTGGAGTGTGGCAGGCTCGTCAGGTGTCATGGCGGATACCGAAACAGAAGGAAAACGTTTCCAGATTGTACCTCAGGTGTCCTGGCGTCAGTACGGCGGCGAGGGGCCTGCACACCCGTGCACGCCGTTTCCGGGTGGCGGACTAGACTGTCGTTTTCGGTTTGCGAGCGCGCCATGAACATTGTCTGCATCGCCTGGGGTTCCCTGCTCTGGAAACCGGGATCGCTGCGCCTGGCCTCCGGCTGGCATCCCGGCGGCCCGCGCCTGCCGCTGGAATTCGTGCGCAAGAGCGACGACAGTCCCGAGGTGGCGCTGGTGCTGTGCGAGGGCGTCCGCCCGATGCCGACCTACTGGGCCTACCTGGCCACGCAGGACCTGGACGCGGCCCGCGCCATGCTGGGCGCGCGTGAAAAAATCACGCCCGAGCGGCCGGACTGGATCGGCAGCCTGCCCTCCGCCGATGGGGCCCGCAATGACGAACGCATCGCGGCCTGGCTGCGGGAGCAGCGCATCGACGCCGCGGTCTGGACCGCCCTGCCGCCCAAGTCGGCGGGGATCGACGGCCGCGTACCGACCGCGCAGGAAACGGTGGCGATGCTGGACAGCCTGCGCGGCGCCGAACGCGCCGAGGCGGAGGAATACGTACGCCGTACGCCGGCCCATATCGACACCCGCTACCGCCGCCTGATCGCGGCCTCGCTCGGCTGGACGCCCTTGCGCGCGGCGCATGTCACTGCCCGCATTAAGGGCGCCTGACAAGTTCCTTATTGTCGTGACGCCGACGAGACCATACACTGGGCCATTCCGAACGTCTGGTATCGGCCAGAAGCGGCTCTTCGGTCAATTTAACCGATTTTAAACATTGCTTATGAACCCATTAACCTGGAACGATCTGTTCGTTGACGCATCGCTGCTCGACTTCAACACATTGCTTTCAGAGTGGCCGGGGCTTGGAGTAGGCGAGATTCGGCCCATCGGTGCTTCTGCATTTGGCGATCTGTTCTTCGAGCGTAAGTCAGGTGAGGTGATGAAGCTGGACGTGCTGGAAGGCGGTCTGTATCCGGTTGCTGCTAACTTCCAGCAGTTTAACGAGTTGATGAATTCTCTCGACTGGCAGGAGCAGCAGCTTCTAAGTCAAGGGGTTGCCTTGCTTAAAGAAAAGGGGATTTCTCGTGCCCCTGCCCAGTTCTTTGGTTTCGCTCCTCACCCTTCACTCGTAGGAAAGATCGACTGGTCCCGAGTAATGCTGTTTGATGCCAACGTATGGAACTCAATCTGTGCGCAGACGGTGGGCGTTGTTCCGCCGGAAGAATCGGTGTTGCCCGATGTGGCCTCCAAGCGGCCATGGTGGAAGCTCGGAAAGGGCTAGAGCGAACGTCTGCTGTGGGTCGATGGTTGACGTACACGGCCGCAGTCGGAACGCCAAGATGACGCCCATCTTGGTAGACGGACCAATAGCGCGGCCCAAGCACTTCCCCAAGCCAGACGCATCATGTGCATATCCGATTTCCCCTGCTTCCAGGTGCAGCTGATGTAGGCTTGGCGTTCATTCACACGGACAGGAGATTTCATGCTGCGGCCTTTCGCTTCATTCGTCGGATTACTGCTTACGCTCGGCGCACAGGCGGCAGACTTCGAACCCGGCAAGCTGAAGGGCCCGAAGAGCGGCCCGCAGAACGAAGTCCTGGTCCTGGGCACGCCCCACCTGTCACAACTGCCGCCTGTCTTCCAGCCGTCCGGCCTCGGCCCGCTGAACGAACGCCTGGAGCGCTGGCGTCCGCAGGTGATCGCCATCGAAGCCCTGTCCGGCCCCCAGTGCGCCTTCCTGCGCCAGTTTCCCCACCGCTACCGGGAGACGGTCGGCGACTACTGCTGGGACACCGCGCCGGCGCGCGCAGCGACCGGCCTCGAGGTCCCCGCTGCCACCGCGCAGGCCGAGGCCATGCTCGCCTCCTGGCCGCAAGCGCCCTCGCCCGCCCAGCGGCGCCGCCTGGCGGCCCTGTTCCTGGCCGGCGGCGAGCCGGCATCGGCCCTGGTCCAGTGGCTGCGCCTGCCCGAGTCCGAACGCCGCAGCGGTGACGGCCTCGATGCCGCCCTGGCCGCGGCGCTGGAGAAGCTGCGCGTGAAGCGTCGCGAAGATTATCTGATCGCCGCCCCGCTGGCGGCGCGCCTGGGCCTGGAGCGCCTGTACGCCTTCGACGACCATACCGCCGACCAGCCGATGAAGGACGAAGCGGAGCAGAAGCGCTATGGCGCGGCGCTCATGAAAGCCTGGGACAACCCCGCCGGGGCGAAGCGCAAGCAGCTCGACACGGCCCTGAAAGCGCACATCGGCACGCAGGAAGGCGTGCTGGCCATGTACCGCGCCTTCAACGCGCCCGGCCAGTCGCGGCTCGTGTTCGACAACGACTTCGGTGCGGCCCTGGAAGAACCTTCGCCCCAGGGCTATGGCCGCGACTACGTCGGCTACTGGGAGACGCGCAACCTGCGCATGGCCGCCAATCTCCGCGAGGTGGTCAACGCGCACCGGGGCGGCCGCACCCTGGTGCTGGTCGGCGCCTCGCACAAGGGCTACCTCGACGCCTACCTCGACCAGATGCACGACCTGCGCCTCGCCGACGCGCTGCGCGTGCTGGAGTAATCGTCAACTGAAGCGGTGGGCGCATATCTATATGCGCCCACCGACTCAGGCGTTTTCCGTATGTAGTAGCACGAAGAGATTCGTTCTCTTCGCATCAGCCCATCGATACCATCTTCGCAAGATCATCACCTGTCATGACAGGACTTGCGAATGCCATCCTTCCGAGCCATTGAACACTCCCCGGTGCCGCTGTACTCCCAGCTGCGCGAGCGCCTGCGCGAACGCATCCTGGACGGAACCTACGGGCAGGACACGCGCCTGCCGGCCGAAAGCGAGATCGGCGCGGTCTTCGGCGTCAGCCGCATCACCGTGCGCCAGGCGCTGGGCGACCTGCAGAACGAAGGCCTGATCGTCAAGGTGGCGGGCAAGGGCTCCTTCGTCGCCAGGAGCCGGCCGAGCCAGGACCTGGGCCGCCTGGAAGGCTTCGGCGAGGCGATGTCGCGCAAGGGGCACCGGATCGTCAACCGGGTGCTGTCGCAGCGCGAGATCCCGGCCAGCGCCGCCGTCGCCGCCCAGCTGCGGCTGCCCGTGGGCGCGCCCGTCACCGAACTGCAACGCGTGCGCTTCCTCGACCACGAAGCCGTGTCCTATGAACTGAGCTACCTGCCGCCCGCCGTCGGCCGCCGCCTGCGCGCCGAGAACCTGGCCGAGCGCGACATCTTCCTGATCCTCGAAAGCGACTACGGCATCGCCCTCGCCCATGCCGACATCCAGATCGGCGCGCTGAATGCCGACACCGAACTGGCCGCGGCCCTGTCGGTGGCGCCCGGCGCGGCCCTGCTGCGCATCGAGCGCCTGACCTGGACCGCCGGCGGCGAGCCGCTCGATTTCGAATACCTGTACGTGCGCGGCGAAGCCTTCCAGTACGGCCTGCGCCTGGCGCGCCACCCCCACCCCACCCAAGGAAGCTGATATGGAAACACATGTGCAAACCGTCGACGTGCTGGTGATCGGCGGCGGCACCGCCGGCCCGATGGCCGCGGTCAAGGCCAAGGAAGCCGATCCGAGCCTGCGCGTCCTGCTGCTGGAAAAAGCCAACGTCAAGCGCAGCGGCGCCATCTCGATGGGCATGGATGGCCTGAACAACGCCGTGGTGCCGGGCTTCGCCACGCCCGAGCAGTACGTCAAGGAGATCACGGTCGCCAACGACGGCATCGTCAACCAGAAGACGGTGATGGCCTATGCGCGGAACAGCTACGCCATGATCGAGGAGCTGGACAGCTGGGGCGTCAAGTTCGAGAAGGACGAGACCGGCGACTACGCCATGCGCAAGGTCCACCACATGGGCACCTATGTGCTGCCGATGCCGGAAGGGCACGACATCAAGAAGGTGCTGTACCGGCGCCTGAAGCGCGTCCGGGTCGAGATCACCAACCGCCTGGTCGCCACCCGCCTGCTGACCGCGCCCGACGGATCGATCGCCGGCGCCATGGCCTTCGACTGCCGCAGCGGCGACTTCCACGTGATCCGCGCCAAGTCGGTGGTGCTGGCCACCGGCGCCGCCGGGCGCCTGGGACTGCCCGCTTCCGGCTACCTGTTCGGCACCTACGAGAACCCGACCAACGCCGGCGACGGCTACAGCATGGCCTACCACGCGGGCGCCGAGCTGTCCGGCATCGAATGCTTCCAGATCAACCCCTTGATCAAGGACTACAACGGCCCGGCCTGCGCCTACGTCACCGGTCCCTTCGGCGGCCACACCACCAACGGCAAGGGCGAGCGCTTCATCGAATGCGACTACTGGAGCGGCCAGATGATGCAGGAGTTCCACGACGAGCTCCAGGGCGGCAACGGCCCGGTCTTCCTCAAGATGCACCACCTGGCCGAGGAAACCATCCAGACCATCGAGACCATCCTGCACACCAACGAGCGGCCCAGCCGCGGGCGCTTCCACGAGGGCCGCGGCCTTGATTACCGCGAGCAGATGGTGGAGATGCACATCTCGGAGATCGGCCTGTGCAGCGGCCACTCCGCCTCGGGTGTGTGGGTCGACGAGCAGGCGCGCACCACGGTGCCCGGCCTGCACGCGGCCGGCGACCTGGCCTGCGTGCCGCACAACTACATGCTCGGCGCCTTCGTCTACGGCCGTCTGGCCGGCGAAAGCGCGGCCCAGTGGTGCGCGGAGCACGCGCTGCCGGAGCTCGACGAGGAACAGGTCGAGCGCGAACGGGCCCGCGTCTGGGCGCCCCTGGCGCGCCAGGACGGGCTGCCGCCCAACCAGGTCGAATACAAGCTGCGGCGCATGGTCAACGACTACCTGCAGCCGCCCAAGGTGACGCGCAAGATGGAGATCGGCCTGCAGCGCTTCGAGGCCATCCGCCAGGACCTGGAGCGCCTGCAGGCGCGCAATCCGCACGAACTGATGCGGGCGATGGAAATCCACGCGATCCGCGACTGCGCCGAGATGGCCGCGCGCGCCTCGCTCTACCGCACCGAGAGCCGCTGGGGCCTCTACCACAACCGGGTCGACTACCCAAGCCGCAACGACGCCGAATGGTTCGTCCACGTGCAGCTGAAGAAGGAAGGCGATGAGATGGTGTGCTTCAAGCGCCCGGTCGCCCCTTACATCGTGCCGCTCGACGACCAGGAAAAGAACGCCTACCGCCAGCTGCGCGTGCAGCCAGCGCCCCAACCCATCGCCGCCTGAGGAGCACCGCATGCCGACCACGATGAACATCACCAGCGTGCCCGTCAGCGTCGACGAGGACAAGTGCATCGCCCACAAGGGCTGCACCGTCTGCGTCGACGTCTGCCCCCTCGACGTGCTGGCCATCGACCTGAGCAAGGGCAAGGCCTATATGAAATTCGACGAATGCTGGTACTGCATGCCCTGCGAGAAGGACTGCCCCACCGGCGCCGTCCACGTCGACATCCCCTACCTGCTGCGCTGACCGCATCCACCACAAGGAGAACACCATGCTACCCCGCCTGCCCCTGACTGCCCTCGCACTGCTGCTTAGCTTGAGCAGCGCCCAGGCCGCCGAGACCATCCGGGTCGCCATCGGCACCCAGGACACCACCATCAACTGCGCCACCGGCGGCCTGCTGATCCGCGAACTCGGGCTGCTGGAAAAATACCTGCCGCGCGACGGCAAGTACAAGGACGTCAAGTACGACATCCAGTGGAAGAACTTCACGTCGGGCGCTCCGCTGACCAACGAGATGGTGGCGGGCAAGCTCGACATCGGTTCCATGGCCGACTTCCCCGGTTCCTTCAACGGCGCCGCCCACGCCAAGGCCGGCAAGAAGAGCATCTTCATCAGCGTGCTGTCGGGCAGCACCCAGGGCTCGGGCAACGGCATCGTGGTGCCCAAGGCGTCCGGCGTGCAGTCGCTGGCTGAACTCAAGGGCAAGACCATCTCGGTGCCCTTCGCCTCGACCGCCCACGGCATGCTGCTGCGCGCCGTGAAGGCCCAGGGCTGGGACCCCGAGCGCGACGTCAACATCACCACCCAGGCGCCGGAAGTGGCCGGCTCCGCCCTGCAGGGCAACAAGATCGAGGCCCACGCCGACTTCGTGCCCTTCGCCGAGCTGTTCCCGCACCGCGGCTTCGCGCGCAAGATCTTCGACGGCTCGCAGGCCAAGGCGCCGACCCTGCACGGCAGCCTGGTCGATGCGGCCTACGCCCAGAAGCATCCGGAAATCGTGGTCGCCTACCTGCGCGCCGCGGTCGAGGCCGACCGCAGAATCGCCGCCGAGCCGGAAAAATACAGTGAGCTGATCGCCAAGGTCACCGGCATCGAAGCCGAGGTCAACTACCTGTTCCACGGCCCGCTCGGCCTGCAGACGCGCGACTTCAGCTGGAAGCCCGAGTACCGCCAGGCTGTCAAGACCTCGATCGAGACCCTGCGCCTGCTCAAGCGTACCGAGAGCGACATCGACGTCGACAGCTTTATCGACGACAGCTACATCCGCGCCGCCTACAAGCAGGCCGGCCTGGACTACGACAAGCAGCTGAAGAACTACGCCAAGCTGCCGCTCGGGTCCAAGGACGCGCTCACCGGCAAGCCGATTCTTGATGCCAAGCGCCTGACCCAGATCTGGGTGCAGGGCGAGCCGCTGGTGCGCCACTACGCCAGCGCCGCCAGCGCCTTCGCCGAACTGCGCAAGCTGGAAGCCGCCGGCAAGAAGATCCGCACCGTGTATGCCCACGACCAGGATTCGGGCCTGAAGCTGCTGGCCGGCCACGCCTGGTTCGTCGTCAAGGGCAAGGAGATCAGCGCCTTCCTGCTCAAGGCCGAGGCCGAGGCCCATGCCCGCAAGACCAAGGGCAAGGTGGTCGACTTCGACGCCCTCAAGGCCGGCAAGACGGTCTGAGTTCCGGGAGCCGCCATGCAAGCGATCGCCGCCGCCTTCTTCGATCCCGCCGCGCTGCGCAGGCTGGGCCGCCACCTGCTGCGCGTCCTGTCGGTATTGGCCTGCATCGCGGCCTGGCAGTGGGCCTCGTCGCATCGCCTCGACCTTGGGCTCGTCACCTTCCAGAACGTGCCTTCGCCGCGCGACGTGATTGACGCCGCCGCCGCGCTGGTCGAGTCGCCCAAGCTGGAGCAGCACCTGAAGGCCAGCGTCTGGCGCGTGTTCGCCGGCTTCGCGGGCGCCACGGTGGCCGGCATCGCGCTCGGCCTGGTCATCGGCCGCTCGCGCCTGCTGGAAGACCTGCTGCTGCCGCCGCTCGAGGTGCTGCGTCCGATTCCGGCGGTGGCCTGGATTCCGCTGGCGATATTGATGTTTCCATCCTCGGAAATGTCGATGGTCTACATCACCTTCATCGGCGCCCTGTTCCCGATCCTGCTCAACACGATTCACGGCGTGGAAGGCGTCGACCCGCGCCTGGTCGCCTCCTCGCGCAGCCTGGGCGCGGGCGGCTGGACCATCTACACGGAGGTGATCCTGCCGGCGGCCGCGCCCAGCATCGTCACCGGCCTGTCGATCGGCATGGGCACCGCCTGGTTCTGCCTGGTGACGGCGGAGATGATCTCGGGCCAGTACGGCATCGGCTATTACACCTGGGCTTCGTACACGATCCAGAACTATCCGGAGATCGTGGTCGGCATGCTGTTCATCGGCGTGATCGGCATGGGCAGCAGCATCCTCGTGAAAAAGACCGGTAACCTGTTCCTGCCGTGGTACCTCATGCAAAGGAAGAAGCGATGAACCAGACCACCACCGTGGAACACCGCCGCCTGGCCGAAGGCCTGGGCGGCATCGAGATCCAGGATCTGTCGATCCGCCTGGGCGAAGGCCGCCAGGCCTTCGACGCGGTGCAGGAGGTATCGCTGTCGATCGCACCCGGCGAATTCGTGTGCGTGCTCGGCCCCTCGGGCTGCGGCAAGTCCACCCTGCTGGGCGCCCTGGCCGGCCACTGGCGGGCCAGCGCCGGCGCGATCCAGGTCGACGGCGCCGCCATCTCCGGACCGCATCCGGAACGCGGCCTGGTGTTCCAGCAGCACACCCTCTTCCCCTGGAAGAAGGTGCTCGACAACGTGGCCTTCGGCCTCAAGATGCAGGGCGTGGGCCGGCGCGCACGCCACGAGCGGGCGCGCGAGCTGCTGCGACTGGTGGGGCTGGAAGGCTTCGAGGACCGCTATCCGATCCAGCTCTCGGGCGGCATGCAGCAGCGGGTCGAGATCGCGCGGGTCCTGATCACCCAGCCGCGCGTGATGCTGATGGACGAACCCTTCGGCGCCCTCGACGCCCAGACCCGCCTCAAGATGCAGGAACTGCTGCTCGAGGTCTGGGCCAGGGTCAGGACCACCGTCGTCTTCATCACCCACGACATCGACGAGGCGCTGTTCCTGGCCGACCGGATCCTGGTGATGAGCCCGCGCCCGGGCCGCATCATCGACGAGATCCGGCTCGACTTCGAGCGGCCGCGCCACCCGGACCTGATGACCTCCACGCATTTCACCCGGCTCAAGCGCCATTGCCTGTCGCTGCTGCACCCGCAGGCCAGCGTCAATCCCCTGGCCCGGCTCAGCCCACTGGGTCCGCAAACGGCTTCCACCTCCACCACATAAGGACTTCCCGTGATTTCAGCCCTGTTCGACTACCCGGACGTCGCCGCCATTCTTCCGCGCCTGCGCGACGGCGACCCCACCGTGCGCCGCATCGCCGTGCTCGACCTGGCCGACCTGGACGGCGACCTGCATGTGCCGCTGCTGGTCGCGGCCCTGGCCGACCCGGCGCCGGTGGTGCGCGCGGAAGCGGCCCGCGTGCTGCAGGAATTCGAAAGCCCGGCCACGGTGGCGGCCCTGGCCCCGCTGCTGTCCGATCCCGCCGACGAAGTGCGCCTGGCCGCGGCCCAGAGCCTGTCGGAACTCAAGCAGCCGGCATCGGCCGCCCGGCTGATCGGCTACATTGGCAGTGCGGACAGCTTCGTGCGCGCCGCCGCCCTGCGCGGCGTGCGCGAACTGCGGGTGGCGGACAGCTTCGCCCCCGCGCTCGCCGCCCTGGAAGACGCCGATCCCCTGGTCAGGCGCGAAGCGGTGGCGGTGCTCGGCTACCTCAAGCGCACGGAAGCCCTGCCCGCCCTGGCGCGGATCGCGACCCACGACCCCGCCCTGGAAGTGCGGCGCGCGGCCAGCGGCGCCCTCGGCTACGCGGGCAGCGGCGCCGTCCTGCCGGCGCTGCTGGCCGCGCTGGCCGACGAGGCCTGGCAGGTGCGCGAGGAAGCCGCCACCACGCTCGGCAAGCTGGGCCTGGACCAGGCCTCCGGCGCGCTGGTCGCGGCGCTCGACGATTCCTACTGGCAGGTGCGGCTGCGCGCCGCGCGCAGCCTGGGGCGCCTGCGCAGCCGCGCGGCCCTGCCGGGACTGGTGGCGGCCCTGGAACACACGATCAGCAACCTGCGCAAGGAGGCGGCCCTGGCCCTGGGCGAGATCGGCGCGCCCGCGGCGCTGCCAGCCCTGCAGGCGGCCGCCAACGATCCCGACCCCGAGGTGCGCAAGTCGGTGCGGCTGGCGATCGGCCAGATCGGTGCGGCGGCATGAGCATGCTGCCCGAGGCGATCGAGAACCATGCCGCGCAGGGGGTACTTGCCCTGCGCTGGCCGGATGGGCGCAGCGCGCGCTGGACCCATGCGGCCCTGCGCGCGGCCTGCCCCTGCGCCGAGTGCCGGGCGCGGCGCCGCGCCGGCCTTGCCGTCGATGCGGACGAGGCCCTACGTATCACCGCGATCGAGCCGGTCGGCGCCTATGCCCTCAACCTGGTCTTTGACGACGGCCACCGGCGCGGCATCTATCCCTACGCGATGCTGGACCAGCCGGCATCGGCCGCGCTGCATCACGCGTGATGTACGCGGGCGGTCGCAAGGATCAAAAAAAATGCCAGTCATTCCTCTGACTGGCATTTCTTAAGCGCCGCCGGGATCATTCCCGCGGCGTACAGGTTGTGCTTCAGGCCTTCTTGCGGCGGCGCGCCAGCATCCCGACGGCGCCCAGGCCGAGCAGCGCCAGCGAAGCCGGTTCCGGGACGTCGGCCGAGGTCACGGTGAACGAGCCGGTCAGGATGCCGGTACCGTCAAAGTTGCCGCCGGTCGCGATGAAACCCCAGGCTTCGCCGGCCGTCAGGTCGAGGTCGATGGTCTTCGAGACCACGCCACCCCAGGTATTGCCGGTCAACTCGGTTGCGTTGCTGGTCGAGCCTTCCCAGATCGACATCGTGGTGTACGACTGGTACCAGGCCGCGAACGAGGACATATCGACGTTGATCGACAGGTTGCCGGTTTTCTGTGCGGTCGTGGAAAACACATAGGTCTGGCCCGGCACGCCCGCGCCGGCATAGCCCGGATGTTGGAAATCGTAGCTCAGCTTGTCGCCGCCCACCGTCAGGTCGGAGCCCATGCCATAGGTGTCGCTTCCGGTCCAGGTGGCGGTCCACTGCTGGCCGAGCGGGCCGGTGCCGGTCACGGCGGTGTTGGTCGTCACGACGGCGGCCGAGGCAGGGAGCATGAAGGCCAGGCCCAGGACTGCGGTGCCGAACAATTGTGCGAGTGGTCGATTCATTTTTATTGGTCTCAAGTCAGGTTGTGTATAAAGAAATACGAATTTACAGTTAGCAATATGCGTGCCAATTTTGCAAGTGTTTGATTTGCAAGGAAGCGGCTTACTCATCTATACGTAAATGTAAGAAATTCCGACATGCATCATTTGTATCCTAGGGGAAACTAATGAGGCGGACCTCGTGCTCTCGCTCCAGCCGTTCCGTCCGCTCCGCCTATGTACGTTCCCCCACAAACCGCCGCCTTCCGCTCTGGCACGATAACCGGGCTGCCTCCACCACACGACGAAGAAAGGACGCCCCGATGAAACGCGCATTGCCCGCAATCCTCCCCAGCCTGATGCTGTATCTCGCATCCGGCGCGGCCTCCGCCCAGCAGGGCGACGGCACCCAGGTCTCGAACGGCGTCAACGTCTTCAAGCCGAACAAGGTGGAGCCGAGCGCGGAGCGCCTGCGCGGCATCAAGGCGCCCCAGGGCTTCACGGTCACGCCCTTCGCCACCGGCCTGAAGAACGCCCGCATCCTGGCGGTGGCGCCGAACGGCGACATCTACCTGAGCCGGCGCGACCAGGGCGACGTCCTGCTGCTGCGCGATGCCGACCGGGACGGGCGCGCCGACGGCGCCCCCGTCACGGTGGCCAACCGCGCCGGCGTCCACGGCCTGGCGATCCGCGACAACAAGCTCTACCTGACCACGGCGCGCGAGCTGTTCGCCGCCCGGATCGAGGGCGACGGCCGGCTCGGCAAGCCCGAACTGCTGGTGGGCGACCTGCCGGACGCCGGCCAGCATCCCAACCGGACCATGGCCTTCGGCCCGGACGGCATGCTCTACCTGAGCGTGGGCAGCACCTGCAACGCCTGCAACGAGAGCAACCAGGAAAACGCCACCATGCTGCGCATCTCGCCCGACGGCAAGCAGCGCAGCATCTTCGCCAGCGGGCTGCGCAACACCATCGGCTTCGCCTGGCATCCGCAGACCGGCGAATTCTGGGGCTTCGACCACGGCATCGACTTCCTGGGCGACAACCAGCAGCCGGAAGAACTCAACAAGCTCGAACTGGGCAAGCAGTACGGCTGGCCGCACGTCTACGGCGCGGGCGAGATCTACCCGCAAAGCACGCCGCCGGGCGACATCAAGAAAGAAGAATGGAAGGCGCGCAGCCAGCCCATGGTGCTCGGCTATACCGCCCATGCGGCGCCGATGCAGATGGTGTTCGCCACCGGCGGCATGTTCCCGGCCGAGTTCCGCGGCGACGCCTTCGTGACCATGCGCGGCTCGTGGAACCGCAATCCGGCTTCGGGCTACGAGATCGTGCGGGTGCGCTACGCCAACGGCCAGCCGAAGTCGGTCGAGCCCTTCGTCACCGGCTTCCTGACCGACGGAGGCAAGACCCACATCGCGCGCCCGGTCGGCCTGGCCTTCGCCAGGGACGGCGCGCTGCTGATGGCGGACGACGCCAACGGCGTCATCTACCGCATCGCCTACACCGGGCCCAAGACCGAGGCGGTCGGCGACGCCGTCCCGCCGGCCGGACCGATGCGCGAGCAGGCCAACAAGGGCAATGGGGTGCCGCTGGCGAACAAGCGCCCGGAAACCGATGCCAAGGGACAGCTGGCGGTCAGCTCGTCCGCCTTCCGCGACGGCGGACAGCTGGACGCCCGCTTCAGCGAATATGCCGACGGCGTCTCGCCGCCGCTATCCTGGAAAGCCGTGCCGAACGCGAAGTCCTATGCCATCGTGATGGAAGACCCGGACAGCAAGCCGGTCACGCCCTTCGTGCACTGGCTGGCCTGGAACATTCCGGCCACCGTCACCAGCCTGCCGGAAGGCCTGCAGGAGCAGCCGCGCCTGACCGAGCCCGACGGCGTGCTACAGGGCCGCAACACCCGCGGATCAAGCGGCTGGTTCGGACCCAAGCCGCCGGTCGGCGACCCGGCCCACCGCTACCACTTCCAGGTCTATGCCCTGGATACCGTGCTCGACCTGCCTTTCGGCGCCGACCGCGACCAGTTGCTGCAGGCCATGCGCGGCCACATCCTGGCCAAGGGCGAGATCGTCGGTAAATACGGCCAGAAACAAAAGCCTCCCAAATAAGGCTTTCACGCAGGCTTCTTTCCTCTTCCTTGCTTAACTAATCACTCTTAGTTGCCGCATGGCAACGAAGAGTGATTTGGGTAAAGATTTTACTTCTTTTGCCCTTTCTCCTTTTCTACAATTCATCCTGCATATAGCGAACGATCAAGGCTTTCGCTTCCCTGTGTTTTCTTTTCTGTCTATTTCATAGGTGCGCTTTCGCCGCATCGATCAAAGGAATATCAACATGGCTGTTTCCAAGCTCCGCCAGTGGAAGAGCGTCTTCCCCGTTGTCGCGGCCGCCCTGCTCGGCGCCTCGTTCACGGCCTCCGCCGCCGAGGACAACGAAGCGGCATCGCCGTTCAAGCTGAGCGGCTTCGCCTCCATCGTTGCCGGCAAGACCTTCGGCGCTTCGCTGTCGCCGGACTACCGCGGCATCACCGTCATGGACGGCCACCCCTGCCCGTGCTGGATCGCCGACTGGAGCACCGCCGGCGTTTACGACGGCGACCTGTCGTTCAAACCCGAATCGCGCGCCGGCATCCAGGCCAGCTACCGCTTCACCGACAAGCTCAGCGCCGTCACCCAGGTCGTGGTGCGCGGCACCGAGTCCAAGCCCTCCGTGGAATGGGCCTATGCGGCTTACGAACTCGACAAGAACTGGGAATTCCAGGTCGGCCGCAAGCGCATTCCGCTGTACTACTACTCCGACTTCCAGGACGTCGGCTCGGCCTATCCGTGGATCGGCGTGCCGCCCGAACTCTATGGCTGGGAAGCGGTGAACTACAACGGCGGCAGCGCGCGCTACAAGGGCAAGCTGGCCGGCGCCACCTTCACCGCCGGCGTCTTCGGCGGCAAGGAAACCGTGAAGGAATCGAAGTACTACAAGCTGTACAGCCCTGAAGACACCAAGGTCAACTGGAACAACATCGTCGGCGCCGACCTCGAAGCCAGCCGCGGTCCGCTGACCGTGCGCGGCGTCTACCTGCAGTCGAAGGTCGAGACCAGCAGCCCGAGCGGCGAGATGGACAGCTTCGCCCGCTTGCGCGCCTACGGCCTGGCCGTCAACCTGGACTTCGACGACTGGTTCGTCCTGAGCGAGGTCACCCGCCTGACGCGCGACTTCGGCGACTACGAAGTAGCCGCGCCGGCGTTCACGATCGGCGCCGGCTACCGCTGGGGCAACTGGACGCCGTTCGTCAACTTCGCCCGCTATACCGAAAAGACCAGCGACCTCGAGCTCTACGACCCGCAGAGCTACCAGCGCGCCTCGTTCACCTTGCGCTACGACCTCGATGCGCGCAGCAGCATCAAGGCCCAGGTCGACCGCTTCGAAGACACGACCCGTAATTTCGGCGACAACGCCAACGTGATCCGCCTGTCCTACGACCGCCTGTTCTGATCACCACATTTAGGAATAACAATGAAGATGCATCTCATCCATGCAGCGCTGTGCGCAGGCCTGGCCTGCGCCGCGAGCGCCAACGCCCAAGTCGTCGTCGTCGTCAACGCCGCCAACCCGGTATCGGCCCTGACCCAGGAACAGATCAGCGAACTCTACCTGGGCAAGTCGAAGGACCTGACGCCGATTGACCAGGTCAAGGATTCGGACGCCCAGCGCGAATTCCTCGACAAAGTCGTGTCCAAGAAGTCTCCGCAATACGAGGCGGTCTGGGCCAAGCTGGAATTCTCGGGCAAGGGCATCCGTCCCAAGACCTATCCGTCGGACGCCGCCGTCAAGAAGGCGCTGGCCGCCGACCGCAATGCGATCGGCTACATCGACAAGTCCTCGGTCGACGGCAACGTCAAGGTCGTCCACCCGCAGAGCTGATCCCCAACGGCCGCGTCCGGCGGCCGTCCCGCGCTGTCCGCCGCTGTCCGCGCAGCTTGGCGCGGACAGCGCGGACACTGGTCCCCTTCCCCGTTCTTCCTTTCAATTCAAGCGCTTAGCCAAATAACAAGGCCTGGCACGGATCGTGCAGTAAAGACAGCATTCTGTCGTTACTGGACACCCCATGATCCGAGATACCTCACAACAAGACGCCGTCATCGCCCCGCCGCCGGCGCAGAAACTCAAGCGCCGCGCCCTCATCGGCGGCGTCGCCGTCGCCGTGGTCGCCCTCAGCGCCTTCCTCATGTCCGCCTGGAACAGCAGCGAGCACTCGGTGTCCGGCGAGCGCCTGCGCATCGCCGAAGTCGGCCGCGGCACCCTGGTGCGCGACGCCTCGGTCAACGGCCGCGTGGTGGCCGCCGTCAGCCCGACCTTGTATTCCACCTCCCCGGCCACCGTCAACCTGAAGGTCGCCGCCGGCGACACCGTCAAGAAGGGCGACGTGCTGGCCGTGCTCGAGTCGCCCGACCTGAGCGATGAACTCAAGCGCGAAGTGTCGAGCTACGAACAGCTCAAGGCCGAGGTGGCGCGCCAGCAGATCCTGGCGCGCAAGCAGAAGCTGCTGGCCCAGCGCGAAGCCGACACCGCCGAGATCGAGCGCCTGTCGGCCCAGCGCACCCTGGAACGCTACGAGAGCGTGGCCCAGGTGGGCATCATCGCCAAGATCGACTACCAGAAGGCCAAGGACGCGCTGAACTCGGCCCAGATCCGCGCCCGCCACGCCGCCCAGGCGGCCAGCCTGGAAGGCGACGACGTGCAGCTGGCCCTCAAGACCAAGGTCAACGAACTGGAACGCCAGCGCCTGTCGCTGGCCAACGCCCAGCGCCGCGTGGACGAGCTGACCGTGCGCGCGCCGGTCGACGGCTTCATCGGCACCCTCAACGTCCAGAACCGCATGGTGGTGGCCGCCAATGCGCCGCTGATGACCCTGGTCGACCTGTCCAAGCTCGAGGTCGAGCTGGAAGTGCCGGAAACCTATGTGGCCGACCTCGGCCTGGGCATGAACGCCGAAATCACGCTGCCGAGCGGGAAAGCCACCGGCAAGCTATCCGCCCTGTCGCCCGAAGTGGTCAAGAACCAGGTGCTGGCGCGCGTGCGCTTCGACGGCGAGCAGCCCAAGGGCCTGCGCCAGAGCCAGCGCGTCACCGCCCGCCTCCTGATCGAGGAAAAGCCGAACGTCGTGATGCTGCCGCGCGGCCCCTTCGTCGAGAGCGAAGGCGGACGCCACGCCTACGTGGTGCAGGACGGCGTGGCCGTGCGCACCCCGATCCAGCTGGGCGCCACCAGCATCTCGGCCGTCGAGATCATCTCGGGCCTGAAGCCGGGCGACAAGGTCGTCATCTCCGGCACCGATACCTTCAACAACGCGAACCGCATATCAATCAACCGCTGATCAACCGCTGAACCAGACAAGACAAACAAGGAGAAACCCATGCTGCGCATGACCAACCTGAGCAAGGTGTACCGCACCCACATGATCGAAACCCACGCGCTGCGCGGCTTCGAGATCGAAGTCAAGCAGGGCGAGTTCGTGACCGTCACCGGCCCTTCGGGCTCGGGCAAGACCAGCTTCCTGAACATCGCCGGCCTGCTCGAGGAATTCACCTCGGGCGAGTACATCCTGGACGGCGTCAACGTCAAGGGCCTGGACGACACCGCCCGCTCGCGCCTGCGCAACGAGAAGCTCGGCTTCATCTTCCAGGGCTTCAACCTGATCCCCGACCTGAACCTGTTCGACAACGTCGACGTGCCGCTGCGCTACCGCGGATTCAACGCCAAGGAACGCAAGGAGCGCATCGAGGACGCCCTGTCCAAGGTCGGCCTGGCCTCGCGCATGAAGCATTTCCCGGCCGAGCTGTCGGGCGGCCAGCAGCAGCGCGTGGCGATCGCGCGCGCCCTGGCCGGCTCGCCCAAGCTGCTGCTGGCCGACGAACCGACCGGCAACCTGGACACCCAAATGGCGCGCGGCGTGATGGAGCTGCTGGAAGAGATCAACGCGGCCGGCACCACCATCCTGATGGTGACCCACGATCCGGAACTGGCGGTGCGCACCACCCGCAACGTGCACATCATCGACGGCCAGGTCTCGGACCTGGTGCGCAAGGGCCCGACCCTGGTCGACACCAAGACCGCCAACGCCTGAGGAAGCGCCATGTTCTCCTACTACTTCAAGCTCGGCGTGCGCAGCCTGCGCCGCAACCCCGCCCTGACCGCGCTGATGGTGCTGACCCTGGCGATCGGCGTGGCCGCCAGCGTGTCCACGCTGACCATCCTGCACGTGATGTCGGGCGACCCGATTCCCGAGAAGAGCGACCGCCTGTTCGTGCCGCACGTCGACAACGGTCCCGTCGAAGGCTGGGTGCCGAGCGACGGCCCCAACGACGACCAGCTCAGCTACCTCGACACCATGAACCTGCTCAAGAGCGGCCAGGGCGAGCGCCGTACTGCCATGTACGGCGTCGAGGTGCCGGTCGAGCCGCCGCGCAGCGACATCCCGGCCTTCACCGCCAACGGCATGGCGCCGACGCGCGATTTCTTCGCCATGTTCAACGTGCCCTTCCTGCACGGCCAGGCCTGGACCGAAAGCGACGACACGCGCGGCGCCGACGTCGTGGTGCTGGGCCGCGCCACCGCCGAGAAGCTGTTCGGCGACGCCAACCCGGTCGGCAAGCAGCTGCGCATGCTGGGTTTCCCCTTCACCGTGGTGGGCGTGATCGACAAGTGGGCCCCGGCGCCGCGCTACTACAAGCTGATCGGCGGCAGCCGCTTCGGCACCGGCGAGGAATTCTTCATTCCCTTCGCCAGCGCGATCCGCCACGAGATCGCCCACAGCGGCAGCATGAATTGCAGCGCCAACCGCGACCCGGGCTGGGCCAACCTCCTGATCTCAGAATGCACCTGGATCCAGTTCTGGTTCGAGACCCGATCAAGCGCCGAGCGCGCCGACCTGCAATCCTGGCTCGACAGCTATGCCGGCGAGCAGCGCAAGCTGGGCCGCCTGAAGCGCAACGCGCCGAACAAGCTGTACAACGTGATGGAATGGATGGAACAGCTCAAGGTGGTCGGCAAGGACAGCAAACTGTCGGCCTGGCTGGCCTTCGGCTTCCTGATCCTGTGCCTGGTGAACACCATCGGCCTGCTGCTGGCGAAGTTCTCGGTGCGCGCTTCCGAAGTGGGCATCCGGCGCGCCCTGGGCGCCTCGCGCGGCGACATCTTCCGCCAGTTCCTGATCGAGTCGAGCGTGATCGGCCTGGTCGGCGGCGTGCTGGGCCTGGTGCTGGCCTTCGGCGCCCTGGCCCTGATCGGCATGCAGAGCAAGGGCATGGCGATGATCGCCCGCATGGACTGGCAGATGCTGATCCTGACCTTCATCATGTCGGTCACCGCCGCCATCATCGCGGGGCTGCTGCCGACCTGGCGCGCTTGCCAGGTGACGCCGGCGATCCAGCTCAAGTCGCAATAATCTAGATGAACGCATCCTGAAAGAGACCATCATGGAAATCCGTCCTATCCTGTCCGCCATGCTGCGCAACAAGACCGGCCCGATCCTGGTCGCGCTGCAGGTGGCGCTGAGCCTGGGCATCCTGGCCAACTCCCTGCACATCGTGAACGAGCGGCGCGAAGTGGTCGCCCGCCCGTCCGGCCTGTCCGACGAGGCCTCGACCTTCTACTTCACAGTCCGTAACCTCAACAACGACGGCCCCGAGCAGCAGCTGGCCACCATGAAGCGCGAGGCCGACGTGCTGCGCGCGGTGCCTGGCGTGGTGGCGGTCGCCAACGTGACCCAGATGCCGCTGTCGCGCAGCGGCAGCAACAGCAGCGTGGCCCTGGACCAGCGCCAGGAGCGCGAAAGCGCGATCGCCTCGCAGTACGTGTCGGGCGACTCGCTGGTCAAGGCCTATGGCCTGAAGATCGTCGATGGCCGCGACTTCCTGCCCAACGAGTACGTCGAGGTCAACGAGAACGAGCAGCGCGAGCTGCCCAAGCACCTGATCATCTCCAAGCCCCTGGCCGACAAGCTGTGGCCGGGCCAGTCGGCGATCGGCAAGACCATGTTCTTCGGCACCGGCGAAGGTTCGCAGGGCACCCAGATCGTGGGCGTGGTCGAGCGCCTGCAGTCGGCCCACGCCGAAGTGGGCGAGCGCGGCGACTTCGCGGTGCACATCCCGGCGCGCCTGTACGGCAACCCGGGCGCGCTGTATTCGGTGCGCACCGAACCAGGCCAGCGCGACCGCGTGATCAAGGACGCCGAGGAAGCCCTGCGCAAGTCCTCGGCCACCCCGATCATCCTGGAGACCAAGACCGTCGAGGAAGACCGCAAGAACCGCTACCGCGCCGACATGGCCCTGTCGTGGATGCTGATCACGGTCAGCGTGCTGCTGCTCCTGATCACCTGCTCGGGCATCGTCGGCATGGCCAGCCTGTGGGTCACCCAGCGCCGCAAGCAGATCGGCGTGCGCCGCGCCCTGGGCGCCCGCAAGCTCGACATCCTGCGCTACTTCATCATGGAGAACTTCATGATCACCAGCGCGGGCGTGTTCGGCGGCGTATTGTTCGGGATCGGCCTGAACCACCTCCTGGTGAGCAAGCTGGAGATGGCGCGCCTGCCCATGCCCTACCTGATCGGCGGCGCCATCGTGTTCTGGGCGCTCGGCATCCTGGCGGCCTACGGCCCGGCCTGGCGCGCGGCCAGCATCTCGCCGGCCATGGCCACCCGCAGTGCCTGAGCTCCCATAGCAATGCTATGCTAGCGGCCATGCCTACCGTTCTCATTATTGACGACAACGCCGCCGTCGCGATCGCGCTCGAAGTGCTGTTCTCGCTGCACGACATCGCGGCGCTGCGCGCGGCCTCACCCGAGGAAGGCCTGGCGGTGCTGGCCCGCCAGCCGGTGGACCTGGTGATCCAGGACATGAACTTCACCGCCGACACCACCTCGGGCGAGGAAGGCGTGGCCCTGTTCCGCGAGATCCGCCGCCGCCATCCGGACCTGCCGGTGATCCTGCTGACCGCCTGGACCCACCTGGACGCGGCAGTCGACCTCGTGAAAGCGGGGGCGGCCGATTACCTGTCCAAGCCCTGGAACGACGAGCGCCTGCTGGCCACCGTCACCAACCTGATCGAGCTGGGCCAGGCCAACCGGGCCCTCACCTCGCGCCTGCAGCGCGAACGGCGCGCCAAGCGCGAACTGGAGCAGAACTTCGACCTGCGCGGCCTGGTGTGGCAAGACCCGGCCACCGAACGCGTGCTGCACCTGGCCTGCCAGGTGGCGCGCGCCGACGTGCCGGTCCTGATCACCGGCCCGAACGGCACCGGCAAGGAACGCATCGCGGAGATCATCCAGGCCAACTCGCAGGTGCCGGACGGGCCCTTCGTGGTGCTCAACTGCGGCGCCCTGCCCTCCGAACTGATCGAGGCCGAGCTGTTCGGCGCCGACGCGGGCGCCTACACCGGCGCCTCGAAGGCGCGCGAGGGCAAGTTCGAGGCGGCCGACGGCGGCACCCTCTTCCTCGACGAGATCGGCAACCTGCCGCTGGCCGGCCAGATGAAGCTGCTGCGCGTGCTGGAAACCGGCCGCTTCGAGCGCCTGGGATCGAACCGCGAGCGCCAGGTGAAGGTGCGCGTGATCAGCGCCACCAATGCGGACCTCGGCGCCATGATCCGCGCGGGCAGCTTCCGCGAAGACCTCTACTACCGCCTGAACGTGATCGAGCTGCGCCTGCCGCCGCTGGCGGCGCGTCCGGGCGACATCCTGCCGCTGGCGCTGTCCTTCCTCCCGCGCGGCAAGCACCTGCATCCGTCCGCCGAAGCGGCGCTGCTGGCCCATACCTGGCCCGGCAACGTGCGCGAACTGAAGAACGTGATGGCGCGCGCCAGCCTGCTGGCCCAGGGTGAGCTGATCATGGTGGCCGACCTCGGCCTGCCGGCCGCGCCCGCGGCGGCCAACGAGACGGAACCCGACCGCGAAGCCATCGCCCAGGCGCTGGCGCGCGCGGGCGGCGTGGTGGCCCAGGCCGCCCTCGAACTCGGCCTGTCGCGCCAGGCGCTGTACCGCCGCATGGAGCGGCTGGGCATCGCCAGGTCCGCATGAGCGCGGGCCCGCGGCCGAAGGGCTTCCGGCTCTCGCTCGTCACGCGCTGGTCGGCCCTGGTCGGCACCCTGCTGGCGCTGGGCATCCTGATCGCCATCGGCCTCGACACCCTGTTCCCCGACAGTCCGCTGCTGGTGTTCTCGGTTTGCCTGCTGGCGGTGGTGCCGATCGCGATCATCACCATCCGTTCCCAGATCCAGCCCATCCTGTCGCTGTTCCGCGCGCTCGAGGGCACGGTGACCAGCTACCGCGACGGCGATTTTTCCTTCAGCCTGCACTGGCAGCACAACGACGAGCTGGCCGACCTGATCGCCGCCCACAACGACCTGGGCAAGGTATTGCGCGAGCAGCGCCTGGGCCTGGTGCAGCGCGAGCTGCTGCTCGACACCATGGTCCAGAACACGCCGGTGGCGATGCTGCTGGTGGCCGATTCGGCGGGCAGCCGCGGCACCATCGTCTACGCTAATCTAGCGGCGCGCCAGCTGCTGTCCAGCGGGCGCAAGCTGGAGGGCCACCAGCTCAGGGACATCCTGGACGGCGCCACGCCGGCCCTGCGCGAAGCGGTGGCGCGCGGCGGCGACGGCCTGTTCACGGCCGGCGAGGCCGAGGACGAGGAGGTGTATCACCTGGCGCGCAGCGCCTTCACCCTGAACGGCCGCCGCCACGAACTGCTGCTGCTGCGCCACCTGACCACCGAACTGCGGCGCCAGGAAGTGCAGACCTGGAAGAAGGTGATCCGCGTGATCAGCCATGAACTGAACAATTCGCTGGCGCCGCTGGCGTCGCTCGCCCACTCGGGCGCGGAGCTGGTGCGGCGCGGGCAACCCGAGCGCCTGCCGCAGATCCTGGAAACCATCGGCGAGCGCACCCGCCACCTGGAGAGCTTCATCCTGGGCTACGCGCGCTTCGCCAAGCTGCCCACGCCGAGGCTGGAAGCCTGCTCCTGGGCGGCGCTGGTGGCGCGCCTGGGCGACCAGGTACTGTTCCGCACAAGCGGCGAGCTGCCGCCGGAACCGGCCTGGATCGACGCGGCGCAACTGGAGCAGGCCCTGCTCAACCTCCTGAAGAACGCCCACGAATCGGGTTCCGCGCCGGAAGACGTGGAGCTGCAGGTACGCCGCGTGCAGGATCTGCTGCGCATCGACGTGATGGACCGCGGCAGCGGCATGAGCGACGCCGTACTGGCCAACGCCCTCGTGCCCTTCTATTCGACCAAGCGCAGCGGCACCGGACTGGGGCTGGCGCTGGCGCGCGAGATCGCCGAGGCGCACGGCGGGCGCATCAGCCTGGCCAACCGCGAAGGCGGCGGCCTGGCCGTGACCCTGATCCTGCCGGCCCTGCCGGCGCCGATGGAGAATGCATGCTGACGATTATCGGAAAAGCCGGCTCGATCAACGTGCGCAAGGTATTGTGGACCTGCGCCGTCCTCGGACTACCCTATCGGCGCGAGGAGTGGAACGAGGAACATGCTGCGCTCAATCCCAACCGCATGGTGCCGGTGCTGGTGGATGAGGACTTCGTGCTGTGGGAATCGAACACGATCTGCCGCTACCTGGCCGGCCGATATGGCGGCGCGGCGCTGCTGCCGCGCGATCCGCAGGAGCGTGCCCAGGTCGAGCAGTGGATGGACTGGCAGGCAACCGAATTGAACACGGCCTGGCGCTACGCCTTCATGGCGCTGGTGCGCGCCAGCCCGGCGCACCGGGACCCGGCGCAGGTCGAGGCCAGTATCGTGGCCTGGAACCGTCTGGTCGGGCTGCTCGATGCGCGGCTGGGGCAGACCGGGGCCTATGTGGCCGGGGAGCGTTTCACTCTTGCGGATATCGTGCTTGGCGTCTCGGTCAACCGCTGGCTGATGACGCCGATGCAGCGGCCCGGCTATCCGCAGGTGGACGCCTGGTATGCGCGGCTGGCAGCGCATGCAGGGTTTAGTGAACACTGCGCGAACGGCACGCCCTGATGCGTATTCCGTCGTAGGGTTGGCGGCTCTGCCGCCGACGCGGCGATGGTTGGCGGCAAAATCATCCGGCATGCCATCGGCGCCGATGCCAATCACCGGGACGCCTGCTGCCGCGTCGGCGGGAAACCCGCCGACCCTACGGTCTGGTAAGCTTTCGGCCATGCCACCCAAGTCCCCCCGCAGCATCGATCCCCGCTTCGCCCAGCCCGGCCACCCTCCCGCCACCATCGACGAATTCGAGGGCGTGCGCTTCCTCCACCTCGGCACCTCCTGGGTCCAGGGCGCGATGCGCCTGTCCAAGCCCAATGCGATCGAGCTCGAATACGTGCAGATGATGATGATGTGGACCCTGTTCCAGGACGCGCCGCGCCACATCGTGCAGCTGGGCCTGGGCAGCGCGGCCCTGACCAAGTTCTGCTATCAGCGCTTTCCCGCGGCGCGGGTCACGGCGGTGGAGCTCAATCCCAATGTGATCGCGATCTGCCGCGCCTTGTTCGGCCTGCCGGAGGACGACGCGCGCCTGAAGGTGCGCGAGATGAACGCCCTCGACTTCGTGCTCGACCAGGCCAACCACGGCACGGTGGACGTGCTGCAGGTCGACCTGTACGACGAGGAGGCGCGCGGCCCGGTGCTGGACACGCCCGAGTTCTACCAGGCCTGCCACGACTGCCTGAAGGAGGGCGGCATCATGACCACCAATGTGTTCGGCGAGTTCAGCAACTACGACAAGAATTTGCTGGCGATGGAAGCCGTGTTCGACGCGGTGGTCTGGCTGCCCGAGGTGCACGATGCGAACATCGTGGTGCTGGCCTTCAAGAACGCGCCCGAGCTGGACTTTTCCGTGCTCTACGAGCGCGCCGCCGAGATCAAGCGGCGCCTGAACCTGCCGGCCAAGAACTGGGTCAATGGGCTGAAGGAGTGGATGCGCGACCACCAGGGCTGACCGCGCGCCGGGCCGCTCCCGCCGTGGCGCCGGCGACGGCGGCCAGCGACGGCCTTCCTCGGCGCGACAGCGAGGGCGCGCCCAGTTCCGAGGCGGGCACCGGCAAGCCGAGCACGGCGAACACGTCGCCGTCCGGCTCGCGCTCCAGCGCCAGCACCGGGAACACGCGCTCCAGGTTCGCATACTTGGCCCAGGCGCCCGCGCCGCGCTGGCGCGACGGCGGCACCGACATCGCCGCATACGCCTTGGCCCCGTTCTCGACCGCGGCCAGGCTCCAGACCCGGCCCTGGTAGGCGTCCGCGCCGGAGCGCTCGTGCTGGGCGCGCTCGAAACACAGTACCCGCAAGTGGGCGCCAGGCAGCGGATGCTCGCGCAGGCGCTGGTTGGGCGCATGCCACAACTGCATCAGCACGATGCCGGACGGCCCGAACGCATCCCAGGCGTCTTCCAGGCTGCCGTAATGCTCGAGACCATATCGTTTGCAGAGCTGAGTGATGTTCATGGGCTAGTCGTTTCTTCGGTGTTGGCGCCGCTCCCTGCTGCGACGCGCTCCGGGCCCCTGCATGGCGCGCAGGAGGATGTCCCGGGAGACGTTGCAGCTGTCGAGATACACCATGCCCGCGCCGATGCCGCGTGTCTCGGCCAGAAACAACGCATATTCGGTGGCGAGCGCGGTCCGCTCGTCGGTTCTTCGCTGGGTCATGATGTGGCTGCAAAAACAGGTACTGCACGCTGCCGTCCCCATGCTGGCCGGACGGCGAATCCAGGTCGGCGGAGCATGCCCCGCCTGGCCGGATACCCCCCGATTTCGGTACCGGCTTGTTGTTCATCGTATATCGTTCTTTTCGCGCACCATTGAGAATCTTGTTAGCGAACGTAACAAGCAGATGGCCAAGGGGTGATCCCGCTTTGCAGCACTTTCGGCGTGCTTTTTCTACCCAGGCTTCATAGTTGGGCGCTAACACATGAAATACGTGGCTTTTGCGCTACATCTATGCAAGGAAGAGACATTTGTACTTACCACTTTGCATGAGAAAAGCTTTCTTCTCTATAACTCATTGTTAATATTAAATTGCGTCTTAGTAATTTGGACGAGACAACAACACAACGCAAAAAGGATTGAGGATGACGAAGAAGAAACTGCCACAACGCGCCCTGTTGGCGACCGCCCTCATGGCGGCTCTGGCACCTGTAGCCGCTCAACAAGCGGACGAAGGCGTAGCCCAGGTCGTGGTCCTGGGTTCGCGTACCCAGGCCAAGACCGCACTCGACACGGCGGTGCCGGTCGGCCTGATCGGCTCCAAGGACCTGCAATCCGCGGGCTCGCTGGAACTCGGCAAGATCCTGCAAGACCTCGACCCTTCGTTCAACTTCACCTCCACCTTCATCAGCGACGGCACCGACATCATCCGCCCGGCCACCCTGCGCGGCCTGGGGCCGGACCAGCTGCTGGTGCTCGTCAACGGCAAGCGCCGCCACCAGCAGGCGCTGGTGAACGTGCAGCAGACCATCGGCCGCGGCTCGGCCGGCACCGACATCAACGCGATCCCGCTGTCGGCGATCCAGTCGATCGAAGTGCTGCGCGACGGCGCGGCCGCGCAGTACGGCTCGGACGCGATCTCGGGCGTGATCAACATCATCCTGAAGAAGGGCGCCCAGGGCAACATCAGCGCCAGCGCCGGCACCACCGACGAGGGCGACGGCGACACCGTCTCGCTGAGCGCGCACAAGGGCATCAACTTCGGGGAAGGCGGCTACTTCAACCTGTCGGTCGAAGGCCGCGACCGCGAAGAAACCAACCGCGCCGGCGTCGACACCCTGCGCGTGGATCCGCCGCGCGTGACCCAGCGCATCGGCGATTCGGACGCCAAGGACTACTACCTGTGGGCCAACTCCGCCCTGCCGACCGCCGGCGGCGAGTTCTACGTGTTCGGCGGCGCCTCCAAGCGCAAGGGCGACTCCTCGGGCTTCTTCCGCTCGGCGGGCGACGACCGCAACGTCCCGGCGATCTACCCGAACGGCTTCCTGCCGAACATCATCACCACCGTCAAGGACGCCTCGATCTCGGCCGGCTACCGCCACGACCTGTCGGGCGACTGGAGCGCCGACATCAGCCTGACCCACGGCCGCAGCCAGCTCCAGTTCCACGAGCGCAACTCGATCAACGTCAGCTACTACTACGAGAACGGCTCCTCGCCGCTGGAAGCCGACACCGGCACCCTGAAGTTCGACCAGACCACCTTCAACCTCGACTTCAAGGGTTCGGTGGACTTCATGGGCGGCCCGCTGTACGTGGGCACCGGCTTCGAATGGCGCCAGGATAACTACGAGATCGAAGCGGGCGACCCGGTCTCCTACCAGTACGGCCGCACCAACAACCCGGCGATCGTCATCCGCAACCAGAACGGCGGCATCGCGGCATCCGGCATCCAGGGCTTCCCGGGCTACACCCCGGGCACCGCCGTGGACGACGGCCGCCACAATACCGCGCTCTACCTGGACCTGGAACGCAAGTGGGGCGATACCTTCTCGGCCGGCGCCGCCGTCCGCCACGAGCGCTACTCTGACTTCGGCAGCACCACCACCGGCAAGCTGAGCGCGCGCTGGGATCCGAGCCGCACCCTCGGCCTGCGCGGCAGCCTGTCGACCGGCTTCCGTGCGCCGGGCGTGCAGCAGAAGTTCTACAGCTCGGTCTCGACCAACCTGAACGCCGCCGGCGTGCTGACCGAGACCCTGACCGCGCGCGAGAACAGCGCCGTCACCCGCGCCTTCGGCATCGAGCCGCTGAAGGAAGAAACCTCGAAGAGCGTGAGCTTCGGCGCGATCCTGCGTCCGGCCCAGGGCCTGTCGGTGACCGCCGACGTGTACCGCATCAAGATCGACGACCGCATCGTCTTCTCGAGCACCATTTCGCCTGAGTCGGGTGCCTGCGCGACCGCCGCGGCCTGCCCGATCAAGGCGATCCTGGATCCGCTGCGCGTGGGCCAGGCCCAGTTCTTCACCAACGCTATCGACACCACCACCACCGGTTTCGACCTGGTGGCCCAGCAGACCATCAAGGGCCAGGGCTCGACCCTGGTGCTGTCCGGCCAGCTCGGCTTCAACAAGACCGAAGTCGACAACCGCCGTTCGCAGTCGCCGGTCCTGACCGGTTCCCAGCTGTTCGACGACACCCAGGTGACCCTGATCGAGAAAGGCCAGCCACGCCAGCACCACGTGGTGGCCGCCGACTGGACCACCGGTCCGTGGAACGTGACGGCGCGCGCCAACTACTTCGGCGAAGTGGAAGGCCAGGGCTTCACCCCGGGCTTCATCCAGACCTGGGAAGCGAAGTGGATCGTCGACCTGACCGGCCGCTATGCGTTCAACAAGAACCTGAGCCTGACCGCCGGCGTGAACAACCTGTTCGACACCTACCCGACCAAGTGGGATCCGGTCAAGGCGGCGCCGTTCCCGCAGCTGGGCTTCACCCACTGCTGGGAAACCTGCCCGTTCGGCATCAACGGCCGTTCGTTCTACGTGAAGGCGGACTACAACTTCTAAGCCCGATGGAGGCGTGGGCGGTTTCGCCGTCCACGCCAAGCGCATCTCGACGCCGGCCTTGCGCCGGCGTTTTTTTGGCTTCTTACGCCTTGACGGCCAGGGCCGGGCCCGCGCCGAATGGCTGCGCCAGCACGCGGCCCAGCGGTGCTTCCACCCAGCGCTGGAAGGCGGCGCCGGCCGCAAGGCTGGCGGCCCAGGCCACCAGCACGCCAAGGGCTTGCGCATGCGGCTGCTCCGGCACGAAGCGCGCGAAAGCCGCGTTGACGACCAGGCAGACAGGGAAGTGCACCAGGAAGACGGCGAAGGAGATCTTGCCCGCGTAATTCACCCAGGCCAGCCCTGCGCCGGCATGGGCGGCGGGCCTGCCGCGGCCGAACAGGAACAGCACGCAGGCGACGGCCAGGGCCAGGGCGATCCGGCTGCGGAAGTCCAGCACCAGCGCCGGCAGCGCCGTCGACAGCATCACGGCCAGCAGCAGCGTGGCGCTCCCGGGCCGGCGCGCCGGGTCGCTCGCCCACCAGGCGAGCACGCCCAGTCCATAGCTGCCGAAGAAGTACGGCGCCCACACATCCCAGTCCGCATCCAGGTTGAAATACAGTAGCGAGGCGCCCACGCCCGCCGCGACCAGCACCGGCATCAGCCAGGCCTGGCGGCCCGCCAGGCGGCCGGACAACCAGGCCAGCATGGCCAGGAGCGCATACAGCTGGAAGTCGATCGCCACGTACCATGCGCCGGCCGACAGCGACTCGGCGCCCAGCACGCTGTGCAGCAGCAGCACGTGGGCCCAAAGTTGCTTCAAGGTCGGCGGGGCCGAGATCGAATCGTGACTCATCCACGCCGCCGCCCAGGCCGATGCGGCGGCCGCCAGCAGGGTGGCGGCGACGAAGGGCGGCGCCAGCTTGAGGTAGCGCCGCCAGATGGCCTGCAGCGGATGCGCGGATCCGGGAAGTCCCTGGGGCGACAGCGATTTCGCGGCCAGGAAGCCGCCGATGACGAGGAAGACCTGCACGGCGATGCGCGCGTCGCCTTCGAGCCAGTCGACCAGCGCGGGCATCAGGGGCCGGGCATGGTCGGCCATCGGGCCGTAGAAGGCCAGGTGGTGCAGGACGATCAGCTGCGCCGCGACCGCCTTCAACAGATTAATCAGGACAAACTGCTTTTCGCCGGCCCGGTACTGCCCGGGCATTCCGCCAACTACCTTCCCTACCATGCGCTATCAACCTTGTTTCAACGTGCTTCCCCGGCTTTCGTGAGGCAAAAGTGCGGTGCTGCTGCCGGGCGGGCGCCATCATAGCCGAGCGGGGATGGCCCCGGCCACGCGATACAACTCAGCAATACGTGTTGCCGCGGTTAGACAGCCTGGCAATGCTAATATGGCAATCCTCGACCGACACATCCGTTTCGGTGTGCAGCCTGCGACTGGCACGTGGATAAACAACTTCTCCTGATCTGCTTCCTCACCTTCGTCATCCACCTGATCGGCACCCTCGCCTATTCAGTCCGCATCGCCGGAGTGCGCACGCGCAGGATAGCCGTCTCGTTCGCGCTCTTCAGCATCCTGGTGCTGGTATCGCGGACCTCGAACTCCTTCCTAGGGCCCTTCCTGGCCAAGCGCGTGGAGACCAGCCTCGATAGCGTGGCGCAGGTGTCGCTCCTGGATGACTTCCGCTGGCTGCTCGTGGCGGCGAGCCTGGCCACGGTCGCGGGCGCCTTCCTGATTCCGACCTTCCAGCGCGTGTTCGCGCGCGCGGTCCTGCATTTCCAGGTCCACCGCTCGGTTCCCAAGCTGATCCTGCATGGCTTCTTCAAGGGCGGCCTGTCCTACGTGAAGGACGCGGCCAGCCTGCCCGCTGCGAAAAACATGAGCGGCATGGGCGCAGGGCATGGGGTGTCGGTCCGGATCACCCTGCTGAACGTCGCGGCGACGGCGCTGTGGACTGTCGGCGTCTTCGCGTCGCTCTATGCGGGGGTGCTCGACCCGTCGGTGCGGGTCACCTCGAGCACCCTGTCGTCGATCATCAACGGCGGCGCCACCATCCTGATGGCGATCTTCATCGACCCCCACATGTCCGGCATGACCGACGACGTGGTCGAGGGCAAGGTCAGCGAGGCGCAGTTCAGGAAGGCCATCGTCTGGCTGGTTGGCAGCCGGCTGGCCGGCACCCTGCTCGCACAGGCCTTGCTGGTGCCCTCGGCCATGCTGATCGCCTGGGTGGCGCGTGTGATTTGAAGGTGCGCATGATGCGCGGCGCATGAAACGCCCGTGCGGCGGCGGCAGGTCGATATTTTCGCGTCGGATGGTGCTACAGTCGAGCGGCCATCTCTTCCCAGGAAAGAAAACCATGTCCAAGTCCGCCTTCAGCGCGAAAGCCTTCGCAGCCTATTTGTTCCTCATCGGTCCGGTGCTGATCCTCGCGCCGAACTTCCTGCTCGGGCTGTTCGGGATTGCGCCTACCACCGAGGTCTGGATCCGCGTCATCGGCGTGATGGCTTGCGTGCTGGGCGTCTATTCCTGGGTCGCGGGCAAGCACGAGAACAAGCCCTTCCTCGAGGCCTCGGTGTATACGCGCTCCCTCGTCTTCGTGGCCTTTACCGTCTTCGCACTGAGCGGCATGGCCAGCCCCATGCTCATCCTGTTCGGACTGGTGGACCTGGGCGGCGCGCTCTGGACCTGGTTCGCCCTGAGGGCCGATGCCCAGTCGGCGCGGCCTGTCCTGGCGGGGCAGCACTAAAGGGCGCTCATTCCTCGCTGGCCGGTTTGCGGGCCTTGCCCTTGGGCGGCTTTTTCGCTTTCGGCGGCGGCATCAGCGCCGCCGTTTCCAGGATCAGGCGCCGCAAGGCCTCCGGATCGTCGAGCAGCTCGTCGGCGATCGGATAGTCCTTCGCCCCCGGATAGGGCGGCCCCTTCGGCAGCTGCGGCGCCAAAGTATCGACCGCCCGTGACGGCTTGATGAACAGACTGTTATCGCAGGCGAAGGCCACCACCTTCCCGTCCAGGTAGAGCGCGAACTCGCCGAACAGCTTCTTGCAGCCCAGCCGGCTGCCCAGGCCGGCCTGCTCGATCACGTAATCAACGAAATGCTTGTCGGTTGCCATGGGTTTTCCTTACCTGCGTTCGCGCCACCATAGCGCCAGCATGGCCAGCGCGAAGACCAGGGCGAAGGGCCAGGCGGGCAGCGCGCGCGTTGGTCCCTCGCCGGTCGCCGCGGGCGTACGTGCGGCATAGCGGGCCGTCGCATCGCGCCGCTGCGCCGCCTGCCATTGCGGCCAGTCGCCCGGCGCATACACGTAGACGGCGTGGACGCCGGCCTTCTTGTCCTCCACCCGCAGCCAGCCGGTCTTTTCCGGCCACACGGCGACGCAGGAGGCGTCGGCGCGGTCCGCCCGGCGTTGCCAGGCCAGTGTCTGTTTCAGTCCGGGGAAGCGCGCCTCGCCGCTGACTCCGCGCGCGCAGACTTCGAGGCGCTGGCCGGGCAGCGGCATCTCGGCAGGGGCCAGCCATTCGGTCCGCTGCTTCTGTTCGATGTCCAGGCGGTCCAGCACGCCCTGCCACCACAGCGCCAGCGCGCGCGGCTCGCTGATGGCGTGGCGGTGCCATTCGGTCACGCCCAGCCAGGCGATGCGGCCCTTCTGCCAGCCGCGCGTCCAGACCATGTCCTCCGAGCCCGTCCACGGCCCCGCCGTCCGCGAGGCGGGAACCAGCGGCGCGACCGGCAACTCCAGCGGCGCCTCGATCTTGCGGCCCGCTGGCTGCGCCTGCAAGGGCAGCTGCAGGCTGCGCGACCACAGGCCCGCGTCGTTCGCATTCCCGCCCAGGACCAGCAGGGACGTGCCCTGCCCCACCTTGGCCAGCAAAGCGGAACGCTCGCCGGCGCCGGCGCGTTCGAACCAGGCGGCGTCGATCACCGTCAGGTTGGGCGCCGTCATGGCTTCGCGCGCGGTCTCGGTGCGCGTAAGGGCACGGCTCAGCATCACCTGCCAGTCCAGCAGCGCGCCGCTGCCGCTCAAGAGTTCGTTCAGCACCCGCAGGTCGAAGGAAGGCGCGCCGAAGCGGCCCTGCACCTGCAGGATGGCCGGCTCGTGCACGATGAAGGGCACCGGCCCCTCGGCGATCAGCTTGTCCCTGGCGTCCAGCAGGCGCGCCTTCAAGACCACCGGCTCGGCCACCGGCGGCAGCCAGGTGGCGGCCAGCTCGCCGGGGCCCTTGGCCTGGGCCAGCACCTGGCCATTTTCGGCCAGCAGTTCCAGGCGCGCTTCGCCCCGGTCCTCGCGTTGCACCTTCAGGACGAACAGGCGGCCCAGCGCCACGTCGCACGGGAAGTCCAGCTGCAGCCCGCCAGTGCGCGGCATGTCCCAGGCCAGCGGCCGCGCCGGCAGGTCGTTCCACTGGGCGGCGCGCAGGCCATCGCCCTTGAGCGTGAGCGCGCGGATGCCGTCCAGCGAGGACGGCACGGCCTTCGGATCAAGCGCCAGGGTGCGTCCGCCTTCGCCCGGCACGCGCAGATCCGCGGCGAACAGGCCAAGCGCGCCGGCCGCAATGGCGACCAGCAGCGCGTCCAGCCACTTGCGGCGCGCCAGATAGAGGCCTGCGCTCGCCACGCCGGCAACGGCGAGCGCCGCGATCAGGATCGTGGTGTTCATGGCTTGGCTCCTTCGCGCCAGCCGCGCACGAACGGCGTTTCCACCGCCGGGCGGGCTTGCAGCAGCACCTGGCCCTGGCCTGCGCCGGCCCGCAGCCAGGCGCGCAGCACAGGGCGGCAGCTCGCGCAGCCGTCCGCCACGTCCTGGATCGCGCGCTGGGCCGAGAGGCGCTGTTCGTCTTCAGCCAGCTTGTTGCGCACCCAGTCGTGGGCGGTCCGGGTCCACAAGGCCGGCAGCGGGCCGTCGCTCGACAGCGCCTGCACCAGGGTGCGGACCTCGTCCGGCACCGGCTGGTCCGGCCCCGCCTGCTCGCGGCGGTAGCTGGCCGTGCCATCCATGTCGCCGCTCATGCGCTTTTCTTCCTTGATCGGCGGCGGCGTGAAAGCGGTCTTGTGCAGGTAGACGCGCTCGGCCTGCTGCAGTTCCTTGATCGCCTCGAGCGCCTTGTGCTCGGGCGGCAAAGCCGTCTTGGGCGCGATCGCGCGCAAGGCCTTTTCCGCATCCCACATCGCGGACAGGGCGCGGCGCAGCACTTTCTTCGTTTCCTCGTCGTACAGGGTGGCGTTCTCGGACTCGTCGTGGGCGTGGCCGAACTGGTGCAGGATGTCCTGTTTTTCTTCGCCACCGTGGTCGCCATGCTCCTCGCCGCCCTCGTCGTCGGCGAACAGCGAGGATTCCTCGCCCAGGAACTGGCCATAACGGCGGCGCAGCATGCCCTGGTCGCCCGCGATCTTCTGGCTGCGGTCGCGCACCGCTTCCTCGCTCATCCTGGTTGCCCGCATGTCGGCCACCAGCTGCTCGGTATCGATGATGATCTGGCGCTGGCTGCGCAGGCTCTGCGGCTTGACCAGCATCGGCATCGCCGCGCTTTCCTCTTCGGCCTCGCCGGGTGGCGCTGGCAGGCGCAGGGTATAAGTCGGCGACTGCACCGTATGGGGGCGGGTGGCGTTATCGGTCGCGCGGACGAAGAAATACAGTTCGTCGCCCGGCTCCATGCCCAGGTCCGCCAGCGACCACTGTTTCGACCAGTTGCGCTGCTTCGGGTCGTTCGAGGCCGGCAGGGGCATCTCGCGGTCGGTGAAGCGCACGTTCTCGCCGCTGCCGCGCGCCAGGGTCATGTGCAGGGTGGCGCGCTTGATCGCGTAGTCGTCGCGGATCCTGACGCCCATCGGCGCCGTACCCGCGTTCTCGGGCAGCTCGACCACCATCTGGCCGGGCGCGGTGATCGTGATCTCGGGCGGCTGGTCGGGAAGCACGCGCAGGGTATAGCGCTTGCCGCGCCAGCGCCACAGCACGGATTCCGTCGCGGTCCAGCTGACGCACTCCTTGCCGGGCTTGAGCAGCTCGCCATTGCCCAGCTCGATGTTGTCGGTGTTCGCCGCGCCGTCCTTCAGGCACCAGGAAACCTTGGTCTGCTCGGGCGCCTGCAGGTCGCGCGGCGCCGATTCGGACGCCGCCACGCCGGTATAGGCCGGCGGCGCCAGGCGCACGGTAAGGGGCGACAGCGGCGCGGCCACTGCCGCGGCAAGCGGTTGCGGCGCCAGGCCGCCGGCCTGCGGCTTGCCCTGGCCCGCAAACCACAGCATGCCGGCCAGCGCGGCGCTGGTCAGGAAAATCGGCACGCCGGCGGCAATCCGGCCCTTGGCGATGCCGCGCAGCTGGGCCTTGGTGACGCTGGCGTCCAGGCGATCCAGCAAGCGCTGGCGCTGCAGGCGCGCGACCGGACTGTCGGCATGGGCCAGCAGCGCCGAACTGTCTTCCATCTCGGGCACGGCGCCGTCCAGCCAGCCGCTCCACTCGTGGTTGACGCGGCGGCGCAGCTTGGCCCAGTCCCAGGCGCACCAGCCGCCCCAGGCGAGCAGGCCGGGACCGGACGGCAGGGCCAGCCAGGGCAAGGCCCCACCTACCCACAGGGGCAGGCGGCGCAGCTGGGCGGCGCGCCAGACGCGCCGGACGATCTCAGCGCTTTCTTGCATGCGTGAGCAACCTTTCCAGTACAAACAGGGCCACCAGGGCGGCCAGCAGCATGTCGCGCAGGGCGCCGCTCGGCTCCGGCGCGCGCGCATCCTTCGACGCGGCGAACACGCGCGACGGCGCAGTATAGGGACGCGGGCCCACGTGCACCTGCTGCCAGTGTTCGACCAGGGCGCGCGCCGCCTCGGGGTCGCGCGGCGGCCAGGACTTCGACAGCCACAGGCGGCCGCGCACGCTGTCCGCATGCAGTACGCCGTCCGCCTCGCGGGCCTTGCTCATTTCGGGGAAGGCCGCCGGGTCGAGCACCCACCACAGCGGCGCGCGCAAGGTCAACGGCGGGGCCCCGGTCCGGTCCCAGACGATCAATTCGGTCCTGGCGCCTGGCGCGGCGTCGACGACCACGCGTTCCGGGCCGTCGAGCGCGGCGAACAGGCGGCGCCATTCCTGCGGGCGATCGCTCTCGATGTAGACGTGGCGCTCGCTCTTCGCCGACGCTCTGGCCTGGGTGCGCAGCTCGACCGTGCGGCCGAATACCGGCAAGGTGGCCGGCATGGGAATATCCCCCAGTACCAGCAGGCGCGCCCCGGGCTTCCATTCGCGCTCGTGGGTGCGCAGCCAGGCGACCGCCTGGTTCGCGGGCATGACGATGCGCTCGGCCTTGGCCAGCCCGGCCTGCGTGGCCTGGCGCTCGGTCCAGGCCGGGTCCGTTCCGTCGGCCACGATCACGGTGTCGCCGCGCCAAGGGAAAACCGGATCGGCCAGCCAGGCCACGAGCGTGGCCAGCAGCAGGCAGCGCACCAGCAGCAGCAAGGGATCGCTGAAGCGCCACACGCGGGTCTGGCGCGGCTCGGCGCGCGGCAGGAAACGCGCCGTCGCCAACGGTTCCGCCTTGTGCTGCTCGCGCTTCTTGCGGTGCCACCAGACCGGCAGCGCCAGGATCGCCAGGCCCAGCCACCAGAAGCTGTTCATGGACGGCCTCCCGGACGGCGCAGCCAGCGCCGCAGCACCTCGGCCGGCGCGCCTTCGATGGCGGCGACAGTCAGGGGAATGTCATTCTTGCGGCATGCGGCCGTGACCGCCGCGAAGTGTTCCTCGCGGTTGCGGCGATACGCTTCCTTCAGGTCGGCGCCGAAGCGGAATACGCCAGCCCTTTGTTCCGGGTCGCGGTAGGCCAGCGCGCTTGAAAAGCTGGCGTCGATCTCGGCCTGGGTCTGCAGGCACAGCACGCGCACGTCGTGGCGCATCTGGCGCAGCCGGGTCAAGGCTTGCGACAGCGGCGACGGCCAGTCGAGCAGGTCGCTGGCGGCGAAGATCGCGCTCGGCGCGCGTACGAAGTGCAGGCTGGCGCGCAGGGTGTCGGCGTCGGGCAGCTCGCCCTTGGGTTCGGCGCGCTGCAGCTGGGCCAGCACGCGCTGGAGCTGGCGCGGCCCGCGCGAGGCCGGAGTGAACTGCACCCGTCCCTCGCCCAGCACCACCAGGCCGAAGGCGTCGCCCTGGCGCTGGGCGATGGCGGCCACGCAGCCGAGCAGCATGCGCGCATAGTGCAGCTTGTCGAGTTGCTCCACGCTGCGGCTGGGCTCCGCCATCGAGGCCGAGGCGTCCAGCACCAGCCAGACCGCCACGTGGCTGTCGCGCTCTGCCTCGCGCACGAAGTAGCGGTCGGCGCGCGCCAGCAGCTTCCAGTCGACCCGGCGCCACTCGTCCCCGGGCGCATAGGCCCGGTATTCCGAGAACTCGACGCCCGCCCCGCGCTCGCGCCCGGCATGGATGCCGTGCCCGAGCCCGGCCAGCACGTGCCGGATCACGAGGTCGAGGTTCTGGGTGTGCGCGATCAGCGCGGTCTTCGCCAGCGACAACTCAGTCGACCTTGATCTCGTTGCGCAGGGACTGGAGGATGTCGGCGATGGCGACGCCGTCGGCCTCGGCTTCGAAGTTGCGCAGCACGCGGTGCGCCAGCACCGGCAGCAGCATGGCCTGGATGTCGTCGCGCGTGACCGCCAGTCGGCCCTGCATCAGGGCGCGCGCCTTGGAGGCCAGCACCAGCGCCTGGCCGGCGCGCGGACCGGCGCCCCAGCCGATGTGCTGCCTGACCGCCGCCACCGTGGTTTCGCTGGGGCGCGTGGCGCGCACCAGGCGGGTGGCGTAGCGCAGCAAATGGTCGCCGATCTCGATGTCGCGCACCAGCTGCTGCAGGCGCAGCAAGGTATTCACGTCCATCGCCGGCTCGGCGTCGTCCAGCCCCGCGTGAGTGGTGCGCGAAACCATCAGCACCTCTTCGTCCTCGGTCGGGTAGACCACGTCGATGCGCAGCAGGAAGCGGTCGAGCTGGGCTTCCGGCAGCGGATAGGTGCCGGCCTGTTCGATCGGGTTCTGGGTCGCCAGCACGAAGAAGGGACGCGGCAGCTTGTGGGTCTGGCCGGCGAAAGTGACGGCGCGCTCCTGCATCGCTTCGAGCAGCGCCGACTGGGTCTTGGGCGGGGCGCGGTTGATCTCGTCGGCCAGCAGCACCTGGGTGAACACCGGGCCCTGCTGGAAGCGGAACACCCGCTGGCGCGTGCTGGTGTCTTCTTCCAGGATCTCGGTGCCGACGATATCCGAGGGCATCAGGTCCGGCGTGAACTGCACGCGGCGGAACTGCATGTCGGTGGCCTGGGCCAGCGACTTCACCAGCAGGGTCTTGCCCAGGCCCGGCACGCCTTCCACCAGCGCGTGGCCGCCGGCCAGCAGGCAGGTGACCAGCAGGTCGACCACGTCTTCCTGGCCGATGATCACGCGCGCCATGCTTGCCTTCAGCGCCCCCACTTTCGCCGTCAGGCTGGCGATCTCCTGTTCACTCCACGCTACCGCATCACGTTCAGACACTGCTCATGCTCCCAACGCATATTGAATGATATTCACCGCAAACCGGGTATTGTCGACCGCCAGGAAACGTTTATTCCGGAAGTCGTAATCCCATTCGCAGCCGTAGTCCTTGTTCGAGTACAGCACCCGGATGCGGCCGCCGAACTCGATGGCCTTCAGGTACTCGTGCACCAGGTCGTCACCCCAGCCATTCAGTTCGCCGCCCGTGGTCGGCGGACCATCGAACTTGAAGAAGCACGAATACAGCCGGTGCGTATTCGGGATCTTCTTGAGCGCGCTGGCGCCGAAGATCTTGACCATCTCGGCCTCGAAGGACTTGGCGAACAGCCCGTCGATGTCGTGGTTGCAGTCGTCGACGAAGACGAAGCCGCCGCCGCGCACGTAGCGCTCGAAATTGCGCCGTTCCGCCGGGGTGAACTGGACCAGCTTGTGGCCGGCCAGGTAGCAGAACGGCGCCTGCAGCATTTTCGGATCGGCGAGCGCCACCATGCGCTCGACCGGATCCACCCGCAAGGTGGTGTACTCGACGAGTGAGTTCAGCACGTTGCTGGGCATGCGGATATCCACGTCCCAGTCGCCCGATTCATACATCAGGCGCGTGAAGTAGAAATCGTACGAAGCCATTTGTCTAGACGGCGTCGGACAGCGAGGTGAAGTTGAAGTCGCGCACCTTCATCGGCGGCAGCACCATCTGGAACGGCACTTCGTCGCCCCCGATGATCTGCGGCTTGCCCAGTTCCTCGATGTTGTTGAGGATGGTGACAGGGCTTTCGTTGAAGCGGAAGTTCTTCACCGGGTGCTTGATCTTGCCGTTCTCGACGTAGAAGGTGCCGTCCCGGGTCAGGCCCGTAATCAAGAGCGACTGCGGGTCGACCATGCGGATGTACCAGGTGCGGGTGACCACGATGCCCTTCTTGGTGCCTTCGATCAGCTCTTCGAGCGACTTGGTGCCGCCGGCCATGATCATGTTGCCGTGGCTGGCAGTGGCGATCTTGCCGGTCTTCTGCGCCCAGAACGGCGAATACTCGAGCGAAGCGATGCGGCCATCCTTGATCAGGTCCGTGCGCTTGCGCGCCAGCATGGTCTCGTTGTCCCACGGGGCCACCGGCACGTCCGGGTTCCACGGGTCGGCCCAGATGTTCACCTGCTGGTCGAACAGCTTGTCGCCCAGGCGATTGCCGCCGCCCTTCTTGGCCAGGAAGCTGCGGCCTTCGTCGGCCGAGCGGGCATCGAAGGAATTGAACATATTGCCCAGGATTTCAGAGGTGGCCGCCGGTTCCAGGATCACGGTATAGCGGCCCGGCTCCAGCGCCTTGGCGTCCACCGAACGCAGCGCCTTCTCGATCGCCACTTCGGCCGCCTCGGCGGCGCTGAAGCGGCGCGCATCGACCGCCGAACGGGTCACCCAGCCCGAGCCGCGGCCGTCCTCGGTGCGCGCGGTGCAGGTGAAGGACAGGTCGGTGAACTCCTGGAAACCGAACACCCCCTTGGAGTTGGCGATGCAGGCGAAACGGGTCGAGTCGGTGAAGAAGCCCGCGGTCACCAGTTTCTTGGCGCGCGCCTGGCCGATGCTGGCGGCGGCGACTTCGGCGCGGTAGTCCGGGTCGATCGCGGCGGTGGCCGGGACGAAGGTCTGGGTGCCGCGGTATTCCTGCTTGCCGACGGCGGGCACGAATTCCGGATTTTCCGGCGCCAGGCGCGCCAGTTCCTCGGCGCGGCGCACGGCCTTTTCCAGCGACTTGTCGTCGAATTCATTGATGACCGCGGTGCCGACGCGCTTGCCGAAGGCGACCCGCACTTGCAGCTGCATGTCCTCGGTCAGGCCCGCGGTCGACACGCTGTTGCGCGCGAAGCGGATGTTGCCTGTGCGGTTGCCTTCGATCGACACATTGCATTCGTCGGCTTTCGAAAGACCGATCACGCGGTCGGCGATGCGTTTTGCTTGTTCCTGGTTCAGGGATTTCATCCGTGTCTCCTCATCCGATCTTGCGTGCGGTGTTAATCACATTGATGCCGTTGAAGCGCGTGGTGCTCGAGCCGTGCGACACGGCGCTGACCTGGCTCGGCTGGCCTTTGCCGTCGAAGAACGAGCCGCCCATGCGCCAGTCGCGTTCGTCGCAGATGGCGCTGCAGGCGTTCCAGAACTCCTGGGTGTTCGACTGGTAGGCCACGTCTTCCAGCGGGCCGGCGATCTTGCCGTTCTTGATCTCGTAGAACAGGGTGCCGCCGAACTGGAAGTTGTAGCGCTGCTGGTCGATCGAGTAGGAACCGCGGCCGAGGATGTAAACGCCCTTCTTGACGTCCTTGATCATCTCGTCCGGGGTCAGGCGCGCCTTGCCCGGCTCCAGCGACACGTTGGGCATGCGCTGGAACTGGATCGTGCTCCAGCTGTCCGCGTAGGAGCAGCCGTGCGATTCCTTCTCGCCGATGATGTGGGCCTGGTCGCGTGTGGCCTGGTAGTTCACCAGCACGCCGTTGCGGATGATGTCCCACTTCTTGGTCTTGACGCCTTCGTCGTCGTAGGCCACGTAGCCGAGCGAGCCCGGAGTGGTCTTGTCGGCGACGAAGTTGACGCGCTCGTGGCCATACTTGAATTTCTTGGTCTGCCACTTGTCGAGCGTGGCGAAGCTGGTGCCGGCGTAGTTGGCTTCGTAGCCGAGCACGCGGTCCAGTTCCGTCGGGTGGCCGACGTTCTCGTGGATGGTCAGGAACAGGTGTTCCGGCGACAGCACCAGGTCGTACTTGCCCGGCTCGATCGACTTGGCGCCGAGCTTCTGGCGCGCCTGCTTGCCGGCCAGGCGCGCGTCTTCGACGATGTCGTAGGAACCGGTGTACAGGGTCGTCACGCCGCCGGCAGCCTGCACCTTGTGCTCGGGGCGGGCGTCGAAGTACTCGTAGCCCATCGACACCGGCGCGCCCAGGCCGGCGCGCGAGCGGAACTTGCCGCTGGCCTTGTCGACCGCGGTGGCGTTGATCGGGGCCCACAGGCGGTGGATGTCCTGGTCGATATAGGAGCCGTCGGTCGAGGCGAAGTATTTCTGCTGGTTGATCTGGAACAGCGAGGCAGTCATGAAGCTGGCGCCCGCCTCCATGCCGGCCTTGTTGGCGGCGATCAGCATTTCTGCCTTTTCCTTGACCGGCACGCTGCGCCAGTCTTTCTTGACCGGCGTAGCCCAGGCTACTTCGCCCACGCCCTTGACCGGCGCCAGGCGCACCGGCTCGGCTTGGAGCTTGGCATTGGCCTTGGCGATGGCGACCGCCTGGCGCGCGGCGTCCGCCACGCCGTCCGGGGTCATGTTGTTGGTCGAGGCAAAGCCGTAGGCGCCGTTGGCGACCACGCGCACGCCGACGCCGCTCGACTCTGTGTTGCTGATGTTCTCGACGTTCAGGTCGCGCGTGATGATGAACTGGTTCAGGTAGCGGCCGATGCGCACGTCGCAATACGACGCGCCGGCCTTGGTGGCGGCGTTCAGGGCGACGTCGGCCAGGGCCTTTTTCGCGCTTGCTGCCATCGGGTTCAGGAGCTCGTCGGCGGCGATGGCGTTGCCGAAGACGGGGATGATCATGGCGCCCGCGGTGCCGGCGCCGACTTTGAGGAAGGTACGACGTTCCATGTTTGTTTTCCGTTAGCGTTCGCCCTGCCGCCAGCTTATGCCCGTCGTCCCCGCGCAGGCGGGGATCCAAGTTTTACGCCTACCACTGCGCTACGAACTTGGGTCCCCGCCTGCGCGGGGACGACGGGCAAAGGGTGCGGGCTAACTGTTACGTGCTTTGGTGCTTAAACAGCGTCCGACAAGGACGTGAAGTTGAAGTCCCGAATCTTCATCGACGGAATCAGCATCGAATAATTCGCCTCATCCCCGCCGATCACCACCGGCTTGCCGATTTCCTCAATGTTGTTCAGCATCGTCACCGGGCTCTCGTTGAAGCGGAAGTTCTTCACCGGGTGCTTGATCTTGCCGTTCTCCACGTAGAAGGTGCCGTCGCGGGTCAGGCCGGTCAGCAGCACCGACTGCGGGTCCACCATGCGGATGTACCAGGTGCGGGTGACCAGGATGCCCTTCTTGGTGTTGGCGATCAGCTCCGCGGTCGACTTGTCGGTGCCGGCCATGATGATGTTGCCGGCGCTGCCGATGGCGCGCTGGCCCTTCTTTTTGGCCCAGAACTGCGAGTAGTCGAGCGCGTTGATGCGGCCGTCCTTCACCAGCTGCACGCGCTCGCGCGGCAGCATGTTGTTGTCCCAGGGGAGCACCGGCACGTCCTTGTCCCAGGGGTCGGACCAGATGTTGACCTGCTGGTCGAACAGCTTGTCGCCCAGTCGGTTGGCGCCGCCCTGCTTGGACAGGAAGCTGCGGCCCTCGTCGGCGCTGCGGGCGCTGAAGCCGTTCAGCATGAAGCCGACCAGGTCGCTGGTGGCGGCCGGTTCCATGATCACGGTGTAGCGGCCCGGTTCCAGCGCCTTGGCCTCGACCGAGCGTAGCGCCTTCTCGATCGCCACTTCGGCCGCTTCGCGCGGGTCGAATTTGGCGACGTCGCGCGCCGAGCGCTTCACCCAGCCCGAGCCGCGGCCGTCTTCGGTGCGCACGGTGCAGGTGAAGTCGAGCGAGGTGGCGACCTGATGGCCGAACACGCCGTTGGAGTTGGCGACCGTCTCGAAGGACGAGCGGTCGGTGAAGAAGCCGGCCGAGACCAGGCCCTTCTTGCGGCAGGCTTCCATCGCGTAGGCGGCAGCCTGGGCGCGGTATTCCGGATCGATGGCGGCGGTAGCAGGGACGAAGGTCTCGGAGTTCTTGTAGCCGGTCTTGGCGATGGCGGGCATGAATTCCGGATTCGCCGGCGCCAGGCGCGCCAGGTCCTCGGCGCGGCGCACGGCGCGCTCGAGCGACTTGTCGTCGAACTCGTTGACGGTGGCCGTGCCCTGCTTGTTGCCGAAGGCGACCTGCACCTGCACGCGGGTGTCGTCGGCCAGGCCCGCGGTCGAGACGGCGTTGCGCGCGAAGCGGATGTTGCCGATGCGGCTGCCCTCGATGTTGACGATGCACTCGTCGGCCTTGGACAGCGACAGCACGCGGTCGGTGATGCGCTTGGTTTGTTCCTGGGTCAAGATGCTCATGGGGTCCCGTCCTTAGCCGATCTTGCGAGCGGTGTTGATCACGTTGATGCCGTTGAAGCGCGTGGTCGCGGAACCATGCGAGACGATCGAGATCTGCGGCGGCTGGCCCTTGCCGTCGAAGAAGGAACCGCCCATGCGCCAGTCGCGCTCGTCGCAAATCGCGCTGCAGGCGCTCCAGAATTCCTGGGTGTTGGCCTGGTAGGCCACGTCTTCCAGCATCTGGCCGATCTTGCCGTCCTTGATCTCGTAGAACAGCTGGCCGCCGAACTGGAAGTTGTAACGCTGCTGGTCGATCGAGAACGAGCCGTCGCCGACGATGTAGATGCCCTTCTTGATGCCCTTGACCATCTCGTCCGGGGTGAGCTTCTTCTTGCCGGCGGCCAGCGAGACGTTCGGCATGCGCTGGAACTGCACCGAGTTCCAGCTGTCGGCATAGGAGCAGCCGTGCGATTCGGCTTCGCCGATGATGTGGGCCTGGTCGCGGGTGGCCTGGTAGTTGACCAGGATGCCGTCCTTGATGATGTCCCACTGCTTGGTCTTGACGCCCTCGTCGTCATAGCCGACGCAGCCCAGCGAACCCGGCCTGGTCTTGTCGGCGTACAGGTTGACGATCGGCGCGCCGTACTTGAAGCTCTTGGTCTGCCATTTGTCGAGGGTGGCGAAGCTGGTGCCGGCGTAGTTCGCCTCGTAGCCCAGCACGCGGTCGAGTTCCGTCGGGTGGCCGACGTTCTCGTGGATGGTCAGCCACAGGTGTTCCGGCGACAGCATCAGGTCGTACTTGCCCGGCACGACCGACTTGGCGGTCAGCTTGCGCTTGGCGTCGCGACCCGCGGCCTTGGCGTCCTCGATGATGTCGTAGCTTTCGGTGTACAGGGTGGCGACGCCGCCGGCGGCCTTGATCTTGTGCTCCGGACGCGCGTCCAGGTACTCATAGCCCTTGCCGACCGGTGCGCTCAGGCCCGAGCGCGAGCGGAACTTGCCGCTCGCCTTGTCGACGGCGGTGGCCTGGAACGGCGCCCACAGGCGGTGCACGTCCTGGTCGATGTAGGAACCGTCGGTCGAGGCGAAGAACTTCTGCTGGTTCACCTGGAACAGCATCGACTGCATGAAGTTGGCGCCGTTGTCCATGCCGGCCTTGTTGGCGGCGATGAGCAGGTCGGCCTTCTCCTTGATCGGCACCGCGCGCCAGTCCTTCTTGATCGGGGTGGCCCAGGACACGTCGCCCACGCCCTTGACCGGTGCAAGGCGCACCGGTTCGGACTGCAGCTTGGCGTTGGCCTTGGCGATCGCCACTGCCTGGCGCGCCGCGTTGGCGATGCCGTCGTTCGACATGTCCGAGGTGGCGGCGAAGCCGTAGGCGCCGTTGCAGATCACGCGCACGCCGACGCCGGCCGACTCGGTGTTGGCCACGTTCTCGACGTTCAGGTCGCGGGTGACGATGAACTGGTTCAGGTAGCGGCCGATGCGCACGTCGCAGTAGCTGGCGCCGGCCTTGGTGGCGGCGTTCAGGGCGACGTCGGCGAGCGCCTTCTTGGCGGCGACGGGCATCGTGCTGAGCAGTTCTTCCGCGGCGATCGCACGGCCGAACGGGACCAGCATCGAACCGAGCGCCATGCTGCTGAAATTGAGAAAAGTACGACGTTCCATAGGGTCTCCTGGGTATCCTCTCGGGCAGCGGTTCCGCCTGCACAGCACGGCGCCGCTCTTGTATGTACAGCGCTTCTGGGAACTTCGTCGTCTCCGGATGGGGAGGACGGCAAACTTCTCAACCTTAGACTAAAGTTTTTGGTTAGGCAATCTTTATGCCACCGGCCGGAGCGCCGCAAGTGGCTGATTCAACGTCGTCCAACCGCGTCCGTCCACGTGTCCGCGCGCTGTCCGGCTGTCCGGTCCGGACAGGCCCGGACAATCGGACATATGTATGTACGACACGCTTGACTGCCCAGCCACACTGCCCGATCATCAGCGCGGCGGCAGCGGCGTCCCGCCCTGCCGACGACAATCACCATGGAGACGCACCGATGAAACGACTGATCCTGGCCGCCATGCTGGCCACCGGACTGGCCGGCGCCGCGCAGGCGGACGACGCCCTGAAGGCCGCCATCGCCGGCGAACACCGCAGCGCCGCCAACAAGGCGCGCGACGTGTACCGCCACCCCTACGAGACCCTCAGCTTCTTCGGCATCAAGCCGAACATGACGGTGGTGGAACTGTCGCCCGGCGGCGGCTGGTACACCGAGATCCTCGCCCCCTACCTGCGCGACAAGGGCAAGCTGATCGTGGCCGGCGGCGCCATGGTGCCGGAGAACCGCGGCGCGATGGCGCTCAAGCAGAAGTTCGACGGCGCTCCGGCGGTCTACGGCAAGGCCGTGCCGGCCGTGTTCGCGCCGCCGTCCACCTACCAGATCGCGCCGCCGAACAGCGCCGACATGGTGCTCACCTTCCGCAACCTGCACAACTGGGTCGGCAACGGCGACGAGGCCTTCAAGAACACCCTGAAGGAAATCCACAAGGTGCTCAAGCCGGGCGGCGTGCTGGGCGTGGAAGAACACCGCCTGCCCGCCTCCATGCAGCAGGACGCCAAGGCCTCGAGCGGCTACATGCACGAAGCCTGGGTCATCAAGACGGTCGAGGGCGCGGGCTTCAAGCTGGCCGGCAAGTCCGAGGTCAACGCCAATCCGAAGGACACCGCCGATCATGAAAAAGGCGTGTGGACCCTGCCCCCGGTGCTGGCCAACAAGGACAAGGACCGCGAGAAGTACCTGGCGATCGGCGAGAGCGACCGCATGACGCTCAAGTTCGTCAAGCAATAAGGAGCTCACCCCGGGGGAGCGGCGGCGCGCCGCCCTCCCCTCACCTTGGTACCGGGTGACGATCCACGTATTTCCATTTGCGGCGCGGGTGTATATTCTTCCGGTTGAGCACACACCACCGCAACCGAAGGAATTCATGAAAATCTACCGCCTTGCCGCCCTGGCGCTTGCCGCATCGAGCCTGGCCCACGCCCAGGACAGCACCCCGCAGACCACGCCCGTGCCGCCCGCCGCCACGACCCAGACCGCCGCGCCCGCGCTGCCGGCGATCGAGGCCTCGGTGGTCAAGATCTTCTCGACCGTGCGCCGCCCCGATCCCTACAAGCCCTGGACCAAGTCCTCGCCGAACGACATCACCGGCTCGGGCGTGATCATCGAGGGCAAGCGCATCCTGACCAACGCCCATGTGGTGAACTACGCCAGCCAGGTGGAAGTGCAGGCTTCGCAGTCGGGCGACAAGGTGTCGGCCAAGGTGATCGCGATCGCGCGCGGCCTCGACCTCGCGGTGCTGGAGCTGGAAGACGCCAGCTTCTTCGACAAGCGCCCGCCGGTGAGCCGCGCCGCGGTGCTGCCGGACGTGCGCGAGCAGGTGTTTGCCTATGGCTATCCGGTGGGCGGCAATTCGCTGTCGACCACCAAGGGCATCGTCTCGCGCGTGGAGTTCGTGCCCTACACTTCGTTCAGCTCGGGCCTGCGCATCCAGATCGACGCGCCGATCAACCCGGGCAACAGCGGTGGCCCGGTGATCGCGGGCGATAAGATGATCGGCCTGGCCTTCTCGATGGCGGCCGGGGCCCAGAACATCGGCTACGTGATCCCGAACGAGGAGATCGAGCTGTTCCTGCGCGACGTGCAGGACGGCCACTACGACGGCAAGCCGCTGCTGCACGACAGCATCCAGACCCTGGAAAACCCGGCCCTGCGCCAGTTCCTCAAGCTCGACAAGTCGGTCGAGGGCGCGGTGGTGCACCGGCCCTACCGTACGGACGCGTCCTGGCCATTGAAGGAGTGGGACGTGATCACCCACATCGGCGAGCACCCGGTCGACAACCAGGCCATGGTGAAGCTGGGCTCCAACCTGCGCGTGCGCTTCCAGTACCGCATCCAGCAGGTGGCGAAGAACGGCAAGGTGCCGATGACCATCGTCCGCAACGGCAAGAGCATGAAGGTCGAGGTGCCGGCCACCGGCCCGCGCCCGCTACTGATCCCGGACCTGAACGGCGGCTACCCGCCCTACTTCATCTATGGTCCGATGGTGTTCACCCGCGCCAGCGCCGAGTTCCTGAGCTTCATCGGCACCAACGCCGGCGCGATGCACGGCTATGCCTTCAACGCCAGCCCGCTGGTCACGCGCCGCGGCGATTCGCCCGATGCCGAGCACGAGGAACTGGTGGTGATCAGCGGGCCCTTCTTCCCGCACAAGCTGGTGAGCGGGTATTCCAACCGCTTCGGTTCGGTGGTGGAGTCGGTCAACGGCAAGCCGGTGCGCAGCCTGGGCCACCTGGTGGCCCTGCTGCGCGACCTGAAGGACGAGCAGATCGTGCTGCGCTTCGCCCAGCGCTACGGCGAGACCATCGTCCTGCCGCGCAAGGCGATCCTGGACACCACCGAGGCGATCCTGACCGACAACGGCATCCGTGCGCAAGGCTCGGACGACATGCTGAAGGTCTGGAACGGCAAGTAGTCAAGCCTTCAGGTCCTGGCGGCCAGCGCCCGGATCGCCTGCGCCAGCCGGTCCAGCTCGGGCTTGCGGGTATACCAGGATGGAGTGACGCGGATACACCCGCCGCCCGCCGCGCCGCTGCGGGCCACGGTGAAGATGCGGTAGTCGTCCGCCAGGGTGCGCGCCAGCGCCGCGTTGGCTTCGAAGCTGGTGCGCCCCTTCAAGCGGAAGGAGGTGATGGCGCCGGCCATCCCCGCTTCCTCCGGCGTCAACACCTCGACCTGGGGTAAATCCAGCACCTGGCGCACCCAGTGGTCGCGCAGGCCGCGCAGGTACGCGCTGCGTTCGGCCAGCGGAATCCTGGCGTGGAATGTCAGTGCGGACGGAATCGTCATCACGGCGGCGGCATTGGTCGTGCCCGTGTGCGCCCGCGCGCGGATGTCGGTGTCCGGGAACAGGCTGTTGCCCCGTTCGACGGCGATGTCCTGCAGGCGGCCGGCGCGGATGTAGAGAAAGCCCAGCCCCAGCGGCGCGCCGATCCACTTGTGCAGGTTGGCGCCGACGAAGTCCGCGCCCAGGGCGGGAATCCGGTAGTCCAGCTGGCCCCAGGAATGGGCAGCGTCGAGGATGACGTCGACACTGCGCGCCTTGGCGAGGCGAACGAGTTCCTCGACCGGCAGCACCAGCCCCGTGCGGTGGCTGACGTGGGTGAGCAACAGCAGGCGGGTGCGCGGATTGGCGCGCAGCGCCCTGTCGTAGGCGTCGATCACGCTCTGCCGGGTCGTTGGCTCGGGCAGCTCGACCTTGACGAGGGCGCAGCCGTGGCGGCGCGCCTTGTCCTGCATGGCGTCGATCATCGCGTCGTAGTCGAGATTACCCACCATGAGGGTATCGCCCTCCTTCAGCAGGCGGTAGTTCGCGATCAGGAGCTGGAGCGACTCGGTGGCGCCGCGGGTGAGCGCGATCTCGCCGGTCGCGGCGCCGGCGTAGACCGCCAGCGTGGTTCGGATTGCCTCGACGCCTTCGCGGTCGAACTCGCGGCGCAGGAAATAAGAGTTGTGCCGGTTGAGGACATCGATGTTGCGTTTGAAGTCTTCGGCCACCGGCCTGGCCATGATGCCGTAGTAGCCGTTTTCCAGGTTCGCGAACCCCGGAGCCACGTCGTAGCTGGCGGCCAGCCTGTCCCATTCTTTCCCTGGCGGCCACAGCTCGTCGACGGCGGAGGCGCCGGCGGCCGTTCCGCCCAGGGCCAGGCCTGCGGCGCTGCGCAGCCAGGTGCGCCGGGCTTGCCAGAAAGTGCTCATCGATACTCCTTCGCGCAAAGGCGCTTAGTGGTGACCGTGATACCGTTCAATTAGCGTACGCCCGTCGCACGCGCCACTGGCGCCTTCGCCGGAATGACGTTCATACGCTAACGACAAGCCGGGGGAAAGTAGCCGCGCTTGCCGTTTACTTCTCCTTCTTCTCTTCCTTCACCGGCGTAAACAGCAAGTCCTGGAAGTCATAGCTGAAATCCGTCTCGGTAGAAATCGGCTTCATGCGCATGCGCTCGATGCTGCCGTCGTGGTCGAGCGAGAAGGTCACGTAGGCGTCGGCGTTGAAGTTGCGTTCCTTCCAGCGCACGATGAAGGTGTCGTGCTGGAAGTGCTCCAGTTCGCCCGTCAGGTCCGGCGTGCGCGAGAAGCTCATCACCTGTTTCTTGTCCACCTTCCTGATGGTCGCGACGCCGTACCAGGCATCCTGGTACTGGCCTTCGTAGGCGGCCAGGGGCAGCGAGGGCTTGCTGTGCGCCGCGCGGGTCGCCGATTCCTTCTTCACGCGCTCCAGCTCCTTGGCGTGCATCTCCTTGTCGACGTCGGCGATGCGGCCGATCCAGTCGGTGGGCGCCACGCCCAGGTACTGGTCCATCAGGCGGTACTGCAGCGCGTTGAGCGAGGGGCCGCTCTCGGCGTTGGTGAAGATCGCGATGCCCAGCTTCGCTTCCGGCACCAGCAGCACGCGCGAATAGAAGCCCTGCAGCGCGCCGCCGTGCATGGCCACCAGCTTGCCCTGGTAGTCGCGCAGCTGGAAGCCCAGGCCGTAGGCGAAGAAATTCGGCTTGGTGGCCGCCAGCGGAGGACGCGGCTGGCCGATCTTCATCGGGGTCTGCGCCGTCCACATCTCGCGCGCCTGCTTCTCGGACCACAGGCGCACTTCCTTGCCGCTTGCATCCTTGCCTACCCGGCCTTCGTCCAGCAGCACGTTCATCCAGCGCGCGATGTCCTCGGCATTGGTGTTGATGCCGACCGCGCCGATCGCGTTCGCCACCGGCATCGGCTTGACCACGGCGGCCTTGCCGTTGATCTTGCTGTGCGGGGCGGACACGTTGCCGTTGTTCGCGTGCTCTTCCAGGCTGGTGGTGGTCGTGTTCATGCCGACCGGCGTGAGGATCCACTCGCGCATGGTCTCGCCCCAGGGCTTCCCGGACTTCATGGCGATGATCTTGCCGGCCACGATGTACAGCAGGTTGTCGTAGGCGTAGCTGTTGCGGAAGCTGGTCGCCGGCTTGATGTAGCGGAGGTTGTGGATGATCTCGTCGGTGCTGAAGGTGGTGGTTGGCCACCACATCAGGTCGCCCGCGCCCAGCCCCAGGCCGCTGCGGTGGGTCAGCAGGTCGCGCACCGTCATCTCGGCCGTCACGTAAGGGTCGTACATGCGGAAGTCCGGCAGGTGCTTGATGACGGGATCGTCCCAGGACAGCTTGCCCTGGTCGACCAGCATCGCCAGGCCGGCGGCCGTGAAGGCCTTGGAATTCGAGGCGATCTCGAACAGGGTCTTGCCGTCCACCGGCGTCGGGTCGCCCAGCTTGCGCACGCCGAAGCCTTGCGCCGCCAGCACCTTGCCGTCCTTGACGACGGCGATGGCGATGCCGGGCACGTCGAATTCCTTCATGACGCGCTTGACGTCGGCTTCGAGATTGAAGGCTGGCGCCTGGATGGCGGCTGCGGGCGCCTGCGCGAGCACGGCGCTGGTGCTGGAAAACGCGATCAGGATCGCGGCCGCGAGTCGGTTCATTGCTTGCACTGTCGTCATCCTCTTATTTTTTATTCATCTGCTTGTCGACGCTGGACTGCGTCTCCGGATGGTAACGCTCGCGCGCGGCCTTGTAGACTCGCTCGGCCCAGACGCGGTCCTCGCTTTTCGCGCGCAGCGCGCCGTACAGCGGCACCACGAACTTCTGGCGGCCCACGCTCATCAGGAAGGCTTCCAGGTTCGGACGGATGCCGCGATAACCCGCGTGCACGGCGGCGCGGTAGAAGCGGAAGGCGACTTCGTTGTTGCCAGTGCTGGCCAGGCCGAAGGCCTTGTCGAGTTCCTCCAGCTGTTTGGCATTGGCCTTGTTGTCGATGTCGTTCAAGAACTTCATCCACTCGCTGGCGTTCCAGTTCTTCGTGTCCAGCTGGGCGGTCTTGAGCTCGCCCTTGATCCAGGCCTCGGTGGTGGCGTTCAGCTTCGCCAGGCGGCTGGAGACGGCGCGCTGGGCGCTGGCCGGGATGCCCGGGCCGTACAGCCACTCGTCCAGCTCGGCGTCGCTCATGACTTGCGGGTGCTTGGCCAGCAGGTTGGCGCGCAGGTAGGCCACGAACTGGTCGGTGGTCACGCTCTGGAAGGCGTGCTGGTCGAACCAGCCGCGCAGGAAGGGATCGAAGGCGGCGCGGCCGGCGCGCTGCTCGAGAGTCCGCAGGAACCAGGCGCCTTTCGGGTAGGCCAGCTCCTCGTCGGTGTAGTGCTCGGACGAGGTGTCCGGATCGCGCGTCACCAGGGCCTGCTTGGCCGGCGGCAGGGTCTTGATGTGCTCGAGGGCCTCCTCCTGCTCCAGCTGCAGGTTCATGGTGGCCACGTCCTCGCCGTAGATCTTTTCCAGGATGCGGGTGGTGACATAGGTGGTGAAGCCTTCGTTGAGCCACCAGTGCTTCCACGAGGCGTTGGTCACCAGGTTGCCCGACCAGCTGTGCGCCAGCTCGTGGGCGATCAGGTCGACCAGGCTGCGGTCGCCCGCGATCATGGTCGGGGTCAGGAAAGTCAGGCGCGGGTTCTCCATGCCGCCGATCGGGAAGGACGGCGGCAGAACCAGCATGTCGTAGCGCCCCCAGCGATAGGGACCGTAGAGCGATTCGGCGGCGGCCACCATCTTCTCGGTGTCGGCCAGCTCGTACTCGGCGGCCTGGATGCGCTTCGGCTCGGCGTACACGCCGGTGCGCGGGCCCAGGCTGCGCACGTCCAGTTCGCCGATGCCGATCGCCAGCAGGTAGGACGGGATCGGCTGCGGCATGGTGAAGGTCCAGCCGCCCTTGCCCGTCGCCTTGGCGTCATTGTCCGCACTCATGACCACGCGCAGGCCTCCCGGCGCCTGGATGCGGGCGGTATAGGTGAAGCGCACCGCCGGCGTATCCTGGATCGGCACCCACGAACGCGCGTTGATCGACTGCGACTGGCTGAACATGAAGGGACGCTTGCCCGACATGGTCTGGGCCGGCGTCAGCCACTGCAGGGCGGTGGCGGTCGGTGCGGTGCGGTAGAAGATCCGCACCTTCTTCGGCTGCCCCGGCAGGGCGATGTGCAGGGCCTGGCCCTTCTCCTTGTCCATCTTGTCGAGCGTGTAGCGCGCCGGGCGCCAGGCGCCGGCGGCGTCCTGGGCCTCGATCTTCGAGATCGCCAGCTCGCGCGTGTCCAGGTCGAGGGTAGCGGCGGACTTGTCCAGCCAGTCGAGGGTCAGCTCGGCGTGGCCGGCCAGGGTCTTGCGGTTGAAATCGGCCTTCAGGTCCATGTGCAGGGCACTGGTCTTGACCTGGTCGTATTTGGCGTAGCTCAGGGGGTCGAGCGCGAATGCGCTGGCGGTCCAGGCGCCCAGGATCAGGGCGGCGGCGGCGCGCGGCAGGAAGCGTGTCTTCATGGTCTCTCGCAGGGATGGCAGCCCCGGTAGGGCTGCGGGCGCGAGCAGAATAGCATGCGCCCTCCGCCAGTGAAAGCATGGCAAGCCCCGTGGCAAACTCGCCGTATGTACGCGGCGCGGCGCCCCGACTCTGCTATGATCGCGCCTTTCGCCTCACCGCGCTTTCCGCTTCACTTCCTCCGCTTCATGGACGCCTTCCTCGTTTCGACCGGCATCGTGGCGCTCGCCGAGATCGGCGACAAGACCCAGCTGCTTGCCTTCCTTCTCGCCGCCCGCTTCCGCCGTCCGCTGCCGATCGTGTTCGGCATCTTCGCCGCCACCATCGCCAACCACGCCTTCGCCGCGGCGGTGGGCGCCCTGGTGAGCGAGCTGCTCGGGCCGAACGTGATGCGCTGGGTGCTGGGCCTGTCCTTCCTGGGCATGGCAGCCTGGATCATGGTGCCGGACGAGATCGACGAGGAAGAAGCGCGCCTGGCGCGCCATGGCGTCTTCCTCACCACCCTGATCGCCTTCTTCATCGCCGAGATGGGCGACAAGACCCAGGTGGCCACCGTCGCCCTGGCCGCGCGCTACGAATCGATGGCCGCGGTGGTCGCCGGAACCACCCTGGGCATGATGCTGGCAAACGTGCCCGCCGTGTACTTCGGCGAGCGCATCGCCAACCGGGTGCCGGTCAAGCTGGTGCACGGCATCGCGGCCGTGATCTTCGCGGTGCTCGGCATCGCGACCCTGCTGGGCGCGGGCGAAGGATTGGGTTTCTGATCATTCCTGGGTTACCCACACCGGGGCCGACCACAGCACGTTGCCGTCGTCCTGGGTGATGCGCGCGTAATAGAAATGCTCGCCCGGCGCCGGCGTGAAGCTGGTCGTCGCGCTATCCGAAAGCTGGCTCACCTGCCCATTGCGCCCCGGGACGCCTTCCATGATCGCCACCGCCGCCACCGCCTTGCCGGCGCTGCCGGCGAAGTTCGCCACCAGGGTCAAGGGTCCCTGGTTGCGGAAGCGCTCGCCCATCATGCGCCCGTTCGCCGTCAACACCAGCAGCGAGCCCTTGTCCATGGTCGCGAACACGCGCCGCGCCCTGAGCGCTTCCACGAAACTGTCCTGCGACAGCTTTGTTCCGGCCGGGATCAGCACGCCGGTGCGGTTGGTGTAGGACGCGCCCCAGTTGGCGCAGTGGTTGTCCTGGTTGGTGCTGAAGGCCAGGTGGTAGCCCGCTTCCAGCAGGCGGTTGCAGGCCGCCTCGAAGTGGCTGCGCCGGGTTTCCGTCTCGGTCAGGCTGGTCGAGAAGGCGGTGCTGTTCACCACCTCGCACAAGGCCATGACCTCGTCGCCGTCGGGGGTGTAGGCCAGCGGGACGCCGTTCACGACGAACTGGCCCGTCTGGGCCGGGTGGTTGAACTGCCCCACCCAGCCGCGCTCGCGCATCAGGGTGTAGAGCGCGGCATAGTCGCCGCGGGGCGTGCGCGTATCGGCCAGCAGTTCGCCCCTGGCGTTCGTCTCCCAGCCCAGCAGCTCGCGGCTGTTGAAGATGTTCAGGTGGCCGCCCTTGTTGATGACGCCCCACTCCATGCCGTACAGCGCCAGGAAGCCGGGGTGCGCCCGCGAAAAGCCGTCCGCGCTGGCCAGGCCGGCCTGGTACAAGGCCTTGGCCTTGGCCGGGTCGGCATCCGCTGCGCTGCCTTCGAAACCGTCGTACATGTGGTTGTGCTCCGAGGCGACCAGGATGTCGAGCCCCTGCTTGCGGGCGAATGCATAGGCCGCATCCGGCCCGTGGGGAGCGCTCAGCGGCGACTGCGCGCCCTTGCAGTCCGAGACCTCGGCGCCGCCGTCGCTGTGGTTGGTCTGGCTGTGCAGGTTGCCCAGGTAGACGGTGTAGGGCAGCGCGCCAGGCGCCGGGGCGGCACTCGGTGTCGTCAAGGCGCTGGGCAAGGCGTCGAAGCGTGGCATGCGTGGCGCGGGCGGGACGCCGACCGCGATCTCCCAGCCCTGCGTGACCGCCTCTTGTTCCTCGCCGCGCAGCGCGGCATGCATGCGCACCTGGTAGATGCCCGGCGGCGCAGGCGCGCGCCCGATCCGCCCCGACCACGGCAGCGCCACGCTGACGGTCGAGCCGGCCAGCCTGGTCTGGCCGCGCCAGCGCAGTGCGACGCGGCCATTGGGGCGGACCAGTTCGACGCGCCATCGGACGATCCCGGCGCGCTCGATGCCCGGATAGTCGAAGCTCAAGGTGAAGGTGCGCTGGGCCGCCGTGGCCTGGAAAGGCGCGTACAGGGTGGCTTCAAGTTCCCTGTGCTCGGCGGGGGCGGCGCATGCCGGGCCGCAGGCCAGCAGGATGGAAAGGAGCGGGGGCAGGAGTGAGGTTCTCATGATGCAATTTTTGCAACTGCACCAAAATCCGCCTTGTCCTGCCTGCCCTACGCTATTGCATTTTTATCTACGCCACTTGAGGCGGTTTAAATTGCAATTTCGATAATATGCAGGGATGGCTCATGCCTTGGCAGGCATTCGCCTGCGGCGCTGTTCGATCCGCAGCACGCCGCCCTGCACCAGGTTGACGAAGGCTGACGCCGCCCAGTACAGCCCCATCCCCGCGCCCAGCTTCCAGATCACCAGCGCCATCGCCACGACCTGCACCACCAGCATCAGGATCGGCGTGCCGGAGGCGGAAGGCATGGCCCAGGCCGCGACAGCCGTGAGCAGCAGCACCAGCATCGTCAGTGCGGTGTCGGGCGTCGCCAGGTTCCTGATCCACAGGAAGGCGCCGGTGCCGGCATTGCCGACCGCCTTGAGCACCAGGGCGAACACCGGCCACTGCACCAGCGCGCCCACCAGGGCGGAACGATCGAACAGCGAAACGCCGTGTTCCCGGTACAGGGCCGAGATGGCGGCGAACATGGCTTTCGGATCGGCCGCCAGGCGCTGCTTGATGGCGTCGACTTGCGGCTGCAGTTCCTTCATCTTTTGCTGGTTCGCCAGCATCCTGCGCGCCAGGCGCAGGGTCAGGGGCAACAAGGCGAGGCGCACCACCAGGGCCAGCGCCAGGATGGCCCAGCCCATGCTGCCGCCGAAGAGTTGCGCCAGCGAGGACATCGCCGCTCCAAGGAATTCGTTCATCGTCTCCACACTTTATTAAAAGAACATGATCGACGATTGTAGCGACCGGCGAGATCCAGAAAAGGTGAGAAAGACGATGAGTTGCTTCCGTTTTTTAGAAGAAACCCGCCATGCATGTCCGAGGTTGCCGCTTCGTGCCGTGTTTAGTAAACGGGCCTAAAGATCGGACGTTTTCCCACGCATGTCTTGCCGGTCGAGCAAACTCGGCATATAAGTTTCAGGTCGGCATTACCGGTTATGGAGACACGATGAGCACCCGAATCCACTGCGGTCCTTTCTTCCTGAGCATGCTGGCGGCGCTGGCCGCGAGCGCTCCGCCGGCGCAGGCCGCGGCGCCTGGCAGCCCCGCGGCGGCCGTCAACGTCTTCATCGGCACCGGCGGCGACGGCCATACCTTCCCCGGCGCCAGCCGCCCCTTCGGCATGGTGCAGCTCAGCCCGGACACCCAGGTACGCCACTTCCGCCAGAGCTATCCCTGGGCTTCGGGCTACCGCCATGACGACAATTCCATCCTCGGCTTCTCGCACACCCACTTCTCGGGCAGCGGCCACTCCGACCTGGGCGACGTGCTCCTGATGCCCTACAGCGGCGAGACCAAGCTGGAGCCGGGCTACCCGGAGCGCCCTTTCTCCGGCTACCGCTCGCGCTTCTCGCATGCGCAGGAAAAGGCCGAGCCGGGCTACTACGCGGTGCGCCTGCAGGACAACGAAGTCGACGTCGAGCTCACCGCCAGCGAACGCGTGGGCCTGCACCGCTACCGATTCCACAAGGATGCGCCGGCCAAGGTGATCCTCGACCTGCGCTCGAGCATCTACGACTACGGCAGCAAGAACCTGTGGTCGCGCCTGCGCGTGCGCGACGCCAGCACCCTCACCGGCATGCGCGAGACGCGCGGCTGGGCGCCGGGCCGCCAGCTCTACTTCGCGGTGAGGTTCTCGCGCCCGATGAGCGCGCACCAGTTGCACAACCGCGAGGAAGCGGTCGAATACCGCGGCTTCGCGGCGCCCGGCAAGACCCCTGCGGACAAGGTCCTGGTCGAGGGCAAGGCCCTGGTCGCGGCGCTCGAATTCGGCGTGCCCAGCGACGCGACGCTGCAAGTGAAGGTCGCGGTCTCGCCGGTGAGCGAAGACAATGCGCTGGCCAACCTCGACGAGATGCCGGGCTGGGACTTCGACGCCGAGCGCGCCCGCGCCGGCGCGGCCTGGAACGAGGCGCTGTCGGCGGTGAAGGCCGACGCCCCGGAACCGATGCGCACCATGTTCTACACGAGCCTGTACCACAGCATGCTGGCACCCTCGCTGTTCATGGACCGCGACGGCCGCTACCGCGGGCCGGACAATCAGGTGCACCAGGCGAAGGACTTCCGCTTCCATTCGACCTTCTCGCTGTGGGACACCTACCGCGCCCTGCACCCGCTGCTCACCCTGCTGGCGCCGGAAAAGCGCAACGCCGACTTCGTGAACTCGCTGATCGCCGCGCAGCAGCACAGCCCCTACGGCATCCTGCCGGTCTGGTCCTTCCACGGCCTGGAGACCTGGTGCATGATCGGCTACCACGCGGTGCCGGTGATCGCGGACGCCTACATGAAGGGCATCCGCGGCTTCGACGCCAACCAGGCTTTGACGGCGATGACGGCCAGCGCCGAATACGGCCCCTACGGCGGGCTGGAACACTACATGAAGCTGGGCTACGTGCCGATCGACCGCGAGCCGGAAGCGGCGTCGAAGACCGTGGAATACGCGTTCGACGACTGGACCATCGCGCGCATGGCCGAGAAGATGGGCAGGAAGGATGTGGCCGCCCGCTACTACGGACGCGCCCAGAACTACCGCAACGTGTTCGACAAGGAGACGGGCTTCATCCGCGCCCGCAAGTCCACCGGCGAGTTCCGCACGCCCTTCAACCCGGTGCAGTCGAACTTCGGCAGCGACTACACGGAAGGCAGCGCCTGGCAGTATTCCTGGTATATGCCGCACGATAATGCCGGCCTGATCGCCATGCTGGGCGGCGACGCGGCCCTGGTGTCGAAGCTGGACCAGGTGTTCGACGCCAAGGTCGAGGACAATGTCTACGCCCACATGGAAGACATCTCGGGCCTGATCGGCCACTACGCCCACGGCAACGAGCCTTCGCACCACGTGGCCTACCTGTACAACTTCGCCGGCGCGCCCTGGCGCACCCAGGAGCGCCTGACCCACATCATGGCGACCCAGTACGCCAACCGCCCGGATGGCCTGTCCGGCAACGACGACCTGGGCCAGATGTCGGCCTGGTTCGCCTTCACCGCGCTCGGCTTCTATCCGGTGGCCCCGGCCTCGAACGAATACGTGATCGGCCGCCCTTTCCTCGACAGGGCGACCCTGAACCTGCCGAACGGGAAGCGCTTCACGGTGCGCGCCGAGGAGCTGTCGGCAGCCAACGTGTACGTCGGCCGCGTGACCCTGAACGGCAAGCCGCTGGCCCGGACCTTCCTGCGCCACGAAGACATCGTCGCCGGCGGCGAACTGGTGTTCACCATGCAGGCCACGCCGAACAAGGACTGGGGCAAGGACCACAGCGCCCGTCCCTACACCCAGACCCGCTACTGAGACGACTCATGAAGACGAACACGATCATCCGCTGCGCCGCCACCCTGCTGGCCACCTGCGCATTCAGCGCCTCCGCCCAGGTCGTCGGCAAGCTGGCCGACCCGGTGGAATGGGTCAATCCCCTGATGGGCACGGCCAGCAAGCCCGAGCTCTCGAACGGCAACACCTATCCGGCCATCGCCGTCCCCTGGGGCATGAACTTCTGGACCCCGCAGACCGGCAAGATGGGCAACGGCTGGGCCTACACCTACGACGCCGACAAGATCCGCGGCTTCAAGCAGACCCACCAGCCTTCGCCCTGGATGAACGACTACGGCCAGTTCGCCGTCATGCCGGTGACCGGCGCCAAGCGCTTCAACCAGGACGCGCGCGCCAGCTGGTTCTCGCACAAGTCGGAGACCGCCAAGCCATACTATTACAGCGTCTACCTGGCCGACGCCGACGTCACCACCGAGATCGCGCCGACCGAGCGCGCCGCCCAGTTCCGCTTCACTTTCCCGAAGTCGGACGCCAGCTACGTCGTGGTCGACGCCTTCGACAAGGGCTCCTATGTCAAGATCCTGCCTGACCAGCGCAGGGTGATCGGCTACAGCACCCGCTACGCACGCGGCCCGCTGCCGAAGAACTTTCGCAACTACTTCGTCATCGAATTCGACCAGGCTTTCGCCTCCACCGATACCTGGCAGGGCGACAAGCTGGAAGAAGGCAGGCTGGAGACGCAGGGCGAGCATAGCGGAGCCCTGATCGGCTTCAAGACCGCCAAGGGCCAGAAGGTGCACATGCGGGTCGCTTCCTCCTTCATCAGCTTCGAGCAGGCGGAACTGAACCTGAAGCGCGAACTGGGCCGGGACGACTTCGAGGCCACCCGCGCCAAGGGCAAGGCCGCATGGAACGGGGTGCTCGGCAGGCTGCAGGTCGAAGGCGGCTCGGTCGACCAGACCCGCACCTTCTATTCCAGCCTGTACCGCACCGTGCTGTTCCCGAACAAGATGTACGAGCTCGATGCCGCCGGCAAGCCGGTGCACTGGAGCCCCTACAACGGCCAGGTCCTGCCTGGCCGCCTGTTCGCCGGCACCGGCTTCTGGGACACCTTCCGCGCCCTCTACCCCTTCCTGAACCTGGTCTACCCCTCGATCAACAGCGAGATGCAGGAAGGCCTGGCCAACGCCTTCAAGGAAGGCGGCTGGCTGCCGGAATGGTCCAGCCCCGGCTATGCCGACATCATGGTCGGCAACAACTCGGCCTCGGTGGTGGCGGACGCCTGGATCAAGGGCGTGCGCGGCCAGGACATCGAGACCCTGTGGCAGGCCCTCAAGAAAGGCGCCAACAACGAAGGCCCGATGACGGCCGTGGGCCGCGCCGGTGTGAAGTACTACAACGAGCTCGGTTACGTGCCCTACGACGTCGGCATCAACGAGAACGCCGCCCGCACCCTGGAATACGCCTACGACGACTTCACCATCTACCAGCTCGGCAAGGCGCTGGGCAAACCGAAGTCCGAGATCGACATCTACGCCCAGCGCAGCCTGAACTACCGCAAGCTGTTCGATCCCGAGACGGGCCTGATGCGCGGCCGCAAGCGCGACGGCAGCTTCCAGACGCCCTTCAATCCTTTCAAGTGGGGCGACGCCTTCACCGAGGGGAACAGCTGGCACTATTCGTGGTCGGTGTTCCACGACGTGGCCGGGCTGGCGGACCTGATGGGCGGGCGCAAGGCCTTCGTCGACAAGCTCGACATGGTGTTCTCGCTGCCGCCGGTCTACGACGAGAGCTACTACGGCTCGGTGATCCACGAGATCCGCGAGATGCAGATCGCGAACATGGGCCAGTACGCCCACGGCAACCAGCCGATTCAGCACATGACCTACCTGTACAACTATGCCGGCGCCCCATGGAAAGCCCAGCACTGGATCCGCGAAACCATGGACCGCATGTACGCGCCCACGCCGGACGGCTATTGCGGCGACGAGGACAATGGCCAGACCTCGGCCTGGTACGTGTTCTCGGCGCTCGGCTTTTATCCGGTCACGCCGGGTGTGAACCAGTACGTGGTCGGGACGCCGCTGTTCAAGAAAGCCACCGTCAGGCTCGAGAACGGGCGCAGCTTCACCGTGAACGCACAGGGCGACGGACGCTACGTCGACGCGCTGCGCGTCAACGGCCGCGCGGTCGAGCGCACCTGGCTGGGCCACGAGGAGCTGATGAAAGGGGTCAAGCTGGACTTCAGCATGTCGGCCAAGCCGAACATGAAGCGGGGGACCCGCGAGCAGGACGCGCCGTACTCTCTGTCGCGCGAATTGAAACCTTAGCCGAAAAACCGTCGTAGCTGCCACTGACAGCTACGACGTGCCGGGGCAGCAGGCCGAAGCCAGCGTCAGAAGTGATACTCCGCCCGCACCATCGGCGTACTGGCCCGCTGCCCGCGCCCGCCCGTGGTGACCCGCGAATTTCCGAATTTGTTGTTCCAGAACTGGTACTCGACGCCGATGCGGAAGCGGTTCTTCTTCTGGCCGTAGCGTGCCCCGATGTCGAACATCAGCTGCATGTCGATGTTGGTCTCGGCGCTGGTCGGGTTGCCCACTTCGTCCAGTCCCTTGGAGGAGATGAAGTTGGCGTAGCCTTCGAAGGACCAGCCCTCGGCTACCGGAATGCCCCAGCTGGCGCTCAGCATCGGGTGGTTGTCGAAGGTGTAGCGCCGCCCCGCCACGCCGGAGATGGGCGGGAAGGCGCCGCTCGGCGCATTGCTTTCGTGGAGCAGCAGCAGGCTGGTGTTGAGGAAGCCCGGCACGTCCCACATCAGGGTCGGGCCCAGCACGAGCATGCGCTTGCGCGAGTTGTAGCCGACGTCGCCCTTGGTGTTCAGGTCGAAGCCGGCCGTCAGGCCCAGCCCCTTGACCTTGCCGAAACGCAGCTCACGCCCACTCAGCGCACCGATGTCGAGCGTGTGGCGGTACAGCAGGTAGGCTTCTTCGGCGCCCGAGCTGTCGGTCAGCGACCTGGGATCCTTGCTGTCGGACTTGAGCAGGTCCAGGTTGAAGTAGTTGCTGCCGTACTTGTAGCCGCTGGCGTGGGTCAGCGCGATCACGTGCTTGTTGATGTGCTCCGGGTTGAAGGGCTCGGCGAAACGGGTGCCGTAGCGCCAGCTGATGGCGTTGTCGGTCCAGTCGAGCGCCTGGGCCGTACTTGCAGTCGCGCCGGCGGCCAGCAGCAACGCGGCGCAGCGGATGGTCTTGGTCATGTGTTTGTCCTTTTGTCGTCGTTGTCGCCCGCCAGCCGCAGTTCGATGCGGTGCAGGCGCGCGTCGTCCACCAGGGCGATGCCGTCTTCCGGCACCGGCTCGCCGTCGAGCGTCATGCCTTGCGCTCCGCCGCCGCGCTGCACCGCGATCTCGTAGATCGTCCTGCGGTAGCGGTAGCGCAGCCTGAATGCGGGCCAGTCCGGAGGCAGGCGCGGGGCCAGCAGCAGGCGCTGTCCGCTGCGTTCAAGACCCAGCAGCGACTCGGCGACCAGCAGCCAGGTCCACGCAGCCGCGCCAGTGTAGCAGCCGCCGATGGCGTGGCCCGCATGGGGTTCAATCGTGCGCACGCCGTCGGTCAGGAAATACGGCGGCCCCGCGTAGCGTTCGCAGTCCTCCTCAGTGACCGTGCGCCGCGCCGGGTCGAGCAGGCGCGCCAGCTCCCAGGCTTGGCGCGCGTCCCCCAGCCGGGCGAAGCCGATCCCGGCCCAGGCGGCGGCGCGGTGGTCCTGGCCGGGCCAGGCATCCAGCCCGTCGGCCCAGTGGCGGTCGAACGGCGGGTCGGAACGCTCGGCCAGGCCGCGCACCGCGTCCATGGCTTGCGGCGCACGCGGCGCGCCGGCCAGCAGGGCCCAGGCCTGGGTCGCCAGGTCGATACGGCAGAGCGCATTCGCGCCGGAGCCGAGCGCCGTGCCGTCGCCGAGGAAGGCCCAGCGGTACCAGGCGCCGTCCCAGCCGTGTTCCTCGGTCTGCGCCGCCAGCGCCAGCGCGGCGCCGCGGCAGGTGGTGGCGAAGCCGAAGTCGCCGCGGCGGTCGGCCACTTCGGCGAAGCGCAGCAGGACCAGGTTCATGAAGAAGGACAGCTGCACGCTCTCGGTGCGGCTGCCCGGCCCCTGCGCTTCGTGGTGCAGGCGGGCCGCGGCCAGCGGCAGGCCGCGCGCGCCGAACTGCAGGCAGCCGCGCAGCCCGTGCACGCAATGCTGGTACAGGTCGTCCCCCTGGTCGACGGGATGCTCGCCCAGCACCGCGTGGTCGCCCGTCACGGCGGCGTAGCGCGCCACGGCAAAAGGCAGCCACAGGAAGTCCTCGACGGGCGGGGGCGGCCCGCCGGCGCTGTCGCGCGCCGCGCGCAGCAGCTGTTCGCGCAGCAGTTCCGGACGCGCGTGCAACGCCGCCAGCGCCGACTGCAAACGCAGGGCGAAGGAGCGCGCACCCATGGCGCCGGCGATCGCCTGGTAGAGCAGCCAGCCGTTCGCCAAACGGTCGAACGAAGGGTCGGACGAATGCAGCTCGACGACGCCGAGCGTGTCTTCCCACCAGCGCCGGATCTGCTCCCAGGCCGCGGCGGCCGCCTGCGCGCCCCCGTGGCGCTGCACCACGCGGCTGGCGTCCAGGCTGCCCGGACCGGCCACGCCGAGCACGAACACCAGCTCGGCCTCCTCGCCCGGCTGCAGGCTGATTGCGACTTGCAGCGCGCCGCAAGGGTCGTGTCCCGCGCCGCTAGTGCCGGACAGGCCGGCGCGCGCCATCGCCGCCGGCTGCGCCATGTTCCCGGCGGGGCCGAGGAATTCCAGCCGGTCGGCCGTGGACGCCACCTGCTCGGCGTCCGCGTGAAGAAAAGCGACCTTGTCGCGGAAGCCTTCGCCGAAGGCATTGCGCGCGAACAGCGCGCCGCTGGCCAGGTCGGCGCCGGTGACGACCTGCAGGCCGGGCGCGGCGCCCTGGGCGTCCAGGGTCCACTCCACATAGGCGGTGGCGGAGAGGCGGCGCGGCGCACTGCTGTCGTTACGCAGGCGCAGCACGGCATATTTGAGCGGCGCATCCGGCGCCACGAAGCAGCGCAGCTCGGAACGGATGCCCTGCGCCCGGTGCTCGAACACGCTGTAGCCAAAGCCATGGCGGGCCAGGTAGGGCTCGCCGGACGGCGCCGGCCAGGGCGTGGGCGACCAGAATGCGCCGCTGTCCTCGTCGCGCAGGTAGAAGGCTTCGCCCGCCTGCGGCGCCAGATCCGCGCTGTCGCCCGCGGTCACGCGCGCGTCGTGGTGGCCGCTCCAGCTCGCGGCATGGCCGCGTTCCGACACCACGCTGCCAAAGTCGGGATTGGCCAGCAGGTTGACCCAGGGCGCTGGCGGAACAGGCACGCCGGGGCCGATCCTCACCACGTATTCGCGCCCATCCGGGGTGAAGCCGCCGATGCCGTTGTCGTCGACGAGCTGCGGCGCCTGCAGCGGCGGCGCGTCCACCGTCCACGCCGGCAGCTCGGACAGCGGTTCGAAGCCGGGTTGCGCCGGACCGCGTGGACGCGCCGCCCGGCGCAGCTGGTCGTGCAGGCCGCCGCGCTGGTCCGACAGCACGGCGCTGGCGATCGAACGCAGCAGGATGCGGTCTTCCTGCGCCACCTCGGGCAGCAGGTGCACGTGCACGCCGCCCGGCTGCTCGAAGGTGGAGGGATCGAGCACCGGCGCGGCCAGGTGCATCACTTGCTCGCGCGCGGCGGCGCTGTCGCACAGCACCAGCAGGTCGATCGCCAGGCCGCGGCTGCGCCAGTAGGCGTGGGCTTGCAGGGTCTGGCGCACCAGGTCGGACTCCGGGCCCTGGCCGACCTGCAGCAGCACCACCGGCAGGGTCCCGTCGATCCCGTAGGGCGCCAGGTCCTCGCGCCCGCGCACGTTGCGGGCGATGACGGCGGCGTCGATGCGCAGGGCCGGCACCGGATGCAGCAGGCAGCCGGCCAGGCGGGTGTAGAGCTGGGCGTCGGCCTCGCTCACGTCCACGCGGCGCAGGAAAGCCTGGCCGTGGGTCCAGGCCGCCTCGACCGCATGGTCGACCGCATGGCCCGACTGGAAGCGCTGCGCAAGTTCGCGCGCGGAGGCCAGTCCGCCAGTGGCGCCCAGCACCAGGTCGACGACCGCTTCCTGGCCGGGCGCCAGGTGCAGGATGCGGCGCATCGCCAGCAGCGGCCGGCTTGGCTCCGGATCCACGCCCGGCAGCGCGCCGCCGCGCAGCACCGCCTGCGGCGCGCGGCGGTCGTGGCCGCGCCGGATAAAGCGCGCGCGGCTGGTCTCGCAGCTGGAGTCATCAAGCTCGCCGGCCTCGCCGCGCAGCACCATCAGGTGCAGCACCACCGGCGCGTCCTGCTCCGTCACGCACATCAGGGCGCCGGCCTGCTCGTCCAGCCAGGCGGACACGCTGCTTTTCCTGCCTGCCTCCACCGGCGGCGCCACCAGTTCCACGCAGCTGGTCAGCTCCAGCGTGCGCGGCGCCGCGCCGCGGTTGGCGATGCGGACGCGGCGCAGCTCGACGTCCTCGTCCGGCGCCACCACCACGTCGGTCACCATGTCGATGCCGTGGTCGTGGCGGCGGAAGCTGGCGCGTCCTTCGGCGAAGACGGTCTCGCTGCGCTCCGGCTGGACCAGGGCCGGCTGCGGGGTGTTGGACCATAGCTGGCCGCTGCCGGCGTCGCGCACGTAGCAGGCCATGCCGGAACGCGTGAGCAGGCTGCCTTCCCAGCGGGTGGGGCCGGCGCCATCGCTGCCGACCACGGCGTGCAGGGTGCCGTTCGACAGCAGCTGGACCTCGGGCAGCGCGCTGGCGCCCTGGGCGATCACGCGGGCATAGGCGCGCGCCGCCGGCAGATCGTCCTGGAGCGCGCCGGGGCCATAGCGTACCGGCGTCGCCGCGCCGGAAGCGGGCAAGGCTTCCTGCAGCAGGACGCTGGCGGCGCGCAGCTCGGGGTCGGCCATGAAGCGGCGCTGCATCGGCGCGTCCAGCAGGGCTTGCGCCAGTCCCAGCAAACCCATTGCCTGGTGGCGCGCCACCCAGGCACGCACCACCACCTGGCGCTCGCCCTGCGGCAGGCGCGAAGGCGCGTAGTCGACCGCTTCGTAGTAGCCATGCTCGCCCAGCAGCCCCGCCGCGCCCAGGCGCTCGAGGTTGGCCAGCGCCAGCGCCGGCGCCACGGGCAGCGCCAGCAGGGTGGCGTAGGGAGCGGCCACCAGCTCGTCCGGCGCGCGCCGCTGCAGGGAGGCGGCCGGGATGCCGAAGCGGCTGAAACGGTAGCGCGCGGCGCCGTCGACCGCGTTGCAGCCGGATTCCGAGAAGCCCCAGGGCAGGTCGTGACGGCGCGCGTGTGCGGCCTGGGCGCGCACCAGGGCGCGCCCCGCGCTGTCGAGCAGGGTGTCGCGCCAGGACGGCATCAGGAGCTGGGGCGCCAGGTAGTCCGACAGCGCGCCGCAGCGCGACAGCAGCAGCGGCCCGGCTTCTTCGATGCGCACGGGCCGGCCCAGCGACTGCCAGTGCTCCTGCCCAAGCTGTCCCTGGGCCACGGCCGCGTAGCTGGCCATGCGCGCCTCCGATGCCAGCAGGTCACAGCTGTCGCCGTCGAGGCGTTCGTCGCGCACGTGCCACCCCGCCGCCAGCAGGCCGGCGGCGGCGTCGTAGAGCGCGCGGAAGTCCATTTTCGCCAGCTCGCGCGCCTGCTGCGCCAGCTCGTCGATGCGCGCCAGCCGGCGCCGTGCAGCGTCGCGCCCCTGGGCCACGTGGCGCGCCAGCGCCGCGTTCGACGAAGGCGGCTCGAAGGCGGCCAGTTCGCGCAGGGTGGGAATGCGGGTCAGGTCGGCGCCGATCACATATTCCTGGGCCGTGCGCATCCAGGGCGCCAGGGCGAACAGCTCCTCCACCTGGGCGTCGCACTGCTTCGCCAGGCGCGTGGTCCAGGACCGCAGCGCGGCGGGCGCGTCCTCGGGCAGCGACTGGCTGAGATGCAGCGCTTCGGTGGCCACCGCGCGCAGGCAATCGGTGAGGCCCGGCAAGGTATCGATGGCGCGGCAGCGGTCCGGCTCGAGGGTGCGCGCGACGGCGGCCACGGCGCCCCGCAGCGCGGGCGGCGCATCGGCCGCGCAATCCTCCACCACGCGCAGCGCCGCACGGATGCCGTCCAGCAGCGCCGGCTCCAGTACCAGGCGTTCCGGCAGCTCGTCCAGGCCGGCGGCCAGGGTGCGCAGGGACAGCAGCAGGCTGCCGCTGGCGGCGGTGGACACGAAGGCCGGCTCGACCGGCGCCAGGGTGGCGCCGTCGTACCACTCGAAGACGTGTCCGCGCCAGCTTTCCAGCAGCTCCATCGAAGCCAGGATCGCCTGGGTGCGGTCCAGGAGCGCGCTGGCCGGCAGGAAGCCGAAATCGTGGGCCGCCAGCCCGGCCAGCAGCGACAGGCCCATGCCCGCCGGCGAGACGCGCGCGTCGACCGCCGGCTGCGGATGCTCGAGCACCGCTTCCGGCGCCAGCCGCTTGGCGCCCGGATGGTCTTCGAAGAAGCTCCAGTTGCGCCGCGCCAGCGCGCGCAGGAAGGCGTTTTCGGCCGCGGCCAGGCGCGGCGTGCGCGAGCGCGCCGGCTGGCTGATCCACCAGGCCAGGGTCGGCGACAGGAACCACACCAGCAGCAGGGGCGCGGCCGAGAACAGGGCATAAGGATTGACGAAGGTCAGCAGCACGGCGACACCGACCGCCAGCGCGGGGGCGAACCACATGCTGCGCCAGTTGCTGTCGATGGCGGCGCCGGGGCGCGCCAGGAAGGCCGGGCGCGACTCCAGCAGGCGGCGGCGCGAGACGTTGCGCCGCCATAGTCCCTTGAGCGCGGCATCGAACTGGCAAAAGGCGGCATGCGGCAGGAAGGCGGCCGACAGCGCGGCGCGCACCAGCGGCACCCGGGCTCCGCGCGCCCAGCCGTCCAGGTGCTGGCGCCAGGGCGCGTCGTGCGGCCGGTCGGCCAGCGCCACCAGGCTGCCGAACAGGGCCGGCAAAAAGTACACGGACAGCACGGCCATGCTCCAGAACACGGGCGCGGCCAGCAGGGACCAGCACAGGACCAGCAGCACCAGCAGCGCGGGCGCGGCCAGGCTTTCGCGCAGGCGGTCGAACAGGCGCCAGCGCGCATGCGGCTGCACCAGCGGCGCGGGGTCCTTCCTGCTTCCCAGGCTGCCCGCGATCTGCCAGTGGGCGCGCGCCGCGCGGTGGCGGCGCAGCGCATGCTCGCCATAGGTGGCGGGATGCAGGGCGTCGAGGCGCAGGTCGTGCACGGCGCCGCAGCGCAGGCGGTCTTCTTCCGGCAAGCCCGGTGCGGGGCGTCCCTCGCCGCGCCCTTCGCCGCCGCAGGCGCGTTGCCAGGCATCGATGTCGTAGATGGCCGCCCAGCCCAGGCCGGGATCGGTGCTCGCGCCGCAGCCTGCGCCCGGCCCGGCCCAGGTGCCCGCGCCATCCGCCCATAGCCGCTCGTAGCGGGTCGCGCCCTGCTCCGGCAGCGCCGCGCGCACAGCAGGGCGCAGCAGGCCATGGCCTTCCAGCACGCGGCCGTCCTTGCCCAGCACCGGCTGGTTGAGCGGATGCGCCATGGCCGCCACCAGGCGGCGCGCGGCGTCGATCGGCAGGCTGGTGGCGGAATCGATGGCGATGACATAGCGCAGCTCGGCCAGCGCCTGGAGCGCGCCGGCGGCCAGCACGAACTGCTCGCTTGCATTTCCTTTGGCGCCGCACAGGTAGTCGTTCAGGTCGGCCAGCTGGCCGCGGCGCCGCTCGCGTCCGATCCAGGCATGCTCGCTCGGGCTCCAGGTGCGGGTGCGCACCAGCAGCAGGAAGGGTTCGATCCTGGCGGTCGCCGCATCCGGCTCGCCCTGTTCGTCGTAGGTCTCGACCACCTGCTCGTGGCCGTACCTGGCGTTCAGCGCGTCGATGGCGGCGCGCGCGCGCTCTAGCAGCGCCTGGTCGCCCGGCATCTGCGCGCTGCCGGCGTCGGGCAAGTCGGCCAGCAGGCAGAAACGCAGGCGCGGGTCGCGGTTGCCGAGGTAGCGCACCTCCAGGTCGCGGCACAGGGCGGCTACCTGGCCTTCGTCACCCAGCGAGGCCGACACGGCGACCAGGGCCTGGGCGCCGTGCGGGATGCCGGCGCCGAAGTCCATGCGCGGCGTTGGCGGCGGCGGCGCGATCCAGCCCGCCATCATGCGCACCATGGCGCGCGCCAGCTCGCTCGCGCCGGCCAGGGCCAGAAGCCCGATTACCGCCAGCAGGCCGGCGCCGACGCCGTCCTGGCGCGCATGGGACACGAGGGTGGCGGTGAACAGCAGGGCCAGGAGGACAAGCGCGCCGATGCGGGCGGCCAGGGGGCGGCGCTGGGCCAGGCGGCGCAGCCGGCGGGCCGGTCCCGCATCGGCGCGCAGGCGCTCTTCCAGCTGCTCGCGTCCCGGCCCGGCCAGGTAATAGCCGACGTGGCGGGTGCGCCGGTCCAGTCCCCCCTCGCCCGGCGCCAGGTGGATGCCGGACAGGGCCAGCGCCTCCTGCGCCACTTCGGTCTCGCCATGGCCCGTGGCCCGGGCCAGTCGTTCGACGGCTTGCCGGTACTGGTCGCGGGTGGCGCCGTCCATGCGGGCGTAGCTGCCGTCCGGATCGGCGCGCAATACCTGTTCGACGGCGCCGATCTGTTCGGCAAAGGCGCGCCAGTCGACGCCACCCGCCAGGCGCAGGCTGGCCAGGCTGTTGGCGGCGGACACCGCGTCGTCGGCCTGCTCGCTGCGCTCCAGCTGCAGCTGCTGGGCGATGCCGGAGCCCTCGTCGGCCAGGCGCGTGTCGATCCAGTCCAGCGCCTGCGCCAGCACCCCGCCCTGCCCTTGCAGGCGGCGCGCTAGTTCCGCCACGAAGCTGCTGCCCAGCGGCTGGACCTCGCGCGCCATGTCCGCCACCAGCAGGATCAGGTCGCCGGGACGCTGTTCGCTGGTGTCGACCATGCGCACGGCCCAGCCGGCGGCCTTGTCGCGTTCGAGGCAGGCGCGCGCGGCGCGCGCGGCAAGACGGCGCAGGTTGTCGATCAGGGCCAGGCGCAGCAGGCAGGGCAGCGCGTCCAGTTCGGCCAGCGCCAGCGGCGCGCCTTCCTGGTAGGCGGCCAGGAAGCGTGCCAGCTGGTCCGGCTCGACCCGGCCGTCGCCATGGGCGACGGCTTCCAGCACCAGGCGCCAGGCGCGCGGCTCGCCTTCCACCTTGCCGCCGGCGCCAAGGTGCGGCAGCGGGCGCACGCCCTGCAGCAGCTGGCCGCGCGCCAGCCGCACCTGGGCATCCACCAGGTGGTACTGGTCGAGCAGGCGCGCGCCCGCGGCCGGGATCTCGATGCCGGCGCGCGCCGCGCGGTCGAGCGTGTCGCAGGCGCGCGCGATGGCGTCCGCATTCTGTGACAGGAGGACTGGCAGGTCGGCGGCAGGTGCGGTGCCAGCCGTCTGGTGGCGCGCGGCGAGCTGGCGCCCGTGCACGGCCAGCTGGGCCGCGCTCAGGGGGGCGGCCCGCAAGGGGGCGTCATCGTCCTGATCCGGGCCAGGACGCGCGGGCGGCTCGTCGGCCATCGGATTGTTCTCCAGTTTCAACAGGGACCTCGACACGGAGGCCTGCGCAGCTGGGTGCGCACGGCCTCCGCCATGCTAGAAGAATGGCATGGCGGATACTGTGCGCTGACGAACAAAGGTGCTCAGTATGGCTGACCGCCCCTTGTCCTGTTGCCCGGATGAGTCAGTCCATGAGGGCGAGGCCGCCGGCCAGGCACCAGGTCTGGCCGCGGCCCAGCTGGCGCAGGACGCGCGCGGCGCGCAGGCTGCGTGCGCCGCTGCGGCAAACGAAGAGCAGCGGACGGCGCTCGCCGTGGAGGAAATGGCCGCTGTGTTCCGCCAGGCGCGCCAGGGGCAAGTTGTGGGCCGGGCGGCCGTGCAGGCGCGCTTCGCCGGCGCCATGTTCGCGCAGGTCGCGCACGTCGATGACCAGGGCGTCCGGATACTGCTCCAGCAGGCGCAGCGCCGCCTCGCTGTCGAGTTCCATGTCCTCGTCGCCCAGCGGTACGGCCGCGGAGACGGCGACCGGTCGCTCGCTGTCGGCGCCGCAGCGCACCCCGCCTTGCGCCAGTTCCGGCCACAGTTCGCAGCCGCCCGTAAATACGAAGCGCGGCTCCTGCGCCGCGCCGAACAGGTAGACGTTGCCGGCGCCATGCTCCACCCGGCCCAGGCGTTCACCGCCGAACGCGATGGCGTCCGCGGCGAACGGCCAGCCCGGCGCGCCGCCGCACTCCCGGCACAGGCTGGCCGCGCCCGCATCATCGAGACCCGTATGCAGGGCCGCCAGCAGGCGGTAGCCGCCCGCGCGCAGCATGCCCGCCGCGCGCGCGGCCTGGGCCGCCGGGGGATCGATCGCGATGCAGGCGCGCGCGTCCGCATCGAACAGCAGCCAGCCGGTCTTGCCTTCGGCATCGAGCTGCACCAGGCCGTGCGGCCTGCCGAGCAGCGGCGACGGCGCCAGCACCGACAATGCCAGGGCGCGGCCGCAGCGCGCGATGCCGGCGCAGGCGGCGTCGATGGTGGCGTCATCGACCAGCGGGCCGAAGGACAGGCGCACCGCCGCGGCGCTGCGCCCGGGCGGCAGGCCCATCGCGTCCAGGACATGACTGGGCGCGGCCTTGGCCGCCGAACAGGCCGAGCCCGCGCTGACGCGCACGCCGGCGGCGTCGAAGATCTCGAGCAGGTCCGAACTGCTGGCGCCCGGCACCGAGAAGTTGAGCGTGGTGGGCAGCGCATGCGCCAACGGCGCGTTGAAGGCGATGTCCGGGAAGGCCGCGCGCAAGGCCTGCACCAGGCGCTCGCGGCAGACCAGCAGCTCCGCATGGGTGCGGAAGGTGTCGCCCCGCTCCAGCGCCTCGAGCACGGCGCCGAAGGCCGCGATGCCGGCCATGTTCTCGGTGCCGGAGCGCTGGCCCTCTTCCTGGCCGCCGCCGCACATCAGGGGCGTGTAGGGCGCGCCTTCGCGCACGTACAGCATGCCGATGCCCTTGGGCGCGTACAGCTTGTGGCCGGAGAACGGCGCGTAGTCGATGCGGCTGCGGCCCAGGTCCAGCGGCAGCTTGCCGAGCGCCTGCACGCAGTCGACCATCCACAGCGCCGGGCTGGCGCAGTCCTCCAGCACGCCTTCGATCGCGGCCAGGTCGGAGACGACGCCGGTCTCGTTGTTGGCGGCCATGGTGCAGACCAGGGCGGCGCGCGGCGCCAGCTCGCGCAGGATCTCAAGCCGGTGGCGGCCGTCGGCGTCGACCGGCAGCGCGCGCAGTTCCAGCCCTGTGCCGAGCACGCGGTTCCAGTGCGCCAGGCTTTCCGGCACCGCCTTGTGCTCGGTGGCGCCGTAGAGCAGCAGCTCGCCGCAGGCTTCGCCGCGCGCGCGCCGTTCGCGCACCGCGCACAGCGCCGACAGCACCGCGGTCTGGATGCCCTCGGTGGCGCCGCTGTTGAACATGACCCGCCCTGTGGGCGCCCCGATCACGCGCCGCGCCGCCGCCCGCGCCGCTTCGCGCAGCGCCCGCGCCCGCAATCCGGCCGCATGGCTGCTGCTCGGGTTGCCGAAGCAGTCGCGCATCGCGGCGGTGGCGGCGTCGATGGCGGCGGGCAGGACGGGCGAGGTGGCGTTGGCGTCGAGGTAGATTTCCATGGTCATGAGTAAGTGACAAAAATGCAAAAAAAAGTCGGCGCAGACTGTTATTTTTAGTAATATGGTACGGAGTTATAGCGGTAGGGATGTCCTATATTCACTGGTTTATGGTCGAAATGAAGCACAATCATTCTCATAATCAATAAATCGACACATGAATTCTCTCGATAAGTTTGACTGCGCGATCCTTGCAGCACTGCAAGCGGACGCCACACTTTCCATTTCCGGCCTCAGCGAGAAGGTCGGCTTGTCCAGCACCCCTTGCTGGAAACGCGTCAAGCGCCTCGAAGAAGAGGGCTATATCGAAAGCCGGGTCAGTATCGTCAACCGCAACAAGGTCGGCTTGCCGGTGACGGTCTTCGTCAGCGTGCGCACGCCCGAGCACGACGAGAAATGGCTGGCGCGCTTCGCCTCGGCCGTCGAGGCCCTGCCCGAGGTACTGGAATTCCACCGCATGAGCGGCGACGTCGACTACCTGCTCAAGGTGGTCACCACCGACATCGCCGGCTACGACCGCTTCTACAAGAAGCTGATCAAGACCGCGCGCCTGAGCGGCGTCTCCTCCGCCTTCTCGATGGAGCAGATCAAGTGCACCACGGCGCTGCCGCTGGAGCTGATCTCGCACGGGCTGGCGGCATAGGGTTCGCTTAACCGGGCGCAGCGTTTTTTGGAGCGCTTAACAAAGCCCAGGGCAAGGCGCAGCGTCGAAGACAGTACGTCAGTACGGCGAGACGATGCAACGCCGCCATGGGCTTTGTTAAGCGCTCCAAATTCGTGCGATGATGGCGGCCGTTGCTATAACGGAGACAAGGGAATGCCATCCACAATGAAACTGGCGCCGCTGGCGCTGGCGGCGCTGTTCGCCGTCCATGCCAACGCCGCCGAACAGGTCGTCAAGATCGGCGTGAGCGGGCCGCTGTCCGGCGCGAACGCTTTCGCCGGCAAGGATAACGAGAACGGCGTGCGCCTGGCCGTCGAGGAACTCAACGCGCAGAAGCTCCAGGTCGGCGGCAACACCATCCGCTTCGAGCTGCAGTCCGAGGACGACGGAGGCGACCCGAAACAGGGCGTGAACGTGGCCCAGAAGTTCGCCGACGCCGGCGTCAAGTTCGTGCTCGGGCCCTACAACTCGGGCGTGGCGATTCCCGCCTCGCGCGTCTACAACGACAACGGCATCCTGATGTCGACGGTCGGCACCAATCCCAAGATCACCCAGGCTGGCTACCCGACCGTGTTCCGCATCGTCGCCAGCGACACCCAGGTGGGCGCCTCGGTGGCCTCGTACGCGGCCAAGGAACTCAAGGTGAAGAACGTGGGCGTGATCGACGACCGCACCGCTTTCGGCCAGGGCATCGCGATGGAATTCAAGCGCCAGGCGCAGAGCGCCGGCATGAAGGTCGCGGGCCACGAGTTCACCACCGACAAGGCGAGCGACTTCGCCGCCATCCTCACCGCGCTCAAGGCCAAGCGCGTGGACGCCGTGTTCTACGGCGGCTACGCCCCGCAAGCCGCGCCGATGGCGCGCCAGATGAAGCAGCTCGGCCTGAACGTGCCGCTGCTGGGCGGCGACACCCTCTGCAGCCCCGAGATGGCCAAGCTGGGCGGCCCCGCCGTCGGCGAGAACGTGCGCTGCGCCCAGGCCGGCGCGATTGTCGCCAAACAGCCGGGCGGACCGGCCTTCCTGGCCGCCTACAAGCAGCGCTTCAAGCGCGAGCCGGACGTCTACGCGCCCTCCTTCTACGACCAGACCAAGTTCATCGCCCAGGCGATGAAGAGCGCGAATTCGCTCGACCCCGCCAAGGTCGGCCAGGCCATGCACAGCATCAGCTACCAGGGCGTGGTCGGCAACTACGGCTACGACCCCAAGGGCAACCTAAAGAAGACCGCCGTCACCGTGTACACCTTCAAGAACGGCGTCTTGAGCCCGCTGGCCAGCTACTGAGCATCCAACCCGACGAGGACAACAACAATGAACAATACCTTCAAGCTCGGCGCACTCGCCGCGGCCGCCGTGCTGGCCTGTGCTCCGCTCTCTCCAGCAGCCATCGCCGCGCCGGCCAAGACCGAGCGCGTGGACACCCAGCCCGGCAAGGCGATCAACAAGCTGGCCGACGAGTACTACGACGCGCTGGCGCGCTTCGAGCCGGTCTACGCCAGCGAAGGCGGCGACAACCGCTTCATCGACCAGCTCGGCCTGTCGATCGCGCCCAAGAACCGCGAGCGCCAGTTCGCGCTCTACCGCGGCTACCTCAAGCGCCTGGGCGCGATCCCGCGCGACAAGCTGAACGCCCGCGACCAGACCAGCTACGACATCCTCAAGTTCGAGCTCGACACCGCGCTGCGCCTGGCCCAGTATCCGGAGCACCTGCTGCCGGTCGACCAGATGGTCAGCATGCCGGTGATCCTGGCCAACTACGCCGGCGGCCAGGGCGCCCAGCCCCTGTCCACCGTCAAGGACTACAAGGCCTACCTGAACCGCCTGAACCAGCTCACGCCCTACATCGACCAGGCGATCGCCAACATGCGCGAAGGGATGAAGGCCGGCATCGTGCATCCGCGCGAGCCGATGCAGTCGCTGCTACCGCAGCTGCGCCAGCTGGCCGCCGACAAGCCGGAAGCGAGCATCTTCTATACGCCCGTCAAGAACATGCCGGCCGCCTTCGCAGCAAGCGACAAGCGCAGCCTGGCCGACGGCTACCGCAAGACCATCGGCGCCAAGCTGAATCCCGCCCTGACCCGCCTGGCCAATTTCGTCGAGAAGGAATACCTGCCGGCGACCCGCACCAGCGCCGGCTGGAGCGCATTGCCGAACGGCGCCGCCTGGTACCAGGCGCGCGTGGCGGCCATGACCACCACCGACCTGCAACCTGAACAGATCCACGAGATCGGCCGCAAGGAAGTGGCGCGCATCCAGGGCGAGTACGCCCAGATCGGTCCCAAGATGGGCTACAGCGGCCCGGCCGCGGGCCTGCCGAAGTGGGTGTCGGAACAGCCCAAGTACAAGCCCTTCACCTCGGACCAGCAGGTGATCGAGGTGTTCCGCGAGCTGGACGCCAAGGTGCGCACCAAGCTGCCTGCCCTGTTCACCCTGATGCCGAAGTCGCCGCTCGACCTGCGCCTGGAGCCGGAACTGTCGCGCGCGACGGCCTCGGACCACTACACCCCGCCGGCGGTGGACGGTTCGCGTCCGGGCGTGTTCTGGTCGGTGGTGAACGATCCGAAGCAGTACGGCAGCACCGGCATGGTGACCCTGTACCTGCACGAAGGCCAGCCGGGCCACCACTTCCACATCGCCCTGGTGCAGGAGCTGGGCCTGCCGAACTTCCGCAAGTTCGGCGGCAACAACGCCTTTACCGAAGGCTGGGCGCTGTATGCCGAAACCCTGGGCAAGGAGATGGGCCTGTTCGACAAACCTGAGGATTACTTCGGCCACCTGAACGACGAGATGCTGCGCGCCGCGCGCCTGGTGGTGGACACCGGCATGCACGCCAAGGGCTGGAGCCGCGAACAGGGCATCCAGTACTTCCAGGAGACGCTGGGGTACTCGGAGCATGAGGCCCGCGCGCAGATCGAGCGCTACATGGTGTGGCCGGGGCAGGCGCTCGGGTACAAGATCGGCTCGCTCAAGATCGTGGAGCTGCGCAAGCGCGCGGAGACGGCGATGGGCGGCAAGTTCAGTTTGCCGAAGTTCCATGAGATCGTGCTGGGGGAAGGGACCTTGCCGCTGGCAGTGCTGGAGGCGAAGGTGGATAAGTGGATTGCCGAGTCGAAGTGACGCTCGTCGTGGCCCGCATCCTGCAAACGTCATCCCCGCGAAGGCGGGGACCCAAGTTTGCACGCAACCTACTACGCTTGAAGTAAGTGGCGACGCAAGGAACTTGGGTCCCCGCCTTCGCGGGGAGTCATTGCCGCCAATGGCGGGAATGACGGTCTTGGGGCTGGTGGTACTAATAAAAAACCGGGGCACGCCCCGGTTTTTCATTTACCGCTCGATCATGAAGACCGGATACCGCCGCCACTCCGGCTCGCGATACCGTTCGCAGTTCGCAAAGATAAAGTCCAGCACCGCCTCCTGGTTGGCCAGCAGCGTTGGATTGGCCGCCTTCCACGCGCCGAACTTCTCGGCAAGCAGGGGCTCCGCGCGCAGCAGCTCTTCCGCGTGGTCCTCGAACACGTAATCCGAATACGCTTCCTTCTTCTCCAGCACGCTGTTGAAGAAGCCCCAGCGGAAGAAGCTGTCGTGCGCCAGCGGCTCCAGGGTCTCGACCGCGTAGCGGGCCTGGTCCTGGTCCAGCGGGACGATGTAGTCGCCCGCGCGCAGCTGCACGGCGCCCTGGCGCTTTTCCAGCACCACCTCGTCGTGGAACATGTGGCCCTCGTAGGCGTTCGGGCGCGAAGCCACCGACACGATGTGGTAGTAGCCTACTTCCTGCACGCGGTCGGCTTCCACGCGTTCCATGCGCACGCCGTTCCACTGCAGGCGCTCGATCGCTTCGCGCCACTGCTGCGGCACCACGTAGGCGCGCGGGGCGCTCACGCTGACGTCGGCCGGGAAGCGGTTGTACCAGGCGATGTCGCGTTCCCACGGGCTGGTGCGGTCGTACCACAGGCGGGTGTACTCGCCCAGCACGCTCTTCTTGTACTTGGCCTCGTAGCCCTTGAAGCGGAAGGTCGACGGGTTGGCTTCGTCCATCGCCCAGCGCACCGGCCACTCGCGGCGCGCGCGGCCCTCTTCCCTGGCGGCGCGGCGCAGCTGCTGGATGCGGCCGGCGTTGGCGACGGTGAAATCCAGCGCCGTCTCGACCAGGGCGCGCATCGAGTCGTAGCGGTCCTGGAAGGGCTTCAGCATGTGGGTTTCGGGCATGAAACCGATGGTGTGGTGCAGGGCCGCGTAGCCGGTCGAGAAGCGCGCGGTTTCCAGGAAGTCGGCGATGCCGTGGTCCGGGCTGTCCTTCACCGGGTTCACGTACGGGCAGGTCGGCCAGCCGCGCTGCTCCATGCCGGCGTACATCGCCGGCAGCATCTCGTCGCGCAGGAAGTCGCCCAAACCGCCGCCCAGCTTGTCGGTCTGGGTGTGGATCAGGGTCATGGTGTAGCTGTAGTCCGCGCCGTTGGAGGTGTGGGTGTCGACCATCACGTCCGGGTCCCAGGCCGTGAACAGCTGGTTGAAGACCTGGGCCGTCAGCGTGTCGCACTTGACGAAGTCGCGGTTCAGGTCCAGGTGGCGGCTGTTGCCGCGGAAGCCGAACTGCTCGGGGCCGTCCTGGTTCACGCGCGAGGTGTCGGCGCGGTTCAGGCTGCCGTCCACGTTGTACAGCGGGACGAACAGGAACACGGTCTTGCCCAGCGCCGCCAGGCGCTCCGGCTGCAGGCAGAAGTCGCGCACCAGGGCCATGCAGGCGTCCACGCCTTCGGGCTCGCCCGGGTGGATGCCGTTGTTGTTGAAGAAGACCGGACGGCCGGCGCGCTTGATGGTCTCGCGGTCGAACACGCCGTCGCTGCTCACCACGCCCGCGTGGATCGGCACGCCCGCGTCCGAGGTCCCCACCTTCTCGAAACGCAGGACCTGCGGGTAGGCGCGCGCGAGTTCCTCGTACCAGGCGATGCACTCGGCCCAGGTGGTGGTCTGGTTCAGGTTGCCCCTCTCGTAAGGGGTCTTCAGTTCATTGGACATGGTATGTTCAAAGCTAGGATGTTAAGGATTGCGCCAGGGTCACCGGCGCCTCCAGGGGCAGGGAAATCGCGACGTCGGTGCCGTCGCCGGGCGCGGAGCGCACCTCGAACACGCCCTGCAGCGCATACACGCGCTCGCGCATGCCGATGATGCCGATGCCTTCGGAAGCGCTGGCGACGTCGAAGCCGTGGCCGTCGTCCACCACGCGGATGCGCAGCTTGCCCTTGGCTTCGTCGAGCAGCAGGCTGACGTGGGCCGAGCGCGCGCCGGAGTGCTTCATCACGTTGGACAGGGCTTCCTGCACGATGCGGTAGGCCGAGATCGCGAGCTCGTTCGGCAGGCGCGCGAAGTCGCCCTCGCTGTGCAGGTCGAAGCGGCAGCCGGAAGTCGAATCGTAGTGGCGCACCATTTCTTCCACCGCGCCGTGCAGGCCGAGCATGTCCAATACCTCGGGGCGCAGGCGGCGCACCAGGCGCCGGCCATTGGCGTACAGGTCGAGCGCGAGCTTGGTGATGGCCTCGGACTTGCGCTTGATCTCGTCCACTTCCTGCCCCGGCGGGGCCTTGACGGCCAGCGCGCCGATGGCCTGGGCCTCGAGGCGCGCGGCGATCAGGGACGCGTTCAGTTCGTCGTGGATCTCGACCGCGATGCTCTTGCGCTCGTCCTCGATGATCGAGTTGACCTTCTGGATCAGCTTGCGCTTGTCGGCGTCGGCGCGCACCGCCTCGTTGCGCGAGGCCAGCAGGTCGCGGGTACGCTCGGCCACCTTGTTCTCGAGGTCGCGCTTGGATTCGTCCAGCGCCAGCGACATGTCGCCGATCGAGGACTGCAGTTCGCCGATCTCGCCGCCGGTGGTCACCGGCAGGTTGACGCGGTAGTTGCCGCCGCGGATGGAGCGCAGCGCGCCGATCGCCTCGCGCAGCGGCACCGTGAGCGAGCGCGCCAGCACCCAGGCCAGCACGCCGGAGGCGGCCAGCGCCAGCGCGGCGATGGTCAGTTCGACGCGGAAGCGCGCGGCCTGCTTGTCCATCATGTTCGCCGGCGACATCGTCACCCGCACCCAGCCCACCACCTCGGTGGTCAGGGTCGGCGGGCGCGACACGCTGGAGGCCGAGACGTGGGGCGTGCCGTTGTCCGAGAACAGATTGATCCACACCACCTGCTTGCGGATCGGCGCCTCGTAGTAATGGGGCTGGGCGTCGCGCGCGGCTTCGGACACCACGCGCACCGCGGCGCGGCCGCTGGCGTCGATCACGTCGATGCGGTAGATGCTGATGTCGGACTGCACCAGGCCGTTGATGGTCAGGCGCAGGTCGGAGAGGTTGCCCGAGATGACGTTGTATTCGCTGGTCTCGGCCAGCGCGCGCGACAGAATGCGTCCGCGCTCGGCCAGTTCCTCGGCCACCTGGGCGCGGTGCGCGTACCAGGAGTACCAGACGAAGGAGGTGAACAGGAACACCACGGGCAGCATGGTGATGAAGGCCATGCGCCGGCCGATGCCCCAGCCGCGCCAGAAACGCAGCTTCATCGCGCCACCGCCACGCCGGACGGCGCCCGTGAGGGCGCGGTCGAAGGCGCATTCGCCGCCGCGTTCTGCGCGGGGGCGAGCACGGCGCCGGGCGCGGGACGCGCGAAGTGGCGCGCGGTCTCGGTCACGCGCAGGTCGAGCGACTTGGCCACGCCCTCGTTGATCATGGTGCGGAAGTAGCGCGGGAACTGCGGCGGCGCCAGCTCGCCCGTGATCACGAAGGCGGCGGCGATCTCGGCCACCTGGGTATTGATGTCCTCGATCTCGGAATAGGTGCTGGCCAGCGCCCCGACCTTGACCATGTCGGCCGAGAAGCCGATCACGCCCTGCTTGCGGCGGTAGGTCGAGAGCAGGATGTTGCGCACGCTCTCGGTGTTGTAGACCGCGCTGTCGGGCATCGCCAGCAGCACTTCGGAGCGCGTCATGCGGTTGAGCGTGTGGTTGATGTCGTCGCCGGATTCGAAATGCTGGATCTCGACTTCGCCGTCCAGCACCGGGCGCAGGAAAGCGGTGTCGGGGCTGAGGATCGCGCCGATGCGCGGCTGGCGCCCGTACAGCAGCGCGGCCAGGCGCAGCTGGTCGGCCGGCGCCGGCTCGGCGTACACGGCGGTGAGCGACATGGCGCGGTTGCGCGGCTGGCGCGAGGTCACCGCATGCCACACCTGGCTCGAGGTGTAGGCCGAGATCACCACGCAGTCGCAGCGACGCGCCACGGCGTCGCGCAGCGCGGTGGGCCCGATCGCCACGTAGAGCATGCGGCGGCGCTGGGCCAGTTCGGTGCGGAAGGCGGCGAAGGTGGGCACCAGGCGCTTGTACAGGTCTTCCGCGATGCGGCGCGTGACCTCGGTGTCGTCGCCGGTGACGATCTGGAAGCGGAAGCCGCTGGCTTCGGGGTCGCGGTACTGGTCGGCCGTGGACTGGGAGAAGGCAGGTGCGCAGGCGGCGGCCAGCGCCAGCGCGCCGAACGCCAGCCTGGCCTGCCGCAGGATGCGCTTCATCGCGGGCTCAGGGTTCGATCAGGCCGTGCTTGACGGCCAGCAGGGTGATGCTGGCCTGGCGGTGCACGCCCAGCTTTTCCTTGATCGACTGGCTAATGTTGCTGATCGTCTTGGTCGACAGGTCGAGCTTTTCGGCGATCTCGGCGTTGGTCATGCCCTCGGCCATCAGCTTGAAGATCTCCAGCCCGCGCTCGTCGAGCTGGGACTGGGGCGTCACTTCGCCGCGCACCGCCATGCTGGCCAGGCGGGCGGCGATCTGCGGCAGGAAGTACAACTTGCCTTCGCGCGCATAGCGCACTGCGGTGGCGAGGTCGGCCGGGTCGCAATCCTTGGTAACGAAGGCGTGGGCGCCCATGCGGTACGTTTCCTTGATCAAACTATCTTGATCAAACTGACTGAGGAAAACGATTTTTGCCTGGGGATCATTCTTGAGTATGGTCTGGGCGGCGTCCAGGCCGGTCAGTTCGGTGCCGAAACGCATGTCGAGCACGGCGACGTCCGGACGCTCGGCGGCGTACAGCGCAGTCGCTTCATCCGGCGTCTTGGCCTGTCCCACCACTTGCATGCCCGCCGCTTCGAGCGACATGGCGAAGCCGGTCATGACGATCGGATGATCGTCGGCAAGCATGACACGGATGGGTTTGCTGTTCTGTGTTGCCATCTTCTCTCCGGGCTATCGCAGCCGCTGACATCTACCTACCAAACGGTGGCATCCGGACTTACCAGCACCCGGAAGGACCAATGTGACAAATGGATTATTCCATACAACGCCGCGGCGCGCGAGGGGCCTCGGCTGTATAGACGAGCAAGCGCAACAGTTTTCTATCTCACATCTGGTAACGATTTTGCTAAGGAATCGCTTTACATATTGCTATGTCCTAGCATATATTGATTCCAACGTATGTAGTTTTTGTCTTCCTTCGAGGTAACACAAGCTCAGCCAAGCGGTCAGCCGGGCGCTTTAAGAAAAGGAGAATGTCATGCATTTCTCTCACCTGAACGATGGAACGGGCGGCAAGGCGGGCCGGGTGGCCCTGGTCGCGGGACTGCACGTGCTGGTGGCGATGGGGGTCATCCAGACGATGAACTCGAAAACCATCTCGCTGCCGGCGATGGTCGAGGACAAGCTGGTCTGGATCAAGCCGGACATCCCGCCACCCTCGCCGCCGCCGGAACCGCCCAAGCCGCAGACCAAGGTCGCGCCGCCGGAAATCGTGGTGCCCAAGGTCGAAGTGGCCGAGGTCGAGCCGCCGCCGGAGCCGACCGTGAGCGCCACCCTCGAGGCCCAGCCGCAGCCGGCCGAACCGATGCAGTCGGCGCCCAGCGACGCGCCGCCGGCCGAGCCCTCGGCCAACAGCGGCCAGATGCGCAGCGCCGTGCTGGCCGACGCCAACGGCTGCGCCAAGCCCGACTACCCGGCGCGCGCCGCCCGCAACGGCGAGACCGGCACCGTGACCCTGGCCCTGATGGTCGGCGCCGACGGCCGCGTGAAGGATTCGCGCATCCAGAGTTCGAGCGGCTCGCGCGAACTGGACCGCGCCGCCGTCAACGCCCTGTCGCTGTGCCAGTTCAAGCCGGCCATGAACAACGGCGTCGCCGAAGCCGGCTGGGCGCAGCTGGCCTATGTCTGGACCCTTGAATAGCCGTATCGATTTTCCCCTCTTGCCCGCCCTGCTTCTCCCAGTTCGGCGGGCTTTTTTTTGTTTACAGACAGGCCGGCAAGGCCTGCGGGAGCACAACAACAATAAGGAGAGAGAAGCATGGAAGACGCCGTTCCCCCCGTAGTACACTCAGCCATTCCCTCAGCCATTCCCTCAGTCGTGCCGCTTTCGCGCCTGGCCGGGACCAGGCCGCTGGCAGGGCTGCTATCCAGCCTGGCCGCCTGCCTGGCGCTGGCCATCCTGGCCTGGCTTGCCCTGGCGCCCGTGCCGATCCCGGCGCCGGTGCTGCCCGAGCCCGCGCGCTGGCAGGCGCGCGCCATGGAGCACGTGACGGCGCTGAGCGTGGCGCCGCGGCCGATCGCCACCGCGGCCAACGCCCGGGCGCGCGACTACATCCTCGGCCAGCTGCGCGCCATGGGCTACGCGCCCGAGGTCCAGCGCGCCACGGTGCGCCGCTCGGTGCTGCAATTCGGCGTCCACACCAGCATCGGCGTGGTGAACAACATCGTGCTGCGCATTCCCGGCCACAGGCAGGACCGGTTGCGCCGGCCCGCCCTGCTGCTCACCGCCCACTACGACAGCGGCGGCGCTACGCTGGGTGCGGCGCGTGCGGCGGCCCCGGTGGCGGCGCTGCTGGAAACGGCACGGGCGCTGCGGCGCGAGGGCCCCAGCGCCAACGACATCGTCCTGCTGTTCGCCGACGGCGAACACGTGGGCGGGCTCGGGACCAAGGGCTTCGTCGAGCAGCATCCGCTGTCCCGGCACATCGGCCTGGCCCTGCGCTTCGACAGTGCGGGCAGCGGCGGTCCGTTGCGCCTGTTCGCAGCCAGCGGCGCCGGCAAGGACGCGCTGCGCGGCTGGGCGCGCGCCGCGCCGGACGCCGGCGGCACCTCGCTGGCGGCGGCGCTGATGCCGCCCATGCCCCAGCACCCGGATATCGGACCGCTGGCGGAACTGGACGCGCCCGTGCTGCTGTTCGCGAACACGGAAAAGCGCTTCGACTGGGAGCGCGCCAACGACGTGCCGGCGAGGCTGGAGCATGCCACCCTGCTGCACATGGGGGACGCCATGCTGCGCCTGGCGCGCGAGTTCGGCGACGCGACGCTGGCGCGCGGCCGGCATCCCGGCCACGCCTGGTTTGCGCTGCCCGGACTGGGACCGGTGCACCACTCGCCCGACCTGGCCTGGGGCGTGGCGCGGGTGGCGCTCCTGCTGCTGCTGGGCGCCTGCGTGCTCTCCTTCCGCCAGCTGGGCGCGGTCCCGGCCGTGCAGGGACTGTTCGGGGCGGCGCTGCTGCTGGTGGCGGCGCGTACCGCCGTCTGGTGGCAGCGCGAATCCTTGTGGGCGGCGGCGCTGGCGGATGACTACAGCGTGGCGCTGGCCGCCGGCGCGTTTGTTGCGATCGGTTTCCTGGCCGCGCTGCTGGTGGTGCGGCGCGTGGCGGGCCAGGCGGCCGCGGTGCTGGGGCCGCTGGCCTGGGCGCTGGCGGCGCTGGTCCTGTTGATGTCCCTGCGGCCCGGCGCCGGCTACCTGTATGCCTGGCCGCTGCTGGGGGCGCTGGCGGCCTACCTGGTGCTGGCGTCAAGCTGGGCGCCGGCCCGTCTGCCGGCCGTGCGCGCGCTGGTGCTGCTGGCCGGGCTGGCGCCCGCCGCGCTCCTGCTGCCGCCCGGGCTGCGCGAAGCCTGGACGACCCTGGCGCCGCATGGCCTGTACGTGGCGGCCGTGCTGGTCGCGCTGCCGATGCTGTGCTTCGCCGCGCCGCTGCTGATGCTGCGCGCGCCGCATGCGCTCACCGCCGCGCTGGCGCTGGCCCTGGCGCTGGGCCTTGCGCTGCCGCGCACCACGGCCGCGCCCACACCCGACGAATCCACGCCGCCACCCAACCGGCTCACCTATCTCAAGGACATGAACACCTGGCGCGCCTACTGGCTGATGCCGCCGCAGCCGCTCGACGCCTGGACCCGGCAGGTGTTCCCGGACCAGCGCGAGCCGGCCATCTACGTCGACGCCTTCGGCTGGAACAGCCCGCGCCAGTGGCATGCGGTGGCGCCGCGCGACGATGCCTTGTCCTTCCCCGAGACCTACCTCCTGCGCAGTACCGTGATGCGCAATGCGGAGGGCAAGGTGCGCTACGGGCGCTTCACGGTGCGCTCGAAGAACAAGGCGCCGCACATCGAGATGTGGGTGTCCGGCACCAAGCCGCTGCGCTCGCGCCTGGACGGCCGCCCGCTGACCAGCACGGAAGGCCCGTGGTGGGTGTCGCTGTACGGCATGGAGGACCGCACCATGGAGTTCGAGATCGAGGCCAAGCCCGAAGACATCTTCGCGGTGACGGTGGAAGAGCGCATCCCGGGACTGCCGCAGCACCTGCTGCCGGCGCGCCCTGCCGATGCCCCGCCGCTGCTGCCGGACACGGGGACCACGGTGTCGAAGGACATCCTGCGGTTTTACTAGGCGCTTGGCATACAATGTCCGCGCACGCGCTGGCGTGCGTGCCCATCACGGTAAATACACAACCCACTTCCGCAGCAGGATTCCATGCACAAGATCGTCTCCTTCGTTGTCCTCACCGCCCTGGCGGGCAGCCTGGCACTGGCCTACCCGGCCCACGCGGCCGCTAAAAAGCAAGCTGTGTCGCAAGCCACCGTCAAGGAAGCGCCGCTGCGCGCACACCTGGCCTTCCTGGCCTCCGACGCCGTCGAAGGACGCGGCACCGGCCAGCGCGGCGGCGAACTGACCGTCACCTATCTCGAGACCCAGGCGCTTGCTGCCGGCCTGAAGCCGGCCAACGGCGCCAGCTTCCGCCAGCCGGTCAAGATCGCCGGCGTGCGCGCCCTGCCGCAGCAGAGCAATGTCGGCATCGTGGCCGGCGGCCAGGCGCTGCCGCTGCAGTTCGGCGCCGACTGGGTCTGGGGTCCGGGCGACGCCAAGGCCGACCACGCGCTGGACGCGGAAATGGTCTTCGTCGGCTACGGCATCAGCGCCGCCGAGGAAGGCTGGGACGACTTCAAGGGCCTGGACGCCAAGGGCAAGGTCCTGGTGATGATGGTGAACGACCCGGCCCCGACCGCGGCCGAGCCGAAGCGCTTCAACGGCGCCGGCCTGACCTATTACGGCCGCTGGACCTACAAGCTCGAGGAAGCGGCGCGCCAGGGCGCGGCCGGCGTGCTGCTGATCCATACCGACGCCTCGGCCTCCTACGGCTGGAGCGTGGTGCAGAACAGCTGGGCCAACGCCGAGCGCTTCCAGCTGGCCGAGGGCGAGCTGGGCGCCGGCTTCGAAGGCTGGATGACCGACGCCACCGCGCGCAAGCTGTTCGCAGCCGCCGGCCAGGACCTGGACAAGCTGCGCGCCGCCGCGGAAGACAAGAACTTCAAGCCGGTGGTGCTGAACGCCCGCGTCAAGGGCGAGGCACGCGCCGCGGTGCGCACCCTGAACGAGTTCAACGTGGCCGGCGTGGTGCCGGGCACCGACCCCAAGCTCAAGGACGAAGTCGTGATCTACAGCGCGCACTGGGACCACATGGGCAAGCAGGGTGAGCAAGGCGACACCATCTTCAACGGCGCGGTCGACAATGCCTCCGGCACCGCCGCCCTGCTGGCGATGGCGCAGGAAGCCGTGCGCAACCCGGCCAAGCGCAGCCAGATGTTCCTGTGGGTCGCGGCCGAAGAACAAGGCCTGCTGGGCAGCGCCGCCTACGCCAGCAAGCCGCTGTGGCCGATCGAGAAGACCGCCGCCAACCTGAACCTGGACAGCCTGAACTTCGTGGGCCTGGCCAAGGACGTCAACGTGCCGGGCAGCGAGCGCACCGACCTGGGCGCGATGGCCGCCGCCACCGCCAAGTCCATGGGCCTGCAGATCGCCCCGGTCAAGCCCGACCTGGCCGGCGGCTACTTCCGCAGCGACCACTTCAGCTTCGCCAAGGCCGGCGTGCCGGCGTTCTCGGTGGGCGCGGGACACAGCTGGGTGAAGGATGTGGAGGCGAACGACGCCAAGCAGAAGGCCTATCGCGCACGCTACCACCAGGTGTCGGACGAATATGATCCGAGCTGGGACCTGGCGGGGATGGTGCAGCAGGCGCAATTCACGCTGAACCTGGGGCGCGCCGTCGCCGATGCGCCGAAGATGCCGGCGTGGAAGGCGGGGGATGCGTTTGGGAAGGGGCGGACGGCGGCGAAGTAACTGGCTGTACGACTTCGCTTGAAGAACTTGGGTCCCCGCCTTCGCGGGGATGACGTGCAAGCAGTACCACTGACGCATGCTCCGTCATCCCCGCGGAGGCGGGGACCCAAGTTGATGTGCACCGAGCTTACGTCGGCAGCATCGACCCCGTCTCCCTGTACCGCACATGCCACGAGAACGCCTTCTCCAGCACATGCGGCGTCTGCCCTCCTCCGCGCTGCGCCTCCTCCACATACTCCCTCAGCATCGCCTTGTACGGCTCCGCCACGCAGTGGTTGATGATGCGCTGCGCCCGTTCGCGCGGCGCCAGCCCGCGTAGATCGGCCAGGCCGGCTTCGGTGACGATGATGTCGACGTCGTGCTCGTTGTGGTCCACGTGCGACACCATCGGCACGATGCTCGAGATCTTCCCGCCCTTTGCCACCGACTTGGTCGCGAACACGGATAAATAGGCGTTGCGCGCGAAGTCGCCCGAGCCGCCGATCCCGTTCATCATGTGGGTGCCCGACACGTGGGTCGAATTCACGTTGCCGTAGATGTCGCACTCGAGCGCCGTGTTGATGGCGATGATGCCGAGGCGGCGGATGACTTCCGGATGGTTGCTCACCTCCTGCGGGCGCAGCACCAGGCGGTCCTTGTAGCGCCCGAAGTCGGCGAACACCTGGCGGCCCTTGGCCTCGGACAGGGTGATCGAGGACCCCGATGCGAAGTCGAGCAGCCCTGCGTCGAACAGGTCGAAGGTCGAGTCCTGCAATACTTCCGAGTACATGGTCAGGTTGCGGAACGGTCCGTCGACCAGCCCCGCCAGCACCGCATTGGCGATGGTGCCGATGCCGGCCTGGATCGGCATCAGGCGCTCGGTCAGGCGGCCTTGCGCGATCTCGGCGTTGAAGAAGCCGGTCAGGTGGCGCGCGATGGCGGCCGTCTCCTCGTCCGGCGGCAGGATGGTGGAGGCGCTGTCGTGCTTCTCGGTCAGGACGATGGCGACGATCTTCTCCGGCGGGATGGCGATGGCGCTGGCGCCGATGCGGTCGCTCACGTTCATGAGCGGCATGGGCTCGCGGCGCGGACGGTGCTTGGGGATGAAGATGTCGTGCAGGCCTTCGAGTTCCGGCGACTGGCTCAGGTTGATCTCGACGATCACCTTGTCGGCCAGGATCGCGAAGCTGGCGCTGTTGCCGACCGAGGTGGTCGGGATGATGGCGCCGTCTTCGGTGATGGCCACCGCTTCGATCACGGCCACGTCGACCGGGGCGATCTGGCGCGTGCGCAGCAGTTCCACGGTCTCGGACAGATGCTGGTCGACGAACATCACCTCGCCGCGGTTGATCGCCGCGCGCAGCGCGGGGTCGGCCTGGAAGGGCATGCGCCGCGCCAGGGCGCCGCTCTGCGCCAGGGTGCTGTCGATGTCGCTGCCGAGCGAGGCGCCGGTCATCAGGGTGATCTTCAGGGGCGCGTTGCGGGCGCGCTCGGCCAGGGCCAGCGGCACCGCCTTGGCGTCGCCGGCGCGGGTGAAGCCGCTCATGCCGACGGTCATGCCGTCGCTGATCCATTCGGCCGCCCGGGCGGCGCTGGTGATGCGCTCGCGCAGGAGCGGCAGGCGGATGCGGTCTTGTCGAACGTGGTCGTCGTGGTGCATGGCAGTGTTCCCGATGCTAGGTGAGGAGGTAGTCGAGCGGCGCCAGCGGCGGCGGCAAATGTTCGTCGCCCAGGGCGCTGCGCAGGTCGATCTCGATCGCGCGGCAGATGGCGTCAAGCGGCAGGTTGTTGGGTTCGGTGCCGAAGGGTTCTTCCAGCTCGTCGCCCAGGGCGTCGAGGCCGAAGAAGGTGTAGGCCACGATGGCCACCACGACCGGCGTCATGAAGCCGATGGTGTCGACCAGGCCGAAGGGCAGCAGGAAGCAGTACAGGTAGGCGGTGCGGTGCAGCAGCAGCGAATACGAGAACGGCACCGGCGTGTTCTTGATGCGCTCGCAGGATGCGGCGGCGGCCGTCATCGCGGACAAGCTGGCGTCCACGCTCGCGGCCAGGCAGGGATCGATGCGCTGGTCGGCCAGGCAGCGGCGCAGGTCCTGGCCCATGCGCTGCATCAGGTAGTCGGGACGGTTGGCGGCGCGGGCCAGCTGCGCGTGTTCTTCTTGCTGCAGCATGCCGGCCAGGCGGGGGTCGAGCGGCTGCTGACGCAGCTGGTCGCGCAAGGCATGGGAGAAAGCGATGGCGCGCAGGACCATGCGCACCCGCAGGTCGCCGAGGCCGTCGGCGGCGCAGCCTTCGCCCTCCCCTTCGACCAGGCTGAGGCACTGGCGCGCGAGGTTGCGGCTGCGCAGCACCAGCTCGCCCCACAGCTTGCGTCCTTCCCAGAAGCGGTCGTAGGCCGAGTTGTTGCGAAAGCCGAGGAAGATCGCGAGCGGCAGGCCGATCAGGGTGAAAGGGATGGTGGTGAGCGTGATCTTCAGGTCCCACAAGTCGCCGTGCGACCAGGTCACCAGGAGGGCCACCGCGATGTTGACCACCAGGGAGGGAAGGATGCGCGGCAGGATGGAACCGCGCAGGAGCAGGAACAGCTTGAGCCCAGAGGGCCGGTCTCGGATAATCACGATCGTAGTCGCATGCGGAACATGGAAGCGAATCCCCGGATTCGCTAATATATTCGCAGTTAATCACTAATATGTTAGCCAGTCAAGCGGATTGGCTGGCGCCGTCGATTGGAGTTACCCTTGCCCGGCCGGATCACCCACCGCAATTTGCCCCAGCAGCTGCTGAAGGCGCGCGACGCCCTGATGTCGCATTTCCGCCCCGTGCTGAACCACTACGGCGTGACCGAGCAGCAGTGGCGCATCCTGCGTGCGCTGGACGAGCACGAGGCGCTCGAGCCGCGCGAACTGTGCGAGCTGTGCCAGATCCTGAGCCCGAGCATGGCCGGCATGCTGGCGCGTATGGAAGAGTTGGGATTGGTCGAGCGCGAACGCATGGCGGCCGACCAGCGCCGCGTGACGGTGCGCTTGGGCGAAAAGGGAGACCGGCTGGTCGACGACATTGCGCCGTTGATCGAGCGCCAGTACCGGCTGATGGAAAAGGCGTGGGGCAAGCGCGTGGTCGACGACCTGTCGGCGGCGCTTGCCGGTTTCATCGCGGCGCAGGAGACGGGGGTGCCCCAGGTCGACCTGCCGCCGCGCGAGGACGATTAGGCGTCCAGGCCCTGCTCAGCCTTGCGGCGGCGGCGGACCATCCAGCCCAGCATCGCCAGGCTGCCCGCCATCATGCCGAGCGAGCCTGGTTCAGGCAGGTCGGTGGCGGGCGGCTGCAGCACTTTCACTTCGGCGCCGGTCATGCTGTGGTTGTAGATGCTGATGTAGTCGACCGCGCCGCGTCCCGCTTCGCCGCCGTTGTCGCGGAAGAAGTGCATGGCGTTGGCCGTGAAGTCGGCCACGTTGTCCTTGTCGAGGATGCTCATCACCAGGTCGCCGTTCTTGTACAGGTTGAACATCTTGCCGCTGTCGCGCGTGATGGTCAGGCGGGTGTCCTTGCCCAGTTCGAGCTTGCCGGCCGAGGTGCCGTAGTTGTAAAGGTTGAACTTGTCGGTCCAGGTGTACAGGCCGGTGTCGTCCGCCAGGTTCCTGAAGTCGAGCAGGCGGGTGTAGCTGTTGTAGGCATTGAAGGCGTCGAGGCGGAACGTCATGTCGATCGTGTAGACGCCGCCCAGCTTTTCGTCCAGGCGCAGGCCCTGGTTGGGGCCGAACGCATAGCCGCTGGCGCCGAGCTGGCCGCCGGCGTGCGCCACCAGGGACTTGCCGCCCTGGCTGTCGGCCAGCGAGCCGTTCAGTTCGTAGTGGTGGATCAGGGATGCACGGCTGTCGAGGGCCACGAACAGCAGGGCCGTCGCCATCAGCTTGTGAAATTTCATTTCAAGAACACCTTATATGTGAAATTTTATTTCATCCCTGATCGTCCAGGGATGGACTATTGAATCACTCCGCAGGCCATCCGGCCTCCCCCACCGCCCAGCGGCGCCGGGTGGTCGGCATGGTTGTCGCCGCCGGCGTGGACCATCAGGGCCTTGCCCTTGACGTCGGCCAGTTTCAGGCGCGGCGCCAGGACCGGATTGGTGGCGTTGCCCTTGTCGTCGACGGTCAGGCCCGGCAAATCGCCCAGGTGGCCATCGCCCCACGGCGTGCCGTGGCGCTTGCTGCCGCTCGGGTCGAGGTGGCCGCCGGCGGCGCCCGCGGGCACCGTCTTGCCATCCTTCTGGTTGGCGGCGCAGCTGCCGTTCTCATGCACGTGGAAACCGTGCAGGCCGGGCGGCAACTTGGACAACTGGGGCGTGAACACCAGGCCGTACTTGCTCTCGCTGATGGTCACGGTACCGACCTCGGCGCCTTCGCCCTTGTCGCTTGCCATCTTCAGCGTGACCTTCATGTCGGCGGCGTTGGCGCTGGCGCACACGGCGCCCAGCAGGACAGCACTCATCCATCGAATGTTCATACTTCCTCCTCGAAGAGATTCATAGAGATAATAAAAAGCCAATGAAGTGTAGACCATCCCCACGGATGGGGGGTGTTCCGGAAGAGGGAGTGGTGGGGGGTTTTACAACGGTGGCGAACCACGAAAACGTAGGGTGGACGGCAGAGCCGTCCACCCTACATCCGGGAAACGGTGGGGCGAAGAATGGCCAGCAGGCCCGCTTCGGACGTACACCCAAACTTCTCGTAGACCGCCTTCACGCAATCGCGCAGCACGGCGTCGCTGACGTCCATGCGCGAGCGCGCGGCTTCGCGGCCGCCGCCCAGGCCCATCCAGAACGCCACTTCCATCTGCTGCGGCGACAGCTCGACGCTGCCGAGCGCGCGCCAGATGCGCAGCGGCATCGGCACCACATACTTGAGGAAGATGCCGACCGTGCGGTGGTGCAGCACGTCCTGGCTGCCGGAACTCATCCACTGCGCGCGCGCTTCCAGCACGCCGCCGGCCAGGTCGAGCGTGCCGGCCGGCAGGCGCCACGGGTAGCGCTCGCCGTGCACCACCGACTCCACCAGCCGCAGGCAGAACGGCGGCAGGGTGCGGCGGTCGAACACCTGCTGCTCCTGCGAAGCCAGCAAGTCGAGCAGCGCGCCGGCCGAATCGCTCAGGAACAGGATGTCGCCACCCAGGGTGGCCAGCAGCATGGCCTCGTCCTCGATGGTCCCCGACATGCCGGCGCCGGCGCTGTCGGCATTGCGCAGCGCGTAGTCAAAGTAATTGGCGACGCGGCCCAGGTCTTCCTCGTCGTCCTGGTCGAAGGCGGGCCCGTCCTCGCGCAGCAGGGTGACGGTGCCGAAGGGCGCGGCGCTGCTTCCCAGCTGCACTTCCAGCACGTGGGATGCGCGGGCGCGCGCCTCGCTCGGCGCGACGGCGCCGAAGTTGGCCGCGTCGCCGTAGAAATAGCCGTTGGGCGGGGGCAGGACGCCCAGCACGGTGGCTTCCTGCATGTCCTCTTCCGCCGCGCGCGGCGCGTGCAGGAACAGCTGGGACGCGCTGTTGGGAATCAGTTCGCGCACCAGCTCCAGGGCGTCGGGAATGATCGTCATCAGGTGCAGGCCGCCGGAACACAGGATCCGGAGCCGCGCCCACTGGCGGCTGTTCTTCTTTCGGGACACGAATCAGGCTAAAATGATATCAGGATTTCAATATTGCGGAGTTGCCGCAACATTGTCAACTGGCATCACCAAACCTGTCTCATCCTTGCCAAGGGCGGCGCCGCGCACCGGCAGCTGGGCCAGGATGTCGGACAGCGCGCGGATCTCGACCGGCTTCACCAGGTGATGGTCGAAACCGGCCTGCTTCGACAGGTCGCGGTCGCGCGCCTGGCCGTAGCCGGTCAAGGCGATGAAGGTGGCGGCTGGATGGTCGCGGCGCAGGCGGCGCGCCAGCTCGTAGCCGGTGATGTCGGGCAGGCCGATGTCGAGGATGAAGGCCTCGGTGCCGGCCAGCTCGGTCGAGGCCAGGGTGCGCACCGCGTCCTCGAACACCTTGACCGTGTGGCCCTGGGCGCGCAGCAGCACGGCGAGCGATTGCACCGCATCGGCATTGTCGTCGACGATGGTCAGCACGCGCGGCACCCCGCTGCCCGGCGCGTGGCGGATGCGTCCCGGCCCGTGCAGCACGGCGGCGTCGGCCAGCGGCAGCAGCACCGAGACCGAGGCGCCCGTGTTGGGGCCGTCGCTGTGGGCCTGCACCTGGCCTGCGTGCATCTGGACGATGCTCTTGACCAGCGCCAGGCCGATCCCCAGCCCGCCCTGCGAGCGGTCGGGCGCGCGTTCGCCCTGGGTGAACAGGTCGAACACGTGCGGCAGCAGCTGGGTGTCGATGCCGCTGCCGTTGTCGATGACGGTGACGCGCGCTTCTTCCTTCCCGGCCTCGAGGCGCAGCTGGATGCTGCCGCCGGCCTGCGTGTACTTGGCGGCGTTATTCAGCAGGTTGACCAGCACCTGCACCAGGCGCGTGCGGTCGCCCGCCACCACCACCGGCCGGGCCGGCGCATCCACGCTCAGGGTGTGGGCCTTGGCTTCGATGTGCGGGCGCGCCTGTTCCACGGCGGCGCGCACCACGGCGTTCAGGTCGAGCGATTCGAGTTCGAGCTTGACCAGGCCGCGGGTGACGCGCGAGACGTCCAGCAGGTCGTCCACCAGTTCGGTCATGTGGCGCACCTGGCGCGAGATGATGCTGGTCGCCTTCAGGCGCAGGTTCTCGTCCACGCTCGGCATCTTGAGCAGCTGGGCCGCGTTGGTGATGGGCGCCAGCGGATTGCGCAGCTCGTGCGCCAGCATGGCCAGGAACTCGTCCTTCATCTTGTTGTGGCGCTCGGCCTCGGCGCGCGCCGCGCGCTCGCTGGCCAGGATGCCTTCGCGCTCGCGCGCGGATCGCTGGGCCAGCTCGTACAGGCGCGCATTGTCGATCGCCACCGCGGCCTGCGCCACGAAGCCGGTGATCATCTTCTCGGTGCGCTCGTCGAACCGGTTCGGCTGCGAATGGCCGAAGAACAGGCCTCCCAGGACTTCGCCCGAGCGCGAAATGACGGACGCCGCCAGGTAGCTGACCACCGGCAGGTGGCCCTTCGGCATGCCGTGGTGCGGTCCCATTTGCCCGTAGCGCGGGTCCTTGCGGATGTCGCCGCTGCGGATCGGCGGGCCGCCGCGGAAGGTGGGGCCGAACACGGCGGTCGGGCGCGGCTGGCCCAGTTTTTCGAAGGCTTCGCGCGGCGCGCCGCTGAGCGTGTACAGCAGGTAGGCTTCGCCCTGCTCGTTGCGGCCGTTGTAGAAGAAGGAGCCGAATTCGGCGCCGGTCAGTTCGGTGGCGGCGTCGGTGACCGACTGCAGCAAAGTGTCCAGGTCGAGCGTGGACGCCAGCACGTTGCCGGCGCGGTTGAGCAGCTCGAGCAGGCGGGTTTCTTCGCGCAGCGCTTCCTCGGCGCGGATGCGGCGCAGCGCTTCCCAGGTGCGGCGCGCCAGGTCTTCGGCCAGGGTACGCTCGTCGTCGGTCCAGCGGTAGGCGTGGTCCTTGTACAGGAAGCCGGCGCCGACCAGCTTGTTGCCGTCCTTGAGCGGAATCACGATCACCGAATGGATGCCCAGGGCCAGGCATTGCGGCGCCACCGCGCCACAGGCCGGGTCGCTGGCGACGTCGACCGTGCAGATCGTGGTGCCGGCCTGGAGCTGTTCGAGCTGCGCGCTAGTCAGCAGGCCGAGCGGCAGGGTGGCCTGGGCGCCGCCGGTGGCGATGCCGTCCTTCCACTCCTCCTTGACCTGCATGGTGCGCGCCGCCTCGTCGATCTCGACATAGGAGACCTTCGAGCCGAGGAAGTATTCGCTGGTCAGGCGGATGGTCGCCTTCAGCATGGGATCGAACTCGGTCTCGCGGCGCAGGGTGTCGGCCAGCTTGAGCTGGAAGGCGTGGCGGCGTTCGCCCAGTACGGCCCTGGTGGTTTCGACGAAGGTGACCAGCACGCCTTCGGGCTTGCCGGTGTCGCCGTAGACAGGGCTGTAGGAGTAATTGAAGTAAACGGTTTCGTCGTAGCCGTAGCGGTTGATCGTCAGCGAGAAGCCTTCGGAGCCGATCGATTCGCCCGCCCGCACCTTGGCCCACATCGGGCCGATGGTGGGCCAGATCTCGGACCAGGTGACGCGCGCGTCGTTGCCCAGGGCGTCGACATGCTTGTCGCCGAGGATGGGACGGTAGGCGTCGTTGAAGAACTGGGTATAGCCCTCGCCCCAGGCCAGGTAGGCCGGCAGGCGTATGTCGAGCAGGGTGCGGACCGCGTTCTTCAGGCTCTGCGGCCAGGCGGCGACGGGGCCGAGAGGCGTGTTCTCCCAGGCGTGGGAACGCATTTGCCGTTCCATGTCGGACATGGTCGCGAGGCTCGGTTCAGCGTCGTAGGGCCAGGGCATCGTGCTAGGAGTGGACAGAAAGAACAGACTGTTAAATTTTTGATCTCCGCATCATAGCAGCCCTATCCGGAACGGGTCGTACTGCTGGGGAAAACGCGTGGTCAAAACAACAGCTTGGTCTTCACTCCGTATTTACCGCCCGGTGGCGTGCTCCAGGCCGGCCAGTACATCGCCCGTATCGGCGACGGTCGCGTACTCGCCATCCAGGTTGGCGAGGGACATGGCGTGGACTTCCCTGGCCGTACGCTGGGCGCCGGCGTGGTCGCGTTTGGCGAAGGCGAACGTGGCGTCGGCGACGACCGTGGTCCTGAAACCCAGGTTGCCGGCGGAGCGGGCGCTGTCTTCGACCGAGATGTTGGTGCTGACGCCAACGACGACCAGGTCGGTGATGCCGCGCATGCGCAGCCAGCGTTCGAGACCCGTATTGACGAAGGCGTCCGGGACGTTTTTCTCGACCACGTGTTCGCCGGCGCGCGGCTCGAAGGCCGGCTGGAAAGCGGCGCCGGGCTGGCCCGGGGCGAAGCCGGAGGAAGCGCTGCGCGAGATGTGGCGGACGTGGACCACCGTGCCCTGGTGTTCGCGCCAGGCCGCGAGCAGGCTGGCGATGTTGGTTTCGGCCTGCGGGTTGTTGCGCGGGCCGGCATCAGGGCTGGCCATGCAGTTCTGCATGTCGATGATGATCAGGGTCGGAAGGGTGGTCATGGGTCAGAGCTGCTTGTAGTAATAGGTGGTCGCGCACAGGGCGCCGTCGGGCATCAGCGCGTAGTTTGGCACCACACCGACGCGCTGCCAGCCTAGGCGTTCGTACAGGCGCTCGGCATCGGGACTCGCCGTGTCCAGGACGAGCACGGTGCGCTGCTGGCGCTTCGCTTCCTCTTCGATGGCCAGCATCAGCTGCCGCCCTACCCCGCTCTTGCGCGCCTGACGGTGCACGAGCAGCTTGGCGATGTCGCCGCGGTGGGGCTGGTTGTCGGGCATGGCGGTGATCAATTGGACGGTGCCGACGATGGTTCCGTCTTCGTCCTGGGCCACCAGCAGGGTGCGTTCGCCTCGCTTGATGCCGTCGAGGACGCCCTGCCAGAAGCTGCGCGCCTTGCTGCGCTCCAGAGGCAGCATGAAGCTGACAGACGCGCCGCCTTCTACGCAATCGAGCAGGAGGTCAGTCAGGCCGTCGATACAGTCGCCGGCTTCGCTTGCTTCGATGCGGCGGATGGCGAGGGTGCTTGTCATGCGCTTCTCCTGGGCGGTTTGTAGGGCTGGCTGACCAGCGCGACCAGATAGCGCGCCGGTTCTGCCGTGGGGTTGTGATAGCTGATTGGCTGGTCGAGGCGCATGGCGAGGCAGTCGCCTGCGGAAAGCGTCCATTGCGCTTCGCCGACCGTGACGTCCATCGTGCCTTCGATCAGCCAGACCTGCTGGTGCACGTCGACGTCGCGGGCGGCGGTGTCGTAGGCGACGCGCTGGCCAGGGGGGAAGCTGACTTCGACCAGCTGGATGGGTGAGTCGATGGGTGGGGACAGGTTGCGGCGGACGTAGCCTGAGCCCGGATCGGTCCATATTGGCTGGTCTGCCGCACGAGTGATCGGAATATTCGTATCACCCAGCTGTTCAAATAGGGATGTGAGTGTTACTCCGAGGGCTGCGCTGAGCTTGTCTAAAACCGTTGCTGTAGCACTGCTTTCTCCTCGTTCAATAAGCGAAATATTCGAGCGACTGACTCCGCTGAGCTCGGACAAGGCCGCCAAGGATAGTTTCCGAAGAGCACGCAGTTGCCGTATTCGTTGAGCGATGAGGTTGTTGACATCCATTCATCCAGTATACTGGAATATTTTTCCTGAAAAAGAGAAAAATTGATGTTTTTCATTGATACCACTTCTCTCAACGCAGATTCCGTCGCTCCTTTATTGCTTGCGAATCCTCAGCAACAAAAACATATTTTTCCTTGAAAATTTTCCTTACCATTATTAATTAGCATCGAAATCGTAAAACAGGATAAACATGGCACTACCAATTGTACGCCTAGGAGACCGCACTTCACATGGCGGCAAGGTCATATCGGCGTCCACTACACACCTCATTGACGGTATCGGCATTGCTCGATTGGGCGACATGATAACCTGCCCAATACCTGGGCATGGCATTAATACCATTGTAGAAGGCGCAGCGACATACTTAGTTGGCGAACGCAAAGTGGCTTTGCATGGCCATCACTGTGCATGTGGCTGCGTGCTGATAGCTAGTGTAGTTACGGCGACGTACGGTTAATGTCGAGTGTTCATTGCAGATAAGATCGACTGTGAAACCCCACCTTCTCGTTAGAGCAACTAAGTACACCGCCTCCGAACTGGGTCCCAAGCAAAACTATGAATCTCACTTTGTCCGCACTAGCGCATTTAACCATGAATTTCACCGCACCTCTTGCGTCTCATGTGCCTAAGCGATACAGCAATCAAGTTGCCTGATAGTTGATCCTTATCATCTGTCACATTACATCATGGCTTCAACTATTGACCGAAAGGGTAGGTTTATACTTCTCATACCTCTCAATCTGAGCAATCGCTTTCATCTTTATTTTTATATTATTATTGCGCAACTCGCTTAACAGCTGCAAATAATTCCGCTCCTCTATCTCATTAGAGCGCGGCACTTTTAAGGCCATCAACAATTTGCGGGCAGCTCGAGCTACTGCGCTATCGTTAACTTCAACGAGTACAATTTGCTTGAAAAAATCAACTACCGCTTTGTTTGCAGGTGTCCGCCCAATCGCATCGATAACTAAAGGCTTCAAGCTATCTACATATCCAGGATAGTCTTCAATCATACGCTTTTGATAAATCAAGTCCCCGGAATGCTTAACCAACTGCTCTTGAAGGATGTAGACATGCTGATAGCCATTGCCACGCGTCTTCTCTTCCTCTTCCTTCGCAACGGCCAGAGCTCTTTTCACATCAAGAAAAAACAGCCATTCAATGGAAAACGGGAGTTCAGACTCTAATAATTTAAATACGACTTCCTTCTCGGAATCATCCAATTCGATGAACGCATCGCGGCTATAGCCATCAGCCTTTTCGCTTCCTGTCGCTTGGTACTGCCTCATAAACTTCTCAAATGCCAAGGTCATGTCAATGTGCTCCAAATAGTTCTTCAGCGATCATGCTATCCGGCTTAACTCTCATCGTCTCTAACACGTTGCCAGCATTGTCCATACCGTAGATATTAATCAAACTGACTTTGCCTTCGTCAACAATAGTTGGCCATTCTCTTCCCCTCCATGTTGGCCCGCCTCGCGGAAAGCTACTGATAGCTTGTATAACTTCGATCTCCCCAGTTGCGCCTTTAGAATATTGAGCAGAAACATCGCCCCACAAATCCCAGCCGTAAGGCGGCATGTCTTCTTTTCTCCAAGAGAATGTTGTGTTCAACTCATCCCAATCATCGATTACTTTCCCTCCTGGAGTTTGTTCTAAGATTGTTTTCCCCTTTTCAGTCGCAATTCTTGCCGCCAGTTTCTTATCGCCTGACCAGAACATCTTTTCCCTGTCGGAGGTCACATCTAGTCTTTGTACAATCGCGTCCATCGCTGCCTTCTTCTCTGCCGGTGTTTTTGCATTTTTTGCTGCGTCTAGATGAGGCTGAAAAATCGCCCGTGCCTCAGGGATTTTACCTTCTTTGGACAATAGTGTAATACGCTCCCTATCTGCCGCCACAGTAGCGTCAGCAACCGTCTGTTTTTTGGTATTCGCACCATCATCCAGAGACTGAATTGGATCAGGCTTCTCTTTCGGCGCCGCATCTGGAGTCGTATTTGCTTTTCCCTTTTGTACAGAGCTCGATCTCGCCAAGGGTTTCGTCGCGACATTTTTGTCAACTGTTTTTCCCTTTAGCTTCGCCAGCACGCTCCCCGGCGTATCCTTTACTCGCTGTTTGGTCGGCAGTTCTACCGCCGGTTTTTTGACCTGTATACCGGTGGCTACGGCATGTGCTTCTTTTGGTGCAGTCTCCGCTAAAACTTTCGCTAGTCTGGCGTCCAGTTCGACAAGCGCTTTCGGCATTTGTTTGAGCGCATCTTGCTGAACCTTGTAAAACTTATTTTCCCACTCCGCCAAATCGTAATTTTTTTCTTGACTGCATCAAAGCACTGCAAACTTTCGAGATGCATGCGTAGAGCTTTAACGATTTCTATAAGTTTTCCGGTGATTTGACGTGCCGCCTGTATTAACGCTTTTTCGTACTTAGCGAACTTAATGGCCCGCAAAAATTTTAAGCTATCTCCTTTAATGAACGTCTGCAGGAAGCGCACCAGCTCTACAAGCTTCGTCGCCTCCTTAATTAGCATGAGCATGACAGCTCGCAGGGCGGCTCCAAGTTCTGATCCCGCAATACCGCCGAGAACCGCGCCTGCTCCCAGGGCGGCTGCACCAGCAGCAACCATCGCCACTGGCAATGCGATGACAATTAAGCATGCGCTGAGAAGCACCCACTCCGCAAGCTCTTCGCGCCTTTCAGGGTGGTTAGCCAATCTTAAAATAATAGCAATCGCGTCCCGCGCGCTGGTAACGATGACGACCCCAGGGATAAAGCTAATCAGCATATCGGCAACGACAGCTGAGAGAGGACGATCGTCAGCGAACTCACCGTAGAGGACCGATTGAAGCCAGTCCATGCAGCCGACTACCTGTTTCCAGGCATCGTCTAGTACGGTTTGCTGATCAGATGCTGGGCGCTCTTGTCTCACACTGTACCTTTCTTGGCAGCACTGCCAACGGTCCAGTTTAAGAATTCATGTACGTCCTCATCTAATTCCATTGCGACGGTCGAACTTGCGCCCATCGATTTGTAGTCATACTCGATTTTCGCACCGCTGCCTGCCGGAACATCACTGATGCGGGCGATACCTTGTGCGTCCAGTGTTCCTTTGCGTATGCTGCCGTCACTCAGTATTGCCTTATACGCTGCACCTGCTAAGGGCTCGCCCCAGTCAGTTACATGCCGAAATTCCAGATCGGTATTTTGAAGCTCGGTCTTGGGCAAGTGCGGCATTACGTAGGAAGTGGTTGCCGGTCCTGGCATGGTATGCATTGACGCCTGTGCGATCCACTTACCAGACGTACTGTTCGTGATACCTGAAGAGTTAATCTTGATGGAAGAGCCTCCCGCAGAGATCGAGACTTCGTCCTTTGCGTGGATTTCAATGCGAGAGGTGGTTGATAGCAGGCGCAGGACTTTTTCGGCAATGATGTCGAGATCATTGCTTTGTGCCTGTATGTCGACCTTGCCTTTCGCCGCGAACAGTTTGATACCGGCGTTGCAGGCAAACAGACTGATCTTTTCGGCGACGCTGGCTAACAAGCTCCTACCTACCGCAACGTTGGTATCCATGCCTGAGGATAGGGTAACCTCAGCACCGGCATGAACATGTGTTCCCTGGGTGCTGGCAAAGCCGATCCCCGCTGGAGCCCCTGCGAGAAGGATGGGTTCTTTGAACCGATTGGCACCGGTTTGCCCTTCGCCTGAATAAGGTTCTTCGGTCGCTTCGATGAATTTGTTGAGCGCGTCTTTCCCGGCAAGCACTTCGGCGCCGGCTTTTGCCGCTGTGTCAGATAGTGTTTTTGTGAGTGATGCGCCTGCCTTGAGTTGGCCGGTAGCTTCGCTTACGTCCAGCTGCGAGCCCTGCGCGCCCGGGCGGCCGAATGCGCTGATGTATAGGCCCTTGTGCGTAACAATTGCACCGAAATCATCGGTACTGAGCGCGAAACCTGATCCGTAGAAGCGCGTTCTCTCGTTGCCACGCTGAGTGACCAGATACCCGAGGTTCAACTGCGCATGTGCGCTTGTGCTATAGAGATGTATCCTGTTCTGATTGGTTGTGTCATCAAGGACTAGCTGATTGAAACCATTTCCTTTGTGCTCCTTGGACTTGAAGCCTGATAGCTTGCCATTGGTGTGCCACGGGGGAGCCTGGTCTTCGTTATAGAGTCGGCCTGTAATCACCGGCCGATCCACGTCGCCCCCTAAGAACGTGACGATGACTTCTTGTCGAATCCGCGGTACATTAAGCCCGCCCCAGCCTTGGCCTGCATTGGGATAACTGACGCGTACCCAACACGAGGCCTTCTCGTCACCAGGATTTTGCCTGTCCCAGCGAAACTGGACTTTGACGCGATTGAGGTGATCGGTATAGATCTCTTCGCCGGCCGGGCCTACGACCACTGCAGTCTGTGGATGCAGCTCCGGCTTGGCGTGTTCAGCCGGACTACGGAAGGGGACTTTTTGGCGCTGGACTTCGAACCGATTGAAGCAGTAGCCGGCGTATTCCGTATCTGAAACGTCCTCGCTGCTATGCGGCACCGTCCTTTTACGTCGGATAGTCGCCTTGAATGCTTCCAATTCCTCCGAAAGACTGCCCGGAAGATCTCCAGCTTTGTTTGAGAGGGGAAGATTGTTCTCGATACCCCATTCAACTGCAACGACGACAAACCGGCGGTCTTCTTCCGCGTCGCGCTGATGTGCCGGGTGATCTTCAAGTGTGAAATAGTTACCTACCCGTAGAGAACGCACGCCGGAAACTCCGTTATAGCGTTTCATTCTGGACTCCCATTCCTCCACTCGGATGCGGGACTGCCGGTCTCCTTGCTCGCGTTTTGAATACGTATAGGCGCCTGTGTATTCGTAGACCTCCAGCTGACTCGGCAAGTCGCCATGTTCCCTAAGCACAGGAGTATTGCTCTGTTTATGGTCGTGAGGCGATTTGTAGTCGTCAGTTCGGGTAGTGAGCTGACTCGGCGCTAGCTTTCGGCTTGCACTCCAGTGCACAATTTTATGGAGCTCATCTTTGGTCCCTGCGACGTGAAAGTGAACCCGCTCAGTTACAAGCTGCTTGAGCTGGTGTGTCGTGTCAGTGATAACAAACAGATGGCCACTGCCATCGGGCTGTTGTTCGTGGTAACCGTACCAGCCCTCTTCTTCCATCAGGCGGTGGACAAAATGCCAGTCGGTTTCATACTGTGTACAGTAGGAACGAGGTAGCGTAGGTTCACTCAGGTCGAATCGAAACCGGCTGCCTGCTTGCGGATGCGCGATGAAAATGTCAGTCAGAATCTCATCCGCGCTCTTGTCTTGCCATATCCGGGCGTCCTTGCGGAACTTCAGAAAATGCAGCCAAGGCGCAAACGATATCTGGCAAAAAGTGAGCTGCCCATCACTTCCGAGACGCTTGATCGTGTGCACATATCCATTGATGGGCAAGTAACTTCGATCTTCTTGGCGGACCCAGAGCGTGACGGGCTGCGCAACGAGCGCCTTTAAGTTGAAATCGTCGCGTACCGATATCACATCGATCGTGTAGTCATAGCTTCTTCCCAGTCGATCGTGACCGATACCACGTTGAGGCAGAAGGATGTCGTCGCCAAGAGGCGTCGTCAATTTAAGAAGCCGGTCGGTTTGATCGATGAGTGCTCTGGTCAGGGATAATGTTTCTTTCAGATCGGTCATTGCAAAGACACCTTATTTCTTGTTTCGTTCTAGGGAACGAGCTGAAATGAGATAGGCGCGACGAATCGCGCGAGACAAAGCAATATACAAAGAGGCGACATGCAGCAGCATGCGCTCGATCGAGGACGTCGACGCGGTCATGTAATCGGAACGATGTGCTCACATAGCCAGTTTGCTGGGATATTACTGCCGCGATGTCGACCTAAAGCTCTTTACGCTGGGCCCACATGGAATGCTATTGTGTCAGTTCGACCAAGCAAGAAAGTAACAACTCAGCGTTTCCTTTATCTGGATCAAGGATAGGCGTCGCTTGAGGCCATTAGCTGCGCCATTGGATCCGCTGAAACTTTTCAACCAGCAGACGCCGCCTCCCAATGACCGGCACACCTCGCTAAAACCGCGGCAAAAAAAAACGGCACCCCGAAGGGTGCCGTTCTCATTAGCATCTAGGACGATTACTCGCCATCGCCCTGATGCTGTTCGACCGAAGCGGTCGCATTCTGCTGGTCTTCCATCGCCTGCAGTTCGGCAGCCATGTTGGCCTTCTCCTGCTGCAGCAGCGCCTGGCGCTCTTCCGCTTCCCACACTTCCTTCTCCTTGCGGGCGCGGTGGAATGCCAGACCGGTACCGCCCGGGATCAGACGGCCGACGATCACGTTTTCCTTCAGGCCGCGCAGACCGTCGCGCTTGCCCATGATCGCGGCTTCGGTCAGCACGCGGGTGGTCTCCTGGAACGATGCGGCCGAGATGAACGAGTCGGTCGACAGCGATGCCTTCGTAATACCCAGCAGCACGTTTTCGTACTGTGCCGGCAGCTTGCCAACGGCGTTGACCTTATCGTTCTCTTCCAGCAGCTCCGAACGCTCGACCTGCTCGCCGACGATGTAGTCGGTGTCGCCAGCATCGGTGATCTGAACACGACGCAGCATCTGGCGAACGATCACCTCGATGTGCTTGTCGTTGATCTTCACGCCCTGCAGACGGTACACGTCCTGCACTTCGTCCACGATGTAGCGAGCCAGCGCTTCGATACCCAGCAGGCGCAGGATGTCTTGCGGATCGGCCGGGCCGTCCACGATCATCTCGCCCTTGTTCACCACCTGGCCGTCGTGCACCAGCACTTGCTTGTCCTTGGTAATCAGGAACTCGTGCTTGTTGCCGTCCATGTCGGTGATTTCCAGACGCTGCTTGCCCTTGGTTTCCTTACCGAAGGCGACGGTACCGGTGACTTCCGCCAGCATGCCCGCATCCTTCGGCGAACGTGCTTCGAACAGTTCGGCGACGCGCGGCAGACCACCGGTAATGTCACGGGTCTTCTGCGATTCGGTCGGGATACGTGCAAGCACTTCACCCACCGACACTTGCTGGCCGTCTTTCACCATGATCAGTGCGCCGACCTGGAAGCCGATCGTCACGGCGTGTTCGGTGCCGGCGATCTTCACTTCCTGGCCTTCGTCGTTCAGCAGCTTGACCTGCGGACGCAGGACCTTGCCCGAACCACGGCGCTTCGGATCGATCGCCACCAGGGTCGACAGGCCGGTCACTTCGTCCACCTGGCGAGCGACGGTGACGCCCTCTTCCACGTTTTCGAACTTGATGGTGCCGGCGTACTCGGTAATGATCGGACGGGTCAGCGGATCCCAGGTCGCCAGGGCCACGCCGGCTTTCACCGTCATGCCATCCTTGACGATCAGGGTCGCGCCGTACGGCACCTTGTGGCGCTCGCGCTCACGGCCGTGGTCGTCGGTGATCAGGACTTCGCCCGAACGCGAGATGACGATCTGCGCGCCCTTGCCGTTGGTGACGTAACGCATGGTCGCGGTGAAGCGGACCGTGCCGTTCGACTTGGCTTCGACCGACGAGGCCACTGCCGCACGCGACGCCGCACCACCGATGTGGAAGGTACGCATGGTCAGCTGGGTACCCGGCTCACCGATCGACTGCGCAGCGACCACACCGACCGCTTCGCCGCTGTTGACCAGCATGCCGCGGCCCAGGTCGCGGCCGTAGCACTTGGCGCACAGGCCGAAGCGCGTGTCGCAGTTCAGCGGGGTGCGGACCTTCACTTCGTCGATGCCGAGGCGTTCGATCTCTTCGACCATGTCTTCGTCCAGCAGGGTGCCGGCTTCGAACACGGTTTCCTGGGTTTCCGGATTGACGACGTCCTGGCCGGTCACGCGGCCGAGGATACGGTCGCGCAGGGCTTCGATGACTTCACCGCCCTCGACCATCGCCTTCATGTGCGTGCCGTTGCTGGTGCCGCAATCGTCCTCGATCACCACCAGGTCCTGGGTCACGTCGACGAGTCGACGGGTCAGGTAACCCGAGTTCGCGGTCTTCAGCGCGGTGTCGGCCAGGCCCTTACGAGCGCCGTGGGTCGAGATGAAGTACTGAAGAACGTTCAGGCCTTCGCGGAAGTTCGCGGTAATCGGCGTCTCGATAATCGAGCCGTCCGGCTTGGCCATCAGGCCTCGCATACCGGCCAGCTGGCGGATCTGGGCTGCCGAACCACGGGCGCCCGAGTCGGCCATCATGTAAATCGCGTTGAACGATTCCTGGGTGCCTTCGGTGCCGTCACGCTTGGTGACCGGTTCCACTTTCAGCTGGTCCATCATCGCCTTGCCGACTTCGTCCGAGGTCTTGCCCCAGATGTCGACGACCTTGTTGTAACGCTCGCCGGCGGTGACCAGACCCGAGGCGTACTGCTGCTCGATCTGCTTCACTTCCGCTTCGGCGGTCGCGATCATGCCCTTCTTGACGTCCGGGATCAGCATGTCGTCGACGGCGATCGAGATGCCGGCGCGGGTCGCCAGGCGGAAGCCCGACTGCATCAGCTTGTCCGCGAAGACGACGGTCGCACGCAGGCCGCACTTGCGGAACGACGTGTTGATCAGCTTCGAGATCTCTTTCTTCTTCAGCGCGCGGTTCAGCACCGAGAACGGCAGGCCCTTCGGCAGGATCTCCGACAGGATCGCACGGCCGACGGTGGTCTCGTAGCGGGTCAGGGTCTGCTCGAATTCGCCATTGGCGTTCTTCGGGAACTCGACGATACGCACGGTGATGCGGGTCGCCAGTTCGACTTCCTTGTTGTCGTACGCGCGGATGACTTCCGACACGTCCGGGAACATCATGCCTTCGCCCTTGGCGTTGATCGCCTCGCGCGACGCGTAGTACAGGCCCAGCACGATATCCTGGGACGGCACGATCGACGGTTCGCCGTTCGACGGGAACAGGATGTTGTTCGAAGCCAGCATCAGGGTGCGGGCTTCCATCTGCGCTTCGATCGACAGCGGGACGTGGACTGCCATCTGGTCGCCGTCGAAGTCGGCGTTGAACGCCGCGCAGACCAGCGGGTGCAGCTGGATCGCCTTGCCTTCGATCAGGACCGGCTCGAACGCCTGGATACCGAGACGGTGCAGGGTCGGCGCACGGTTCAGCATGACCGGGTGCTCTTTGATGACTTCTTCCAGGATGTCCCAGACCACCGGTTCCTGGATCTCGACCAGCTTCTTCGCTGCCTTGATGGTGGTCGCGAGACCCATCAGTTCGAGCTTGTTGAAGATGAAGGGCTTGAACAGTTCCAGGGCCATCAGCTTCGGCAGGCCGCACTGGTGCAGTTTCAGCTGCGGACCCACCACGATGACCGAACGGCCCGAGTAGTCGACGCGCTTGCCCAGCAGGTTTTGACGGAAACGGCCGCCTTTACCCTTGATCATTTCAGCCAGCGACTTCAGCGGACGCTTGTTGGCGCCGGTCATCGCCTTGCCGCGACGGCCGTTGTCCAGCAGCGAGTCGACCGCTTCCTGCAGCATGCGCTTTTCGTTACGCGTAATGATTTCCGGCGCGCGCAGTTCCATCAGGCGCTTCAGGCGGTTATTACGGTTGATGACGCGGCGGTACAGGTCGTTCAGGTCGGAGGTCGCGAAACGGCCACCGTCCAGCGGGACGAGCGGACGCAGCTCCGGCGGCAGGACCGGGAGCACTTCCATGATCATCCACTCAGGCTTGATGCCCGAGCGCTGGAACGCCTCGAGCACTTTCAGGCGCTTGGCGTATTTCTTGATCTTGGCTTCGGATTTCGATTCCTTCAGCTCCACGCGCAGGGCTTCGGCATCGCGGTGGATGTCGATCGAGCGCAGCAGTTCACGGATGCCTTCGGCGCCCATGAATGCGGTGAAGTCGTCGCCGTACTCTTCGTACTTGGCGGCGTAGTCGTCTTCCGACATGATCTGGCACTTCTTCAGCGGGGTCATGCCAGGATCGGTCACGACGTATGCTTCGAAGTACAGCACGCGTTCGATATCGCGCAGGGTCATGTCCAGGACCATGCCCAGACGCGACGGCAGCGACTTCAGGAACCAGATGTGGGCGACCGGCGAAGCCAGTTCGATGTGGCCCATGCGCTCACGGCGCACCTTGGCCAGGGTCACTTCCACGCCGCACTTTTCGCAGATCACGCCGCGGTGCTTCAGGCGCTTGTACTTGCCGCACAGGCACTCGTAGTCCTTGATCGGGCCAAAGATCTTGGCGCAGAACAGGCCGTCGCGCTCAGGCTTGAAGGTACGGTAGTTGATGGTTTCCGGCTTCTTGACTTCGCCGAAGGACCACGAACGGATTTTCTCGGGCGACGCCAGGCCAATCTTGATGGCGTCGAAGCTTTCGTTTTGCTGAACTTGCTTGAATAGATCGAGCAGTGCTTTCATTTATCACTCCAGGTGATTGAATTCTTTACTGACTACTACCGCCGGCTTCTCACCGATTTTCGCCGGTGCTTGCGGACCACCTGCCTTAGAAGGCGTCATCCCGGCGCAGGCCGGGATCCAATTTCTTCGGCTAATCACCGAACTTGGGCCCCGGCCTGCGCCGGGGCGACGACTCGAAGGTCGCTGGCCAGCCCGAAGGCTGGCGGCCGTGCTGATTAGCTGCGCTCGAGGTCGATGTCGATACCCAGCGAGCGGATTTCCTTGACCAGCACGTTGAACGATTCCGGCATGCCGGCGTCGATCACGTGATCGCCCTTGACCAGGTTCTCGTACACCTTGGTACGGCCGTTCACGTCGTCCGACTTCACAGTCAGCATTTCCTGCAGCACGTACGATGCGCCGTACGCTTCCAGTGCCCACACCTCCATCTCACCGAAGCGCTGGCCACCGAACTGGGCTTTACCGCCCAGCGGCTGCTGCGTCACCAGCGAGTACGGACCGGTCGAACGGGCGTGCATCTTGTCGTCGACCAGGTGGTGCAGCTTCAGCATGTGCATGAAGCCGACGGTGACCTTGCGCTCGAAGGCTTCGCCGGTGCGGCCGTCGAACATCGTGACCTGGTTCTTCGACGGGGTCATGCCCAGGTGGGCAGCGATGTCGTCCGGGAAGGCCAGGTCCAGCATGCGGCGGATGTCGTCCTCGTGGGCGCCGTCGAACACCGGGGTCGCGAACGGCACGCCGTTCTTGAGGTTGTGCGCCAGGCTCAGGATTTCTTCATCGCTGAAGCTGTCCAGGTCTTCCTTGCGGCCGGTTTCGTTGTAGATCTTGCCCAGGAAGGTGCGCAGGTCTTGTGCCTGCGCTTGCGCGGCCAGCATTTCGCCGATGCGCCAGCCCAGGCCCTTGGCGGCCCAACCGAGGTGGGTTTCCAGGATCTGGCCGACGTTCATACGCGACGGCACGCCCAGCGGGTTCAGCACGACGTCTGCCGGACGGCCGTCGGCCATGAACGGCATGTCTTCCACCGGCACGATACGCGAGACCACACCCTTGTTACCGTGGCGGCCCGCCATCTTGTCGCCCGACTGCAGGCGGCGCTTGACGGCCAGGTAGACCTTGACCATCTTCTGCACGCCAGGCTGCAGCTCGTCGCCTTGGGTGAGCTTCTTGCGCTTCTCTTCGAAGGCCAGGTCGAACTGGTGGCGCTTCTCGTTGATCGATTCCTTGATCGCTTCCAGCGCGTTGGCGGTGTCGTCGTCCGCCGGGCGGATGTCGAACCAGTGGAACTTGTCCAGGTCGGCCAGGTATTCCGCGGTGATCGCGGCGCCCTTCGCCAGTTTCTTCGGACCGCCGTTGACGACCTTACCGACCAGCATACGCTCCAGACGCTGGAAGGCGTCGCCCTCCACGATACGCATCTGGTCGTTCAGGTCCAGGCGGTAGCGCTTCAGCTCGTCGTCGATGATCTGCTGGGCGCGCTTGTCGCGCTGGATGCCTTCGCGGGTGAAGACCTGCACGTCGATGACGGTGCCGACCATGCCCGACGGCACGCGCAGCGAGGTGTCTTTCACGTCGGACGCTTTTTCGCCGAAGATCGCGCGCAGCAGCTTTTCTTCCGGAGTCAGCTGGGTCTCGCCCTTCGGGGTGACCTTACCGACCAGCACGTCGCCGGCTTGCACTTCGGCGCCGATGTAGACGATGCCCGACTCGTCCAGGCGAGCCAGCTGGTTCTCGGCCAGGTTCGAGATGTCGCGGGTGATTTCTTCCGCGCCCAGCTTGGTGTCGCGTGCGACGACGCTCAGTTCCTCGATGTGGATCGAGGTGTAGCGGTCGTCCTTGACCACGTTTTCCGAGATCAGGATCGAGTCTTCGAAGTTCAGGCCGTTCCACGGCATGAAGGCCACCAGCATGTTCTGGCCCAGTGCCAGTTCGCCCAGGTCGGTCGATGCGCCGTCGGCGATCACGTCGCCACGGGCCACGCGGTCGCCCACTTGCACGATCGGACGCTGGTTGATGTTGGTGTTTTGGTTCGAACGGGTGTACTTGATCAGGTTGTAGATGTCCACGCCGACTTCGCCGGCCTGCGCCTCGTCGTCGTTCACGCGGATCACCACGCGGCCGGCGTCGATGTAGTCGACCACGCCGCCGCGCAGGGCCTGCACGGTGGTGCCCGAGTCGACCGCCACGGTGCGCTCGATGCCGGTGCCGACCACGGCTTTTTCCGGACGCAGGCAAGGCACGGCCTGGCGCTGCATGTTGGCGCCCATCAGTGCACGGTTCGCGTCATCGTGCTCGAGGAACGGAATCAAGGAAGCTGCAACCGACACGATCTGGCCCGGCGCCACGTCCATGTACTGGATGCGTTCCGGCGACACCAGGATGGTCTCGCCGGCTTCGCGGGCCGACACCAGCTCGTCGATCAGCTGGCCTTCGTCATTGATCTTGGCGTTAGCCTGGGCAATGATGTAGCGGCCTTCTTCGATCGCCGACAGGTAGTGGATCTGGTCGGTGACCTTCGAACCTTCGACCTTGCGGTACGGGGTCTCCAGGAAGCCGTATTCGTTCAGGCGGGCGTACAGTGCCAGCGAGTTGATCAGGCCGATGTTCGGGCCTTCAGGCGTTTCGATCGGGCACACGCGGCCATAGTGGGTCGGGTGCACGTCGCGCACCTCGAAGCCGGCGCGTTCGCGGGTCAGGCCGCCCGGGCCCAGGGCCGAGACGCGGCGCTTGTGGGTGACTTCCGACAGCGGGTTGGTCTGGTCCATGAACTGCGACAGCTGCGACGAACCGAAGAATTCGCGGATCGCGGCCGAGATCGGCTTGCTGTTGATCAGGTCGTGCGGCATCAGGTTGTCCGCTTCGGCCTGGCCGAGGCGTTCCTTGACGGCGCGCTCGACGCGCACCAGGCCTGCGCGGAACTGGTTTTCGGCCAGTTCGCCCACGCAACGCACGCGGCGGTTGCCCAGGTGGTCGATGTCGTCGACTTCGCCGCGGCCATTGCGCAGCTCGACCAGGATCTTGATCACGGCCAGGATGTCGTCGTTCGACAGGGTCATGTCGCCGGTCAGTTCGTCACGGCCGATGCGGCGGTTGAACTTCATGCGGCCCACGGCCGACAGGTCGTAGCGCTCGGCGCTGTAGAACAGGCCGTTGAACAGGGCTTCCACCGATTCTTCGGTCGGCGGTTCGCCAGGACGCATCATGCGGTAGATCGCGACGCGAGCGGCGGTCTGGTCGGCGGTGTCGTCGGTGCGCAGGGTCTGCGAGATGTAGGCGCCCTGGTCCAGGTCGTTCGTGTAGAGCGTCTGGATGTCGGTCACGCTGGCGTCGCGCAGCTTGCCCAGCACTTCGTCGGTCAGCTCGTCGTTGGCGCTGGCGATGATCTCGCCGGTGTCCTGGTCGACGATGTTGCGCGCCAGCACGCGGCCCAGCAGGTAGTCTTCCGGCACGGAGATGCTCTTGATGCCGGCGGCTTCGATGTCGCGCACATGCTTGGCATTGATGCGCTTGTCCTTGGTCACGATGGTCTTGCCCGACTTCGGATCGACGATGTCGAAGCGCGCGACTTCGCCGCGCAGGCGTTCGGACACGAACTCCAGCTCGCCGCCTTCATTGCGGAGGGTGAAGTTGTCGAAGACGAAGAAGTTCGCCAGGATCTGTTCCGGCGTCATGCCGATGGCCTTCAGCAGGATCGTCACCGGCATCTTGCGGCGGCGGTCGACGCGGAAGAACAGGATGTCCTTCGGGTCGAACTCGAAGTCCAGCCACGAGCCGCGGTAAGGAATGATACGCGCCGAGAACAGCAGCTTGCCCGACGAGTGGGTCTTGCCGCGGTCGTGCTCGAAGAACACGCCCGGCGAACGGTGCAGCTGCGAGACGATGACACGCTCGGTGCCGTTGATCACGAAGGAGCCGTTGGTGGTCATCAGGGGCAGTTCGCCCATGTAGACTTCCTGCTCTTTCATTTCCTTGACGACCGGCTTGGTCGGCGATTCCTTGTCCAGGATCACCAGACGTACCTTGGCGCGCAGCGGCGACGCGAAGGTCAGGCCACGCTGTTGGCACTCTTTCACGTCAAACGCGGGGTCGCCCAGGACATAGGACAGGAATTCGAGGCGAGCGAAACCGTTGTGCGACACGATCGGGAAGATCGAGGTGAAGGCCGACTGCAGGCCTTCGTTCTTCCGGACGGAGGGGACGGAGTCTGCTTGCAGGAAGTTCTCGTAGGATTCCAGCTGGGTAGCCAGCAGGTAGGGAACGTTGTGAACGTTGGCGCGCTTCGCGAACGACTTGCGAATGCGCTTCTTCTCAGTAAATGAGTAGTGCATGGACACTCCGTGAGTGACAGAAAGGATGAGAATTCAGGAATTGCCAGTGGTTGCTCTACGTCACTAAGAAACCACACGCAAGGCCTGAAGCCTCGAACTTTCACGCCAGATGAAAAGGACACCGAACTGCTGTGATACGATATTTCTGAACCGCGGTACTGCTGCTGCATGCCAGACGGGTGGAACAGACGTTTGGCGCAGGGACGACAAAAGAGCCAAAGCCGCTTCCCCCGCCTTCCGACGGGTTCCGCAAGCTTTGACTCCTACGCTTGGGCACTGCGAACAATGCCCGGAGCGAATGTATTACTTCAGTTCGGCCTTGGCGCCAGCTTCTTCCAGCTTCTTCTTGGCGGCTTCAGCGTCAGCTTTCGGCAGGGCTTCTTTCACGGTCTTCGGTGCGCCGTCGACCAGATCCTTGGCTTCCTTCAGGCCCAGGCCGGTGATTTCACGGACTGCCTTGATGACGCCGACCTTGTTCGCGCCGACTTCCGACAGAACAACGTTGAACTCGGTCTGCTCTTCAGCAGCAGCTGCGCCGCCAGCGGCGCCGCCAGCTGCCGGTGCTGCCATTGCAGCTGCCGACACGCCGAACTTCTCTTCGAAAGCCTTGACCAGGTCGTTCAGTTCCATGACCGACATTGCGCCAACTGCGTCCAGGAACTCTTCTTTGCTAATTGCCATTTGAAACTCCAAATATTGTGTGTGTGTAGTACAGGATTGGTTCTACTTGAACAAAAAGTCGCGAAGCGATTACGCTTCGGCGGCTTCCGCTGCCGGAGCAGCGGCGCCTTCGCCTTTTTGTGCTGCGACTGCAGCCAGAACTCGTGCAAAGCCCGACACCGGTGCCTGCATGACGCCCAGCAGCTGGGCGATGAGGACTTCACGGCTCGGGATGCTTGCCAGCGCGGTCACGCCGGCGACATCCAGTGCCTTACCAGCGTAGTTACCAGCTTTCACGACCAGCTTGTCGTTGGTTTTAGCGAAGTCATTGATGACTTTTGCTGCAGCAACGGCGTCGTCCGAGATCGAGTAGATCAGCGGACCGGTCATGGAATCAGCCAGCGCGGCGAACTGCGTGCCTTCGACCGAGCGACGAGCCAGCGTGTTCTTCAGAACACGCAGGTAGACGCCCTGGGCGCGTGCGGTTGCACGGAGTTTGGTCAAGTGAGCAACCTGGATGCCACGGTACTCAGCCACGACGATGGTTTGCGCGGTTGCAACCTTAGCGCTCACCTCTTCGACGACGGCCTTTTTGTCATTCAGATTAAGACCCACGGTCAATCTCCTTAAATGATGCGGACAACATTGTCTGCATCGGTTCGAACACGGCGTCCGAAGTTAAGAAGTCAATCTAACGCGGATGAACTCACGCAGCGTGGACTACAAAACTTGTTCGGGTACACCATCTGCGTTGGGTTTGTCTATTAACCTCCGGCAGGCTAATACAACTCGCTCTGCCTTCGGCCCAACGGTCTTTGATTGCCTGCCGGAGCGGTGGTTTGCTCCGACAGCCCAAAGATCTGCCCCGTGGTACTGCATACGAGGACTTAATTCTTGCAAACCTGGGTTCCGGCCTTCGCCGGAACGACGGTGCCTAGTGCACCGTCTTCAGCCTATTAGGCAGCGATCGAAGCGTGGTCGACGCGGACGCCGGCGCCCATGGTCGACGAGATCGCGACCTTGCGCAGGTACACGCCCTTCGAGGTGGCCGGCTTGGCCTTGTTCAGGGCGTCGATCAGCGCAACCAGGTTCGACTTCAGTTGTTCATCGCTGAACGACTTGCGGCCGATGGTGGCGTGGATGATGCCTGCCTTGTCGGTACGGTACTGGACCTGACCGGCCTTGGCGTTCTTGACGGCGCCAGCCACGTCCGGGGTCACGGTGCCAACCTTCGGGTTCGGCATCAGGCCGCGCGGGCCCAGGATCTGGCCCAGGGTACCGACGATACGCATGGTGTCCGGCGAAGCGATGACCACGTCGAACGGCATGTCGCCGGCCTTGACGCGTTCTGCCAGGTCTTCCATGCCGACGATGTCGGCGCCGGCTGCTTTAGCAGCTTCGGCCTTGTCGCCCGAGGCGAACACGGCGACGCGCACGCTCTTGCCGGTGCCTGCTGGCAGCACGACGGAGCCGCGGACGACCTGGTCCGACTTCTTCGGGTCCACGCCCAGTTGAACGGCGACGTCGATCGACTCGTTGAACTTGGCGGTGGCGAATTCCTTGACGATCGACACTGCGTTGTCGAAGGCGTAGACCTTGTTACGGTCCACTTTTGCTTTCATTTCTTTGACGCGCTTGGACAGCTTAGCCATTACACACCCTCCACCGTGATGCCCATCGAACGTGCCGAGCCGGCGATGATACGCACAGCGGCGTCCATGTCGGCAGCGGTCAGGTCCGGCTGCTTGGTTTTTGCGATTTCTTCAGCCTGGGCGCGGGTCAGCGTACCGACTTTGTCGGTATGCGGCTTCGGCGAACCCTTGGTGATGCCAGCGGCTTTCTTGATCAGGTAGGTTGCCGGCGGGGTCTTCATCACGAAGGTGAAGGACTTGTCGGCGAACGCGGTGATCACGACCGGAATCGGCATGCCCGGCTCGAAACCCTGGGTCTGGGCGTTGAACGCCTTGCAGAATTCCATGATGTTCAGGCCGCGCTGACCCAGTGCCGGGCCAATCGGAGGGGATGGGTTTGCTTTACCAGCCGGAACTTGCAGCTTGATAAAGCCAATGATTTTCTTTGCCATGAATGGCTCCTATCTTGACTTGAGTAGTAGCGCCCCACCGCGACTACTCGCTCGGCGGGGCTCCTCTTACCGGATTCCGCCTTGCTGCTGCGACGCTCCGATTAAAGCGTTTTAGACTTTCTCTACCTGCCCGAACTCCAGCTCCACCGGAGTCGCGCGGCCGAAGATGGTGACAGAGACACGCACCTTCGATTTTTCGTAGTTGACTTCCTCGACGTTGCCGTTGAAGTCGGTGAAGGGGCCTTCCTTGATACGCACTTGCTCGCCCACTTCGTACAGGACCTTCGGCCTCGGCTTTTCGACGCCTTCCTGGACCTGCTGCATGATTTTGTCGATCTCGCGCGCCGGGATCGGCGTCGGCTTGTTCGACTTGCCACCGATGAAGCCGGTGACCTTGCTGGTGTTCTTGACCAGGTGCCAGGTCTCGTCGGTCATTTCCATTTCGACGAGGACGTAGCCCGGGAAGAAGCGGCGCTCGGAAACGGCTTTCGAGCCGTTGCGCATCTCGACGACTTCCTCGGTCGGCACCAGGATCTGGCCGAACTGCTCCTGCATGCCCGCGCGCTCGATGCGCTCGGTGAGGGCGCGCATCACGCTCTTTTCCATACCGGAATAGACGTGCACGACGTACCAGCGCTTGTTGCTCACCGGGACACTCAGGGGAGCACCAGCGTCTTGTGCCGGGACGTCGCCCGGCACCTTGTCTTGGTTTTCGCTCATGTTTATTTCCAACCCAGGATCACGTCGTACAACAGGAATTCGAGCAATTTATCCGTGCCCCACAGGAAAATCGCCATCACGACCACGAAGGCAAACACGATGCCGGTGATCTGGGTGGCTTCCCGACGGGTCGGCCAAACAACCTTCTTGGTTTCGCGCACCGATTCCTTGGCGAAGCTCAGGAAGTCGCGACCGGTAGCGGAAGTCCACAAAAGCAGGACAGCAAAAACTAAACCAGCCAAGAGGGCGCCGGCGGCGACCAAGGCTGGTTTGTTCTGGCCTTTCAGGTAAAAGAACCCGACAACGCCTGCAATCGTAGCAACTACCGCCAGGGCGACCTTGAACTTGTCATTCGAGGTGCTGACAGTTTGCACGGATTGGTTCGACATACTTTTTCTTTCGGTGCCTGGCACCAGAATTCGGTGGCAGGGGCGGAGGGAATCGAACCCGCGACCTTCGGTTTTGGAGACCGACGCTCTGCCAATTGAGCTACACCCCTACGAAAACTTCTCGCTGAATCCAGCATTATACACGGTACGCGCGTACCCGACAATGCTGTTCGAGGGAGGCGCTGCCGCCTCCCTCTTGCATCGCTG